>NZ_JAVYJC010000006.1:0-162493 GCF_032490475.1 Neglectibacter sp. CSJ-5 | reverse complement strand
ACGGATTCAAGTGTTTAGACATAAAGACGAGCTCCCTTCCGGTAGAATACTCACCTTTATGATACTCCACGGACAGGCTTTTTTCTACCCTTCCGTGTCTACTTTTATAATAGCATCAATAATCACGCCCATATTCTACAATCGCTCGTTTTCCCGGAATATCTAACGAACTGTCTAAATTCAATTGATTATTTTGATTATGTATACGGAACAACAAGATTAAAGCTTACTCAAGAAAACATGAATAGAATTTTAGTTCCTGTTCCGTCAATTGAAGAACAGTGTAAAATAGCCCAAGCAATCAATAATCTATTTGTTCTTATAGAAAGCATTAAAGCGAGCTTATCGTAAGCTCGCTTTAATGTTTATTGTAGTGTATCCAACAAATTAAAATAATGCTCTAATGCCGTCAATATTCTTTCCTGTTCATTTATAGGTGGCAAAGCAACTATCTCCTGACTGTAAGTAGAAATCCAATATCTTTGATGATTGTCGTGGTCTATTTCTGTGGCTTGCATAAGATAAAAAGCATATTTTGGAAGCACTAAATCTTGATTTATGTGTAATATTTTCATTGCTGACGATTTAACCTTAAAAGAAAAATCGACAAACTTGCTTTCTGTTGTGAAGTCATCAAAAATTATTACAGGCAAATCATCAAATATATTGTCCGTTTCGTTTGTGTATCCAAGTATAAATGATTTACCGGCTGTTAAGACAGGTGTTTTATATGTCGGCTTGTAATTGGTATCATGAACGATGTATTTAGTCGGCTGTTCATATTCCAGTATAGTTTCAAAGTTTGTCACAACCCAACCACTTGGCAGTTTCTCACCATACTTCTCATAATAAGAGTTATCATCACCTTTGAAGATGACAGATTCCTTCTTATCACGCTTGATTTTGCCTTGCTTAATCAATTCCTCTTTTTCGGCTCGTATGCGTTCAAGAAGAACAGAAGCCGGTTCATCATTCGGGTCTTGTGGAACGAGTTTTCCTCTAATTGCAAGGTCAAGAATTTTGGATTTGACACTTTGTATGGTATTTGCCAAACCACTGTAGGAAATATCAAGATCATCTATACCGATAAAAGTATTCTTTACGGATTCTACAATTCTTTCTTGTTCTTTTATTGGCGGAACCGGAACAATCATTGCACGTAAATCTGTTTTATTGAACTTGGGCATAGCGGCACCGCCGCTTAAAAACTGCAAATAGTTTTGACCGACAAAAGATTTGAATACATATTCAAAATAATCACACGTAATATCGTTAAAAAATCTAAGTATAATTGCATTTGGTGCAAGTGACATTGGAGTATCAAGATGAGGAACCTTAAATACTTTACCAATTGATGCTCCAATATTACTTAACATCAATTCGCCACCATACAATTTTGATTTTTCAAGAAAATCATAACTTTCCTTATCAATATACGATAAATCACCTTTGAAATTGTTTGCAAAGTCAACAGTTCTTACGAACAAAGCGTAATTTTTCTCTTTGTAGGTTCTTACATTTGCTTTAAGACTTGCAAAACTCCCATTGGCAACATAATCTGTGATCAAAGATGCAATCGGTTCCAACCTGCTCCACGCCCAGCCGTCAGGCAACTCAAATGGTATCTCATCTTCAATACATTTTACCGTTCCATCGGCAAACTGCTCATAATGTAAATTATACCGTTGTTAAGTATATTCGTTTTTTCGAATAAAACGCATATTATTAAATAAAGCACGGCCGAAAAATCAGCCGTGCTTTCACAAGTTTTCACTTTATTGTTTCTTCTTCCTATTCGGAAAGCTGCCCTCAAGCCACTCTTCAAACTCCGCAAGGGTGATTTTGCCGTCGGAGCATTCGTCGCGCTTTGTCATCGCCTGATACTTCCACTTTTTGAAATCAGGCTCTTTAATCTGCCTTACACGAACACGGGCGGCATATCTCTTATAATACTTTTGATACAAGGGAATGGCGGCATTGTCCGCCATTTTCCTTTTATAGTTCTCTTGTGCGGCTAAGTCTTGGCAGTTGCGGGTTTCACCCTCGGCAATGCGGTCGCAGTAATTAGTATTGTAATTGCCCTTCATAATGAAATACTTACCGCAGCGTTTGCATTTACGCATTCCGATGTCGGACTTCAACAACTGTATCAGTTCAAACTCAATTTGCTGTTCAATACTTTCACAAATACAAGTTTCGTACTCGTCGGCTTGCATTGCAGACAAGGCAATCATTTCCGGCATAGTAAAACCGAGCTCATCCAAATTCTTTTGAACGCTCGGAGAAACTTCCGAAGCGGCCGCCATTTTTATATGCAAATCAAAATCACTCTCGACACAGCCCTCAAGTACATTTTCCACCTGATGTTCTGCATCAACAATGCTGATGCTATGCACAATCGTTCGCTTTTGCTCTGTCGGCAATCCTTGCTTACGGCAGTAGCCTGCAAATCTCGTTTTGTGGGTTAGGCGATTGAAAAATCCGTCGCAAAAATTCTCGTCAAATGTCGCTTCAATTAAATGCAATAGATTATTTTGCATTTTTTTAAGGTACTGGTAATAGTCCGTCAACTCCTGCTTTGAGCAATGAAGCAGAATCGGCGGAAATTCCGCTGTAAACAGCGAAGCTTCTATCAATGGCTTAAAGCGTTTTTGCGTTTCGGTTAAAGCCAAATAATAATACAATTTCTTTTCTTTTTCGGTCAGTAAAGAAATATCAAGACTTGTCTCATCAGGCAAGTCTTTTTTTGTGCGATTCAGGCATTCATTATACGCCGAATCAAAATCAGCATAGAGAAAATTCAAAATTCCTTCGCCCGGTGAAAAAAAGACAGAAGCGGTGTTCATCGGTGAGATATAAGCTCTGCTGTCGCCCATAGGAAGAAAGTCAAATACAGAATTTATTTTTTGCGTAACAGCTCGCAAACGAGCAAGCGTATCGGCAGTATCCTGCTTAATTTGAGGAAGTTCACCGTCCGATAAAATAAATTCTTTTTTGCCGGTAACAGCCAAAGCAATCGTTTCTCGTCTATCGACCTCGATAGCGTTATACAACTCAAGCAGTTTTGAGTAATTGTACTCGCCGTTCACGGAAAGAACGCAAGATTTTTCGTCGTCCGTTACGTGCCATCTATTTGGAGCAAATTCAAAGTACACGGCACTGTATTTATCTTCTGTTTGGAGTAGGTTTTCGCTCATTGCTAAGACCTCCGTTTTAGAAAATGAGAATTTTCGAATAATTATCAAATCCATATCACTACAAATAACATTATACAAAAGTGTTGCCTTCGTGTCAATACACAGCTATAATGAATTTGCAAATCAAAATTGCAATAGAATTGATTTTCTAAAACTGAATGACCGTCCGAATGGGATATGACTTTGCGATAACCGGGGTCCCCGAAAAGTCAAAAGACTTTTTGGGGAAGAGGAGGAACAGCGAAATGAGCGAGCTTTCGTGTTTACACGGAAGCAAACGGTCTGTAGTTTGTGACGACGTGAGCAGGGCAACGCCGCCGAGATGGGGGCAGGGATAGAAAAACGACATTCGGGCAGAACGGCGAAAAGGCAACAGCAAGAGTCCTCCTTTCGACTGTTGCCTTGTACATAGCTGTACATACCGTGCAGCTTTTTTCTCACAAAGGAGGTTAAGAAGATGAGAAAAACAGAATTGAAAGAGCTTTACAAGATGATGTTCCCGGAATATCCGGACATCGTTACAGTAGCTCAGCTTCAACAAATGCTCGGCGTAAGCCGACACTTGGCATACGACCTGATTAACAACGGATATATCTCCGGCGTTAAAATCGGAAACGCTTTTAAGATTCCGAAGGTCAATGTCATCAATTATGTTATGGAAGAAGGTGTGAAGAATGCAAGTTGAGAAGCTGAAAACGATTGATGCGGACACGCTGCTGTCAACGCCGATGAGAAAAACCCTATTTGTGGTTGACGGCTTGATACCGCAAGGACTAAGTGTGCTTTCGGGTTCAAGTAAAATCGGCAAGAGCTGGCTTATGCTTTGGCTCGGTATTCAAGTGGCGAGAGGACAACCCGTGTGGGAATTTGAAACCCACAAGAGCGATGTACTTTATCTCTGCTTGGAGGATACCTACGCACGAATACAAAGCCGCCTGTATCAAATCACAGACGAAGCACCGCCCGAACTTCGCATTGCAACAACGAGTTTTCAAATCGCCAACGGCTTGGAACAGCAAATCGAACAGTATCTTTCCGACTTTCCGAAAACAAAACTTGTCATTATCGACACCTTTCAAAAGGTTCGAGATTCAAAAAGCACCGGCGGAAAAAGCGGAATGTATGCAGGCGACTACGACGATGTAACGGCACTGAAAAATATTTCGGACAAGTACGGCATTGCTGTTGTAGTTGTTCACCATGTCAGGAAGCTGAAAGATGTCAGCGACCCATTCAACGAGGTGTCAGGTTCCACCGGTATCACGGGTGCGGCAGATACGAATTTTGTTTTGAAACGCAGCCGTGCCAACGAAACCGGAACGCTGCTTGCCACCGGTCGAGATATTGCATATCAGGAGCTGACCTTGAAGTTTGACAACCGCAGTCACTTGTGGGAGTTGGTCGAGCGAAAGGATATGGAGGATATTCACCGTGAAGAAATACCGAAGTTTATTTTCCGGCTGGTTGATTATATTTCGGAAATAAAAGAATGGCGAGGCACTGCAACGCAACTTATAACGCAGGTGAACGAAACCGAGGTTACACCGAATGTCGTGACCAAAATACTTGCCCGATTTTCTTCGGAAGTTTTTCAGCCGCAAGGCATCGAATACAAAACAAAACGCACCGGCACGAGCCGACTGATTTACTTAAAAAAGAATGACGGCAATGACGGCGATGACAATAAATCCGCTATATAGGAAAAAGCCGTCACAGCCGTCACTATCGTCACTTTTTGAGAAAGTGGATATAAGGCTATACAGGTATTGCCAATCCGTAAGGACAGCGAGCATAGGTTTTGTGTTGCCTTTGAAACCCACAAAACCGGCGGCAAATTGCCGAAAGGGACTTGCCGCCCCTGTAACCCCGATTTTTAGGAGAAAGGAATGAAAATATATGAGACAAAGAACAACTGCAATCAATATCCGAGTGACTGAGGGAGAAAAAAGAAAAATGGAAACTGCCGCTAAAAAATGTGGACTTTCGCTCTCGGCTTACCTTAGAAAACTCGGGTTGGGCAAGGAAGTTCAGGCAACCTTGCCGCAGGAATTTTACGAAGCTTACCGAGGTTTGACCTCACTTCGTGACAATTGGAAGTCGCTTTCCGAAGCCAATGTAAATGCAAACTTCAACGATGTTGTGAGCAAATTATTGAAGTCTTATCACTCAATCGGTGAGCCGGAAAGCGCAAGTGATTCGCCGTGGCAGTAACAAAAATATGGGCTATAACCGATAGTGTCAGCCGTGTTTTGAGCTATGCGGCGAACCCTGATAAGACGATTTACAGCGATATTTGCAAGGCACTTCACTACGCAAGCGACGAGAGAAAAACCGTAATCGGTGAAGAAAAAGCAATGTATGTGACAGGCGTAAACTGCACCGCAGAAACAGCTTTTGCCGAGATGAAAGCGGTACAAGAACGCTTCGATAAGACGGTCGGCAATGTGGCTTATCACGCATATCAGAGTTTCAAAACAGGCGAAGTCACACCCCAGCTTGCACACAAACTCGGCGTTGAGCTTGCCAAAAGAATGTGGGGCGACCATTATCAAGTGCTGGTCGCTACGCACTTTAACACCGGCACATATCACAACCATTTGGTCATCAATTCGGTGAATATGTGGAATGGTAAGAAGTTTAACTGCAACGAGGGAGCATACTGGAAACTGCGTAGTATTTCCGATGAGCTTTGCAAAGAAAATGGTTTGTCGGTCATTAAAAATCCTAAAGGAAAGACACCCCGCAAGCTGTACTTTGCGGAAAAGAACGGCGAGCCGACTCGATACAATTTAATGCGTGAGGCGATAGATAAAGCACTTTCGATGAGTACAAATCCCAAAGCTTTTACCTATGTTATGAAACAGCTCGGATATGTAATCGATCTAAACCCATACCATAAATACGCTACTATTCGCTCTGTCAACAGCAAGAAAGAAACTCGTTTGTACCGTTTGGGAGAAGCCTATGACCGTGACGCAATCTATGACCAAATGAGAGATACTCTGCGAAACAACCCGCAGGAAGCTTACCGCTTATACTATGAGTTTACCGAAAAAAAGAGCTTCGGTGTAACAATTCAAAAGGCGCATTTTGTTAAAGGCAACTTAAAAACCGCCAAAAAGATTACGGGTCTTAAAGCATTGTATTTCAGATATTTATATCTGCTCGGCGTGCTGCCGAAAAACAAAAAACACAATCCGTTATCGCCCGAAATGCGTGAGGCTTGCCGTTGGCTTGACCGCCACACCGCACAGGTACAGCTCATTTGCGACAATCACTTAACCGATATTTCTTCTGTGGAAGTATTTATAAAACACACAGACTCAGAAATAAAGCTCATATCGGATTACCGCAAAATGCTCTACCGAGATATTGATTCTTGCCATGATCCCGACGAAAAAACAAAGCTTGTTGTCAAGCGAGATGACTGCACAAAGGCTCTGGCTCAGCTCCGAAAGGACAGGAAAACAGCGGCAAGGATTATAGAGGATAACCCTAAAATCAAAGAAAATATTCTCATTGAGGAGAATATGCGAAGCCGATATTTCGGACTTAATAAATCAAGAAAGAGAGGATACGAACGATGACAAAACGAAAATCAGATTTTACTTTACCGACTCTGGATGACCTATTTACAACGCAGGCGGAGCGTGACGACGCAAAGCTTGAGCGTGTAAAGAACATACCTCTTGACGAACTTCACCCTTTTAAGAATCATCCATTTAAGGTGCAGAACAACGAGGAGATGGAACGAATGATTGAAAGCATACGCAAAGTCGGCACAATAACCCCGGCGCTTGCCAGACCTCTGCCTGACGGCGGATACGAGCTTATTTCGGGGCACAGAAGGCTTGCGGCGTGTCAGGTGCTCGGAATTGAAACTATGCCTGTAATCGTCCGTGAGATGTCCGACGACGAAGCAGTGATTGCAATGGTGGACGCCAATTTGCAAAGGGAAACGATTTTGCCCAGCGAAAAAGCGTTTGCCTACAAGATGAAGTTAGACGCCATAAAACATCAAGGTGTTACTTCTCGCCAACTTGGCGAGAAGTTATTGAGTATAACACAAGTGAGCAAAGACAGCGACGATAGTGAGCGACAAATCCAACGCTATATCCGCTTAACTTGCTTAATTCCCGAACTGCTTTCAATGGTAGATGACAAAAAAATCGCTTTTAACCCTGCGGTTGAAATCTCCTACCTTGACCGTGACGAACAGCTCACTTTGCTTGACGCAATCAATATGAACGACTGCACACCGTCACACGCACAGAGTATCAGGCTGAAGAAAATGTCACAGGACGGCTTGCTTACCGCCGACGCTATTTACGCTATTTTGTCGGAAGAAAAACCAAATCAAAAAGAACAAATCAAACTGCCGCGTGATGAGCTTCGCAAATACTTTCCGCAAAATTACAGCGATAAGCAAATCAAACGAGATATTCTTAAAGGATTGGAGCTTTTGAAACGCCAGCGAGAACGCAACAGAGACGCCCGTTAATTCGAACCAAAGTGTACAGCGAGTGACTTTTGCAGAATGGAAAGAACTATGCTGGCAAGCTATAATAGGCTTGTCGGTGTAGGTCTTTCCTGTGATGTACAATGAAAGGAGTTAAAAACAATGGTATCAGGACACCTACAAGTTAAAAAAGGTTTTTATTATGTAGTGCTAAGCTACTATAACAACAACGGAAAACGCCGTGTGAAATACTTTTCCACGGGACTGCCCGAAAAGGGAAACAAACGAAAAGCTGAAGCCGAACTTGCACGAATTAGAAGTGAATTTGTACCGCCGCAGGAAGTCGGCGAGCTTGCTTCCGATATGCCGTTTGCAGACTACCTGCTTGAATGGTTGGAAATCGTCAAGGTGCGTGTTAAAGCAACCACATTCAGCTCTTACGAGCAAATGGTGAAATCGGTGATTGAGCCGTATTTTCGTAAGAAGGCGGTAACGCTTCAGGGCTTGGAGGCAAGACACATTCAGCAATTCTATTCCGAAAAGCTGAAAACGGTCAAGCCAAACTCGGTTATTCACTATCACGCTGTTATTCATCAGGCGCTGAAATACGCAATGAAAACCGACCTCGTTACGCAGAATGTGGCAATGAAAGTAGACCGCCCGAAAAAGAACGATTATCAGCCTGTATTCCTTGATGCGGAAGAACTGCAGCATTTATTTGAAGTAGTCAAAGGGACAAAGCTGGAACTACCTGTTTTGGTCGCCGCATTTTACGGCTTGCGTCGTGGCGAAGTCTGCGGACTGAAATGGGACGCCATTGACTTTGAGCGTGGCACAATCACTATAAGGCACACAGTCACATCGCTGCAAGTGGACGGAAAAACAAAAATGTACGCACAGGACTCTGCAAAAACAAAATCCAGTATGCGTACACTTCCGCTTGTCGGCAGCTTTGCTGAGTATTTCAAAGAAGCAAAAGCGGCACAGGAAGTCAACAAAAAGGTCTGCGGAAACTGCTACAACTACGAATATGACGGTTATGTCTTTGTAGACGAGCTTGGTGATTTAATGCGACCGGAATATTTGACAAGCTATTTTCCGCAGTATATTCAAAAGCACGGTTGTAAAAGAATGCGTTTTCACGATTTAAGGCACCCGTATGTCAAGCACACGACAAAAATTTTTAGCTTGCGCTTGATGGATTCTCAAGCGCAGGCTTATCCTGATGCTCGGCGAAAAACTCGCGGAGCTTGTCAGCTTCATCGGGGAGGACAAAACCGAAGCTCTGTCCGCCCACTCTGCAATAGAAAGCGATTTTCATGACTGCCACCTCAATCAAAAATGTCCTGGATTTTGTATGCGATCTCAATGCGCTTGTCGGGGTACACCAGCACCCTGTCGATCAGCAGCTCGGCCAGCTCGGTGGTCAGCGTGTCCGCATCGAAAATTGCCTTGGACGCTTCCATGCGGCTGTCCTGCCGTGCCTGTTCGTCCTGTTTCTGCTTCGCCTGTGCCAATACTGCGGCATAGGCGTTTTTCGTTTTCAAAAGCAGCTCGTCACACGCGGTCTTTTCCGCCTTGTAGGTGTTCAGGTCAATCTCGCCCATGAGATAGCGTTCATACAAGGCGCGCTTACCGTCTTGCAGCGCCTCGATCTGCTGCTCATATTCGGTGCGTTCCGGTACGGAAGCATCCACCCGGAGCGTACCGTCAGGGGCAAGTGGCGCGGCGGCTTTCATCTGCTTTTTCAGCGTCAGGAATACCGCTTGTTCCAGCTCTGCGGCGTTCAGACGCATCTTGTGGCAGCGGCTTTCTACGTCCGCCTCGGAATGGCGGCAGTGATAATATGAGGTTTTCTGCATGGTGCGGGACAGCGCATGACCGCAGCAGCCACAGAAGGCTTTGCCTTTCAGCGGGTAGTCCCGCTTCTTTTTGTTGGGCTGGGAAAAACGGAGCTGGCTGGTCTGCACGGTATCAAACACGGCTCTCTCAACGATGGCCGGGTGGTGGTCGGAGATGATGTACCACGATTCTCTGTCCTTCAGGCGGCTTCTGGTGCCGCCTACTTCGAGAACCGCCCGCTTGCCGATCACATATACGCCGGTGTAGCGTTCATCCTCCAAAATGCGGAGAATAGTGGATGTACTCCAAATCCCGTGACAGCGGGAAATATCATGGGTGTGATTGCCGTGCGCCGCTTTGTACTGGCCGGGAGTGGGGATGTTCCTGCGGAACAGTTCCCGCGTGATGGCAGCGGCGTTCATGCCACCTGCGGAGAGGCTGAAAATGAGCTGCACAACGGTAGCGGCCTCCGGGTCAGGCTCCATTCTGCCATCGGCACTTTTGCGGTAGCCGTAGGGACAGATTTTGCTCTGATACTCACCGCGCTGCATCTTGGCGTACTTGGCACTCTTGGTTTTGATGGACATATCGCGGCTGTAATACTCGCTGATGAGATACTTGAACGCCACGTCCATGCCACCGGTGTCGCCCTTGAATTTGCTGCTGTCAAAATCGTCGCTGATGGAAATGAAGCGGGTATGGAACAGCGGGAACACACGCTCGATAAAGTAGCCGGTTTCAATGCTGTTTCGCCCGAAGCGGGAAAAATCCTTGACGATGATGCAGTCGATTTGATTGGCCCGCACCAGCTCAATGAGCTTCTGTACCTGCGGGCGCTCGAAATTCGTGCCGCTGTATCCGTTGTCGATGAACTCCGTGATCTCCGCGTTCAGGGCTTCGGGCATGGATGCCGCATATTCATGGAGAACAAGGCTCTGATTTTCAATGCTCAGGCTGTCGTACTTGTAATCCTCAATGGAGAGGCGGATGTAGAGGGCAATTACATATTTCTGCATTGTTTCAGCACCTCCGCATAGGTTTCAAACTCGCTCTGGAAGCGATAGCGCACCGTGATCTGCTTGTTGTGGGATACCTCGATGCGGTCGATCAGCCGCTCGATGAGTGCGCCGGTCAGCGCACGGTCAGTCTTGATTTGCGCGGCATCCTGTTCCAGCGCCCGGTGCTGCTCTGTTTGAGCATCCATCGTTCGCAGGCCATCTTCCAACTGTTCCATTTCCACGGCGAGGTCGGCAATGCGGCTTTCGTACTTCTCCTTGTAGTCAAAGTATTCATCCTTGGTGAGAACGCCTTGCACAAGGTTTTCATACAGGCTCCGCACGATACCGCGAAGCCGCTGGATTTCCTGTTTGCGGCTGGTGATCTTCTCCCGCAGCTCAGCGCGGTCAGCGGCCTGCCGGGGCAGCTCCGCAAGCGACAGGCGGTAGTCGCCCAAAGCGGTGTTGAGCGCTTCCTGAAGCATATCCGCCAGCATATCCAGTAGCGCATCCTCGCGGATGGTCACGCCGGGGCAGGCATCCTTGCTGATTCGGCTCTGGCTCAGACAATGGTAGAAGTACACATCATCGGACTTCTTGCGGATATTCCGCTGCCGGTGCAGACTGCCGCCGCAATGGGCGCAGAACACCTTGCCTTTGAACAAATTCGGCGTGTAGGCTTTGACCAGCCGCGCCTTGGCGCGGCTGGCGGTCTGATTGAGAATTTCCTGCACCGCCGCGAACTGTTCCCGGCTGATGATGGCCTCGTGGGTGTTCCGTACCACCGTCCATTCCTCGGCGTCGGCCTTGACCTGCCGGTGATCCACGGTTTTGGTCTGCCCCTGAACGAGATCTCCGGTGTAGACCTCGGAGCGGAGAATGACGCCGACCGTTCGGGTCTGCCACTTGCCGCTGCCAAGCAAATTTTCATGGGTGATCTTACCCTGCATCTTCTTGTAGTGGCTGGGGGTGAGGACGCCCGCTTCGTTCAGCCGCACGGCGATGGTATTGAGGCCAGCGCCCTCGGAAGCCCAGCGGAACATCCGCTGCACCACAACAGCGGCAACCGGGTCAATGATAAGCTGGTGGCAATCGTCCTTGGCCTTCAGGTAGCCGTAGGGAGTACGCGCACCAATGAACTTGCCGTCCTTCATGGCCTGCCGCTGCTGCGCCCTGATCTTGCGCCCAATGTCCAAAGCGTAGGCTTCGTTTATCATGTTCCGCAGCGGGATGATGATACCGGAATGGGCATCCTCTGGGTTGGCGGTGTCGAAGTTTTCATTGACCGCAATAAAGCGGATGCTGCGGATGCGGAAATGCTGTTCGATGTAGTAGCCGGTGTCGATGGTGTTCCGCCCCAAACGCGAGAGGTCTTTGACAATCACGCAGTTTACATGACCGGCCTCAATATCCGAGAGCATCTGCTGAAAGCCCGGACGGTGGAAGTTTGTCCCCGTCGCGCCGTTGTCAATGTAGGTATCGTACACGCTGATCTCCGGGTACTGCTCCAGATAGCGGGCAATAATCATCTGCTGGGTTTCAATGGATACGCTGTGCGTGTGGGTATCCTCCACCGAAAGGCGAACGTAGATCGCGGCGCGGCAAGCGGTGTCGGCCTCCTGCACGACTACCGCAGCCGTTTCTTTTCTGCTCTTTCTTGCCATGCTCAGCCCACCTTCCTCTGTTCGTAATCTTTCTGCTGCGCTGCCAGCGCCAAAAGCTGCAACGCCTTTTTGTATTCGTCCTCATGGGTAAAGGTAATATCCAGCTCCTTTTTGCCACGGACGCGGATGCTCTGTACCATGTGAATGAGCGCCCTGCGGTCTAAGGTTTCCAGCGTGGAGAACTGCGTAAACTGTGAAATCCAGCGGTTGCGCTCACTTCGGTTTTCCAGCACCTCCGTGAGCTTTTCCTTGAGAACGCGGACGCTCTCACGGATGTCCTCGGCCTGCTTGGTGTACTTGGCTTTGTAGGAGGCGTATTCTTCCTTGGTAAGCATACCTCCCACAAGGCTCTCATAAAGCCGTGCCTTGAACTCCAGCACCTGCTCCAACCGGCGCTCGTTGTCGGTGATGTGGTCGCTGTATTCCTTGGCAAGCGCCTGATTGATGCTGGTCTGGTCAATGCCGGTCAGCAGCGCCTCCAGAGAAGCAATATTGCCGATATAGGATTTCAGGCTGTCCCGCACACAGTCGATCAGGCTGCTTTCTTTCAGCATGACCGGATGGGCGCAGCCCTTTTTCTTGCCGGTGGGACAATAATAGTAGTGGTACTCCTTGCCGTTTGCACGGTTGGTCTTGCGGGTCATGCGGCTTCCGCAGCACCCGCAGATCAGGATACCGGAGAACAGGTACACCGTGTCCTCGTTGGGAGAAGTCCGGGTATCCAGCCCCTTGATGCGCTGCACCAGCTCAAAATCCTGACGGGCAATCAGCGCTTCGTGGGCATCTGGGACGCGTACCCACTCGGAGGCGGGACGCTGCTCCATCTGCTTGATCTTGTAATGCGGTGTACCCTGTTTGCCCTGCACCAGCGTTCCGGTATAGGTTTCATCCTGTAAGATGCGGATGATGGTGGTGGCCGACCATTTGCAGTCCGCTTTATCGGCATAGCCGTTTTTCGCATAGGGCAGGCCGTTGTTTTTCTTATATGCCAGCGGGGAAAGGATACCCAGCCGGTTCAGCTCCGATGCGATTTTGGAGGCGCTTGCACCCTCCAGCCGCATACGGAAAATGTCGCAGACAACGCGGGCGGCGTAGGGATCGGGGACGAGTAGGTTTTTATTGTCCTCGGCTTTCATGTAGCCGTACACCGGGAAAGCGCCGACGAAATCGCCGTTGCGCCGCTTCACGTCCAGAGAAGAACGGGTCTTGATGGAAATGTCCCGGCAGTAGGCTTCGTTCATAATGTTCTTGACCGATACGGTCAGATCATCGCCGCTGTCGTGGGCGGTGTCGATGCTGTCGGTGATGGCGATGAAGCGTACCCCGTAGGCCGGGAATACCCGGCGCAGATACCGGCCTGTTTCGATGTACTCGCGCCCCAAGCGGGAGAGGTCTTTTACGATGACGCAGTTGATGTTGCCATCGGTGACATCCTGCATCATTTCCTTGAACGCGGGGCGGTCGAAGATGATGCCGCTGTATCCGTCGTCGATCTTTTCGGAAACGACCTCAATATCCGGGTTGCGCTCCACAAAGTTTTCAATGAGCTTGCGCTGATTGGAAACGCTGTCGCTCTCGCTGGAATGATCGTCGGTGTAGGACAGGCGGATATAAGCGGCTGCTTTGTATTTAGACATGAAAAAGCACTCCTTTCTCCCGGACTGCTCCCGCATGAAAAGAGTGGTTATCTGGCTATTAGGTTTTCATCCTTTTCCACACCGATCATAGCACTCTCTGCGGAAAAAAGCGAGGATGTCGCTCAGCGCAAAATGCCTTGCAGACATTCCTCCAACGTAATACCGTTCCCGGCAAAGCAGGCGTTTACCACAAAATCGCCGCAGCGGAAGCGGTAGGGATTTTTGATCTGGCGGATAAAGGCGGCGATGCGTTCTTCCTTGGGAAGATTTTTGTCAACAGATACTTCCCGGATGTCCACCAGCTCATCCGTGTGGATTCGGGATTCTTTTGGCGTTGGCTGCATCATGGCGATCTCCTTTCTCGGTTTGGTGGGTTTCCTCAAGGTCACATGAATGCGCTGACGGGAAAGGCCGTCAGCGCATGGTATCTGACTTTGAGAGGCGGCTGCGCGGGCAGAATTGGAGCCACATAACATAATGGCGAATACCGGCGCAGCCGCTCTGCTTGTCCATTTGAGAAGAACTATCCTATTTGCCACGCGCCCCGAATAGTGGGCATGATGCAGGCCGCCCTTGGCAGGGCTGTCATAACTCCACGATACCGCTGCCTCAAAGAGCTGGCGCATACCGCAGGGTTCCCCCTCAAGTCTGTGGGAGGGCGTGAGCAAGTTTCATTATCCGCCGCGCTGTCATCGCGCCCGATTTGCCGAATCAGGTCTAAGGCTGCGTAGATCGCTCAGATGGCTTTTCCGGAATCACCTCCTTGAAGCCAACGTCGTGGCGGCGCACCTTATGCCGCTATCACGCGGGTTTTGTGCCTGCATCATGGTCTATTCAGTTTTCAACGTTCGGTGAAAGGCTTCGTGGAGAATGTCCCTTCACCTATCGCCGATTTTGGGCCACTTTTGCACCCTGTTTTCAGCAATCAGGGAAAAGTTTTTTCATTTTCTTCATCGCCGCGCCGATGCTCTTGGAAATATTCTGATGGCTGACACCCTCGGCTGCGCCAATCTCATCAACCGTCATCCCATCCACGAAATACATCCACACCCTGCGGAACTGCGTATCCGTCAGGTGCTTCCGAATCTGCGTGACCTTTCTGACGCTGCGGTGGATTGCCTCTGCCCGGTCATGCGCCTGCTCCATGCAGACATCCACGGCAGGAATGGAGGCCGCTTCCTCGGATAGCTCATCCAGCGCAAGCGTGTGATTGGCATAGACGTGAGCTTCCTTTTCGGAGGCGTGATAGTCCTCGTCCGACAGGGCTTTCCATTTCAGAAATTCTTTCTCGCTGGCAAAGTCCTCGCGGGTCAGGCGGATGATGGCTTCGTTGGCATCCATGTAAACGATAGCGTTGGGGTCTTTCTTGTTCAGCGCATAGCTGCTCTTTCTGTTAAACATAATATGTCCTCCGTTTCGGTGTTGGGTGGGTGGTGAACCAGACCAACACCGGCGGAGAACGACAGCCGACAGGAAAACGTAAAAAGGCGCTCGAACAGGCGTGATGACCTGAACGAGCGCCTTGCGTGCGAGTGAAAACATGAGTAACGAATACTGTACCGGGAGGGGCTAAATTACGGATGAACCAAACCGCATAAAAAGAGAGCTGCAACTCGCTTTCGTGAGTGCAGCTCGTCTGGGGGATAGCCGCGTGCTTTTTGAAGTGGACGGCTAATCGGTGCTTATGCTTTTTTACATGACCGCGAGCGGCCTTAGCAGTATCTCCTGTTCATCCGTGACATCATAAAATTACCTCCAACTCGCTGAATGTGATTTGCGGCTCATTCAATGTGAGCTTCATGTGTATTTAAGTGAATTGAGGCTCACTCTACAATGTAGTAGAGGTGATTTACAATGAACTTTCTTGACCTGTTCGCTCAAAAGCTTCGCGAAAAGCGGGAGCAGAAAAAGATCACGCAGCGCGAATTAGCGGAACGGCTTAATATGTGTACCCGAACTGTCATTGAGATTGAAAAGTGCAAGAGCAATCCGAAATTTGAAACGGTTGCGCTGATCTCAGAAGAAATGGACATCAGTCTGGATGGAATCGTGTTCCACGATAGAGCGCCGCAGACCGTTGCCAAGTGCGTTCTTGATTACTTTGCAGGAAAGGGTGAAGAAGAGTCGCAACGGTACATAGACCTGTGCATGAGCGCAGATAAGCTGAAGTGATGTACAGGGGAAAACAAAAGGGCCGATGATTGTCTTTCATGTAGAGCAGCCAGTGGGCTTATATTTTCCCCACTGGCTGCTCTTGTCCGCACAGTTGGAACGACGGGCATTAGTATCCTATTTTTCCTGTTTGTGTGCATCCCGGATCTTTTCAAAGGTGTCCTGACTGATGGCGTGTTCAATCCGGCAAGCATCTCGCTCTGCAATTTCAGGGTCAACGCCAGCTGCGATAAATTGCTCTGTAAAGAACTGATGCCGCTCATAAATTTTTTCGGCAACATTCCGGCCTGTTTCGGTCAAATGCAAAACGTAATCACTATCTACCGTTAAAAAGCCCCCTTCACGCAAAGCCGACACCGCATAGCTTACACTGGCTTTTGAAACTCCAACACGCCGTGCAACATCAATAGAGCGGACAGCACCGTGATTCTTTTGAAGAACCAGCACAGCCTCCAGATAATCCTCTCCGGACGCATGAATCTTCACTATTGTCTCCTTTATGCAAGGCTCCAGCCGGAGGACTTTTTACGGATATTTACAAAATCCTGATAAATTCCGGCTTTTGCCATAAGCTCGTCATGGGTTCCCTGTTCGCTGATCCGTCCATCGGAGATCACCAAAATCTGATCTGCCTGACGGATGGTATTCAGGCGGTGTGCAATCACAAGCAATGTTTTACCCTTTACCAGTTCATTGATTGCCTCCTGGATATAGCTTTCATTATCGGTATCAACACTTGCAGTCGCTTCATCCAAAATGACAATCGGTGCGTCCTTCAAAATGCAGCGGGCGATAGAGATTCTTTGCTTTTCGCCGCCGGACAGAGTAGCGCCGCCTTCACCGATGATTGTCTGGAATCCATCTGGCAGCGCCATGATAAAATCATAGCAGCGGGCTTTTTTTGCAGCCTCATAGACTTCTTCCTCGGTAGCGTCCGGTTTACCCATGCTGATATTGTTGTAAATGGTATCCTGGAACAAGTACACCCTCTGGAAAACCATGCTGATCTGTTCCATCAGTTCGGCGAGAGGTACATCCCGAATATCTGTACCACGGATTGTCACTTTGCCGGATTTCACATCCCACAGCCGCGCCAGAAGGTTCGCAATCGTGGATTTTCCACCGCCAGACGGTCCCACAAGTGCGGTCATGGTATTCTTCTGCATAGAGAAGCTGATGTTGTGCAGGACTTCCTTGTCCTGATAGGCGAAGCCCACATCGCTAAATTGTACTTCTGGCTGATCCGGCTGTGCCTGTGACAGAATATGTTGATTTCCGTTATCGGGAAGTTCGGGCTCGTCCAAAACAGCTTCAATGCGGTCTAATGCGGCATTCATCACGGTCAGTCGGGTTGCTTCTCCATAAAGAGCTTTCAGAGGTCCAAAGAGATCAAAGACAAACAGCAGCACGCCCAAAAGATAAGCCAGGGAGAGTACGCCTTCCTGATGTAAAAAAACGGATAAACCGAAGATAGCGGCAATACCCACGCCATAGAGAATGTTTAAGCCAGTGGTCCACGGTGTCATTTTCTGCTCAAACTTCGTATTGACATCCCTTGATTTTTTGAAGTTTTCCGTTAATTCGTCAGATTTTTCTCCGAGCAGATTGTAACTTTTGATAACCCCAATTCCTTCAGCAAAAGACAAGACCGCATCCGTCAAATTCTCGCTTTGGTTTTGACGCCCGACAGCCTCCTTGAAGGAAACCTTATTCATATATTTTGCAACCAGCGATGCCAGCAAGGTAATGATTACCGCAATCAGCCCAAGTCTCCAATCCAGTACGAACATAAAAACAGCTAAAACCAAAGTAGACAGCATATAGCTCATCATGTTGCCAATGGTACTCATAGAAACTTCCTCAATGAATACCATATCCGTACTGAGAACAGAGCTGATTTTGCCAATATTCCCCGATGTAAAGTAACCCATCGGCATTTTTCTTAAATGATTTCCCAACTCCATCCGTTTATCAGCAAAGATCATAAATCCAGCGGCACTTTGCAGACGGTCGCTCAAATAGTGAACCACTGTCTGAACCACTACAACAGCTAATAATCCAAGTCCGACAAACAGACAGGTCTTTCCAGTCAGCGTATTATCAGCAAACCCGGCCAAGACAATAAACGCCATGAAGATCGGCATTTTGGAGAGAATGGACTCGACAAATGCACATAGAAATGCAGCCTGAATACGGCTTTTATACCTCCCGGAGAGGTTCAGGATTCTTGAAATCAATGCAAACATTTATCTTCCCTCCTTTGCAGTAGATACTTTCCACTCGGCGCTGTCCTGAGCCGCTTTCCACAACTTTTGGTATTCTGGGCAAGCTTGAATCAGCTCCTGATGTTTTCCGGTTGCCACCATCTTTCCGTGATCCATAACGCATATTTGATCTGCGTTCATTATAGCGGGAAGTTTGTGAGCGATAACTACCAAGGTTTTTCCCTTCACCAGCTCCGCAATAGCAGCCTCCATTTTTTCCTCATTTTCTGGATCAGCATAGGCCGTGGCCTCGTCAAGCACTACAATCGGGGCATCCTTCAATATTGCTCGCGCCAGGGAAATTCGCTGGCGCTGCCCCCCGGAAAGCATTTTCCCCGCATCGCCCGCCATGGAGTGAATACCTTGCGGCAGCTTTTCCAGAAACTCCATACACTGGGCTTTCTTAGCCGCCTGCATTACTTCCTCATCGGTAGCATCCAAACGTCCAAGACGGATATTTTCCAGCAGAGAGGTGTTAAACAGGTACTGATCCTGAGCCACATAGGAAATGCGGCTGTTCAATGCCTCCAGGCTCATATCACAAAGTTTCTGCCCGCCAATGGAAATGCTCCCTTTCTGCGGGTCATAGTAGTGGATCAACAGTTTTGCAAGGGTGCTCTTGCCAGAACCGGATTCACCAACCAGGGCAGTTTTTTGTCCTGCTTTTGCCACAAGGGTAATATCGTGGAGGACTTCGTTTTCCGCTATTATCGGTTTCCCATCTGGGCCAGGCTGTGTCGTCTGATACGCAAAGGAAACATGATCGTAAGAAATGTTAAAATCCTGTCCGTGGAAATCATCCTCAGCAGCTTGCAGCGGCGCCGCATTTAACATCTGTTCAAGTGCCGTGATCTTATAATTCAGATTCGGAATCGTCTCCATAAAGCCCAGTGCTTTCAGGAGAGGAATCCCAATGCTGAGGGAAAGGCAAAGGACTAAAATCAAATCAGGTAAAGTGCTTATGCCACAGAGAACAAACCATGCCCCAAGAGGCAAAGTCAGAATAACAGTGCAGGGCAGCAGACTTCCGTATATCGCCATCCAGGGCCAGGCGGCCTTATACCATGCCAAGGTATAATCCCGATAGTCCGTTACATCCTTGCGGAAGTTCTCGTAAGATTCACTCTCCCGGTTGAAAACCTTGACAACCTCCATACCATTGATGTACTCAATGATCGTGTTGTTCATTTTCTGTGCAGACTGATAGTAGGGACCCATGCGCTTCATTCCAACAGAGTACATAATGACCATGGAGAGCAGGCTGATCGGGATAGAGGCCAAAGACATAAGAGCCAGTTTCCAGTCCGCACAAAACATAGCAACATAAATCACCAGCGGAATCAGCAAATTTGCGATACCCTCCGGGACTGAATGAGCAAGGAGCAATTCCAAGCTGTCCACATCATCGACAAACAGCTTTTTGATTGTCCCTGTCCCTTTTTCCTCCACAATGCCAAGGGGAAGTTTCTCAAACTTCTCTTGCAGAGATACCCGCAGCCGGAACAATGTGTTATATGCTGCTTTATGAGAAATTGATAATCCCCATCCATAAAAAAACGCCTGCAAAACAAGACAGATCAAAACCCCTATAACACGCAATAAAACAAATTCTGTTTCAACAGAATCGCCCATAACCAATGGCGAAATGACCTGATAGGCCAGCACAAAAGGCAGGACGCCCATAAGAACGCTGACCAGTACAACAACCGTGGCCACATACATATTTTTCTTATATGGCCCTGCGTACTCAAAGATTTTTTTGAACATAAGCCCTCCTTATATTGAGCCGTACTGTCTGTGCTTCAAAAACAAGAGGCCGCCAAAGTAAAGCGGCCTCTTATCATTATCTTTCTGTCCAGTCAAGGCGGCCCTGACATTCATAATTTCTAAAATTCACTGGCGGATTCGGAAAAAATCCAAAACCTTTTTACTGCCGGATTCGTCCAATGGATAGCTTTCTTTTATTTGCCCTTTTTCCATATGGACTACATACGAACATCCCGCCATCACCAACTCCGGATCATGCGTAATAACAAGAAGCGTTTTGCCCTGATCCGCGAGTGACTTCAAACTCCGCGCAACTTCCCGCATATGTTTGAGATCAAGCCCGCTGGTTGGTTCGTCAAACACAATGATCTCCCGGTTACTCACAATGGCAGACGCGATCGCTACCCGCTGTTTTTGCCCGCCGGAAAGAGAAAGCGGGTGCCTGTCTTTATATTCCAGCAGATCAAACTGTTTAAGGATTTTATCCACAACAGTTTCATCCTCGTTGTCAATGCTCAGAAGCACTTCATCCGTCACGCTTTCGGTAAATAGCTGATGGCTGGTATCCTGCATTACCATGTAGCAATGTTTGAGCCGGGCTTTCCAATCAAGGGTTTTCCCGTCAACCTGCAAAAGGCCACACTTCTTTTCCAGTCCGCAAATACAGCGGGCCAGAGTAGATTTTCCAGCGCCATTCAGACCGATAATGGCAATCGTTTCTCCAACAGGCAGTTCTGCACTCGGAATATGGAGGCTTTCCGGTTCCCGCTTTTTATACGCAAAGCAGAAATTTTGAAATTCCATCTGTTTAGCTGTATGCGCCTGATACTGATTCGCAGGCTTCAACTTCGAGAGAGAAAACGGCCGCAGTCCCATTTCTTTTCGAGTGCCATCCGATAAGCTGTCAAATTCAGCAGGCGTGTATTCCCGTTCAATCTCCCCATCTTTTACATACAGCACACGATCTGCAAGATCGTGAAGGTAGTAAAGGCGGTGTTCTGCGATCAGAATTGTTTTGCCCTGCTTTTTCCAGAGGCTCAGGACCTGCCGCAGGTCATCAATAGCAGCCATATCCAAATTAGAAGATGGTTCGTCCAGGACCATAATTCCCGGCAGCAATACACTTGATGAAGCACAGGCTATTTTTTGCTTTTCGCCCCCGGACAGAGCAAACACGCTTCGCCCCATCAAATCTTCAATATGATAATCGGAAACTGTCCGGTCAATCCTTTTCAGGATATCCTCCTGAGGATAGCCTAAATTTTCACAGGCAAAGGCTAATTCACTATCCGTATCCACGTTGAAAAACTGACTTTTGGGATTCTGGAATACAGATCCCACCATAGCAGCCAAGTCATAAAGCGGCGTATCTGATACGCTTTTTCCGTCCAGAAGGACATCGCCCTCTAAATTGCCCTCGTAATAATGAGGCACCAGCCCGTTTACCAAACGGGTAATCGTTGTTTTCCCACAGCCGGATTCTCCCGTGAGTAAAACAAATTCCCCTGTGTTTATGGTGAGATTGACATTTCTAATCCCTCCGCCGCTGGATTCTTCACCATAAGAAAAAGAAACATTTTGAAAATCTATCATGGCAAAATCCCTCCTGCGGAAATTATCGGGGAAGCAATCGCCCAAAACACTACAAAGCAACAAAACAAGATCAGCACCACATCGGCAAAATTGAATTTAAGCTGGCAAATGTTTGTGCGTTTGACAGGAGCGCCGAGGCCACGGGTAATTGCCGCAGCGGAAAGTTCCTCACCGATTTTCACGGAGCAGGTAATCATCGGGATCAGCTTATACTCCAATATTTTTGAAGATTTTTTCCCTCCAAGTTTAATCCCACGCATTTTCATAGCGTCACTGATTGCTTCTGACTCCTGAAAGACAGTTGGAAAGAAGCGGAACATGACCGTTAAGGGGATCGTCACTTCTTTAGGCATATGGATTCTTTCCATGCCGGAAATCAATTCACTGACCGTTGTTGTTTTCACTGCATAGGCAGCAATCGCAACACTGGGAAGGATTCGGCAGAAGAATCCTGTTGTAAACAGAACGAGGAAATTCAATATTCCCGTAAGGTGCGGCAAAACATAAATTTGAACAGCATAAAAAGCAGAAAACACAGCAATATAGCCCACAGCTTTTGCACATTGTTTCGAGGTAAGCAGCAATATAGCCGGAACCGTACAAAGAACAAGGCGGATCAGCCCCATAGCTTCTCCGCCTGTTCCACCCATGACAAAAATGCTTATGATGAAGATGAGCAACAGTTTTGTACGCGGATCGAGCCGTAACCCTTGTTCTGTTTTTTTGCTGAGCAGAATTTCCCGCGCCATTATGCAATACCGGCACGCTGGAAGTGCTTTTTGCAAATAGCTTTCCCAATCACACCTCCGACAAGGCCAAACACAAAGCAGGCAACCAGCAGAATAGGCGCAATCCACATAGGCATATATGTATTAAGGGTAGCTGCATATTCAGCGCCGTATCCTTCAGTCAACATTACCATATAGCTTTCACGGTTCAGGAAAATGGGAGCAAAGTTGCCAAACACCCAGATGCTGAACACGCCGCAGGAAAGAACTGTACTCTTTGCACTTTTGTAGTCCGCCTTTTTCAGGATCACGTCGGCCAACAGGCCGCCAACGAGACCAGTTACCATAGTAAGATAGCCGTTGCCGAAGAACACCATGATTAGGCCAATCAGGAAACCCATGATTGCAGTCATCCCGAATTTTTTAGCCTTTGTAACATACAGCATATAGGGGATGCCGCCAATCAAAGGGCACAGTACCGCCATCAGCGGAATAAAAATGGGGATAAAGCCAAGCATCGCCACCAGCATAACAATCACGACATAGATGACGGTGTAGATGCCGATAGTAATTAAATCTTTTCCCTCAAGCCGGGAACTTTTTTTCTGGGAACTCATACCAGTATCCTCCTCTGAGAAAATGAAAATGTGGTGTGGTTAGAGTGTTCTAACCACACCACGCATTTTAGCAATTTCATGCCCAATATCCAACCCAAAAGCAATTTCATTCTACCCAAAATCGGTATTTATTTTGGGTATGCAAAGCACCTATTTGATTCGGCTGGCCTCTCGATAATCTTTTGGCATAACTCCATACTTTTTCTTAAATGCAGCAGAAAAGTTGCTGGGCTTTGTATAACCCACAAGAACCGCTATCTGCCCAATGTTCATATTGCTCTCCAATAACAATCCTGCGGCTCGCTCTAACCGCTGCTCAATAACATACGCATGAACCGAAATGCCGTACATCATGGAGAATCCCCTTGATAATTTAGAGACGCTGATTTGAACCTGCCTTGCCAGTCCTTCACAGCTTGGCGCAAAGGCAAGCTCGCTGTCAATGATTCTCTTTGCCTCGATGATGCAATCACGTTCACTTTTTGATATGCAGCAGTATTCCGGCGAGAGGATTCGCAGCTCCAACACTTCGCTCAAATATACTGACAGCAATTCGTGGATTTTGCTTTCCAGAAACAGATACCCAAGCCCACCCCGATAATGTGTAAAGTCTTGTAACTCTGCGAAAATATGCTCCATATAGGGCGTTATGCTCACCTTTGAAATTCCGGTCAGCAGTTTCTTTTCATAGACGGTAATCTCGCCATCCTCGAAGTAGTCCTGTAATAAACGTTTGAAATATGGAACGGGAATTTTGATGTTCTTAAAATAGAAGTCGCTGTTTTGCGCATAACAGAGAGACTCCATTTTCCCGTGTCCACGGTAAATGCAGGATTCTCCCTTTGCAAGACAAGCGCCCTCTCTGCTGCCTGCAATATTCCACGACACGCCGTCGTTCAGGCAGAACAGCATTTGAATATAGTCCTCGCTGTTAATCCCGCGCACATTCATGTCAGAAAAATAATTCATCTTCCAGTCTGAAACAACGGCACCCTGTTTTGTCACCACCTGCGCAATTTGTCCGGTTCCCATATCAGAAGGAATCGGGATCGTTACGGTCTGCGGTGAATTGGAGAGCAGATCCCGATAGAGGTTGTTCATGTATTCGCTTGTCATTGGATGCCCTCCTTTTTTTGGTTAGCAGTGACTAATGTACTAATATAGTTTACACGATTTACGCCTGAAAGTCAATTTTCAGCACGAATGCAAGCTGCTACAGAAAAAATCAGGGACGTTCCCGCAGAGGCAGAGTGCCATGTCGCGCAGTTCGGGTACGACGAGGCGCAGACGCAGACACGGTCAACCGGCCGCGTGCGAGGCGAAGCGTTACGCTATATGCGGCATCGAAAAC
This sequence comes from Neglectibacter sp. CSJ-5, assembly GCF_032490475.1. Lineage (NCBI taxonomy): Bacteria > Bacillati > Bacillota > Clostridia > Eubacteriales > Oscillospiraceae > Neglectibacter > Neglectibacter sp. CSJ-5. Next base: position 138,207 of record NZ_JAVYJC010000006.1, on the reverse strand, counting down.
CACGGCTTCAGAGGGGTTACGAACGGGAACAAGAAACTGGCAAGCAATGCAAAGCGGTACCCACTTTGCGAAAACAGGCAGATTCCGTTCACACGGAACCCGCCTGTTTCATGCTTGTTGGGGCGCTGCCCCAATCCCCGCAGAACACAAGTTTTGTGTTCTGGAACGATGGATAAATCCATCGGCTGCGCGATTTTGCAAATCGCTTGTGGGCGGGCAGCTCAGCGCTGCTCCGCCTCTTTTTCCCGTCGTTCATTCGCTTCCTCCAGCTCCTTATCCAACTCCAGAATACGGTCGATATTGGCCTTGGCCGTCAGCAGCTCTTTCATTTCTTCACGGGCTTTTCGGTAGTCGGCGTAGGCCGCTTTCTTCTCCGCCAGCAGCTCGGCGTACTCGGTATTCAGCGCCTTGATGGTGGGCAGCTTCTTGAAGCCCAGTCCATCAAAATAGTTCTTTGCGGCCTTGTGGATCGTGATCTCGCTTTCATGCTCTGCAAGAAATTTCTTGGAGTACCCGGCCTTGCGATAGGCAACGTAGGTATCGCGGGTCTTGGCATAACCCACGATATGCTCCCGCAGCACGGCAATCTCGGCCATGCGTGTTTCCGCAGATTTGATCCTTGCGGAAAGCTCGTTGAAGTGAGCGGACGCTGCCGCCGCTTTCTCCGAGAGAATGGCGTAATCTAACAGCTCATGGTCTTGCAGATAGGCCACCGTCTGTGCCATCTGTTTCAGGTTAAATAACGTCGCCCAACGCGCATAACCGGCACCCTTGCCAGCGCGTAATTTTGCCTGAATGTCCACCAGCAGATTCCCGCTGCGCTTTTCCGGTTTGACCGGCGCGGCGGCGTTCTTTTGCGGCGTATGCGCCTTTTCACCTGCAATCACCGCGCGGAGATCTGCGGGAGTATAACCGTCACCGAGGGTATCCATGCGAATGAACTTTTTCTGTTCGCCGCCCAGCAGGGATGGGACTTTTTTGCCCTTGACCTCATACCCGGCCTGCCGCAGCAGCTCCAGCAGCGTTTCAAAGCTATCGGGCTTTTGTGTCAGCGCATCGTCAATGGCTGTGCAGATTCGCTCCCGGTGGGAGGGCTTCTTTTTGTCGCCCAGCCACTTGTTGTAGCTCTTGCCGTGGCGCTTCGGATTCTCCACGATGGAGCAGCCGTTCTCGATGCAGATGGTATCGTTGAGCCGCCGCACGGCGCGGCTGCTACCCCAAAAGTTTCGGAATTTTCGGGTCTGGCTGAGCGCGGTGGAGTTCCAAATCACATGATTGTGAATATGGGCTTTGTCAATATGGGTGCAGACAATGTAGGCGTGATTGCCTTTGGTGAAGCGCTTGGCCAGCTCACAGCCCAAACGGTTCGCGTCCTCCGGTGTGATCTCGCCGGGGACAAAGGATTGCCGCAGATGGTAGGCAATCACATTATCCTCGCCGCGCACTCTGCCGGTCTTTTGAATGTACTGATTCTTGGTGAAAAGAAACTCGGCGTCGGCGATCCTGCTGTCGCATTGCCAGCTCGTAATCAGCCTGCCGCCGTCCGTCTTTTGCGGATTTTCGGTGTAGTCGATGATGTCGCTGATGGCCTGTCCCACCGTGCGGCCTTTGCCGGTGTGCAGGGGCATCAGGCGCGTGGTTGCCATGGGTGTTCACCTCCTTGAAAAGCAAAACGGCCTGCCGAAGCAGACCGTTTTATTCTTCATTTATCGGATTGATAGCGGATAATCGGAACCTGTTTTACCTTTCCTCCAATGGTTCGTCGTTCCAGAGCAAAGATCATATCAGGGGTGCGTTCGAAAAAGCCTTCGTCCTTTTTCCAGCTCATGCCGCATTTGCAATGCTGCAAGCCTATGAACTGCTGCTTCATCTTTCTGCCGCAGTTCGGGCAGACCTTATTACTGTTTCCCATATTATTCAGCCCGCGCTAATCTATATAGACTGCGGATGGATTCCACGACCGTATGCCACGACAGGTCGGCAGCATAGGAGAACTTCTTCTGATAAGCCCGCCACAGCTTTTCCATATTTGAGTCGGCCTCGACTTCATCAAAGGCCGCAGGCGCGTCGGCAAGATACTTCTCTGTACCGCGTTTCTTGGCCGTTGCAATGAGCGCCGCCCGGAGATCAGCAGGAACGATACTCTGTCCGTGGAGCCGGCTCAGAATGTGCAGATCATAGAAATCTCTCATGCGGGTGTTGGTGGTGGCGCGGGACACGACGGTTTCCAGCTTTTCGGCCAGAACGGTTTCCAGATTGTACGCCCAAATCTCAATGGAGCGATCCTCCAGCATCAGCTTGAAGCTGTACCGCACTTCGCGGGGCGTGATAGCGTCACCGGTGGAAATGTCGGTTTTGAGCGGCGTTATTACGCCGTCAAACTCCGTTTCCATGCTGATGCGGATGCCCGGATACTCGGCTTCGTCCATGATCTCGGAAATGCGCTTCACACGGAACTCCACGCCATCGTCCACCGGAACGGAGATGATGGAGGCGATCATATTCTCTACTTCCTCGATGCCGACCGTCGCACCCTTTACGGTTGCGTCAATGTCCATTGTGGAGCGGGCGTCAAGGCCGACCATGGCAGCCACCAGCATCCCGCCCTTGAGAATGAACTTGTCCCGGTACTCCGAAAGAGAAATGCGCTCCAGAAAGCGCTCCATCATGTAATTGCGCATCAGAATCTGTGCATCTGCGGCTTTGTCCTTGGAGAGATTGCGGATCAGGTCTTTGAGCTGCCGTGCAGTCTTAATCATAAGAGTACCTCCAAATACTGCCGAAGCAGTTTTTCAACACGGAACATCTGCGCATAGCGCATCAGTTTCCGTAAGTTCTTGTCTTTTCGTTTTGCGTATTGCTTGAGTGCATCCTGAAAGGTCTGCGTCTCGATCCCGCTGCGGCTGCGGATCAGATCGCAGATGGTACGCTCCATATCATAGACAGGAACGGGATTCCCGAACGGCGTGTTCATCGTGACGATCCCCACGTCATGCAATTCTTTCTTGATGGTGTAGACCTTGATGCCATCCGCTTGCAGACTGGCGGGATTGTAGCCAGTCTTGACCGTGATGGAATACGGACTCGGCTCCCGGTCGGTCAGGTCATGGAAAAACAATGCGCTTTCATGGGAGAATACGGCCTGCGCACAGCGAAGGTGCAGCAGGTACATGGCGTCCGTCCATGCGTCGGGCGAAACATAAACGCCGTGCGCTGCCTGCTCCACGCCGCGCTGCTTAGCGTAGGCGTAAAACGTGGACTTGGCAATACCGATTTCCAAAACCTGCGCGGTTTTGACGATCCCATTGTTTTGCTGAAAAAGCAGATCAAGCCGGTCGTAGGCGGTCATGTTATCACTTCCTTCTTGCTAATATTATATCCGAGATTAGCAAGAAAGTAAACAGGGATTTTAGAAAAGCAAGCCGAGGCGTTCGCCCCGGCTTGCACTTTAACTATGAATGAAGTTTTTCATGGCAGAGTTCACGTCTTGCAGTTTGCCCAGCCCCCACACGGCCAGCATGGGAAGTCCCATCGGGCTGATCAGAAACGCCAGCATAAGGAGGATGATGCCGTTCTTTACGGAGTAGGTAATCAGCACGGCGAAAGCCAGCAGGGAGAGCAGTCCGCTTGCCAGCTTGAACACGAAGCCGGAACAAGACAGCAGCCCCGCGCACAACCAGACGAACAGGGACAGGATAAGCGACAGCGACGCAAAGAGAATTTTCAGGATGAACATTTTGCGGCCTCCTTTTCGCAGAGCGCGGTCAATGCGTAGCGTTCTTCCGCAAGCAGCGCTTCTTCCGTAGCAGTCAAATCACGATCACCGCCCGTGATCTCCAGCTCGCAGAAGCTCTCATAAGCGTTCAACAGAGAGTCCCGCAGCGCTTCGGGCGTAGGGCAATAGTCTACGGTGTTCCAGTCCTGACGGTGGTTGTCAAAACCCATGACCGTGTAGCCTCTGCTGGTCAGGATCACTTCAAAATCCGTATCGCGGTTGAGGTAGTCAGAAAATACCTTCAGCACAATTTCGTTTGTCAGCATACGTTCCGCAGCTCCTTTCCAAGCGGTCAAATTTCTTTTCTGATATTAGAATACTTTGCCTATTGGTGTTTTGCAAGGATGCGGCAAAGTCCCACGAATAGTTTTCGCCTTTTGCCCGACATCTAACCATATCACAGAATCTCGCTTTAGTACAGCTACCTGAACTAATTTTCTCCAGATGGGAAATATAATGTTGGTACAGTTACAGGGACGGGAGGTGTGGTACTTGCAGTTGAATGAAGCCGTCAGCAGGCGTTTGGTTGAGCTGATGCAGGAGCGGGGCATGACGCAGTATCAGCTTTATATGAAAAGCGGCGTACCGAAGTCCACCATCGGTAATCTTGTGAACTGCGCATACCCGTCTATGAAGCTGCGGATCATCCACGAGCTTTGTCAGGGATTGGAGATCGACCTGAGCAGCTTTTTTGCCTCGCCGTTATTCAATGAAAATAATCTGGAACCGTAGAAGCTCCGATGCTGTTTTGCGTCGGGGCTTTTGCTTTTGTACGGGCAGGGGCGGCGGTTATTCCGCCGCCCCTGCGACTTATTTCAGCGCCGCCAGCGAGGAAACGATTTTCTCCGCCGCCGTCCATATCCGCTCCTGATTTTGCTGAATGTCCTTCAGATCGGCCTCATAGATACGTCCCGTCTCGTGGGCGCGGCGGGTGAGCTGATTGAGGTTGTTGCTGGAATACCGAAGCAGGGACACCAGCTCCCGCAGCTCCGGGAGATCGAGCTTTACCACGTATCCGTCAATCGCCATCTTGCGGAGATACGCCGCCATGTTGGTGGTGCCGAACTGCGCCATCTTCGTTTCGATCATTTCCCGTTCCTGCGGTGTGACGCGGAATTTAAGCTGAATATCTCGTTTACGCTTTGCCATCGCTCAACGCTCCGGGGCTTTGGACTTCGCCGAAATTTTCGGCGAAGTTGTTTCAGGCGGCTTTTTCAGCTTGTCCCGGACAGAGGTTTTCTGCTGCTCCTGCGCGTAGGCTTTGCGGGTCTGGCTGAGAAACAGATCGACCAGACCGGGATGGCTGTTGACGGCCAGATAGCAGTTGCGGTCAGTACCCCATGCGTCGGGATTGGCAGGGATGGACATGGCGTTTGCCCAAGCCCTGTTGTCGGGAGAATAGCGCCTGTCCCAGTCCGCTTGACAGACGGTGATGGCAAGGACGTGAAACGCGTGGTCATAGCCGAACTGCTGCACCACCTGAGCGACCGCCGCTGTATCCAACCGGTTATCCCGGTAGTGGTCACGGATAGCGGCTTCGATTGCTTCCTTGCAGGCCGTGTTCGCCTGATTGGAAGCGCGGTAGGCCGCAAGCTCGTTATGCTCTCTGGCGTAGGCCGCCGTGTGCTTGTAAACAGGAATATTTTTCATTATCGTGCCTCCATTTCTTTTTTGTGGGGCTTTTCCGGTGCGCCATGAACAGGCGACGCTTTCAGCCTGTCCAGAACGGAAGGCCGCGCCGATTTTGCAATCGCCTGCTCAGGCTGCGGCTGTCCCTTGCCGTCCAGATTCAGCTCCATATCCAGCTCAATCAGCCGCGCCGTTTTCGCGGCCAGCTCCTGCTCCTGCGGGAACGGCTTACCGACCTCAGCCTTTGCCGCTGCCTGCTGGTTATAGAGGTTTTCAAGCTGCTCCTGAACGCTGCGCAGACGCTCCGGCATTTTATCCAGCGCGTTCTCAATGCGGACAAGGTTGCCTCTGGCATCCGAACCGAGTTCAACGCGATGGGTCATTTGGCCTTTCAGCGTCAGCGTGTACGTTTTCCACATGGAATCAAAAGCAACGGACATGGTAAAGCCGCGATAGCTGCCGATCTGTACCGGGTCTTTGCCCTTGACCTCCTTGCAGGTATCCAGCAACGCGGCACCGGCGTTTTCCTTATCGGTGAGCCGGTCGCCGCGAATCTCCATGCCGACAAAGCCCTCTGCCGGGAGCGGATGCGCCGCGAGGGTCTGCATATCCGCCTCCAGCCCACGAACAAAGCCCTTGTGTTCTTCTATCTTTTCCGGGAAGTATTTCAGCAGACTGTCCTCCAAGCGGAATTGCTTGCTGTTGTGGTCTGCTTTCATAATTTTGAGCTTGGACACCTCGATGTCCAAATCCATACGCTCCTTGATGCGGGGATCACCGGCACACAGCGCTTTGATCTCCGCAAAGGACAGCGCCGTAGCGTCCACGTCCTCACAGGAGCGAACCGGGGATTTTGAGGTCATGATCTGAGAGATGAATTTCTGCTTGTTCTCAACGGTCTGCCAGAGGTAGGCGTCAAACGTCCCTTCGGTCACATAGCGGCAGACATGAACGAGCTTGTTCTGATTGCCCTGACGCTCGATGCGGCCTTTTCGCTGCGTGAGATCACGGGGACGCCACGGGCAATCCAAATCGTGAAGTGCGACCAAACGATCCTGCACGTTGGTGCCCGCGCCCATCTTGGCCGTGCTGCCCATCAGGACGCGCACCTGACCGCTGCGTACCTTTGCGAACAGTTCCCGCTTTTTGACCTCCGTATTGGCATCGTGGATGAACGCGATCTGTTCCGGGGGCATACCGGCGTCAATGAGCTTTTGGCGCACATCCTCATAGACCGTGAACGGCGTTTCCGCGCTTTCCTCCAATGAAATCGCGCTCTCCAGCGCATGGATTTCCGGGCTGTCCAGCGTACCGGGGGAAGCCTTTGCCGCCCGCTGCGAGGGCGTGGCCTTTGGCGTAGAAATGTCGCAGAACACAAGCTGTGTCAGTTTTTCCTCCTCACCGTCGCGCCAGTATTGGAGAATGTTCGCCACGCACTGATTGACCTTGGTGGTTTCTTCGTCGGGGAGCATGGGATTGATGATGCGCTGGTCAAGCCCCAGCTTGCGTCCGTCCGAGGTGATTTTGAGCATATTGTCCACATCCGGGCTGACCGCACCGCTGTGTACCTTGGACGCTCGTTCCGAGAGGGCTTTTACCATGTCCTGCTGGATCTGCGTGGGTTTGGTGGCGATGGTGTGATACGCAACCTCCGGCGTGGGCAAGTGGAGCTGATCCGCCGTTTTGATGTCGGCGACCTCTTTGAACAGATTCATCAATTCGGGCAAGTTGAAAAACTTTGCAAAGCGCGTCCTTGCCCGGTAGCCTGTCCCCTCCGGGGCAAGCTCCAGCGCGGTGGTGGTTTCTCCAAAGCGGCTTGCCCAGCAATCGAAGTGTCCCATACCCATCTCTTGCAGCCGGTCATGCTGCAAATAGCGCTGGATGGTGTAAAGCTCTGTCATGGAGTTGGAAACCGGGGTGCCGGTGGCAAACACCACGCCGCGCCCGCCGGTCAGCTCATCCATGTAGCGGCACTTTGAGAACATATCCGAGGATTTCTGCGCATCGGTGGTGGAAAGCCCTGCCACATTGCGCATCTTCGTATAGAGGAAAAGATTTTTATAATTGTCCGACTCGTCCACGAACATCCTGTCTACGCCGAGCTGTTCAAAGTAAATCACATCATCCTTGCGGTCGCTGGCTTGCAGCTTTTTCAGCCGCGCCTCCAGCCCCTTTTTCGTGCGCTCCAAGCTCTTGATGGTAAAGCTGTTGCCGCCTGCAAGCTTGGTATCCTGAATGCCATCGGTGATTTCCTCAATCTGTTGGTGAAGGAGCCGTTCCTGCCGCTCCGGGCTGATGGGGATACGCTCAAACTGGCTGTGGCCGATGATAACGGCGTCATAGTCGCCGGTGGCGATACGGGCGCAGAATTTCTTGCGGTTGTGGGTTTCAAAGTCCTTCTTGGTAGTGACAAGGATATTGGCCGAAGGGTAGAGCCGCAGAAATTCGGACGCCCACTGTTCCGTCAGATGGTTTGGCACGACAAAAATGGATTTCTGGCACAGTCCCAATCTCTTAGATTCCATCGCAGAGGCTACCATTTCAAAGGTTTTTCCCGCGCCGACCTCGTGTGCCAGCAGCGTATTCCCGCCGTACAGCACATGGGCGATGGCGTTTTTCTGATGCTCTCGGAGGGTGATTTCCGGGTTCATACCGGAGAAAACGATGTGGCTGCCGTCATACTCGCGGGGACGGGTGCTGTTCATTTCCTCGTTGTATTGCCGTACCAGCGTTTCGCGCCGATCCGGGTCTTTCCAAATCCAGTCCTTGAACGCATCCCGGATAAGCTGCTGCTTCTGCGCGGCAAGGGTGGTTTCCTTGGCGTTGAGGACACGGCGCTCCCGTCCGTCTGCATCCTCAATGGTATCGTAGATACGAATGTCGCGGAGGTTCAGCGCATCCTCCAGCAACCGGTAGGCGCTGGCGCGGTCTGTGCCGTAGGTGGTGAATGCCGCCACATCGTTGTAGCGCACCATGCTCTTGCGGGAAACCTGCCATTCTGCGGTGTATGGGACATAGCTAATCTCGATCTGTCCGCGCAGATAGCGGGGCGTATCAAAGGTTTCGTACATGAATTGCTCGATGTACTTCTTATCAAGCCATGTCGCACCCAGCCGCACCTCAATTTCACTGGCCTCCAAGTCCTTCGGCTGGGCAGCAATCAGGGCATCCACATTCCCGGCGAAGAATGGGTCGCGCGCTGCTACACGCTGCGCGGTGCGGAGCTTCTGCCGGACGTTGCCGGAGAGATATTCGTCCGCCGTCTGCCAGCCCTTCGCCCAATGCACGCCGCCGTCCTGCAAGTCAAACGGGCCGCTGTTGGGTTCCTTGTAAATGACGCCCTTCAAATCCTCAACAATCTGTGGAATCTTTTCACTGCCGCCCATAAGAGAGGACATGAAGCCGAGATCGACACAGGCTTTTTCTCCGATGCAGACAGCAAGGGCTTCACTGGCGGTATCCACAGAATCTACGCTGCGCTGCTGCTTGATAGTGCGCTTGTGGAACATATCCGCCTTGCGCTCCAGCTTTCCGTCGTCGTCCAGCACTTCCAGTGAACACAGGAGGTAGTAAGAGGAATCGTCAGAGAACGCAAGACGGTTCGCACGGTCATTGATCAGGCCATGTTTTGCGGAGAACGCATCATAGAGGCGGTTTAGCTCGGTCTGCGCTTCCTGAATCCGGCTTTCTGCGCTGTACTCGTCCATTTGCAGGGCAATCAGCTCATTCACGCAATCCCGCAGCGCGACCATGCCCTTGACACGCTCGGCGGCGGTGGCGTTCAGCTCCGGTTTGACCATGCGGCTGTTTTCCCGGTAGTACACCTCGCCGTCCACCACGGTGTAGGAGTAGTTTTTCACATTGGGGTCTGCGGGGATGGACGTGTCGATCTGTTCGCCCTCGCCCAGCTCTGGCAGTTCCGCCTCCTGATAGGTGCCGCGAATGTTTTTTACGGCATCATGGAGCTGATCTGCAAGCGCCAGCCCCTCAATGGGGACAACGGTAAAATCCTGCTTGCCGTATTGGGTGCTCTCGGAGGTCTGCCTGCCTAAAATCATCTCCGGGTGGTCAACAAAATAGCGGTTGATGGCAAAGCCATCCTCGTTCTGGCCGAGGTGTACCCAATCCGGTTCGATCTCAATGGGACGGTCACGCTTTTGGAGAAAGAGAATGTCCGAAACCACATCCGTACCGGCGTTGGCGCGGAACGCATTGTTGGGCAGACGAATGGCACCCAGCAGCTCCGCCCGCTGCGCGATGTACCTGCGGACTTCGGGCGATTGCTTGTCCATCGTGTAGCGGGAGGTCACGAACGCGATCACGCCGCCCGGACGCACTTGGTCGAGGGTTTTGGCGAAGAAGTAGTCGTGAATGGAAAAACCGAGCATGTTATAAGCCCGGTCATCTACCTGATATTGTCCGAACGGGACGTTGCCCACGGCAAGGTCATAGAAGTCTTTTCTGTCCGTTGTCTCAAAGCCCGCGATGGTAATGTCCGCCTTGGGATAAAGCTGCTTGGCAATACGTCCGGTGATGCTGTCCAGCTCCACGCCGTAAAGCTTGCTGCCCTGCATCTGCTCCGGCAGCAGGCCAAAGAAGTTGCCGACGCCCATAGATGGCTCCAGAATGTTGCCAGTCTGGAAGCCCATATTGCCGACCGCTTCATAGATCGCCTTGATGACGGTGGGACTGGTGTAATGGGCATTCAGCGTGGACGCTCTGGCAGCGGCGTATTCCTCCGGGGAAAGTGTGGCGTAAAGCTCTGCAAACTCGTCTGCCCAATTTGGCTTATTTTCATCGAACGCATCAGCCAAACCGCCCCAGCCGACATAGCGGGAGAGGATTTCCTGCTGCTCCGGGCTGGCCTGTAAGCCCTCAAACTCCAGCTCTTGCAGGAGGCGGATCGCCGCCATATTTGCCCGGAACTTGGCTTTTGCGCCGCCGATGCCGAGGGCATCATCGGTGATGTGGAAATTCTGCGCGTCGCGGTGGCTTGCCGCCTTAAAGTCGGCATAAGCGGCCTGCTCCGCAACGGCGACGCTGGGAAAGCCCTGCCACTCGCCGTCAACGGGGATAGATACCGCAGGACGGTGTGCGGGAGGCTCGTCGATCTCGGCCTGAGAGATGGCATCATCAAAATCCGGCACAAACTCTCCCATTTCCGAGAGTGCCGCTCGACCTTCATGCTCCAGAATCAGCCTTTCTTCCTCGTTCATAGCAGGAGGTTCAGGCTTGGCGGGTTCCGCAGAGAGCGGGTCATGCTCCGGCTCGTCAAAGCGCAGGGTGCGAATCTCCACATCATAGGGGAGGTTGTTTTTGTCAGCGGGATACACCGCCACGGTCTGCTCGGTGTAGGCGGGTGCCTGTTCCGGCTGCGGATACCGCTCCATGAGCCGTGCGAAGCTCTCCCTGCTCTCCGCACGGGAAACGGGATAGCGAAGCGACGGATCGCGGAGAGAAATATCAAAAAGACCGATGCTCTCAATAATAAACGGCTTGCCGTCCTCCAAATATACCGTATCGCCTACGGAATACGGGAACGGTTCTCTCTGCGGGACAGGAGCTGTTTCGGGAACGTCTGTAACTGCTTCCCCTGGCTCATGCCAGCGGTATTGCTCCACATCCTCATCCGAAACATGAATGAGGTCGCTGAAATCGAGGTTTTCCAGCTCGTTGGTAATAATCTCTTGCAAAGAGCCGTACTGCCGGGTTTCCAGATGCTCGTCATCCAGATAGCGCTCCAGCCGGTAATTCACAAGGTCAATGTTCACCTGAATGGGAATCTCATCGTCGGTGACGGTGGTGTAAGCGACGCCAATCTTGGTGGGGTCGCTGAAATCCGCCTCTGAGTCGTATTCACTCCGGCAGAAGTCGGAGATCAGTCCCTTTGCACGTTCCATGAGCGCCTGCTCCGCAACACGCTCCGCATCCTGCATCACACGCTGGATAAATGGATCGCTGTTCAGCTTTTCGGGGTCAACTACTTTGCCGCCCACGATGCCGCGCTCGGCGAGGGTTTCCCGAATGGCAACAGGGTCAATATCATCGAAATTGTCGCGTTCCGCCTCGGTGTAGAATTTATCCTCGCGGATGAGCTGCGCCAGTCGCCGCTGCACCTTCGGCCATGTCAGTTCGGCGGTTTCCGGGCTTCCAGCGCGGACGATAAAGAGATTGTTGCCCTCCTTGCCGCCGTACTCGTGAGCAAGCCATGCAGCAGTTTCTTTTTCACGTCCGTGCTGCTGCATATACCGCACTACGGCGTGTTTGCTCTCGATATTTCCGTTCCATGCACGGAGTGCATCGTCTATATCGTCCTGCGAGAGCGGGCGCAGCAGATCGTGAAGCCGCTCATAGGTTCCCTCAAAAACCTCCTGATGTAAGCGGCTGCGGAATTCTGGAACATCCGAAAATAGCCGGATAAGCTCCATATCTTTTGAATTGAGAACGGCACGGCGCACAGCGGCATTACACTCGATTTCCGCATTTTCCCGGTCAGAGTGACCGCAGGCGTTGCGATAGGCCGTATCCTCCGAAACCGCTGCCATCACCACCGGCCTGTAATGCTCCAAACGTTCCTGCACCGTGGGCTGAACTTGCTCTGCGGCGGGGTCGCGGAACACCCTCGTGCCGTCCGCGCCGAACTCTGCTTCATAAGCATTGATGGCGGCTTCTGCTTCATGGTCGATAGAGCGCAGCGTGTAAATGTGGCGCTCACCTCTAAAGTCTGGCGCTTCGGCAATCGTCACATCATACTTATCGCGCAATTTCTCTACATACATCTCTAAATTGTGCGACGGTACGCCGCACATCTCCACACGGCCAGCGCCGGGTATCTCTCTTGTGGTAAGGTTGAGGTCAAGCAGCTCCGCCGCCTGTTTTGCGTCCTCACCGTACATTTCAAAGAAATCCCCCACCTGAAACAGCACGATGTTGTCCGGGTGGGATTCCTTGATGGCGTTATAGCTGTCGTAGGCGGTGTTTCGCACTACATCCTGTGCCTGCGCCTTATCATAAAGCGCCTGTTCGTCTGGTGTAAAATAGCGGTTCATCCGAATCAGCTCAGAGATACGCGAAGCGACCTTGTTCCAATTCATCCGAACATCTGCACAGCCCGCTTTTTTCAGCGTGATGCCCTTGCTGCCGTGATCTTCATAGCTGCCGCTCTCTCTGGATACGGCATGGGTATGCCCGCCGATGCCGTACTCCTTTTTCAGAAAATCGGCGCTTTCCTTGGGAGTATGCTGTGTCTGGAAAAACGCATAGATGCGGGTCTTTCCACCCTCAAAGCTGCTTCCGTTTGCAAGAGAAGCCGCAATTTCATCTTCGGTGATAAACCTGCCGGTTGCTGGAACAGCCGTCATATCGGAGCGGAATTCCTTTCGCGGAAAGGACAGATCTTCCAAACGTGTGAGAAGTGCCTGCGGCCGGTGGTAATGGAAGCGCAGCAGCGCACGGTTTTCGTGGTAGGCGTCCATGAATACCTTGTATTCCGACAGGAGCCTATCCCGGAACGCCGGATTCAGCAGATCGTCCGTCAGACGCTCCGTTTCCTCTGGAAAGCTGGTGCTATGGATATTGCCCAAGCAGGACAGATACCCCAGCGATTTTGCTTCATCCGAGAAATCGTGATAAAGATTCCAGACATCCACAGCAATACCCAGCCGCTCATAGCGCGGGGCTTCTGTGACTTCAAGATTGGTGGCAAATGTGCCGCCGTCCAGAAGTTCCTCAATACGCTCCGCCGCATCTGCCCAGCCTATCACTTGTGCAGAGCGAAGATAGCGAGAGGTATCTCCGGTTGCAATATGGATACCATCGTCCCCGTACCATGCGGAAAACCTGCCGTTATCCGTAATCAGGCCGTTGCCGCCGTGGTAAAGAGCTTTCAGAAATGCCGCGCGATCCTCTAAAGGTTTTTGCTTGGAGAATTCCGCAGCAATTTTCATCCGCGCTGCATCCGCATTACCGCCCGCGCGCAGGATGTGGTCAATATCATTCTGAGAAATGAACATAGAAAAAGCGGAGGGTGTTACACTCTCCGCTTCTGCGATGGATTGAATTTGTTCTGCCTCTGAGGGGAAGAAGGACATCTGCGCCCCAGCAGGGGCATCGAACATGGTTAGCTGAACACCAACTCCGTGAGGATCGTTTCCTCGGCCTGCGCTTTCAGCGTGTTCATCAGCCCTACCCACTTCATCGGGTCGCTGGCTTTCAGCGCTTCCGTCACGCCTGCCGACTTCATCAGCTCCGGCATCATCTGTTCCAGCCGGTTGTTCGCTGCCTCGTCGATCTCCCGCAGATGGGGGTACAGCTTCTCGGACAGCAGCAGGCTGTTCCACAGCACCGGACGATGCTCCTTCAGGTAATCCTTCCGCATCCTGCCATACTTGCCCAGCGGGGCTTGCGGCTGCTCGGTCAGGCTCAGATCGGGAATCAGATAATCCCCGCTGCGGGTGTAGGTCAGTTCGCTCATGGCTTTCGCTCCTTTCCGCGATTTTCTCGCGCTCGTAATTCTTGATGGTGACTTCGATCTGCCGCAACACCAGCTCGCTGGACTGGCTGATGGCCGTTCCAAGAGCGGCGACGGTCTGCGGGGTGTTGAAATCAAAGACGTTCAGAAAATCCTCATGCTCGAAGTATTCTCCCGGCTGCATCCCACAGCGGGACAGTAGCGCATAGGTGGTGCTGACAACGGCGGCGTTCCGAAAAGCGGCTCCGATGTTGAACTCATCATAGTCCTCCAAAAAGGAACCGTCAACGATGCCGACAATATCGCGCCGATTGTCGTGCCAGTATTCATCTACAAGCTGCGCCGCCACACGCTCCAACTGATCGGCAAACCCGCTTTCACCGGAAACGTCGAAGCGCTGCTCCAGCGCCGCAGATACCACCTCACGATGCTCCTGCCGGTATTCCCAAAGATAAGGGCGGCGAGAGTTCTCGCCGCCGCTGGTGTCGGAAACATCAAATACATATCGGAGTTTGGGTTGGTCGCTGCTGGTATCCACAAGGGCGATGCCCTTGCTGCCTCGTCGCACATAGCGGCGCATCTGCTTATTCCAGAGGTCGTATTCCGCGCAGGCCGTGGCTTCCGGGCGCTGGGCGAAGATCATGAGCTGTTCGTTGTAGGGGTACTTATACAGCCTTGCGGCGGTGGTCAGAAATGCCGTCCACTTCTGGTAGCTGCCTGTGATCTGCTCCGCCGTGCGGTCTGCCATCTGCGCATAGAGCTGTACTTTACTCGGCATCCATATCCTCCTTTTCAAAATCGGGGAACAGGTCAAGCGCGTCATATTCCGTGTCGCTCATCCTGCGCAGCTTTGCGATGGTGCTGTCCGTCAGCGCCCGCAGCTCCGTTTCATCGGCGGCGAGGTAGCCGCGCATTTCCACCAGCGCGGCGATCAAGCCCGTGCGGGTGCCGGTGTTGTAGAGGCTCATAAGCTGGCGTTCTTCAAAGGTGATGTTCATATCAAAGCTCCTTTTCCGCGCTCTTTTTGGGCGCTGTTTTGTGTGGACGTTCTTGGGCCGGTTGGCTTTTGAGCTGCTCCAGCACAGACTTTTTCTTTTCCCGGTGTGCCGCCTCTGCCAAATCCATCAAGGAGATGGACATACCGGCCTTGACCTGTGCTTCAAGGTCGGCAACGGTGGGCTGTTTGGAGCCGTTGTTGATAATGCCGTCGATCATGCCGTAATCATCCTCCATCGACATTTCGGCGGCTTTCAGGTAATTCTCCGGTTTCTGAAAGGCGGGCAGCTCCTGAAATCCCATGCTGTCACAGTAGTGATAGGATACCTTGCCGTCCTGTTTCAGCGCAACGATGTCACTGACGGAGAGGCTGTGTCCCACAAAATCGCCGGGGCGCTCGTCGTTGAAAATGTAGTAGAAGTTTTCAAGGATTCTGCCGGTATCATCGTCCGGGTACACCTCACGGGTATAGACGGCTTCATAGTTGGCCGGGTCAGGCGGCGCGGCCAGACTGCCGAGGTTGGCAAAACGCAGCTCCACCGGCGCATCCCGGCGCAGTTGGTAGATCGCCATAGAATCGGTGGGACTGTTCAAAAAGCGCTGCTCCACATCGCGGGGCGGGATATGGCCTTTGACCGCATCCCAATCCGGTCGCGTGATCCCGAACATCCCGTCATGCTTGATGATGTCCTCGGCTTCAAAAACCATTTCCTCGACGTCGTCGGGATAGAGCATATAAACCGTGATGTCATGTTCCAGCAGCTCCATCGCCCGATCCTTGGAAAGCGGGAGCATATCGCCGTCCAGATACCCATAGCTGCGCATATCGTCCACCGTCAGCGTGGGGTCAGGCATCGGGACGGCCTGCTCCAGCTCCGGGAGCATATTATCTGCCGCATCGGTGGGAACAGCGACTGCGCCGGTGATCTGTTCCCCAGCACCGAGGGGCAGCTCGTTTGCCTCCTGCAAGTCTTTCAACAGCTCCAGCGACGCAAGGCGGATCGGCGCAGCACCGCCAATGTTGTGGAGCTTGCAAATTTCAAGAGCCGCTGTGGGCAGTTGCTGTTCGGTGCCGTCGAGTACGCCGCCATCCAACACTTTTGCGGAACCGGCGTCATAGATGGTGTAATCAATGCCTGTGTCGCTGCGCTGAACGTGAATGTATTTGTCGTTGTCCACCATGTAGAGCTTTTCCGCCTCTGGCGCTTCCACGCTTGGCTGCTCCGCAGCGGCCAAATTCTCCCGGTCTATGCCGCGCTCCTTGCAAATCTCCGCAAAGTGCCGGTCAATGTCCGTAATCAGCTCGGAGGCAGTCTTGTTGATGGTTTCCAGACTGGTGCGAAGTTCTTTCAACTCCTTGCCCTTTGACCATGTGGCGATATAGCCGAAGCTGTTTTCGCCCGTTTCAATGCCGTAATACTGGCAGACCGCATAGGAGATGCTTTCGGCCTCGACCTCCTCGGTGTTGCGGCTCTTTTCACCGGGGACAAGGATCGTCTCACCATCGTCCGCAAGCTCCGTCATGTGTTCATAGTCGTGGAGCTTGGCGTGGGCGATCTCGTGGACGGCGGCGCATACTGTCTGCACCTCACTCATACCGGCGCGGATGGTGATGCTCTGCGCCTTAATGCTGAAAAAGCCGTCCGTATCCCGCGCAACGGGCTTTATCTCCATCGGAACGGGAGAAGCGCGGCGCAGCGCCTCCATGAAAACCTCATACTGCTGCACATTGCCGCTCAGATCGGCGGCAAGCTGGGGCAAGGGCTTTCCCGCAGTCTGTGACACATCAAAGACGGACACCACCTTGAACATAGGGATACGGATTTCCTTTTCCTCAATGATGGCCTTGCCGTCTGCATCCAGTATCGGCGCGTTGGTTTCGGGGTCGGTCTTGATTTCCTCGACCTTTTTCTTATAGGGAGTAGGAGCGATGATGCGGATACCTTTTTCGCCTTTCAGGACGTTCCTGCCGAACTGATCGCGCCACTTGTTGAAGCCCGCCACATGGGTGGCGTCGGGGCGCTGCATATAGATGAGCATGGTGTTGTTGACCGAGTAGCGGTGAAAGCGGCTCATGGTGGAGAGATACTGCCGGTACTTATCGCTCTCGAACAGCTCCTTGATGCCGTTTTCGATGCTGTCAACGATCTCCCGCATCCGGTCTTTGCTGGTTTGTTTTTCAGCCATGATGATCTCCTTTCAGAAAAAATAGCGCCCCTGCGCAGAAGAAAACACATCCTGCACAGGGGCGATTCTCCGCAGATAGACGTTGTTTTTGAGCTTGCGGATAGAATGACGCAGCCCCTTGTGATTCCGCATGGAAAAAGCCTTGCGGCACGGGGCTTTTACGCCCTCTATTTGCGGAGGTTCCAGTATTGTTCACGCTTTCGTTTGGCGTCCTGCTTTCGGCGCTCCTGCTTGGCGCAGGCGGGGCAATATTTGGCGCGATTGGAGGAAGAATAGACCGGCTTACCGCAGACGGCGCAGCGCTTCCCCGGCCTTTCCCGCATCACGTCGGCCAGCAGCTCATGGTCGGCGGGAAGCACCGCATTTCGGAACCAGCTGCACAGCAGCGAGTAGGAAATACCCTGTACGCAGGCGCAAGGCTCTCCATCATCCAGAGCAAGGCAGTTGCCGTGATCGTAATTACAGCAGAGCTTCCGAATGAGCTTCTTGGCGCGGCGGAGCTGCTTGTGATCCATACGCGGCGCATCAGCCATTGTCGAACACCAGCTTATAGCCCGCGCGCTGCCCATCGTCCTCCAGAAGAACGCTGGCATCATAGGTTTTCCCGGTCTTTTCGGAGTAGCAGCCTTTCAGCGGGGCGCGGCCATTTTTCAAAAGCGCAGCGGCAAGAGATTTCGTCAGCGCCTTTTTCTTGGCGGCGAAGAATCGGCTGTTTTTCCAAAGGACAAATGCGCAAGAACGATTCTCACAGAAAAAACCCTTCTGCGATTCCGTTACCTCGGCCCCGCAGCGTGGACACTTGCCGACCACCTCGCGCCCGGAGGGGAACAGGACTTCCACACCGGGGATGGGTTTGTAGGTCTGCACCAGCTCATTCAGCATGGCGGCGATCCCGTCCATAAAGCTGTCCGAGGCGATTTCGCCGCGCTCGATCTCTTTCAGGCGGTGCTCCCATTCAGCGGTGAGCTGCGGAGACTGGAGCTGTTCAGGCAGAACGGTGATAAGCGCCGTGCCGGTGGAGGTGGGCAGCAGATTTGTGATCTTTTTGGACTTCCTGCGCTCCACAAAACCGGAGGACACCAGCTTTTCAATGATACCGGAACGGGTCGCCGGGGTTCCGATGCCCTTGCGCTCGGCATCATCTGGCATATCCTCCTTGCCCGCGTTCTCCATCGCCGCCAGCAGCGTATCCTCGGTGAAATGCTTGGGCGGCGTGGTTTTTCCGGTCTTGACCGATGCGGCAGATACGGAAAGCGTCTGATTCTCCGTTACCACCGGCAGCGCGGGCGCTGCCTCTGCCTGCTCCTGCTCATAGCGCTTCCAGCCGGGAGCAAGGACGGTTTTGCCCTTGGCGGTGAAGCTCTGACCGGCGCAGTCCACCGTAATGACCGTTTCTGCGTAGCGATGTGGTTCATCCACCGCACGAAGCAAGCCCCTTGCCGCCAGCTTCAGCACCTCGCGTTCGCCCAGCGGCAGAGAGGCCATATCTACCTTTTCTGCGCTGATGGTGGGGACGATAGCGTGGTGATCGGTGACTTTTTTGCTGCTGCACACCTGCTTGGCGCAGATGGTCGGCGGCTTCTCCACGCCGCAGGCAGCGGCAGCGGCGGCGACAAGGCCGGGGACGCTGCCCTCCATATCGTCGGTCAGATAGCGGCTGTCGGTGCGTGGGTAGGTACAGAGCTTCTTTTCATAGAGCGCTTGGAGATAGTCGAGGGTCTGCTGAGAGGTGTAGCCGAGAACGCGGTTGGCGTCGCGCTGGAGGGAGGTCAAATCGTAGAGCGCGGGCGCTTTCTCAGACTTTTCCTTGCGCTCCACGCTTTTGACGGTTACTGTCTTTCCCTTGCAGGCGTTGGCGATGGCATCGGCATCCTTTCTGTCTTTCATTCGGTCTGTCGCGGCGGGAAAGCCGCAATCAAGCTGGACGGTGTAGAACGGCTCTGCCACAAATGCGGAGATCTCCGCCTCACGCTGTACCAGCAGCGCCAGCGTGGGCGACATGACGCGCCCGATGTTCAATGTGTGTCCATACGTCAGGGAAAAATACCGCGTGGCGTTGATACCAACCAGCCAATCAGCCCTGGCGCGGCACAGGGCAGATTGATGCAGGCCGTCATAGTCGCACCCAGACTTAAGCTGCTGGAAGCCGCTGCGGATGGCATCATCCTCCATGGAAGAAATCCAAAGCCGCAGAATCGGCTTGGAGCATCCCGCAAGGCAGTAAACCGTGCGGAAAATCAGCTCACCCTCGCGCCCAGCGTCGCAGGCGTTGACCACTTCGGTCACATCCTCCCGGCGCATCAGCTCCCGCAGAATGTCAAACTGCTTCTGCTTGTCCGCACGGACGATGAAGCGGAACGAGGCGGGGATGATGGGCAGCGCCGCCAGCGTCCATTTGGCATCATCGGCATTGTAAACGGCGGCGTCGGCCAGCTCTGCCAGATGCCCAAAGCACCACGACACAATGTACCCGCCACCCTCCAGATACCCGTCATGCCGCGACTTTGCGCCCAGCACGGCGGCGATGCTCTGCGCCACGGAGGGTTTTTCGGCGATCACAAGGCGCATGGCGCAGCCTCCATTCTCTTTACGTCACGGTAGCAGGGGCGAACGCAGCTCTGTCCGAAGCGCTTGCAGCCGTAGCAGAAGTGTTCCTTGGCAGCGGCGGGAGGGCTGTCCTCCCGCGCTGCTTTCGGCTTCTGCATCATCAGGCGTTCCAGCGGGTTATTGGTGAAATATCTCATGCGTCTGTATCCTCCGTAGTATCTTGTTCCGGTTCGCCCTCATACGGCTCAAACTCATATTCGTCCTCACCGTAATCATAATCGTCCAGATCGGCGCTGCCCTTGGTCTGCGGCTTGGCCTTTTTCTGCTTGAAGATGTAGAACGCTGCACCGCCGCCCAGCGCGACAATCAGCAGGACGACGAGGATGCCGCCCACGCCGCTCTTTTTCTCCGGTTCCTCGGCGGCGGGTTCTGTCGGCTCGGTGGAGACTTCTGGTTTTGCCTCCTTGCCCGCACACTCGGTCATGTTGACCGCGCAGACGGGGCAGGATGTATTGACCGCACCGGCCACGCATTTTGTGGTGCAGGAGCAAGTGGCGGGCGTTTCTTCCTCGCCGGTCAGCGCCATCAGGTCAGCCTCATCCACCTGATTCAAGAAATGGACGGTTTCTTCGCCCTCATCGTCACGGTCAATAATCATGTAAAATACGTTACCATTCTTGCTTTCCAGCGTAATGAACTGTTTTCCTGCCTTGGTGCTGGAGCCAATATCGTCGATCAGCGTCAGATTGCCGTCCGGTGTCAGCGCGTCGCTGCCGCCCGTCATGCTGCCGAGAAGAAGCTGCCAGAGGTCGGCCAGCTCTTTTTCATCAAACGGAAGCGTAATGCCGCCGATACTCACGGTACTGTCGGCGGTGTCGGTGACGGTCAGATAGCTGCCGTACACATAGCCCGCACGGGCGGGCAGCAGGATTTTTACCCAATCGCCGTCCCTGCCGATCACATCGACCACCGTGCCATTGGGAAGCTGCGTAAACGCGGTATTGTCCAGTCCCGCGCCGGTGCGGACATTCAGGCTGCCGCCGTTGGTCGTGACCGTGCCGATCTGTTTTGTTTCCTGCGTGTCTGCGGCGCTGCTTTCGGCGGCAGGCAGCGTATCATCGGGATAGTCGCCGCCGCTGGCAAAGGCGGTAACGGGGAGAATCCCGATGCACAGGAGCATCAACAGCAGACTGATAAAAATGTGTGGTGTGTTCTTAGTCATGGTTCAACGCCTCCTTTTCCGAAGTGGCCGGTGCAGGCGCGGCCTGCATACGGCGGAACAGCTCGGCAAACTGCTCCATCGTCATGCCGTTCTCGCGCACCATGCCGATGATGTCGGTGTCCTCCAACTCACGAATCTGCTTTTCCAGCTCGCGGTTGCGGCCTTGCAGATCGGAGATTTTGCCTTTGTTCTTCTCCAGCTCCCCACGGAGCTTCATAATTTTCGGGTTCATATCGTTCACTCTCCTTTACGGCAAGCGCCCATAGCGGTAGAAATGGGACTGCCAATAGTTTGAATTTAAGTTTGCATAAGAGATCGGATCTCCGCAGTGGATCATCATATTGTTGCCAACATAGATACCCACATGGCTGACACCGGGGGTATCATACGTTCCGGTGAAAAACACCAGATCACCCGGTTTGACGTTGGCAGAGGATACAGGCGTGCAGATGTTGCAAAGCCCCTGCGCTCCCAGCCTGCCCACATCCCAACCGGAATGATTGATGACCCAACTGACGAAGCCCGAACAGTCAAATGAGGTAGAGGGGCTGCTGCCGCCCCAAATGTAGGGGTAGCCGAGATACTTTTCCGCTTCCTTGATGATGGCGGCGAATACCTCATCGTCCAGCGCCTCCGGGGGAATGTCGTAGTCGGTATAGCTGCCTTCCACATACTTGCCGATGTAGCCTGAACCGGGGAACAGGTCGGGACGGTTGCCGAGGGTGGCCATATAGGTGGCGTACATTCCGAGCTGTTCTTCGCTCATAATGTAAACGGGAACATGGGAGAGATTGAAGTTTTCCAGCGTGACCGTGCAGATGTAGTAGTCATACGGCACCTGATAGGTGTCCGTATGGGTGTTGCCGTCCGCGTCCGTCCATGTGTCGGTTTCTGTGCGGTAGCGGGTTTCCACCACCACATCCTCGGTCAAAATGTACTGGCGGTCAAAGAGCATCTGGAGCGTACCCTGCACCTCATCCAGCGTCCATTCCCCTTGATGCAGCGCCGTAATTATGGAAATGAGTACATAGGGGTCATGCTCGATGGTGTCCAGATCAAAGTGGTACTCATCGTAGTCATGGGTGCTTTCGTAGGTGTCGAGGTAGCGCTGAAGCTCTGCTTCCATCGCGCAATACTGCGCTTCCGCACCCAGCATATCGGCGTCCTGCGACGGATAGGTACTGGCCGCGATCCCGGAGCCGACGCCATCCATTATCACCGAGCAGGAGGACAGGCCGTTGAGCAAAAACGCCAGCATCAGCAGAATCGCGGCGGCAATGGCAAAGCCGCGCCGGTGTTCCCACACATATTTGCCCGCTTTCTCAGCCTTTTCAGCGGCTTTTTTCGCGGCCTTGGCGGTATTCTCTGCCGCCTTTGCCGTAGTCTGCGCCGCCTGATTGTGCTTGGCAGCGGCATACTGCTTCTTAATTGCCTGCTTCTGCTGCCATTTGGAAACGGGATTGCTGGTGGGGCTGTCGATCTCCGCTTTCTTCTGGAGCGCGTCAAGATTGGCTCGTTCCAGCTTTTTCTCTGCACGGATGGCAGCACGATAAGGCTTGAGCTGATGGGCGCGGTGGGCAGACTGCACCAGCCGCCCGCCGCTCTCCACGGCTTGCTCTACCTTGTGCGCGGCCTCTACGCCTACATTGTCATCCTCGCTCTGCCGCACCTCCCGGTGAACCTGAGAGAGAACAAGGTTGGCGGGGGCATCCTGCACGGCATGGGTCAGCTTGGAGGGTGGCTTTTTCTTATCCACTTCCTCAAACCGGAGCTGCGTTTTGACCTTGCCGGTGGCAGGATCAAAGCCGCGCTCCTTTTTGACCACGGTTTTCTTGGGGATTTTGGCCTGCGCCTTATCCGCCTTGGCCTCTGCTTTTTTCACCCGCTTGATGGGCTTTTCCAGCTTCGGCTCGACGAGATCGGCGTCGGAAAACTGCAAACGCGGTTCTCTTTTCATGCCGACGCCACCTCTTGCGGTTTGGTGGTCATGACGCGGTACAGCTCGGTGTCCTTCGGGAAGTGGTCAATGAAGGGCAGGATCGTGTTGCCGTAGAACAGCAGCCCCTCGCCCTCACCGGAGTGAGTCACATAGGAGAGCTGATGCGGCGAAATATTGAGCTGCTTTGCAAGAATCTGCCGGTCGCCAGCAGCCTGATTGAGCATGTAGATAAAATCGCTGTTCTCAAAAATGTTCTCAACCTCCCGGCTGGATAACAGGTCTTTGACGTTTTGCGTGATCCCGGTGGGGATGCCGCCCCATTTGCGATAGCGCTTCCAGATTTCGACACTGTACGAAGCCGTCTGTTCCTCCTTCAAAAGAAGATGGAACTCGTCAAGATAGTAGCGGGTCGTTTTATGGGCGGCGCGGTTGATGGTCACACGGTTCCAGACCTGATCCTGCACCACCAGCATCCCGATTTTTTTGAGCTGCTTGCCCAGCTCCTTGATGTCGTAGCAGACAATGCGGCTGTTCACATCCACGTTTGTGTGATGGTTGAACACATTCAGCGAGCCGGTGACGTAGATTTCCAAAGCGGTGGCGATGTACTGCGCTTCCTTTTCATCCTGCGCACGGAGGGCGTTATACAAGTCCTCCAGCAGCGGCATATTCTCCGGTTTCGGGTCATTGAGGTAGTCCCGGTAGACGATGCGAACGCAGCGGTCGATGATGGTCTTTTCCACAGGGGCAAGCCCGTCCTTGCCGCCGACAATCAACTCGCACAGCGACAGAATGAAGTCGGATTTCAGGCTCAGCGGGTTATCATCGTCGCTGTAATCCAGATTCAAGTCCATCGGATTGATATAGCAGGGCGAACCGTCGTAGCCCTTGCCGGTGGGCGACAGCTTAATGACCTGACCGTGCAAACGCTCCACCAGCGGCGTATAATCGGCTGGGTCAGCGGTGTTACCACCGCCTTCCCGCCTAAGAACCGTACGTGACAGTTTCCCGTCATACGGCTCAAGCATTTCATCACTTCTTCAAGCGGTTCTCAGCATAAATACGCTGACAGGTGCAATGAACGTAGCGCATATTGCGAACATCTTCCATGCCAGCCTTTGCCTTTGGTGCAAGGTAGAAGATTTCTCTTTCTTCCGTTACATCCATCGGCATTCCGCAGTGGTAGCACAGTCCGTTCTGGTTTTTCCAAATCATCTTGAATTTTCCAGTCAGCCGGTGCATTCCTTTATCGAATTTCCTTTTTTGGAAATACGCCTCATCGAGGAACGGATTTGCAGTAGCTTTTATCTTGGTATGTCGCACAATGGCTGTGCTGTCCACCCGTATCAGCTCCTTGTTTTCCGTAGAGAACACCCAGTTCCGATTACCGACACGATGCCAGTATCTCGTGGAAATCCACCACTTGTTCTTCTTTGGGTGCCGTCTTTTAGCCCATCGCCACAGCAGTTCGTACAGGACATAGTCCAGATGCGCGAACGCATCACTTGCGCATACGGACTGGTGGTAATTAGTCCAACCTCGAATTTGTTCATTCAACTTCATAATCAGAACATCTTGCTGCCACGCTTTTCCTCTGCGGAGAATCGTGTCAGAGATATTGGAAACGATAGCCTTAACCGCCTTTTGGGAAGGCTTGATAATCAGCTTTTCGTTATACTTTCTGAAGTTCCAGCCGAGGAAGTCGAAACCATCGTCAATGTTGGTGACAACGGTCTTTTCATCAGAAAGTTCCAATCCGCGTTCAGCGAGAAACTCTCGAATCAGCTCCTTTGCTTCAAGAGCCAGTTCAGGTGTTGCCGCTGTGACCACAAAATCGTCTGCATAGCGGACGAAGTTTACTTTGTGGGCATTCTTAAATCTTGAATCGACCTTACCGAGCGCGTTCGTGTGAAAGCGTTCGACCAGCTTCTTCTCGATACCATCCAGCGTCATGTTCGCCAGAATGGGGGAGATAATACCACCTTGCGGAGTTCCTTCCTCGGTAGGAAAGAGTTCGCGCTGATAGATAAATCCCGCCTTTAAGAACTGCTTCAAAATGTTCTTGTCCATGGGGATGTTCGCCAGAAGCCAATCATGGCTGATATGGTCGAAGCAACCTTTGATGTCACCCTCCAAAACCCACTTCGGAGAAATGTGCTTGCGCGACAGTGCATTGAACAGATATTCGCAGGCATCCTGTGCGCATCTTCCTTTTCGGAAACCAAAGGATTTCCCATCTGCTGTTGTTTCCGCCACCGGCTCCAGTGCCAAAGCATAGAGAGCCTGCATTGCACGGTCATACATTGTAGGAATGCCCAATGGACGCTTTTTCTTCTTGTCCTTCTTTTCGATATACACTCTGCGGAGAGGACGCGCACGATACCCTTTATCTGTCAGCGATAGAACCGCTTTCATTTTCTTCGCCGGGGTGTTCCAGAGAACACCATCCACACCGGGAGTCTTGCGCCCATCGTTGGTAACGACACGCTTGACAGCCAGTGCTTTGGCGTAAAAGGAATGTGTCAGAAGATACTGAAGTCGTTTTACTGCGTTGTAGTCTTTTTGCTGAGTTGCCTTGACAATCCTGATTTGTAGCCTGTTGACTTCCTGCTCTGCCTTATGCCAGTCAATATTTTTCCATTGGGCACTCAACATAGCTTCGTCCGACAGCTTCTCAGAAGTTTTACCTTCCGTCGTTGAATACTTATCGTTCACAGGAATACCTCCAATCTTGCCATGAAATACCCGGAATAAGTCAGCACCCTTTCAGGTCAGGGCAAATTTTGAACCCCTATGCTCACCGTTACAGTGAACCTTTCGCTTTTTATTCCATCTCATACCCTCTGCGCCATTTCTTCCTCTTGCGAGGTCGATACCTTTGTTCAAGGAACGCATAGGGTTTTCCACGTTCCACGTAATGCATAATTCTCGAATGCCTTAGCCGCCATCTTTGAACCGGGAGGATTTGTGTCCATTTGCTTCGGGGTAGCGAAAGGCCCCTCGGCCACCTCCAACACCTTTTGGTGTAGGTGTATCAGCCTTATTTCACCTATTCCCTGTAACGATCCTTACGATGATTCACATTACGTTCGACATAGCATTCTTTACCCTAACAGTACATCCGCTTTAGGCTGGCAGATTTCCCATATTGTCCTGTGAGCTTCCCAACGCCGGCTTTTGACCAGTGCAGGTCACAGTAGGGTTACTCCAAATGGATAGAGCAGTGTTTATACACAATACATTACGCGACTTCGTGTCGCACTTCGCCCTCCGGGTCACAGATGATGATGTCATCCTTGGGGCAGATGAGAAACGCATTGGTAATCTCACGTTTTGCCGAAAACGACTTGCCGCTGCCGGGAGTGCCTAAAATCAGACCGTTGGGATTTTTCAGCAGCTTCCGGTCTACCATGATGAGGTTGTTGGAAAGGGCGTTGATGCCGTAGTACAGCGCCTCCGAACCGTTCTGGAACAGCTCCTGCGTAGTGAAGGGGACGAAGATCGCTACGCTGGAGGTGGTCAAGCCCCGCTGAATCTCGATCTGATTCAGCCCCAGCGGGAGACTGCTCATCAGTCCTTCCTCCTGCTGAAAGTCCAGCCGGGTCAGCGCACAGTTATACTTCTGCGCAATGCTGGAGGTCTGGAAGATGTTGTTGTCGAGCTGCCGGGGTGTGTCCGCCGTGTTGAGAATGAGGAAGGTCAGCAGGAACATTCGCTCGTTGCGGGACTGCAAATCCTGCAACAGCTTTTTGGCCTCTGCGCCGTAGGTAGCAAGGTCGCTTGGAATGATGTCCATATCGTACCCGGCGCGGACGGCTTTTTTCTGTTCTTCGATTTTGGATTTGTCGAGATCGGTGATCTTGCGCTTGACGGTCTTGATGGCGTTGACCTGATCCACAGACTGCACATGGAGATTGACGAGGACGCTGCTCTCCATATCCAGAAAGTCCGCCAGCATCCGGTCATTCAGCTCTGGTGCCAGAATCTGCACGAAGCTGACCGCGCCCAGCTTTTTGCCCATGCGGAACATCCTGCCGGTCTTGAACTCAAAGGAGCTGGGCGCGATAAAGTCCTTGGTGGACAGCCCGGAGGGAGCCAGCCAGTCCCACGAAAAGCGGAACGGCTCCTGCTCGTCCATCCGCAGAATGTCGTGCATGATGTGCAGGCGCTCAAAGCCGTTCAGCGGCGCAGCCACAACGCCCAGCCGCTTGAAGTTGTTCAGAAGATCGGTTTCGATGCGCTCCAGACGGGGCTTTGCCGCGCGGAGGTTGTCGGCTTCAATGCCGAAAGTGAGATACTTGGTCTTAATGAGGCCGTTGTTGCCGCGGGCAAGCTGATTTTGCAGCATACCGGCGTACTCGGCGCGGATGCCGTCAAATTCATCCCCGCAGGGCGGAATGGAAATGCTCCGTGCAAAGGTTTCCTGCGAAGCCGAGAGGTTCACAAAGGAAAGCTGAAACTGCACGGAGCTGTCAAAGTAGTTCAGGAAATCGCACCACGCCTCAAAGATGGCGGTCTTGTCCTCGTTCTGCGAAAGCTGGTAGTTGATGTCCTGATATTGGATCGTTTTGGTGTAGCGCGTATCGGTCACACGACAGATGCCGTCCGGCCACATACGCTGATACGGGATGCTGTCCTGCGCCGATTTTTCCTTCTTATCCGTTCGGTTCGCTCTTGCGATGGCGGCTTCGATCTGTTTTCGTTCGGCGCGGGTCAGCTTTTTCTTTTCGGACAATTTGATACACCTCCCGGTCTAACTGGTTTTGCCGCTCCAGAACGGCATAAAAATTGTTGGTCTTATACGGGCGCTGCTTCGGCCTCTGGAAGCACACGCGGTAGATGTTGCGGATGACGACCTCCAACGGCTGACCGTTTTTTTCATACATGGCGAACAGCATAGCCGGGATCATCACCACCATCATTACCATGGCGGCGGGGCTGGTGCCGATGCTGCCCTTGAGCAAGAAGAAAAGCGGTACGCCGATGAGCGCGCCGCTTCCAAAGCAGATAAGCTGCCGTTTCGTGAGGTTGAATAATACCTTGGTCTTAACTTTGGTTAAGTCCTTTGGGACGTTGACATAGGCCATAGAAATCCCCCTTTACAAGAGCTTTTCATATCGAAGTTTCATCTGCGCCGGGTACAAAGCGGAGGCGGGCTTGCGGCTGCCTGTCCAGCATTTGCCGCCTGCCATGCCTGCACAGCTCCAGCCAGCGGCGCGGAGGCTGCTGCCATTCTCGCTATCCAGCGTATAGGTGATGATCTTGCGGTATCCCATTGCCTTTGCCGCCCGCGCAGATGCGGCATAGAGAATACTGCAAGCGTTTCTCTCGCCGGTGGTACAAAGACGATTGACTTCCAATGTCCAGCCATCATCCAGATACCGGCTTACCGGACGGCCTACGATTGCAACGCCAACAAGCTCTCCATCCTTGGCACAGCCGATGGAAAACTTATGCCCAGCAGTTGCCTTGTGGTGCCGGTGATGCGCATTAACAAAAGCGTTCGCTGTTGCAAGGGTAACGGGCGTGAGCGTCAGCATAGTATCACCCCCGTTAATGTGCATTGAACACAGACTTGGCAAGGCTGCTGGTTTTGAACAGGCAGAAGCACAGCAGCACCGTGTAGCCCATGCAAGTCCAGATGGCGTAGATGATGTCATCTACAAGCGCGATGTTCTGCACCAAAACCGCGTAAATGGCAACGCAGACGATAATCAAAAACGCTTGGAAGCCCAGTGCCAGCAGGGAGCGGATGTAGTTCTGCCCCATGCCGCCCCATTCCTTGCCCATCATGGTCGCCATCGGAATTGGGGCAACAGAGGTGACGAGATATATTTCAATCATTCTTCCGAATGTGATAATGAAAATGCAGATGGTCAGCGCCCACATGGTAATGCCAACAAACAGCGACTGGAACCATAGGCCGAAGAGCGGCCCCAGTTCCATTTCCATCAGCCGATCCTCAATGCCCACCATGACGCTTGAAATGTTGATGCTGGTGTCGCCGATAATCAGCCCGGAGGCGCTGGCAACGACGCTTTGGGCGGCATCGAACACGCCCATCACAATCGTCCATGTGTTTGTTACGATCAGGACAGCGGCAGCGGACTTGAACGCCCACTTGAAGAATATCCATGTGTCCATGTCGTTGAGGTTATTTTTGTCGGTAATGAGCTGGATCAGCTCCAGCGTCATCACAAAGGCGAGAATTGCGCCTGCGATGGGGACGATCACGGTTTCCGACAGGTTTTGTATCATGCTGAAAATGCTGCCATTCCATGCCTGCGGCGATAAGCCCACCTGACCGGAGATCTCGGCAACCTTTTGATTGGTCGCATCGAACATCCCGGACAGATTGCTCACGATACCGCCGATGAGCATTTCTTTCAGCCATTCCGTGATCTTATCCCATAAGAAATCCATAGGGTTGCCCTCCTTTCGGGAGGATGCCGCCAGAAAGCGGCACCCTCCGTGGATTTATGGGAAGCAAACGAGCTGCCTGATTAGCCGAACAGACCGGACAGCAGCGGCACGAGGGTAATGCCAATCAAAGCCACCCCGCCACCGGCCATCAGCTGCTTCATGCCCTGAGATTTAGCACCAGATAGCCATAGGTAAGCATTTGATATGATCTCCAGCTTTTCCCCGGCTCCACACCGTGCGTGCAGCTTTCACCGCACACGGCGTTCCATCGAATTTGGTCATACAGGGCTTGCGACACTTTGTGTGTGCTTCTTTTGCCAAATTCGACTTGTGGCCTTTCCTCCACCGTTTACTTTTTCACGGCTTCATAGGTACTACGCCACTACTTTCACTGAAACAAAGAATGGTTATTGCCTTCTCACGAAGGTATTCCCATCCACCATCTCGCAGCCTTGCAACAGGCTAAATGTTTTCAGCTTCCTGCGTTCCGATATTTCTATCATGGGCCGCATTTAGGTTCTTCCTCTAAGCCTGTATTCAATTCTTTACGAATCGTGCCGCCTGTAACGGCACATGGACTTTCATAACAACCATTTTTACTTGTCCACGAATACCTCCGTATAAGGAGTACCACCGTTTCGATGGTATCAACGTTTAGACTTGTACATTCAGAAGTTCGTCAGTATTTCCATACATACTAACCATGTGCGGCTGACACCCGGCATATAGGATGCGCTATCCACCTCTGGACAGCTTTCGATTTCAGCCTTGCAGCCAAAACTACGGCATCTCTCTGCCGACTTCACCGAGCTTCTGACAATCGGCGGTTGCGCACCTATGCCAGTCGGAGTATTAGTGTGGACGCTTCGGGGCGTTACCCCCCTCATTTCATCCATCGAAATATCAGTTCTCCTAGGTTTTGGACTTCATTCGTCCTTCGACCTGTGCCTGACCTTTTCAGTCAGGAACGCATCGCACGGTTGTCGTTGCCGTAGCCCTCCAGCAGATTGATCGCACCCCAAATGCCGAGGCCAGCGCCCAGCGCCACAACGAGGGTCTGAAGAACACCAACAGCAGAATTAAAGAAAGCCATAAATAGTACCTCCGAAAAATATGTTTTAGATTTTGGAGGGTACATTTCTTCCACGAAGTTTCATCGAGTCGTTGTCAAATTAGACTGCCGCCGTCAGGCGACAGGTTCACCGGAAAGGTCTGCCTGATACACCTCAACTGCATCATCCGGCTTGAGCTTGAGGCGATGGGACAGAAAACGCTCTATGTCAAAGGCGTATTTCTTGTCATAATCCGCTGTGTAGCGGTAGAGGGGATGCTTGGTGAGATCATATTTGTTGGACAGAAACGGGCGGACGCCGCGAAGCTGCAAGATGCACTTGCCGCCATCCAGCACGGCAAGCTCATCTACGCTCATCAGCTCCTTGCCCAATTTCTGATAGTTCAGCGAATGGGAAACCTCGCGGCCACGGCTCTCGCCGGTGTTATAGCTGTCGATGGTTTCCTTGCCCAGCGCCGCCGCCAGCTCTTTCAGCGTACCGGGTTCCTTTCCACCCAAAAAGATGGAACAGTCCATGTTGCCGATGATCGTATCCGCGCTGTCTTTATACAGGGCTTTAAGCTGGCTCTGTGCCTGCAAGACAAGGCAGCAGGAGATTTCTCTGGAACGGATCGTCGCAACCAGCTTTTCAAGTCGCGGTATCTGCCCGATATTCGCGGCCTCGTCGATCAGGCAGCGGACATGAACCGGCAAGCGTCCGCCGTACACATCATCTGCCTTTTCGCAAAGCAGATTGAAAAGCTGGGTATAGCACATGGAAATGAGAAAGTTAAAGGTATCATCCGTGTCGGACATGATGATGAACAGGGCGGTTTTCCGGTCGCCCAGCGTGTCCAGTTGCAGCTCGTCATAGGCCGTCAATTCCCGCAGCTCCTGAATGTCAAAGGGAGCAAGCCGTGCGCCGCAGGAAATAAGTATGCTTTTCGCGGTCTTGCCGGCACTTAGCTTGAATTTGGCATATTGGCGGACGGCGAAGTGGTCTGGCTTCCGCTTTTTCAGCTCCTCGAACATCAAGTCTACCGGATTTTTGAAGTCCTCATCGTCCTCGCGCACCTCCATCGCATTGATAAACTCAATGAGCGTGGAGAAGTTCTGTTCCTCCACCGGCGCTTCATAGTGGATGTACCCGATAAGGGCGGTATAGAGCAGCGTTTCTGCTTTCTGCCAGAAATCGTCCCCGGCCTTGCCCTCACCCTTGGTGTTGGCGATCAGCGTCGTGACCAGCTTCAAAATGTCCTTTTCCGAGTGGATGTAGGCGAACGGATTATAGTGCATGGACTTCTTGAAGTTCAGGGAATTGAGTATCTTGATCTGATACCCATTCTTTTGCAGAACATGGCCGCAGGAAACCACGATGTCCCCTTTGGGATCGGTGACAACGAAGCTGGTGGGATAGGTTTTTGATGTGCATTGGAGCAGATTGGGCTTCAACCAAAAGCGGGTCTTGCCCGAACCGCTGCCGCCGACGATTAGGACATTTTTGTTCCGCGCCGTTTTTGGGTCTTTGGGGCGGCTGTTCATCGTCAGCCGCTCCGTCTGCGTGAGAATGATGTTGTTCTCAAACGCGGGATCGACGTAGGGCTTGATGTCCTCGGCGGTTCCCCAGCGGGCGCTGCCGTACTCCAGATTTTTGCGGAATTTCTTGGCATTTTTGCCCTTGATATAGACCGCCAGCCGAATAGCGATGGCGGCGGCAACGCCCACGCACAGGTCAATGGGATGAAAGCTGGGGACAAGGGAGTGAAACGCCGTGTTCAGACCGGTCATAATGTTCAGCAGCTTCGCGGAAGCGTCCGAACCGGGAGCCAGCCGCACCGCCTCGCTGACCTTGGTGGCCAGCAGTGCGATGGACACATACGGAATATTGGGAAGAATGAGCTTTTTGACGTTGACTTGCTTCATCGTTCCAGCTCCTTCCGCTTGGTTCTGTCCACCACAGCCGCCTGAATGAGCGACTTGAAGTGTTGCAGCTTTTCCAGTACCGAGGGGCGTTCCGCCTTTCTGACCTGCTTGGCGGTATATTCCTTGAACGCGGCGGTCATGGCGTCGGCGTCCGGCGCTTTGAAGAACACCATGTATCGCTTTTCACCCTTGACCTTGAATGGAGCGAAGTCAATGCCATACTTCCGGGCAATCCGGTTGAATGAGCCGATATTCTGATCGGTGACTTCAATGCTCTGCAATCCCTTATCCTTGGCGGCAAGCTGCTTGACGGTCATTTTCCCGTGGGGATTGGCCTTGCTGTACTGATGCTTCTGGCGGTCGTTTTTCAGCTGCTCCAGCAGCTTGGCAACGGCTTTGCGAAATTCCTGTTCGCCCAGCTTTCCGCAGGAGATCATCAGGGATACGATTCTCTGTTCAACTTCTTCCTGCATGACTTATCACGCTCCTTTCCTCCGATTTGCAGGGAGAACGCCGGGACACTAAGGCGGTACCACCAGCCGGTGCAGAAGATGCTCATTCATTTCTGCGCCCCTGTCCCTTGACGGTCAGGATGCCGTCCAGCGTGGTGGCGGTGATCCGCAGGCGCTCGGCCACGGCGATGTCGTTTTTCACGCTTTCATTCACGGTGCCGCCGCAAACCACCAGCACACGAGCGCGGCGCAGATACTCCCGCGCCATGTCGATGCAGTCCTTGTGCTCCTGCGGAATCTCATCGCGTAGGAACAGCGGCAGAAACAGCGTGGGGCAGACGGGCGAAAAGCCCGCGTCATAGACCGCCCTGCAATACTTGGCGGCATTTTCGGTGTTCTCAAACTCGTTCTCGCTCCACGGAGCGGTGATGTAGGCAAGGGGGCGTTTCATCGGTATCAAATCCTTTCTCCCGGAATCGGGCATGAAAAATGACGGCCTTTAGGGGCCGCCGTGAAAATCGTGATTGACCAGCATGGCGTAGTGGTTGTCGATGGTGGAAACGGAATTGAACAGCGCCGCCATGAGATAGGCTTTCGTATTCCAAACGCGGGTGGTGTTCTCGCGGATACCGTCCATGACCTTTTCGACGTGCATGGAGGTGATCTTTTCAAAGCGCTGTTGGACGAAGCCGGTGGGATACTCCGCATCCCGCCCGATCTTGACCGTGGGGCTGCGGTTCATAGCGACCTCCAGCATGATCTCCACCAGCTCATCAAGCTGCATCCGGTCATACTGCTGACAGAGAATGTCGTATTCGATTTGCTCTCTGATCTCCGCTTTTTTCTCAAATCCGTCCGTCATTCCGTCCGCCGCAGGCAGAAAGAATGAATGAGTGCTTGATCGATCAGTATTTGATTTTTGAGTATTAGATTTCTTAGTATTTAATTGCGCGGGATTATCCGTATCCGGTGCCTCCGTATCCGGGTTATCCAGATACGGGTTTTCCGTATCTGGTAAAGTCGTATCCGGTGGAGAGGGCTTTCGGGGCTTCTCGAAGATGGTGTACTCCGTGTCGGAAATGCGCCCGTCCTTGCCGCGAAGCTGACGGCGGATGATGTAGCCCGCCAGCTCCAGCTCCTTGAGCGTTTTCCCGATGGCGTCCACGCCCTCCTTGCAGATCGCAGCCAGCCCCCGCGTGGTGTAATTCCACTCGTCGGGGAGGGAGAGCATCATGGAGAGCAGCCCCTTGGCTTTCAGGGAAAGATTGCTGTCTTTCAGGTGATGGTTGCACATCACCGTGTAATCCCGCGTCCGTTCAACGCGAAATACAGCCATATTGCTTCAATCCTTTCCGCAGGGCAGTCAACCTGTTTGGCCGTCCTCCTCGGCAAACCGCGTATCCAGCCGCTTTACGCTCCAGTTCTGCTTGAACTGTCCCAGCGGGCCGGTGCCGAACTGCGCCAGCGCACGGCGATCCAGCTCCAGCAGCTTTTCCCACAGCTCCGGGTGATGCTTTCGCAGCTTCCGCAGCTCGTCGATACGCTGGAACGGGCAGCACCAGCAGGACGCACGGTGGTAAATCTCATACAGTCCGCCGAAGTCAAAGCCACGGTCGTAACAGGCTTGGAGCGCCTGCGCCTCCGTGATGCCCCATTCCACGAGGGGATACCGCTCATTCTTGCAGCGCCACGCTTCATCGGCGGCGATGCCGACATAGTGAATCGCGCCCAGCTCGCCTTTGAGCCGGTTGACCTCCTTGGTGATAAGGTGCGTTTTGAGCTGCCCGGTACACCAGCGGACACGGATTCCCGGCCAGCCGTTGCCGTAGGGCGGGATGCCCAGCTTTGCGCGGTTTCCCAGACTGCGGGGTTTCTGCTTGGGTTCGTCGAACATCAGGTATTCAAAGCCCTTGGGATGCCGCAGCGTGGTGATATGGATGCCGCGCTCCCGGAAAAGATGCTCGTCCAGTTTGGCAAGGTGTTCATACATTTCCGGGAACTCCATGCCGGTGTCCGCTGACAGCACCATGTCGATGGGCATATCCCGTTCGATCATCAAAAGCAGCATGGCGGTACTGTCCTTGCCACCGGACAGGCTGACGGCGTGAAACTGCTTGCCGTTTGCGTTCTGAATGGTTTCCCGCATGGGGAAGCCGCTCCGTTTTCACTCCTTTCCCACATCACAGCTCATAGATGGGCTGCTCGTGTTCGTAGTAGGGATCGCACAGGGCGGCAAGCTCGGCCACCAAGTCCTCCAAATCCAGAGAAATCTCGCTGTCTGCCCAATCGCTGCCTTTGTAGACGCGATACTCGGTGACGTATTCGCCTTCTCCGGCGTTCACGCTGAATTTGGCAACGACGGCAAAGCCCATATCCTCCAGCAGCCACAGCTCCATCGACCGGGCGGCAAACACCGCGCCGATATAGCTGTCGCCCACGTCCTCATAGAGAAGTGTCGCTCGCTGCTTGAACAGCTCCGCGCTGCGATAGTCCAGACTCAGCGCATTTTTGCCGTCTGCGCGGTAGGCATAGACCGTCTCAGCCTTGTTCCAAACGGCTTGCAGCAGGGCGTGATAGTCGATGTTTTCCAGAAACTCGTCGATCTCCGTTTCCGTGTAGCCGACCTCCGTACCCTTGCGGAACAGCGTGGTCAGCGCTTTTTCCAGCTCTGTTACT
Organism: Neglectibacter sp. CSJ-5; assembly: GCF_032490475.1. NCBI lineage: Bacteria > Bacillati > Bacillota > Clostridia > Eubacteriales > Oscillospiraceae > Neglectibacter > Neglectibacter sp. CSJ-5. Next base: position 102,917 of record NZ_JAVYJC010000006.1, on the reverse strand, counting down.
CTGCTCATGGTAATTCCTCCAATCACTTTAGTGACGCCGCTTTTTCCGGTCAGGGAGGATATGCCCCTCAATGACGGCGGCGTGTTTGCGGATTTTGATTTCTCCGCGCCTCTCGGATGCCTGCGCCTTGGCATATCCCACGTCGGAGAGGAACAACCTCAGCCGTTCGCCCTTTTCACCCACAGGAGATTTCCATGACAGGACATCAAAAATAATCATGTGGCGGGTTTCGTCCATAAAGCGCTCCAGCGCAAGGATGCTGTGCCCGCCGACAAAATCATCAGCGTTCATATTCGGCACCTCGCGCTCTGATCTGAAAGGCGGCAAGCCCATAGCGGGCGATCAGAGTGGCGTTGACGATCAGGCGCAGCGCCTCCGGGTCAATCACCTCCGGTTCTGCTAAGTCCGCCATCGTGACCGCCTCCGTCTTGTCGCAGAGGTCGCGCGCCGCCATGAACAGCGCGTAGTTGTGCGGCGAGGTGTTTTTCAGCACCGCATAGCCGAACTCGATCCCGTCCTTGCAGAAGCAATTTGCCGTGCGGCGGTAAATATCGTCGTTGGAGGTCAGCAGGTACATGGCCGCATAGTAGGCGTTGGTGTCTCTGCGGCGGCGATAGCCCTGCACGGCACATTGATACTGCATTCGGCGCTCATGCTGCTCGTTGCTCCAAAGGCTTCCGGGATAGTGCTTGATCAGCAGGTTCAGGCGCGAGGACAGGCGGCGGTCGCGGGGGAATGTTTCCATGACGGCCTCGCGGTAGCCGACCACACCGGCCTCGATACGCTCGGCCAGCCACGGGCAGCGCAGGGCGGTACAGCCCAGCTTTTTCACATACTCGGTACAGAGCTGGCAGCTCACATCTTTGGGGGTATATTTGAACGTGTTGATATACATGGCGTCCTCCTTTTGGCATGAAAATAGCGGACAAACAAACTGCTTGTCCGCTCAACGGCTCTGGTCGCGCTGGCGCTTTTTCTGCCATGCGTCCAGTAATTTGAAGATGGTGTTCTCGATCTGGAACGGGGTATAGGAACGCGGGAAGTATTTGCGGAGCTTTTCACCGGAAAGGGTAATGTCGTTTTTCTCAGGTTTCTTCTGCTCCATCATAATGGAGAGCATGGTGTCCTCGTTCAGCTCACCGCTCTGACTGAGCTTTTTCATCCGCTGTGCCTGCGAGAGCGAGGGGGTGGCCTGTTCGCTGTCGATGGTTTCCAAAAGCAAGCCCTGCTCTTTGGGAGTCAGCGCCGCGATCTGATAAGCGGGACTGAGGGCGATTTTCTTCTCGTCCACCATCTGCTGAAGCTCCGGGACTAACTGCGTCAGGGCGATGTAGTTGCGGATGGTATCTCCACTCACACCGGCATCCTGACCAACTTCATCATCGCTGCGGAACTTCGCCGAAATTTTCGGCGAAGTCAGATCCGTTCGTGCGCCCTGCCGCTTGATGGCCTCCATCTTCATCTTGTAGGCTTTGGCGCGTTCGGAGGGGAGAATGTTCTCACGCTGAAGGTTGCTGTCCACCATGATGATGGTGGCAGCGTCCCGGTCAATGTCACGGACAATAACCGGCATGGTGGCCAGTCCTGCCAGCTCGCAGGCGTGTTTGCGTCGGTGGCCTGCGATCAGCTCATAGCCGCCGTCCTCCCGTGGCCGCGCCAGCGCGGGGACGAGGACGCCGTACTCCTTGACGCTTTCGGCGGTTTCCTGCATGGACGCATCCTCTCGCACCTGAAAGGGATGATCCGGGAACGGGTGCAGCTCGGAGAGCGTGATTTGGATGACAACCTCCTGCGGCGGTTTCAGTTTTTTGGATGTCGAGGGCTTTTTGCCCGGTTCTTTTTGCGCTGTTTTTTCAGGCATTGTGTTCCTCCTGTTGGCATCTGATTTTGGGTACAAAAAAGGACATTTCTTCTTTTCAGAGGAAATGTCCTGATTTCTTGGACGGACTGACAGCCCGCCCAAACGGTATTTTATTTTTGTCGTTACTATAACACCCCCTACGAAATAACTACTTCGCGGCTCGATTTTTCGGTTTGGAAAAGGATGAAAAACCTTGCCAGATAACCGAAAACCCTTGATATACGGGGCTTTTCCGGTTTGTCGTAATTATACCGTAAGGGCACAGTTGTGCAAGCCTGCTTCTTGCAAACGGCGTACCGCTGAAACAAATTCAAGAGTGGTTGGGGCACAGTGATTTTTCCACCACCGCTAACATTTACGCCCACCTTGACTACACTTCAAAACTGTCCTCGGCAAAGGCAATGGTCAGCGGAATGGCACTTCCCGAATCGGTGAATTTCGGCAGCAAGTGGGCTGAAATTTCAGCTGATGACGGAAAGAACTGATTTTTTTCGGTTCGAATACGCCAAAATGCCGAAAATCGCCTTGTTCTTTCCAAAAAACGGACTGTTCTTTCCATAGTTTTGAGCCGATTTTGAGCAAACGAGCAAAAAAGAAAAGTCCGGCAAACCCGCTTGTTTACTGGACTTTTTGGCGGAGAGTTAGGGATTCGAACCCTAGGTTCCTTTTGGGAACACAGCATTTCGAGTGTTTTACTCCCAACACACTTTAGCGGATTTTGAGAAAAAATGCCCCATTTTAAGAGTAAATGCTCTTGTCCGCAAAAAGTGGTTACCATCTCCGTTTTGGCTGCTTCCGACAGTTCGAAATGCGAGAGAACTATCGGAGAGAACTAACCGTACTGCTATCAAACATAATAACCGAAAAAGCCCGTAAAATCAATGGTTTTGAGGAATACGGCAACTAAAAAGGTCATTCGATTTCGAATGTGTTATGTGATATGGAAAGTGTTAGAAAGGAGCAGAAAATAATGCAAGAAAAACTACTTTATTTACAGGTAAAATCCGAGCCAAAAGCGGCGAAAAGCGGCAAAAAACCGTGAGTTCGAATGGGTTTCAAAAATGGCTCAAAAAAAGCAAAAAAGAGAGAACTTGGAGAGAACGGAGAGAACTCAGGAGAGAACAAAACCCCTTTTCCCACCTACTTTTCAGGCACTCTCAAAATACTATTGGAGAGAACTTTTACACCTTTCTTCTGCTGTTGACCAAAAAGCGCAAAGAGGTGTAAGTGATGATTACAGAAAAATATTGCAACGAGATTTTGCAGCAATACCCCGAATACATAACCAAAGACCAAATGTACCGTATCTGTCATATCAGCAAAAAGACCTGCTTGTTTTTATTGGAAAGCGGTCTTGTGCCGAACATAGATAGCGGCAAAAAAACACGCCGCTTCAAAATCAAGACGGTTGATGTTATTCAGTATTTGAAAGACAGAGATGATTACCCAGAGCTATTCAAAGCTCCAGACGGCTTTTACAAAGGAAAAGGCGGAGATAAAAAAGCTCCGTCCTTTGATGAGGTGTTCACACAAGAGGATTTAATCCGTATGCGGCAGTATTATGAACGACTGCTAAAAAACAACCCAGATGTTATGTCGGTTGAGCAGGTAGCTCAGTTTACGGGCTACAATAAAAATTCGGTTAGTCGCTGGTGCGGTAAAAAAGAGCTGAAATGCTTTTATATCAAACAGCGTTATCAAATCCCTAAAGAGTATCTATTGGATTTCCTTGTAAGCAGATATTTCATAGGAATTGCCGTGAAGTCTGTCAAGCACCAGAGGTTTAATGAGCAAATACGAAAATTGCGTACAGGCAGCGATGGCACAATGGCGTAATTTCTTAAACATATCTATAATGAAAAATGAAACGGAGGTATTCGTTATGAAAGATAAAACCTACCACGCATATCTGGATAGCCACGAGCGACAGTTGGTAATACATAGCCTTGTAGAGCTGAAAAACAGACTGATACAGGAAGGTAGATACACGGACTGCGTTGACGAGCTGATTTTCAAGGTTGTCAATGCTCCTGTTAAGAAAATGAAAATTGAACATATCTAAGGCATATCACACATAGCCGCTTATTCTTATTCACCTAAGAGTAAGCGGCTTTTTTGCGTTCTCTCACTCTTTTACATAGCCGCCTTGACAAAGCGGCTAAATTTATGCGAAAGGAGGACGCACAAATGTCAAATTGCAAAGTGATTGCTCTGACCAATCAGAAAGGCGGTGTCGGTAAAACGACCACGGCGGTCAATCTGGGCGTAGGTCTGGTACAGCAAGGAAAGAAAGTTCTGCTCATTGATGCTGATGCACAGGCAAATCTCACAATGGCACTCGGCTACAACAGACCTGACGATATACCCATAACGCTCTCCACCGTAATGCAGAACATCATAGACGATAAATCTCTTGATGTTTCGCAAGGTATCATACACCATAGCGAGGGCGTTGACCTGCTTCCGTCCAACATTGAGTTATCAGGCTTTGAAGTAAGGCTTATCAATGCTATGAGCCGTGAGCGTGTTCTGAAAACCTATGTAAATGAGGTTAAGAAGAATTACGATTATGTGCTTATCGACTGTATGCCCTCTCTCGGTATGATAACGATAAATGCTCTGGCGGCGGCAGACAGCGTGATTATCCCAACACAGCCGCACTACCTTTCAGCGAAAGGTTTGGAGCTGTTGCTTCGCTCTGTGTCAATGGTAAAACGACAAATCAATCCCAAGCTGCGGATAGACGGTATTTTAATGACTATGGTAATGCCCCGTACCAACATTTCTAAGGAAATCACGGCAACGGTAAAAAGTGCCTACGGTCAAAAAATCAAGGTGTTTGATACTGAGATACCGCATTCTATCCGTGCGGTGGAAGCTACCGCAGAGGGCAAGAGCATTTTTGCTTACGACAAAAGCGGTAAGGTTGCCGCAGCTTATGAGCAGTTCGGAAAGGAGGTGGCAGAGATTGGCGAGAAGCAGAGAAACCAAAATCGAACTGACCGCTTACGATGACCTTTTTCAGACAGATGAAAGCCGTGCAGAAGCAAAGCTGAGTAAAATCAGAGATATTCCCTTATCGCAGATTGACGAGTTTCCAGACCACCCGTTCAAGGTTTTAATGGACGAGGATATGCAGCAGCTTGTCGAGAGCATTAAGCGAAACGGCGTAATGACCCCTGCTACCGTTCGGCTTAAAGAGGACGGACGGTATGAGCTTGTAAGCGGACACAGAAGAAAAAAGGCTTGCGAGCTTGCGGGGCTTGAAACGCTGAAATGTGAGGTTAAAGAGCTGACCCGTGATGAAGCCATTATTGTAATGGTAGAAAGCAATTTACAGAGGTCAACGATTTTACCGAGTGAGAAAGCCTTTGCCTATAAAATGCGGCTTGAAGCGATGAACAGGCAAGGACAAAGGAATGATTTAACTTCTGTGCCAATGGCACAGAAGTCCGAAAAAAAGACTTCTCGTGAAAAATTAGGAGAACTTGTCGGAGAAAGTCAAGACCAAATCCGCCGTTTTATCCGTCTGACCGAGCTTGTTCCCGAAATCCTGCAAATGGTAGATGAAAGGCAGATTGCTTTTCGTCCTGCCGTTGAAATCTCTTATCTGACCGAAGAACAGCAATACACCTTGCTTGAAGCTATGAGCTACAACGACGCTACCCCGTCGCTTGCACAGGCTATCAAAATGAAGAAGTTTATGCAGGAGGGTAAGCTGACAGGCGAGGTTATCCAGAGCATTATGGAGGAAGAAAAACCCAATCAAAGGGAAAAGCCTGCTTTCCGTGACGAGAGGATAACCAAACTCATTCCTAAATCTGTTCCCAAAGGACAGGAAGCGGATTTTGTTGTAAAAGCGTTGGAGTTTTACAACCGACACTTGCAGCGAAACAAAGCTCAGGAACGATAGCCGCACACCGAGGGCGAGGTCTGCCCGTTTTCGTGGATAGCCGCTTTTTCGGCTTCCCCCTCTCCACACCTCACCCCCTTTTTTACTACCAAGACTATCCGAAAAAGGAATATATGCAAAACTCTTTGTTTGAAAGATTTTCTACCTTTGAGAGCTTCTGAGGTTTTTCGTATAATGAAGCCGCAAAGGAGGTCTATGCTATGCGAAAAAAGATGATTGCAATGCTATTTGTGCTGATATTGACATTAAGCGGCTGTGCTGATGTTTCAACAGCTCCCGAAGAAAGTGATAATTATGAGTTTGTAGCGGAAACAGAAGCCGCCGCCGAAACAGAAAGCACAGAAAGCAGTTTTTTCTCGGAAAGTAAAGAAAGTGAAAGTGCCAAAACGGATACTGAGCTTGAAAGCAATGCCAAAGTTACAGAGTATGAGCCTGTTGAAAGCGAAACTTCAAAACAGAACGAGCCTGTATCGCAAGGAAAAAATCAAGTATCTGAAACAAAACCTGCGGTAACGGAAAGCAGCTCTGCTCCTGTCGAAAAGCCAGAGAAAACAGAGCCGCCTGCGGAGATACCACCGCAGACAGTTCCCGAAGATACAAAGCCTAAAACCGCCTATGATTATGAATTTGACATTGAAACGGTCAAGGAAGATTGTATCGGCATTGGTCTGGATATGGGGCTTGCCTTAGACAGCTCACTCACTCCGAGTAATTCTACTTGGTGGAAACCTGTAACGGCATCACAGAACAATCAGGGCGAAGCATTAAAGCAGAGCCTTGAACGCTATATCACATTCCATACTGTCGAAAATCTCGGCGCATACGGAATTGATGAAATCACAACTTTTAATATTTATTGCGAAGCAAGAGGAAACGGCAGCTACTCGATTTATTTCCTCTTTGCGTGAGCAGCTATCAGGCTTTTCCCTCTGTTCAAAGACAGAGGGATTTTTTTATGCCCAAAATCAAGAAAGGACGGTTTAACAGCCTATGAAAACTAAGTTTACAAAGAAAGGCAGGCGTATCCTGTCGGCGGCTCTCTGCTTGCTGATGATGATAACAGCTCTGCCGATGTCCGCCTTTGCGTGGACGAGCGAGGAAGGTAAAAGCTGCACATCTTCCTTTGGCGATTACTATGTCGGCTCTGACGGCGAGTATTACCGAAGCAAAGCGACCTATTCCTTTATCGTTTATGACAGTAAAGGCAACATTACCGTGCAAAGCATTAACGCAGGTAATGCCAAGCGAAAATATCTGATGACAGATAATAGCGGAACACATCAGGTTTACTGCGTGGAGTCTGGCGTTGATTTCAACACGGGCAATTCCTATGTGTCCAAAAGCGGAAAGAACAGCTCGTATTTTCAAAACCTGCCGACTGACGCTCAGTTCGGTATTATGATGGCTTTGATGTACGGCTGGCACGAGGGTAAATCCTCTCCCGTTGCAGGCACAAATGTAGATGATTATGCTTTTGCGACCCAGACAATTATCTGGGAATATCAGCAGCAGCTCCGCACAAGCCCCTCAAACCGCCAGAGTGCAAACGGGATTGACGGGGACACTTACTACTATTCCCTGAAAGGCAGACCCGCCGAGAAATGCTACAACTGGATTTTGTCGCAGATGTCAAAACACTATACCATTCCGAGCTTTGCAGCAAGAAGCCAGAGCAATGCGGACACCTACACTCTCAAATACAATCCCGATACAAAGAAATACAGCCTGACGCTTGAGGATACCAACAACACATTGTCCGATATTAAGTTTTCCGCAAGCGGTATTTCCGTAACAAGAAGCGGCAACAAATATACTTTTACGAGCGATAAGATGATTACTTCTCCCGTAACAGTATCGGCACAGAAAAATGTCAATCTCGATTGCGGAGAAATGCTTATCTGGGGCTGTGTTGGTAAACAGACAATGGTTTCTGGAGCTTCCGACCCCGTATATTTCTATCTTAAAATCGACACAGAAACCTACGGCACAGGGCAGATTAAAAAGACCTCTGAGGACGGTGTTGTGTCTGGCATTAGCTTCAATATTTCTGGAAACGGTGTAAATAAAACCGTTATCACAGGCGCAGACGGTACGGTAGATGTTCAGCTAATGCCGGGGGTTTACACCGTCACAGAGCAGTCCATTGACCGATACGAGCCGCAGAGCGTTCAAAGGGTAACGATTGTAAGCGGTCATACTGCTACCGTAACCTTTAACAACACCTTGAAGCGTGGCAGTCTGGAGATTATCAAAAACTCTGAGGACAATCTTGTGGAGGGTGTGAAGTTCCACCTTTATGGCACATCTCTTAGCGGCTTGCCCGTTGATGAGTATGCTGTTACCGATGAAAACGGTGTGGCAAGATTTGAAAATGTCCTAATCAGCGGCGAAACACCTTACACCGTAGAGGAAGTAGATACGGCTATTCGCTATGTTGTTCCCGAAAGCCAGACAGCTCCTATTGAATGGGAAAAGGTTACAAGCCGCAGCTTTACGAACATTCTCAAAAAGTTCAATGTGACCGTGACGAAATCCGATGCGGAAACAGGCACGGCACAGGGCGACGCTTCTCTTGCAGGTGCAGTTTACGGCATTTATAAAGGCGAAGAACTGATTGACACCTACACTACGGACGAGAACGGGCAGTTTACAACAGACTATTATATCTGTGATGATGATTGGACTATCCGAGAAATCAGCCCGTCTGAGGGTTATCTGCTCGATACTACAATTCATCATATCGGCGCAGAGCCAGAGCTTTATACCGTAGAGCGCAACAGTACCGCAAACGATGTGACTGAGCAGATTATCAAGGGCAATATCGCCATTATCAAGCACACCGATGACGGAGAAACCCAGATTGAAACACCCGAAACGGGAGCAACCTTTGAGGTCTATTTGAAAGCCGCAGGCAGCTATGACGCCGCAAAGGAAACCGAGCGAGATATACTCACCTGTGATGAAAACGGCTTTGCTCAAACAAAGGATATGCCTTACGGTGTTTATGTCGTGGAGCAGACCTCTGGGTGGGAAGGTCGAGAGCTGATGAAGCCTTTTGAGGTATTTATCAGCAAGGACGGTCAGACCTACCGCTATCTTATCAATAACGCTAATTTTGAAAGCTATATCAAAATCGTAAAGAAAGATGCGGAAACAGGTGCTACCATTCCGTATACAGGCGCAGGCTTCCAGATTTACGACCCCAACGGTGAGCTTGTGACAATGACTTTCACTTATCCCGAAGTGACGACCATTGACACCTTTTATACCACAGCAGACGGTTATCTCATTACGCCGCAGACTTTGGAATACGGCACAGGATACTCAATCGTGGAAGTGCAGGCTCCGTATGGCTATGTTCTGAACTCCGAGCCTGTCTATTTTGATGTAACGCAGGACGGCTCTGCCGAAGAAAGCGGCATTACGGTCATTGAGGTAGTTCGCTCCAATATGGCGCAGAAAGGCACAATTACCGTTTCTAAGTCTGGTGAGGTGTTCACTTCCGTTTCTGAGAATAATGGAATGTATCAGCCCGTATTTGCAGTACAGGGGCTTGAAGGTGCGGTTTATGAGATTACCGCCGCCGAGGATATTTATACTCTGGACGGAACGCTGAGAGCTTCTAAGGGAGAGGTTGTTGACACTATTACCACAGGCACGGACGGAACTGCAAAATCCAAAGAGCTGTATCTGGGCAAATATGAGGTCAAGGAAATCACAGCTCCTTACGGAATGGTGCTGAATGACGAAATTCACGCTGTCGAGCTTGTGTATGCAGGTCAGAATATTGCTGTTACCGAAACCGAAACGAGCTTTTACAATGAAAGGCAGCGTGTGGAAATTGACCTTGTAAAGAGCCTTGAAACAGACGAAGCCTATGGTGTTGGCAATAATGGCGAAATCTTTGATGTAACCTTTGGATTGTATGCAGAAACAGACCTTACCGCCGCAGACGGTACGGTTATCCCCGCCGATGGTCTGATTGAGATTATTTCTCTGGACGAAAACGGCAAAGGCACGGTCAATAGTGACCTTCCGTTCGGCAGCTACTATGTAAAAGAGCTGTCAACCAATTCCGCTTATGTGCTGAATGAGCAGAAATACCCTGTCCATTTTGAGTACGCAGGTCAGGACACGGCGGTTGTTCATCTTTCCGCAAATGACGGCGAAGCCATTGAGAATGAAATCATTTACGGCTCGGTAAGCGGTCTGAAATCCGATGAGGACGGAAAGGCTCTGGGCGGTGCGGTCATCGGTATCTTTAAGACAGGTACAGAGGAGTTTACGAAAGAAAATGCTATCCAGACTACCACATCAGCCGATGATGGTAGTTTTTCTTTTGAAAAAGTACCGTATGGCACTTGGGTAATTCGTGAAATTGAAAGTCCCACAGGTTTTGTACTCTCCGAGGAAGAAATCGCCGTAACTGTCGGCAAAGTTGATGAGGTCGTGGAAATCGAGCTTGTGAACTACTTTATCAAGGGGAATATTGAACTGACTAAGGTTGACGCAGATTATCCCGACAATAAGCTCACAGGTGCGGTCTTTGAGGTGTATGCCGATACAAACGGCAACGGCGAATTTGATAAAGACGATAAGCTGTGCGGCGAAATGACTGAGCTTGAGGGCGGCGTTTATCAAATGACCGAGCTGCGCTACGGCAAGTATTTCGTCCGTGAAAAAACAGCTCCAGACGGCTTTGTGCTTGATGATGGCGTGTACGGAGTTTCCATCGAGGAAAACGGCAAGACCTATACCGTAGAAAACAAAGCAGGCGTTGGCTTTATCAATGACGCACAGAAAGGCTCTCTCAAAATCGTAAAGACTTCCTCTGACGGTAAAGTTGAGGGCTTCTCTTTCCGTGTGACAAGTGCTGACGGCTACGACCAGAATTTTAAGACAGACAAGAATGGAGAAATCTTTATTGAGGGCTTGCGTATCGGTGAATACACCGTGTCCGAAGTCAGCGACTCGGCTTCCGCAGGATATATCCTTCCTGCCGACAAACAGGCAACCGTCAAAACAGACTCTACTACGATTGTTGAAATGCACAACGAGTTCAGGGATACGCCAAAAACAGGCGATGACTTTAATCTGGGCTTGTGGGTAAGCCTTGCGGCTGCTTCCGTTATCGGTGCAGGCGTTCTCGGCTTTGTCGGCTTCAAGAAAAAGAAAAAGGAGGACTGATTTATGGACGCTAAAACCATTATCGCCATTGTGCTTGTAGTGTTTATCGTCGGTGCGGCAATATGGCTTAATATCCGAAACAGAAAGAAGAAATAACCCGATATGACAGGAAAGAGGGCGGCTTATGTTGATAAGCCGCCCTCTTTCCATATATGGAGGCAATCTATGAAAAATCTGAAAACCATTGAAGCTAAGGTAAAGGCTATTCTGCAAAAGAACGAGGACGCAAGAAACGATGATATGACCCTCTATCTGATTGTGTGCAACACCTACTTGAAAGGTGCAGGTGCAATGCCCTTTGCGGAAGTAATGGAACAGTATAAATATCTCGGTCTGCCGAGCTTTGAGAGCGTGGGAAGAACACGCCGTAAGCTGCAAGCAAAATATCCAGAGCTTGCGGGGAACGCCCGTGTAAGGCGGCTCCGTGCCGAAGGCGAAAAGGCATACCGCAAATACGCTAAGGAATGAGGTGTGAAATGGAAGAAAAACGCATAAACGGCGGTTATGAAATCATCGAAAGCTGTACTATCGGGAACAACGAGCTTGTCATCGGTCATAACGCCAAAGCCCCCAACCCGTATGTGTGTTGGTACTGCAAGGACGGCTCGGATTATTTTTGGGGATATTACTGCAATCAGTTATCGGAAGCGAGGGAAAAGCTGAATGAACGCTACCAAAGAGAGTGCTGTATGCCCTACAACCAGCCCGATAAAAAACAGAAAAGCCGTGATGACCGTGAGCGATAAACGAAAATATGACTGCACGACCTGTCCTTATCCCCGATATAAGGACGGGTCTGTTATTTTCTGCGATGTCTGTATCCGCAGGATTTTAGACGAGCAGAAAGAGGAAAAGAAACGAAAGGAGCAATCGAATGAGTGAAGAAAAACGAATGCTCGGCAATTATGAGGTCGTGAACAGCATTTATATTGGCGACAAAGAGGTTGTTTTCGGTGTAGATAAAAGCGATAAATACCCTTTCCTTGTAAGCTACTGCGACTACCATAATCCGTTTGGTGTGCCGTGGGCAACAGAAAGCGTTGGTTGTGACGATTATCTGGAAGCTATGGGGATTTTCATTCAGCGAGTACAGTCCCAGATAGAGCAAACCAAATCCGAATTATCCAAATTCGCTTTTGACAATACCGTGTTCACGAAAGACCATTGTATTCCCGACAAACGCAGCAGCAGTATTGTCGGCAAGGTTGTCGTTATCAATGCAGAGCCGAAACGGTATGAATATCAGCACCCTGCTTTTCAGCTCGTTTTGGCGGACGGCGGCAATGGAGCAACAGGCGGCAGAGGTAACGCTGTCTTTGGTACTTGCCTTGCCACAGGCGAAAAATCCAGATGGGAACGGTACGATGTGTTAGGAGAAATCAAGCCCGAATGTATGCCTGATTGGGCAAAGGAAGCTCTTGCAAAAATCAAGGAGCAGCAGAAAGAGAAAAAACAGAAAAATCGGGAGGAACGCTGATATGGAGATACGAGCCTTAACCCCTGCCGAACAGAAATACACCTACGCTCAAAGTATGCAGCTTGAGGGACAGACAAGTAATATCGGACACTTGCGTGGAGATTTTGCATCTTCTGGATATGGCTTTTACACTACTTGGTTTGATACAAGACCGCAATGGAAAACGGACGAGTTTAAGAAAGAGCTTGACGAGGTTATCAATTCGCTTCGTGAGGACAAGGGACTTTTGCACAACCGCTATGATATGAGTGCGTTTGCAAAGCATTATCCCGAAAGCGCATTTGCAGGAAGCTATTGCACCGAGTACGGTTTCCGTGTGGATACGGAAAAACACGCCTTTCTGTTTCGGTGCAATCCGACTAAGGGCGATTACAATTTTTACTGCTATTGCTTTGTGAAAGAATGGCTTGATAAGCATATCCAAAAAGCTGAACAGGGTATCCGATTTATCGACCCAAATTACAAAGAGCTGTTTCGTATCCCAGACGGCGGCAAAATCATCATCACATCATCGTGGGGAGAAAAAACCGAACGCCCCTGCCGTTTTATTGACGAGTATCATACCGAGATTGGAAATAACATTTTCCATATCTGCGAGTTTGCCGAGCGTATGGAACAAAACGGAGCGACCTATGAGCCAAAGCCCACAGAGCCGCAGACGGTAACAAAAGCCCCAAAGCATAAAGATTTAGAACGATAGGAGGTTTTGAAAATGGCACTCAACCAAAAGGCAATCAAGGTGCTTGGTAAGGTCTTTGAAGCAGGCTTTACTGATGAAAAGTCGATTGCCGCTATGACAATGGACGATATTCTTGCGATACAGGGTATCACCATAGCCGACATCGGTATTATCAATGAGCTGCAAAAGAGTATCAAGGCAAATAAGGTCATTTCCTTTTTCGGGGGTAATGCTGAATGAGTACAGAGCTTATCAACCGTATTACAGTAAAGAAAGACGGTGTATATCTGTCCTCACACAGTTCAAATGATACCGCCCCCTTTCACTCTTGGCGGTGTAAAAGCCTTTCGGAAATCTATGCCGCCGAGGGACAGGCAGGACTTGACCGAGAAATCGTTTGTATGCTGTATGAATACGCACAGCTCCGTGGCAGTCATAAAAGCCTTGACCGTTATCGCTATGCGATTGAAAGTCCTGCTGCTCACGCCATCTATAAAAAATATACCGACCAAATTGACGACAAATACGAACAGATGGACAAAGCAGATAAGGACAGCGTATGGTACAAGCCGACAGAAAAGGCAAAGGAATATCGAGCCTTTGAGCGTGAAATGCGTAACAAAATGTATGCTGAGATTGCCGAGCGATGCGGCGAGTATGACCGCAAACACAAAAACCGAGATTTAGAACGATAAGGAGGTGTGTAAAGAATGGCTGCGAAGTATCAGCTAATTACAGAGCTGTATCGGCGCACAGGCGTGGCGGTTGCTAAAAATCCGCAGGCGTGGCAGAGCTTTTTGTCTGCCGCTTGCCGCAACTATAAATGCCGATTTGATGAACAGCTCTTGATTTACGCTCAACGCCCTGACGCTGTTGCGGTAGCACAGCTTGAAACTTGGAACAAGCAGTTTAAGCGTTGGGTAAATAAAGACAGCAAAGGCATTGCGGTGTTCGACCCGAAAGGTCGTAGGAACACGCTGAAATACTATTTTGATATATCCGATACGCACGAGGGTTATTACGGCAGCCGCCCTGTTCCGATATGGCAGATGAGTGAGCGATACGAGCAGGCAGTTATTGAACGGCTTTCCGACAGATTTGGCGATGTGGAAAGCACCGACCTTGCTTCGGTGCTGATGGAAACGGCAAAAAACGCAGTTGAGGATAATTTGCAGGATTATATGCCGCAGCTCAAATCCTGTACGCAGGATAGTTTGTTAGAGGGTCTTGACGAATATAATATCGAGGTCATTTACCGACAGCTTGCGGTCAACAGCGTAGCATATATGCTGATGAGCCGTTGCGGTGTTGATACCGAAGCGGTATTTGAGCGTGAGGATTTTGCGGAAATCATTAACTTTAATACTCCTGCCACTATCAACGCTCTCGGTATTGCTACAAGCGATATTTCTGAAATGGCACTCAGAGAAATCTCTCAGACTATCCGAGATGTGCAAATTGCGGAGAAAAGTCAAAATCGCACCTTTGCGCCGCAATCTCAAACACGCTATGATGTAGGCAGAGAACAAGCCGAAAGGAGTAATCATAATGAGCGAAATCACATACACCAAACAAGGGGATTATCTTATTCCCGACCTAACATTACCGACAGAGCCAGAAATTCAGCTTGGCAGATACGCTTTGATGCACAGGGATTATCTGGAGCAGCACAAACGAGTGACCTACCTCAACCTGCTGACATCGGGCGAGCTGAACAAACATCTTTACGAGGTGGAACAGACGGCTCTCACGAGGTTGGAGCTTCTGACAAAACAGCTTTGCAAGGAGCAGGGCGTGACGGAGGAACTGAAGGAAAAAGCACCGATGCAATGGGTCGGGCTGATGAACAATATCCGCAGTCAAGCGGAGGAAACGATACTGAACGAGCTGATTTACAGCTAAATGTCGCTGATGAACAGCAGGTCACAGTTAATCTCCCCACCGTAGAAGAACAGATTGAAATGTTAGCTGAAGCAGAGGACGAAAAATCCTCTGCTTTTGTTATTTCTCAGGAAGATATTAACTCTGTTCTCCAAAGAGGAAGCGGATTTCAGAATGGTAAATACCGTATCTACCGTCAGTTTCAAAAGAATGAGGACAGCAAAGGCAATATTGATTTTCTCAAAAAAGAGTACGGCACAGGCGGCGGTACGCACTATTTCCCAGACGGTATGCAGGGACACACTTGGCACGACGGGAAAGGCATTGCGATTGAAAAGTACGGCTCATCTGCAAACCCCGACCTTGTTCTTTCTTGGGCAAAGGTAGAAAAACGGCTGCGTGAGCTGATAAAGAATGACCGCTACCTGAATGAAAAGGAAAAAGACCATTACGCCGATTATCTCGAAAGCGAGGAAGCTCCGCAGTACGAAATCGACACGCAAAGGAAAATGGCAAGGCAGCGTTTCATTGACGCAAACCGTGACCTTCCGCCTGCCGATAAGAGAGATACCCTTGCTTTGCGGCTGTCCGATTTTATCCGTGATTTAGACGGTTATGAGAAAGACCTGCTTGAAAATGTGGAGCGTACCGACCTTGCAGATGTGACCGCCGAACAAATGGAACAGCATTTAGGCGACCCCGCTACTGTCCAGCAGCTCATTGATTTTCTTGCTTTGGTACAGGGAAAGACCGCCGATGTTTACAGCCGCAGCAATGCGTGGCGGTTTTCACAGGAACTTATGGAGCTGTATCCTCTCCGCTATGTCTATCACGAGGACGATGTTGTATATATCGGGGCAGACAAATATGAGATTGCGGCGTTTGACGAAAACGCTGTTTCTCTGCGTAATCCTGACTTTCCATTGTTCGGAAAGGAACTCAGCCGAGCTGATTTTGAGGAAAAGTTAAAGGAAAACCCTGCTAACGACCACTTGAAAGTAGTCGTTACCGAAAAGCAGAGTGTTCAGACACCGTCCGAAGAAAAGCCAGACGGCATAAAGTTCTCTATCGGATTTTCGGAACACCCCGCCTTTTATGACAGGCAGTTTAATGACCGATATACCGATTTGAGCTTTGCTCTGGGTAACTATCTTCTCGGCGTTCTGGACGAAAGGCAGCATCGAGAGCGTGAAAGCAAGGATAATGTCGGTTGGTATCATAAGACCGATTTTGAGATTACCGCTACTATCGGCGGCGAAGATTTCCATTATGAAGGACGGTTTGATATTGGCGACGGCGAGGGCGACCTTATCTCCCATATCAAAAACTTTTACGGATACTCTCTGTCCCCGAATTGCCCGTTTATTCCCGAATGGAAGAAACAGGGCGAGGATTATTACCGTGAACAAATAGAAAGCCTGCAATGGGGACGAGATGTGTTTGTACCATATCTGGAGCAGCATAAAACGCTCACCCCAGAGGACGAAAAGCTCTATGCGGAGATTATGGCAACGGAAAGCGATTGGTTTGTCCCTGTTGAGGATAAACAGCAGGCTTCTGATTTGCAGCCGCAGATTGTCGCTTATTATAAATCCGATGACGAAAATATTGTCATTGTGCAGGCTTCCAACGGAAAATATTTTAATCACTACGGCTACGATGAGGACAGCAACAACTTTGCTTCTGCGGCAGGCGGCTTTGATACCTTTGAAGAAGCCGAGCAAACCTTATACGCTCACCGCCCGACAGCCATAGATATAACAGAGGAAAAGCAAACTCCGCATTATACCGTAGAACTGACTTCCGATGCCTTTGCCGACCCGTTTATCATACGGGATAACACCGTACCATACGGAGAGGACGGGCAATATTACGATGTGGACGGTATTTACCAGACCTTTGAAACCGAGGAAGAAGCACAGGAATATGCCGACACCTTGAATAGTGCCGAAAATATCGTCAAGCTGTTCGCTCAGAAAGATGAGGAACGAAGCCAGCAGGAACAGCCCGATATACAGGATAACTCTGACCTCATCGGTAAGGAAATCCTTATTGATAACCGCCGCTATGTCATTGAAAGTATCAGCGAAATAAGCGGCGATGTGTCAATGCGGGATATGACCTTTGCAAATGCCGTAGGCTTTCCCATAAACCGTGTTGAGAAAATCGGCTATATCCGCAGTCTGCTCAGTAAGGCACAGGAAGAAAAACAACCCGAAAAGGCTGTATCTCCTGTCCCTGCTCCTTCAGAGCCACGGCACAATTACCGCATTACCGAGGATACTTTGGGTGTCGGCGGCGCAAAAGAAAAGTTCCGTAATAATATGGCGGCTATCAATCTCTTGCACGAGTTGGAGCTTGAAAACCGACTTGCCACACCCGAAGAACAGGAAATCCTTTCAAAGTATGTCGGTTGGGGCGGTCTGTCTATGGCATTTGATGAAAACAATGCGGCGTGGGCTGATGAGTTCAAAGAGCTGTATGCAAGTCTTTCCCCAGAAGAATACCGTGCGGCAATGGAGTCCACCCTGACAGCATTTTATACGCCGCCTGTTGTAATCAAAGGTATGTATGAAGCTCTTGAGCGTTTGGGATTTTCCGAGGGCAGTATTTTAGAGCCGTCCTGCGGAACGGGCAATTTCTTCGGACTGCTCCCCGATACGATGGCAGGCTCAAAGCTCCACGGTGTAGAAATCGACCCTCTTACGGGAAAAATCGCAAAGCAGCTCTATCAGAAAGCCAATATTGCCGTGCAGGGTTTTGAAGAAACAAAGCTCCCAGACGACCACTTTGATGTGGTTATCGGCAATGTGCCGTTTGGCGATTTTAAGGTCAACGACAGCCGTTACAACGCCCAGAAGTTCCTTATTCACGATTATTTTTTCGCAAAGGCTCTTGATAAAGTTCGTGCAGGCGGTGTTATTGCGTTCATTACCTCTAAGGGAACAATGGATAAGGCAAGCCCCGAAATACGCAAGTATATTGCGCAGAGAGCCGAGCTGCTCGGAGCTATCCGACTGCCTGATAACACTTTCCGAGCAAACGCAGGCACAGAGGTTACGAGCGACATTCTCTTTTTGCAGAAGCGTGACCGAGTGATTGACGCAGAGCCAGATTGGGTACACCTTGATACCGATGAGAACGGTATTACGATGAACAGCTATTTTGTGCAGCACCCAGAGATGATTTTAGGCGAGATGAAAATGGAAAGCACACGCTTTGGTTTTGACTCCGCCTGCAAAGCCTATCAGGATATACCTTTGTCGGAGCTGCTTCATAACGCTGTTCAGAACATTCAGGGAGAAATCCCAGAGTACGAAAACGAGCTTGATGAAATCTCTGACGGGCAGGACGCTTCTATTCCCGCCGACCCGAATGTGCGAAACTTCTCGTATGCGTTGGTGGACGGCAAGGTTTATTTCAGAGAAGATGACCGTATGACCCCTGCGGCGGCGTCTGTTACCGCAGAAAACCGTATCAAGGGACTTATCCAAATCCGTGATTGCGTGAGAAAGCTCATAGAGTATCAGACCGAGGATTACCCAGATGATTTGATACACACCGAACAGGAAAACCTAAACCGTTTGTATGACAGCTTTACGAAGCAGTACGGACTAATCAACAACCGAGGAAACTATCTCGCTTTTGCATCGGACGAGAGTTACTTCCTTTTGTGTTCTCTGGAGGTGCTTGACGATGAGGGTAATTTCAAAAGAAAAGCGGATATGTTCACGAAAAGGACGATAAAGCCTCACCGTGAAATCACTTCCGTTGAAACTGCAAGCGAAGCTCTTGCCTTGTCTATCGGTGAAAAAGCCCGTGTTGACCTGCCCTATATGGAACAGCTTACAGGCAAACCGAAAGAAAAAATCATTAAGGACTTGCAAGGCGTTATCTTCCGTATCCCCGCAACCGAGCCTGCTCAGTATGTAACTGCCGATGAGTATTTGTCTGGCAATGTAAGAGCCAAACTCATAACCGCCGAAGCCGCAGCAAAAGAAAATCCAGAGTTTGCGGTCAACGCACAAGCCTTAAAGCAGGTCATACCGCAAGACCTGTCGGCGGCTGAAATCTCTGTCCGTCTGGGTACGACTTGGATACCGCAGGAGGATATTCAAAGGTTTGTAATGGAGCTTTTAACTCCGTCAAGCTATGCACAAAGCCGTATCAGGGTAAGATATACCCCGATTAACGGCGATTGGTTTATTGAGAATAAGAGTTCCGATTACGGAAATGTAAAGGCGGACAGCACCTACGGTACAAAGAGGGCTTCCGCCTATCGTATTATTGAGGATACTCTAAATCTCCGTGATACCCGTATTTTTGATTATGTGTATGACGAGAACGGAAACAAAAAAGCCGTATTCAACGCAAAGGAAACCACGGCGGCACAGGCAAAACAGGAAGCAATCAAACAGGCGTTTCAGGATTGGATATGGAAAGACCCAGAACGGAGAAACCGCCTTGTCAGGTATTACAATGACACTTTTAATTCCGTCCGTCCCCGTGAGTACGATGGAAGTCATATTACTTTCGGCGGCATCAGCCCAGAAATCACCCTAAGACCGCACCAAGTAAACGCTATCGCTCATATCCTCTATGGCGGCAATACTCTCCTTGCCCATAAGGTGGGTGCGGGAAAGACCTTTGAAATGGTAGCCGCCGCACAGGAAAGCAAGCGGCTCGGACTTTGCAATAAAGCGATGTTCGTTGTTCCAAATCATCTTGTCGGTCAATGGGCTTCTGAGTATCTGCGTCTGTATCCGAGCGCCAATATCCTTGTGACACGAAAGCAGGATTTTGAAACGGGAAACCGCAAAAAGTTCTGTTCCCGCATTGCCACAGGCGATTATGATGCGGTCATTATCGGGCATAGTCAGTTTGAAAAAATCCCGATGAGCATTGAACGGCAACGGGAACAGCTCGAACAGCAGCTCGATGATATTGAGCGTGGTATTGATGATGTGCAGGCAAGCAAAGGAGAACAGTTCACGGTCAAGCAGCTTATGAAAACCCGAAAAGGGATAAAAGCAAAGCTCGACAAGCTCAACGATACCAAGCGCAAGGACACGGTAATCGACTTTGAACAGCTCGGCATTGACAGGCTCTTTATTGATGAGAGCCATTTTTACAAGAACTTGTATCTCTACACGAAAATGCGGAATGTCGGCGGAATTGCCCAGACCGAAGCTCAAAAATCAAGCGACCTGTTTATGAAATGCCGTTATCTGGACGAAATCACAGGCAACCGAGGGACAATATTCGCAACGGGTACGCCTATCAGCAATTCAATGGTAGAGCTGTATTCTGTTCAACGGTATTTGCAGTATGATACCTTACTGCGAAACGGCTTGCAGCATTTTGACAGTTGGGCGTCTACCTTTGGAGAAACCGTGACTGCTCTGGAGCTTGCCCCAGAGGGTACAAACTACCGAGCTAAGACACGCTTTGCCAAGTTTTTTAATCTGCCAGAGCTGATGTTGATGTTCCGTGAGGTGGCGGATATACAGACCGCCGATATGTTAAAACTCCCCGTGCCGAAAGTAAATTACCATAATATCAAGACCAAGCCGAGCGAGATACAGACCGAAATGGTAGCTGCTCTTGCAAGCCGAGCAGAGAAAGTCAGGGCAAGGCTTGTAGAGCCGAATGTTGATAATATGCTCAAAATCACGAATGACGGGCGCAACCTTGCTCTTGACCAGAGAATGATTGACCCGATGCTGCCAGATGACCCGAACAGCAAGGTCAACGCCTGTATCGACAATGTGTACCGTATCTGGGAGGAATACGCCGACACAAAAGCTACGCAGCTTGTGTTTTGCGACCTCTCCACTCCGAAGAATAACGGCACATTTAACATCTACGATGATGTGCGTGAGAAATTGGTTGCCCGTGGTATCCCTGCCGAGCAGATACGATTTATCCACGAAGCGACCTCAGACGCACAGAAAAAAGAACTGTTCGCAAAGGTACGAAGCGGCGAAGTTCGTGTATTGTTAGGCTCTACCCCAAAAATGGGCGCAGGCACGAATGTTCAGGACAGGCTCATAGCCATTCACAATTTGGACTGTCCGTGGCGACCGAGCGACCTTGAACAACGACAAGGGCGTATTGAAAGACAGGGAAATATGTTCCCAGAGGTTGAGGTTTACCGCTATGTAACCGAGCAGACCTTTGACGCTTATCTCTATCAGTTGGTAGAAAGCAAACAGAAATTCATATCCCAGATAATGACGAGCAAAAGCCCTGTCCGTTCTGCCGAAGATGTGGACGAGGTTGCTTTGTCCTTTGCGGAGGTCAAAATGCTTGCTACAGGCGACGAGCGTTTTAAGGAAAAAATGGACTTAGACATTCAGGTTTCCAAGCTCAAGGTGCTGAAACAAAGCTATCTATCCGAGCATTACGACCTTGAGGACAGGATACTCAAACACTTCCCTCAGACCATTGCGGAGTATGAACAGCGTATTGTCTGCTACGAAGCCGACACAGCTCTTGCCGAACAGCACAGACCGCAGGGTGAGGAAAAGTTCTGTCCGATGACATTGCGTGGTATTAGCTACACCGAAAAAGCCGCCGCAGGTGAAATGCTCCTTGCGATTTGCAAGGAATATCCCTTGTCCGCACCTATCGAAATCGGCTCTTATCGTGGCTTCAAAATGGAGATTTTCTATGATACGGTGGGTACTCATTACTGCCTTAACCTCTGCGGGCAAGCAAAATACAAGGTGGAATTAGGCTCTGACCCTCTGGGAAACCTGACCCGAATTGAAAACGAGCTTGCCAAGCTCCCCGCACGGTTGGAAGCCGCACAGATTAAACTGACGGAAACTATCGAACAGCTTGAAACCGCAAAAGTCGAGGTACAAAAGCCTTTCACCTTTGAGGAAGAACTGAAAGAAAAGTCGGAACGGCTGAACGCTCTCAACATTGAGCTAAATCTGGATAAAAAAGACCCTGCCGTGCTTGACGCAGAGCCAGAAGAAGCCGGGGAACAGCCCGAAAGAAAATGTGCAAATCGTGAGAGATAATCAGATTTCCACATTTGTTAAGCTCTTTTTCGAGATGTATAATAGGGCTGTGAAATGAAATTCGGAGGTGGTTAGATGGCAAAGGATTTGAGCTTCAGCACATTTCTTGATGAATACGATACTGACTTTTTCGATTATCTCAGCAAAACAAGCACAGCTTGTCATTCCGAAACGAGGTATAAAGAGCTGACGGAAAAGATTAAAACACTCTATGAACAATATCCTAATGTGCGGAAAGTCCTTGATGTAGATAGACCCTGCGAGCTGTCTGCGGAAGAATGTACCGCTTTGAGTGAAGTGCTGAAATGCAAAAACGAAATAGCAAACTTAGAGCTGAAAGAGGTTTATTTCAAAGGCTGTATTGATTGCGTCAGCTACCTTAAAAAGCTAAGTATTCTCTAACCCATTGCGGCATTGGCGTGAAGCTGATGCCGCTTTTACATAGCCGAGAGGTTTTCTTAACGGAAAATCCCTCGGCTTTTTCTATTTCTGGAGGTGATTTTATTGAATGAGAAGTAACCGACCCTATGTGCAGCTTGACCCTGCCGTGATTGAGCAGGCACGGCAAATGGACTTGCTATCCTATCTGCAACGGTATGAGCCGAACAATCTAAAGCGTGTGGCAAGCAATGTGTATTGTACCAAAGAACACGACAGCTTGAAGATTTCCAACGGCAAATGGTATTGGTGGTCGAGAGGTTTCGGCGGCGTTTCTGCCCTTGATTATCTCATCAAGGTTAAGGAATACAGCTTTGTGGAAGCCGTAGAACTGCTTACGGGTATCACGGCGGATTGGAAGCCGCCGCCTGTCCTTGTTTCAAAAGACGAGCCGAAGGAACTGCTTTTACCACCGAAGAATAAGGACTGTAACCGAGTGACCGAGTACCTTTTCGGGCGTGGGATTGACCTTTCAATCATACAGGACTGTATTGCGGACGGTACAATTTTTGAAAGCTCCAAGTATCACAATGTCGTGTTTATCGGAAAGGACGAAAGCGGAACACCCAAGTATGCCGCCTACCGTGGCACAATGAGCAGTTCTTTTAAGGGGGACGCATCGGGCAGCGACAAGCGGTATTCGTTCCGACTTCTGGCAGACAAACCGAGTGATACCGTGCATTTATTTGAAGCCGCCATTGATTTACTGTCCTACGCCACCCATCTAAAGTGTGAGGGAAAGGACTATAAATCGGAAAATCTGCTCTCTCTTTCGGGTGTGTATCAGCCAAAAAAAGAGATAAAAGACAGCAAAATCCCCATAGCCCTAACCACCTTTTTGAAAGCAAATCCCCATATCAAGACTATTTTTCTGCATCTGGACAATGACAGAACGGGCAGGCTTTGTACCGCCGCCCTCAAAGAACTTTTGCAGAAATACTACAAAATCGTTGATGAGCCGCCGCCTGTCGGTAAGGACTTCAACGATTTTTTATTATCCTATCTGGGGATTGCAAGACCGATTTCAAGCCGTGAAAGGAGTGATGCCCGTTGATTGTCCGCAGATTTTGACCTGAAGAATAACACGACAAACAAAAAAATTAAATGTTGAAAGCGAGGAAATAACCATTGAAAAAGTATGATGTAACCCTGACTGCCCATTATGAAAAGACCATTTCTGTTTGTGCTGAAAGCGCAGAACAGGCAAAGGCAAAGACCGAAATTATCCTGTTCGATACCGACCTTATCAACTTTACCGATGAGGATTTTATCTGCGGTGAAGCCAAAATCAACGAGTCTTGCGAGGACGGTGCTGAAGATACCGACGAAGAAGAAGCGAACGAGGACGAATGTTGTTCGGACTGTCCGTACTTCTGTCCCGTGTGCGGAGAATGTATGTATGAGGACGAGTGCGACGAGTAATGTCTTACCAAGCACTGAATTTGGTTATCCAAATTCGCTTGTTAGGGGGCAACCCCTAATACCCCGCAGCAGAAAGAGAGGTGCAGCAAAATGCGAAAACGAAATGTGCAGATACTTTTCCGCTTGACTGAGGAAGAAGCCGAACAGCTCTACTCTCTCGTTAAAAAATCAGGCTGCTCAAAAGAAGCGTTCCTGAGAGGAATGGTAAAAGGCTATCGGCTCTGCGAAAAGCCTGACCCAGAGTTTTATAAAATGATGCGTGAGCTGTCTGCCATCGGCAACCGTATCAATCAGCTTGCGGCAAAAGCCAATGCTCTGAACTTTGTGGACGCTCCGATGCTGAAAGAGGAAGCGCAAAGGTGGCACGAGTTTCAAATCGCTGTCCGAAAAAAATATCTGCTTCCAAGAAAAGCACCGTAATGGCAGTCTGTGAAATATGGGATGTGCGTGGCAGGCTCGACCACCCCATAGATTATGCGGAAAATCCTGAAAAGACAGCTAACCCCAAATACACCGAAGCGGATTTGCAGGCTATGGTCGATGTAATGGAATATGCCACCAACAAGGATAAGACCGAGCAGCGTTATTTTGTCACAGGCGTAAACTGCGACCCGACCACCGCCAGAGATGAAATGATGATTGCAAAAGCGCAATGGAACGATGAAAGCGAGATTGTCTGCTATCACGGTTTCCAGAGCTTTAAGCACGGTGAGGTTACGCCAGAGCAGGCGCACGAGGTCGGTGTAAAACTTGCCCAAAAGATGTGGGGCGACAGATTTCAGGTTATCGTTGCCACTCACCTAAATACCGACTGTCTGCATAACCACTTTGTCGTAAACTCCGTATCCTTTACGGACGGCAAGCATTACCACGACAACAAAGCAAACCTGCGGCTTTTACGACAGCGTTCCGATGAGCTTTGCCGTGAATATGCCCTGTCCGTCATTGAACACCCAAGCGGAAGGAAAAAGCCATACGCTTTGTATCAGGCTGAGAAAAACGGTATGCCCACGAGGGATAATGTTACACGGCAGGCGGTGGACGAAGCTATCAGCAAGTCATTCACGCTGAAAGACTTTGACCGCATTATGGCTGAAATGGGATACCGTGTGAGCTTTGACCCAAACCGCAAATATTGGACGGTCATCGGTAAGGGGTGGAAACGCCCGAAGCGGCTGTATAAGCTCGGAGAAGAATATACCAACGAGAGGATTATGGAGCGTATCACAGAAAACTCCTACGCCGTAAAGTTCTCCAGATTTACCGAGCCGCAAAGGACGGTCAAGGTATTCCGTGTCAAAGGCTCTCTAACGGGGGCTAAAAAAATCGGTGGATTGCGGGGGCTGTATCTGCACTACTGTTACAAGCTCGGTATCCTGCCTAAAAATAAAAAACAGAATTACGCAAGGCTTCATTATCTTTTGAAAGACGACTTAATGAAAATGGAAGCTATCACACAGGAAACAAGGCTGCTATGCCGTAATCGCATTGATACGGTAGAGCAGCTCTTGTCATATAAAGGCTCTTTGGAAACGGAAAAAACCGACCTGCTTCAAAAGCGTAAGGAACTTTATTCTATCTCCCGCAAAACAGGCGGCGAAGAAAAGGAAGCAATACGGTCACAGCTTTCCGATTTATCCAAACGCCTGAGCGTTATACGAAAGGAGGTCAAGCTGTGCGAGAGTATCGAAGCCCGTAACGCTGCTCTCAAAGAAAAGTTATCCACCATACGGGCAGATGAAGAACAACAACGAAAGGAGCTGATGACGAATGAATACAAGCGGCGAAGCGGCAGAACAAATCGTCCGAATGAGCTTGGAAGGATTTGAGGTCGCAGCCAAAATCACAGGCGCAGGTGCGAAGAACATCGCCGTTCTCCTCTATTCCATTCTGAAAGAGGAAAAGAAAACAAAGGGCAAAGCAAGGCTTACCAATATGCTCCGTTCTGGCAAGGAACTGAAAGTCTTTACCGTAAAGAACGGCGACCTGAAAAAGTTTACGCAGGAAGCTAAAAAGTACGGCGTACTTTACTGCGTCCTTGCGGACAGAGGAAACAAAGACCCCAATGCGGAGGTCGATGTGATTGCCCGTGCGGAGGACGCATCGAAAATCAGCCGTATTGCGGAACGCTTCAAATTGGCGTCGGAAACCACCGCTTCTATTGTGACAGAAACCGAGAAATCCAAAGATGAAAAAACAGGTCAGCCAGAGCCCGACATCGGCGTACAGGAAAAAGCCGAGAAAGACAAGCTGCTCGATGAGCTTATGGGTAAGCCTATCCAAAAGGAGGAAAATGCTCAAAACCCCTCATTGGCAAAGACCGAAAAATCCCCTCAGTCCGAGCCTATCTCAGAGCAGCCAAAGAAGTCCGCAGAGGGGGCTACTATGACTAAGGAAGAAAAACCGTCTGTCAGAGAGGAACTGCGGAAAATCAAGGAGAGCCGAAAGGAACAGGAAGCGGATACTTCTTCTGCTTTGGAAAAAAGCTCTGCTTCTGACAGGGTGAAGAAGCAGCCCGCAGGCAAGACCGAGCATAAGCAGCCCCAGAGAAAGAAAAAGAAACCCAAATCTAAAGAAACGAGGTAAAACAGTATGAGCATTTATGATGTGTTTAACGGCAGCAGCAAACCGTTTGATAAAGCGGAATGGGCAGCCCAGAAACAGGCGCAGCGCAAAGAAGCCTATGAGCTGATTGACAACACCTGCGCTGAAATGATGATAAGCGGCGACAGCTTCCGTCAGTATCTTGATGTGCAGGGGCGTTTTGACCGTTACTCGGTTGCAAACGCTATTTTGGTATCGGCACAGATGCCCGAAGCGACACAGCTTAAAGACTACAACACTTGGAAGCAGAGCCGTGTCTATGTGAACAAGGACGCACAGAAAGTTGTTATCCTTGAGCCGAGCAAGGAATATACCCGTGATGACGGTACAAAAGGTATTTCCTATAACGCCAAAGTGGTATATGACATTTCCGAAACATCGGCAAAAGAAAGAATGCAGCCGCAGGAGCAGAAATCTATGCGTGAGCTTGTATCGGCTTTGATTGACGCAAGCCCCGTGCCTTGCGTTCCTGTTGATGACTTGGAACTGCCTGCCTACTATGACAGCTCTCAGCAGACTATCTTTGTCAAAAAGGGACTCTCTGAGGAAGTGCTGTTTATCAGTATGGCAAAGGAAGTATCTGCGGCGGTTTATGACTTTAAGTACAATGAGAGCCGTGATACTTCCGATTTCAAATCCTTTTGCGTTGCCTATATGGTAAGCTCCCGTTACGGAGTGGATACCAAAGGCTTTGATTTTTCCAGACTGCCCAGAGAGTATGACGGAATGGATACGCAGGTATTTAAGGGAGAACTTGGTACAATGCGTGATGTTCTGGGTGAAATCCAGAATGATATGTATAAGAGTATGGAGAAAAACAAGCCTGCAAGGAATAAAGAGCAGGAACGCTAATCGGAGGTGCAGCTTATGAAAGAAGAACGATACCATATCGCACTTGATAAGTACGATAAAAATATCGTTATCAATGCGCTCAACAACCTGAGAAATCGGCAGATACAGGAGGAACGCCCCACCGAGCCTGTTGATGAGCTGATTGACAAGGTAGCCAACGCACCGACCAGAAAGGTCAAGGTTGTTCCGTGCAGGTGCAATGAGGAACGATGACAAAAAAACGGGCTTAATCCTTTCTGTCTGCGGTATTGTTCCTGTTATATGGCTTGCCTTGATGACAGCACCCTATGTGGGTGGAGGTTTAGTTGAAATAATCCGAGGTCTGCCTGTGGCAATGGGCAATCCGTTTCAAATAACGGTGTGTGAGGACAGCGTAAAGACTGTCCTTATTTTTTTGCTTGCCTACGCTATGGGTATCGGCATTTATTTCTCTACACGCAGGAACTACCGCAGGCGTGAGGAACACGGCTCGGCTAAATGGGGCGATGCGGGGACTTTGAACAAGAAATACCGTGATAAAGACCCGTCCGCAAATAAGCTGCTAACCCAGAATGTCCGCATAGGCTTAGACGGGAAAAAGCACCGCCGAAATCTGAATATCCTTGTGTGCGGCGGCTCTGGAGCAGGAAAGACGAGGTTTTTTTGTAAGCCGAACGCAATGCAATGCAACACCTCAATGGTAATTTTAGACCCGAAAGGCGAAATCGTGCGAGATGTGGGCGGACTGCTTGAAAAGAAAGGCTATGAGGTGCGTGTCCTTGACCTTATCAATATGCACCGCAGCCATTGTTACAATCCCTTTGTTTATCTGCGGAATGACAATGATGTGCAAAGGCTTGTGACCAATCTGTTCAAGGCGACCACTCCGAAAGGCTCACAGTCTCAAGACCCATTCTGGGATACGGCGGCAAGTATGCTTCTGTTGGCGTTGGTGTTCTATCTGAAATATGAAGCACCGCCCGATGAGCAAAACTTCCCGATGGTAATGGAGCTGCTTCGTGCGGGTGAAGTCCGTGAGGACGATGACAGCTATGTAAGCCCTCTGGACGAACTGTTTGACCGTCTGGAAATGGTAAACCCAGAGCATATTGCCCTGAAGTATTACAGGGACTATCACTCAGGCTCGGCTAAGACCTTAAAGAGTATCCAGATTACCCTTGCCGCAAGGCTTGAAAAGTTCAACCTTGAAAGCCTTGCGGGGCTTACCGCCACCGATGAGCTTGACCTGCCCTCTTTGGGCGAAAAGAAAGTTGCTCTGTTCGCTCTCATTCCCGATAACGACACGAGCTTTAATTTTCTGGTGAGTATCCTTTATACGCAGTTATTTCAGCAGCTTTTCTATCTGGCAGACCACAAATACGGAGGAAGCCTGCCTGTGCATTGCCATTTCATAATGGACGAATTTGCCAATGTGAGCCTGCCTGATGATTTCGATAAGATTTTGAGCGTTATGCGTTCCAGAGGCGTGTCGGTCAGTATTATCCTGCAAAATCTGGCGCAGCTCAAAGCTCTTTTTGAAAAGCAATGGGAAAGCATTGTCGGCAACTGCGATACTTTTCTGTATTTGGGCGGCAACGAACAAAGCACCCACAAATATGTGTCGGAGCTTTTAGGCAAGGAAACGATTGATACAAACACTTACGGAAAGAGCGAGGGTCGAAGCGGCAGCTACTCAACCAACTATCAAATATCTGGGCGTGAACTGATGACGCCCGATGAAGTGCGTATGCTTGATAACCGCTACGCACTTCTTTTCGTTCGTGGGGAACGCCCTGTAATGGACTTTAAGTACGACATTATGAAGCACCCCAATGTAAGGTTGACAACCGACGGAGGTAAACCGCCGTATATCCACGGTGAGCCGACACAGGCTGTCGCAACCCTTGTGTTTGACAGCGATATTCCGAAGAACGCCGTAAGCGTAAAAGCTGTCAGCACTTCCTATGAACTTCTCTCCAATGAGGACTTGGAAGAAATCTTTAATATCTAAAGGAGGATTTTTATTTATGAAACTTTTTAAGAAAAACGAAAGCAAGGAAACCGTAAAGCTGCCGATGTCTGGCAAGGTAAAAAAGGGCTTCCGCTTTTACTGTGTGGCAGTTATGGCAACGGCTTTGGTAGTCGGCACATCTGTGACCGCCTTTGCAGCAAGCGACCCTCTTACCGTAGTCAATAATCTGTCCGACTTTATTTTCGGTCTAATTCGTGCCGTCGGTATGATTTTGCTTGGCTTTGGTATTGTGCAGATTGGTCTGTCCCTTAAATCCCACGACCCGTCCCAGAGAGCTAACGGCTTCTTGACCCTTGCAGGCGGCGTTGTCATTACTTTTGCAAAAGAAATCCTTACCCTCATTACAGGCTGATGAGGAACTGACACAAGACAAGATAACGGGAGCAGATCCGCTTTGCGGATTTACTCCCGTTATCCAATTATCTAAGGAGGTGGTCAAATGTCGGATAATTGGATTGTGCAAAACTTGGAGAACGCACTCAAGACTTGGAACGATAAGCTATCGGAAATATGGCAGCTCATTACCCAATCTCCAGAACAGTTCAAAGGCGGGTCGATTTGGAATGTCATTGTAGATATTCACGGCGCAGTACAGGCTATCGGACTTGCCTTGCTCGTGCTGTTTTTTGTAATCGGTGTAATGAAAACCTGCGGCAGCTTTGCCGAGGTTAAAAAGCCCGAACACGCTCTGAAGCTGTTTATTCGCTTTGCCCTTGCAAAAGGTGTTGTGACCTATGGTTTGGAACTGATGATGGCTCTGTTCAACATTGTGCAGGGTTTAATATCAACCATTATGAACGCCGCAGGTTTCGGCTCGGCTGCACAGACGGTATTGCCGCAGGAGATTGTTACGGCTGTTGAGGACTGCGGCTTTTTTGAGAGTATTCCATTGTGGGCTGTTACGCTCATCGGTGGGCTTTTCATCACGATATTGTCATTCATTATGATTATGTCGGTGTACGGAAGATTTTTCCGCCTGTATCTCTATACCGCAATCGCTCCCGTTCCTCTTTCCACTTTTGCGGGAGAGCCGAGCCAGAGTGTCGGCAAGAGCTTTATCAAGTCTTATGCCGCCGTCTGTCTGGAGGGTGCAATCATTGTGCTTGCCTGTATCATCTTCTCACTCTTTGCGGCTTCGCCCCCTGCTGTTGACCCGAACGCTGCGGCGGTATCTATGGTGTGGAGCTATATCGGTGAGCTGGTATTTAATATGCTCGTCTTGGTCGGTGCGGTCAAAATGGCAGACCGTGTTGTAAGAGAAATGATGGGCTTATAAGGAGGTGTAACTTTTGGAAGTCAAGATAAACAAGGAAATCCGTAATTACACGGAGAGTATGTTTTTTGGACTATCGCTCAGACAGTTCATTTTTTCTTTACTTGCCTGCGGTGTGGCGGTAGGGCTGTATTTTATTCTCCGCCCGTACTTCGGGACAGAAACCCTCAGTTGGGTGTGCATTCTCGGTGCTGCTCCCTTTGCGGTAATGGGCTTTGTTAAGTACAACGGTATGACCGCAGAGCAATTTGTATGGGCGTGGATTAAGTCGGAGTTTTTGATGCCGAAAAAGCTGATGTTTAATCCCGACAATCTCTACTATGAAACGCTGAAAACCACAATTCAAAACCACGAAAAAGGCATTTGTCCCGTGGCGAAAAAATCAAAAAAGCAAAGCGCAGCAAGGAGGTAAAGAATGCTGAAAACTCTTAAAACTCTGTTTAAGCAAGATAAGGAAAAGTTTGTCATTCCCAAATCGGTACAGGCGATTATTCCGATTAAGACTATCTGGGAGGACGGCATTTTTCTTGTCGGCAACAACAAATACGCAAAGACCTTTAAGTTTGAGGATATAAACTATTCCGTGGCAAGCCGTGAGGACAAAGAGGCGATGTTTCTTGAATACTCAGAGCTGTTAAACGCTCTCGACAGCGGAGCGACCACAAAAATTACGGTCAACAACCGCCGCCTTAATAAAACGGACTTTGAACAGACCATTTTAATTCCTATGGCAGAGGACGGATTGGATAATTACCGTAAAGAATACAACAAGATGCTGCTTGATAAAGTAACGGGGGCTAATTCTATCGTACAGGATAAATATGTAACGGTTTCCGTCTGCAAAAAGAATATCGAGGAAGCAAGGAACTATTTTGCCCGTGTGGGAGCTGATTTGATTTCCCATTTCGCACGGCTCGGCTCAAAATGCGTGGAGCTTGAAGCGGAAGAAAAACTCCGTATCTTCCACGACTTCTACCGCACAGGCGAGGAAACGGCGTTCCATTTTGACCTGAAGCAGACAATGCGTAAAGGTCACGATTTTAAGGATTTCATTTGTCCCGATACTTTTGAGTTTGAAAAAGACTATTTCCGCATTGGCGATAGATATGGGCGTGTGATTTTCCTGCGTGAATATGCAGCATATATTAAGGACAGTATGGTGGCGGAGCTTTGCGAGCTTAACCGCAATATGATGATGTCCGTTGACATTATCCCCGTACCCACAGACGAAGCCGTGCGTGAGGTCGAAAACAGACTGCTCGGTGTGGAAACCAATATCACGAATTGGCAGCGTAAACAAAATCAGAACAACAATTTTTCGGCGGTCATTCCTTACGACCTTGAACAGCAGCGCAAAGAAAGCAAGGAGTTCTTGGACGATTTGACAACCCGTGACCAAAGAATGATGTTTGCGGTTTTGACAATGGTGCATACGGCTGAAACAAAGGAACAGCTTGACAATGACACCGAAGCCTTGCTCACAACTGCCAGAAAGCACCTGTGTCAGTTTGCGGTGCTGAAATATCAGCAGATGGACGGACTGAATACCGCCTTGCCGTTTGGTGTTCGCAAAATCAATGCAATGCGTACTCTTACAACGGAAAGTCTTGCGGTATTTATTCCTTTCAGAGTACAGGAAATTCATCACGAAAACGGCGTTTACTACGGTCAAAATGTTATCAGCAAAAATATGATTATCGCTAACCGCCGCTATTTGCTCAACGGCAACTCTTTTATTCTCGGTGTGTCTGGAGCAGGAAAATCCTTTACGGCGAAAGAAGAAATGACAAATATTATTCTCACAGACCCTAATGCCGATGTCATTATCATTGACCCTGAGCGAGAATATTCGCCGCTTGTAAAGGCTATGCAGGGTGAGGTCATTCACATCTCGGCAACGAGCGAAAACCATATCAACGCTATGGATATGAACTCCGATTACGGTGACGGTGCAAACCCCGTCATTTTGAAATCGGAGTTTATTTTATCTTTGTGCGAGCAGCTCATCGGTGGCGCAAGTCTGGGTGCAAAACAAAAGTCGATTATTGACCGTTGTACGGCAAGCGTGTACCGCCACTATCAGCAAGGCAATTATCAGGGAGTACCGCCCACCTTGCAGGACTTCCGTGAGGAACTGTTAAAGCAGGACGAGCCAGAAGCGAAAGAAATCGCCCTTGCTATCGAGCTGTTTACGGACGGCTCTCTGAATACCTTTGCAAAGCATACCAATGTGGATACGCACAGCCGCCTTATCTGTTATGACATTCTGGATTTAGGCAAGCAGTTACAGCCCATCGGTATGCTTGTCGTTCTCGACAGTATCTTAAACCGTATTACCCAGAACAGAGCAAAAGGCAGAAACACATTCATTTTCATTGACGAAATCTATTTGCTGTTCCAACACGAATACTCGGCAAACTTCCTCTTTACTCTCTGGAAGCGTGTGCGTAAGTACGGTGCGTACTGTACGGGTATTACGCAGAATGTGGACGACCTTTTGCAGAGCCATACGGCGAGGACGATGCTTGCCAATAGTGAATTTATCATTATGTTAAATCAAGCGTCTACCGATAGGATTGAGCTTGCCAAATTGCTTAATATCTCCGACCTTCAGATGAGTTATATCACGAATGTCGGTGCAGGTCAGGGCTTGCTCAAAGTCGGCAGCTCCCTTGTTCCGTTCGTCAACAAGTTCCCACGCAATACCGAGCTTTACAAGCTGATGACTACCAAGTTTGGAGAGGTGTAACCGTATGAAAATGAAAAAGTATATTTGTCTGATTGCCGCCGTGTGCCTTTTAGGTACGGCGGCTTTTTGCGGCTATCACATTTACGACCATTATGCCGACGAAGCCGAACAGACCGAAGCCTTTGAGAATATTGCCGAAATTGTAGAGCAGGCACAGGCAGAGGACGGCAACGCCCCAGAAGTTCCCTTGACAGAGGAAGAAAATATCCTCACGGAATACGGCGAACTGTATTTGAAAAACACGGATATGGTCGGCTGGCTTTCCATAGCCGGCACGACCCTCAATTATCCCGTGATGCAGACACCGAATGAGCCTAACTACTATTTGAAGCGCAATTTTGAAAAGGAATACAGCGACTTGGGTACACCTTATATTCAGGAAAACTGCGACCTTACGAGCAGCGATAACCTTGTTATTTACGGTCATCACATTAAGGGCGGCAAAATGTTCGGGGCTTTGGAGAATTACAAGTCCCAGAGCTTCTATGAGGAACACAAGACCATTCAGTTTGATACCCTTACGCAGCGTGGCGAATATGAAATTATCGCTGTTTTTAAGACCGTGGCGTACAGCTCTCAGGGCTTCCGCTACTATGATTTTGTCGATGCGGAAAGCGAGGACGAGTTCAACGCCTATATTCAAAAATGCAAAGAGCTTGCATTATACGAAACAGGCGTAAATGCAAAATACGGCGACAGGCTCATTACGCTCTCTACCTGCGAATACTCAGCGCAGAACGGCAGGCTTGTGGTGGTCGCAAAAAAGACAGCTTGATTTTGACCGCAAAATCTTAAAGAATACTCTGTATTCTTGGAAAGGAGGTTATCTATGGCTGATATAAAGACCAGAGATGCAGTCAAAGGAACGATTAAGACCATTGACAAGGCTGCGGTAGCTTCTGAGCGTATGAAGTCTGCTTATTCCAAGATAAAAAGTAAGGCTGAACAAGGCTATTACGCCGATGAAAACTCCGCCACCGAATATGCCGCCGATAAAGTTTCAGCAGCTTCGGAGCGCATCACGGACGAGGGCGTTCATCAGTTCAACAAGCAAGGTCAAAAAGGAGTAAAAACCACAAAGGACAATGTGGTTAAGGCAAAGGATAAAATATCTGAGTTTAAGCAAAAGCGAGCCGCCAAAGCCGCCGAGCAGCGTATGTCTGGAAACAGCGTGCAGACCTATCGCAGTACCGTAAGCCGTTCCGCAGATAAGGCGGTCAAAGGCGCACAGCAAACGGAAAAAAACATAAAGCAGACTGCCCGAAGCGGTAAAAAGACGATTAAAACAGCCGCCAAAGGTACGGTAAAGACTACGCAAAAATCCGTAAAAACCGCACAGGCAACCTCAAAGGCAGCGATAAAAACTGCCGAGCATACCGCCAAAGCAACACAGGCGGCGGCGAAGGCTTCCGTAAAAGCGGCTCAGAGAGCTGCACAGGCAGCAAGAGCCACGGCGAAGGCTACGATTTTTGCCGTGAAAGCGGCGGTCAAAGCTACGATTGCGGCAGTTAAGGCGATTATTGCAGGAACAAAAGCGTTAATTGCGGCGATTGCGGCGGGCGGTTGGGTTGCGGTTGTTGTCATTTTGGTTATTTGCCTTATCGGTCTGCTCGTAAGCTCGGTATTTGGTATTTTCTTTTCGGGCGAGGACTCAGGAAACGGAATGACAATGCAGACCGTGGTTAGAGAAATCAATACCGAATATGACACCCGCCTTGATGAAATCAAAAGCGATACGGCTTATGATGTTTTGGAAATGTCGGGAAGCCGTGCCGTCTGGAAAGAGGTGCTTGCGGTTTACTCGGTCAAGACTACTACCGACCCAGATAATCCGCAGGAAGTAGCGACAATGGACGATAATAAAAAGCAGCTTCTGACGGACATATTCTGGGAAATGAACGAAATAAGCTCCAGAACGGAAAGCAAGACCGAAACCGTGATAACCGAAACAGATGACGGTCACGGAAATATTGTTCAGACCGAAACTACCCAAACACGGACTTACCTGTATATTACAGTCAGTCACAAAACCGCCGAAGAAATGGCAGACCAATACGGTTTTGATGACGAGCAGCGGCAGATGTTGTCCGAATTACTTGCCGATGAAAACAATTCGCTATGGTCGCAGGTGCTTTACGGCATATCCGTAGGCGACGGCGAAATCGTGACCGTGGCTCTGTCTCAGGTCGGCAATACAGGCGGTCAACCCTATTGGTCGTGGTATGGCTTCAACTCTCGTGTGGAATGGTGCGCTTGCTTTGTTTCGTGGTGTGCGAACGAATGCGGCTATATCGAGAACGGGATTATCCCGAAGTTTGCAGGCTGCATACAAGGCTCTGAGTGGTTTAAGGAAAGAGGACAATGGCAGGACGGCAGCTTTACGCCAGAAGCAGGACACATTATCTTCTTCGATTGGGAAGGTGACGGTCTTACAGACCATGTGGGTATTGTAGAGCGTGTGGAGAACGGAACGGTCTATACCGTTGAAGGTAACTCAGGTGATGCTTGCCGACAGAACAGCTACTCTATCGGCAGCAGCGTTATCTACGGCTACGGTATCCCTGCTTATTAAAAATGGGCAAAAGAAAACCAGAGGATTTTATTCCTCTGGCTCTTTTGCTTTACATAGTCCGTTTACAGTTGCTTCTATAACTGATAGTTCTTTATCATCTAAATTGTCGAGCTGTGCGTCTAAGCGTCTGCGGACGGAACTCTTTTTGACTTCTTTGTTAGGAAATATATACTCATCAACCGAAACATCGAACATTGTAATAAGCTGAATAAACAGCTCGATGCTTGGATATTTTCCCTCGTTTTCGATAGATTGAATGTGTCTGGGGGCATAGCCGATTATCCCAGAAAGCTGCTCTCTCGTCATTCCTCTTGCTTCACGGGCTTTCTTAATCGCCTGTCCTATCGGCATAAAATCGAAATCAAAATCGTTGTTTCTCTCGTCCATAAGCTCACCACCTTGTACCAATATAATTATCTTATTATATTGTATGGATTTGTGGCTTCTTGTTAAACGATGTGAAAATGCCGACTATAAGATATTTCACTTCTTATAAACAGAAGCAAAAATTCATATTAAATATTGTAATTTGAAGATTGAAACATATTTTTTATTCAGATACACTATATACAAGTTTACAAAAGTGAGCAGAAAAAGAGAGGAAATACCAATAGAAACAGATTACTATAACATAAAGGGAGGGCGAGTTAATGGAATGATTGAGAAAAATCAGTGCAGCCATTGATTATATAGAAACAAATTTAGACAAAGATTTATCTTATGAGGAAGCAGCCCGTATTGCGTGTTGTTCACCATATTATTTTCAGCGTATTTTTTCGTATATTTCTGGGATTACGCTATCTGAGTATGTGCGCCGTCGTAAAATGACGCAGGCAGCATTTGAACTTCAAAGAACAGAAAGTAAAGTAATTGATATTGCTTTGAAATACGGGTACTCTTCTCCTACTTCATTTAATCGTGCATTTCAAAATGTTCACGGAATAACACCTATGTTGGCTAAAAATATGGGCTGCACACTAAGTGCATATCCACCAATCAAATTTTCAATTAAAGTAACAGGAGGAGAAGAAATGTCGTATCACATTGAGAAAAAAGAGAATATCCGTATTGTGGGAATTAAGACACCTTTAACGGAAGATTTAGAAGAAAATATGCGTATTGTCCCAATGTTTTGGGAACAGGCATTAGACAATAATCAGATTTCTAAACTTTCGAAATTATCCAATGGAAAGCCAACTGGAATAATGGGAGTAAGTGTTTATACAAACCCACAAGATATTTACTATTATATAGCAGTTGCAAGTGATGTTCCTATATTTGATGACATAACAGAGTTTGTTATTCCAGAAGCTATGTGGGTAGTATTTGAGAACGATGGTTTATTCAAAGAAGATGTACAAAGTGTATTTCATCGCTTCTTAACAGAGTTTCTTCCGTTTTCTGGATATGAATACGCTGGACTTCCAGACATTGAGATATATCCTATTTCCGAAGGGCGACCAACCAAAGGGCATTCTGAAGTTTGGATTGCAATAAAAAAGACAAAGGAGAGTTAAAAAATGTATCATTTAAGACTAAAAGGTAATCACTATCAGATGGGGGTTAAGAGAGGAAATATATTCAAAAAAGGCGGCATAACCTTTCCGCTGCATTTAGATGAGTTTCAGATGAAACACGGTAAGGAAAGCGAAAAAATATTAAATAAATTCTTTCCAGAGGTATGTGAGGAAATCCGAGGTTTAAGTGAAACAATAGGTGTAGATTACATTGAGTTTGTTTCTTGGATGCTGTGTATGGGGTGCTGTATGTACAACTTGGAGGAAAATGTTCCTGTTGAAATTAGAGGGTGTACGGCATTCGCATATTCTAAAGACAATAGAGTAATATATGGCAGAAATAATGATTTGCCACCATATTTAAAAAATGGTAGCAGCAGCGAAATTTATGCTCCAGAAAACGGGAATAGATTTAATTTAACAACTTCTTCTTTTATCAATGGTGAAGAAGGTTTGAACGAACACGGTTTAGCTGTTGCTATGACTTTTGTTCTGACTGAACTTGGAAAAATTAAAGCAGGTTTTAACTCTTGTTTTACGGTTAGGTATTTGCTTGAAAAAGCAAATACCACAGAGCAGGCACTTAATCTTTTAATGCAGTTACCTATTGCGTCAAATTATAATATTTTGATTGCAGACAAAAGCGGTAAAATGGTGGTAGTTGAATGCACACCGAATATAAAGAAAATCCGTGAAGCAAAAAGCGTTGACGATGGTTACTTGGTATGTACGGTTAATAGTTTTATTTCGGACGAACTTAAGCCTTATGACTTTGCTAAAGGGGATGATTATCATTCTTATACAAGATACTCTGTTGTTATGGATAATTGCATTAAAAATGTAAAAAACGCTGACCCTGTTGTTGAAACTCAAAAACTGCTAAAAGGTGAATATGGTTTTATGTGTCAATACGATGATGAGCCAGACTTTGAAACAGTATGGAGTTCTATATTTGATTTGTCAAATTTAATGATTTATCGTGCAGAAGGTGACCCCAGAAGGAAGAAATTTATAACCGATATAAGATTACACAATATCGTATTAGGAAGAAAAGATGCCGAAAAATAAATGGATATTATGCCCTGTTTGTGGCAGCAAAACTCGTGACAGACTTAGAGAGGATACATTGTTGAAGAACTATCCTCTCTACTGCCCGAAATGTAAACAGGAAACTTTGATAAATGCAAAGGAACTACATATAACCGTCATCAAAGAGCCAGACGCACAGACGCAGAGCCGATGAATTTGTGAGCAATCACAGTCATCGGCTCTTTATATGGTTAATTTAACTTCGGATTAATTATAAGGGTAAGCATATTTCAACTTCAAGCCCACCGTATTCGCTGTGCCTTATTTCTACTGTACCTTTGTGAGCAGCAGCAATTTGTTTCACAATCAGCAAGCCTAAGCCGTGGCGTTGTTCTGATGTGTTTTCATCACAGACCATATAGTGAGGCGAATTGTTTAGTTTGTCGATTTGTTCGTCCGTAGCTCCAACGCCATTATCTGAAACAACTATTTTACAGATTTTACTGTATTCTTCCTTGACAGCAACATAAATAGTACAACCGTTTTCATTATGGTTAATGCTGTTTTGTATCAAATTGCTGACAGCTCTTTTTATCAAATCTTTATCGGCATTTATGATAAGGGTATTTAAGTCGCTGTCGGTGAGCCATTCAATGGGATATTTACCGCCAATATCCAAATTGATGAAATCTACAACCACTTGCCGAACGGCAGAAATAACATTCACCTGCTCAATATGTGTTGGCTGCATATTATATTCCAACTTTGAAGCAAGGTTAAGGTCGTTTATGAGATTTTTCATTCGCTGACTCTGCTTAACGATAACCGCAGCCTTTTTTCGTTCATCTTCTGGCAACTGTTTGTTGCTTTCCAACTGGCTTGCATAACCCATAACCATTGAAAGAGGTGTGCGTATGTCGTGCGATACTCCTGCAATCCAATTTGCTCTTGCTGTTTCTTTTTTCCTGAGCTGATAATTTTGACTTTGCAATACTTCGGAAGTTCGATTGATGTTCGCAGCTATTTCTGAGAGTACACCTTTTTCCTTAAGCACAATCGGCTGTCCTGTGTGCAATGCTTGAATACCGTCCGTAATTGGTTTAATAGATTTCAGTAGTTTGGTGTTTGCTGCCATATAAATGAGAAAAACAATAAAAATATTTATAGCTAAAACGATAAGGACGGTTTTGGGCAAGTTGGCAATAAATTGATAATCCCAACTCGGCCACATATGCTTCCAGTAGCTATCTTTGGGATAGCCAAGAACCATCAGCCCGTTTTCGCCTTCTCCCGTAAAAGTCGGGTATCCGTCAATATATCCACGGGTAAGATTAGCTATATCGGAAACTGTATATTCCAAAGGAACGGTATCGGGAAGATTGTCCGAACGCCAGACGCATTCTCCCGTTGCGTTATCAATATAAACAGCCCATACATTTTGAGCATTCAGTTCCTCAATCATTGTATCGGGCATCACATAGCCTTGTTCTGTTTTATTTATACTTTCTGCGGCTTGCTCCGCCGTTTTCCACGGAGAGCCGTTCGGCGCTTGTGTGGCAGCTATGATGGCTAAAATAATAAAATTCATAAAAAGAATAACAAGAGAGCTTAACATCAAAATGCCAACAAAGCGTTTAATTAACTTTGGTACGCTTTTCATATTATTTATCTCCCACGATGAGCTTATATCCCAATCCCTTAATCGTTATCAGAGAAACAGGCTGCGAAGGGTTGATTTCAATTTTTTCACGAATGCGGCGAATATGCGCCATTAGAGAATTTTCATACCCATATGGATTGTCGCCCCAAGCAGCTTCACATAAAGCATCAATCGTAACAATTCGTCCTGCATTTCGATATAATGCGGCAAGTATATCGTGTTCTTTTGCTGTGAGAGCAATATGCTCTCCTTTTTTAATCACTTCAGCACGGTCAAAATCTATTTCGCTGCCCGACAACTTAACAATCGGACTTTCGCCTTTATAGCTTCTGCGGAGAATGGCGTTTACACGATAGATAAGCTCCTTTGGTAAAAATGGTTTCACAATATAATCGTCAGCCCCAAGTCCAAATCCACGAAATTTGTCATCGTCCTCGCCACGAGCTGTCAAAAACAGAACAGGGTAATCGGACTTACTTTTTAATTGTTCCATAAGGTCAAAACCATTACCGTCAGGCAACATTACATCAAGAATTGCAAGCTCTGGCTGAAACGCTTCCGCTATATTAAGCGCTTCTTTAACCGTTTTGGCTGTTTTGAGGTCGCAAAACCCTTCGTCTGCAAAGATAGAGGAAACCATATCTAAAAGCTCCTGCTCATCATCGACGAGCAAAATGCGTTTTTGCTTTAAAAAGTCAAAATCCATTTTTACACCCCCTTTGTGCTTTTTATTATAGCATATAAATATGTCTTTTTATAATGTGCGAATGAAAAGTAAGGTAAATGTAAGGTGGGGAGAAGGTTATCACAAGGTCGGCAAGTTAGAATAAACTTGCAATGATGAGAAAGGAGCAAAAAAACTATGAATATCATTGAAACTCAAAACTTGACAAAATCATACGCTGATTTTACAGCCGTGTCAAATGTCAATCTGCATATTCCAAAAGGAGCTGTATATGGCTTCCTCGGCCCGAATGGTGCGGGAAAATCCACTACAATGAAAATGTTTTTGGGACTCACAAAACCCACAAGCGGCTCATTTACCATTGATGGAAAAAAGTACCCTGAAGCAAGAGTAGAAATTTTGAAAGAAGTTGGCTCATTCATTGAAGCCCCTGCTTTTTACGGAAATTTAAGCGGTGAAGAAAACTTGGAAATTATCCGTAAGATATTAGGACTGCCAAAGTCTGCCGTTTCCGAAGCGCTTGAAATTGTGGGGCTTACGCAGTTCAAAAAGCGTCTTGCAAAAAAATATTCCCTCGGAATGAAGCAGAGGTTAGGACTTGCAAGCGCTTTAATCGGTCAACCGCCGATTTTGATTTTGGACGAGCCGACCAATGGACTTGACCCTGTGGGCATTCACGAGATAAGAACGCTTATCCGTTCTCTGCCTGAAAAATTTAATTGTACGGTGTTTGTATCGTCACATCTGCTGTCGGAAGTTGAGCTGATGGCGGATACAGTCGGCATCTTAAATCACGGGCGTTTGCTGTTTGAGGGAACGCTTGAACAGCTCAGAAACGGTGCCGCCGCACAAGGGTATCCTACCGATAACTTGGAAGATACATTCCTTGCTTTGATTGACGCAGACAACCGCCAGAGAGGAGCAGCAAAATGAGCCTATCTCTGGAATGTAAAAAAGCAAAGCGAACAGGATTTATCCCCGCATTTTTATGCGGCGGTATTTTGGCGGCGGCTGTGCCGATTGTCAATATGGCAGTCCGTTCTGAAATGTATGTCGGACAGCAAAACTCCCCGATGCAAATCCTAATGGGAGCAAATTGGCAAATGATGGCTATGCTTAATATTTTGCTTATTGTTGCGGGAAGCTGCCTGTTGTATCATACAGAGTTTGCTGATAACGCAATGCAGAAAATGAAGTCACTTCCAACCAGAGAAAGCTCAGTTTTCTTTGGGAAATTTCTTTTAACCTCGATTATGAGCGTAGTTGTACTTGCCATTGAAGCAGCTTCGATTGCGTTTTGCGTTTCATACTGGTTTGAAATTGGAAATGATTTTTGGCTGGAATTAGGTAAAAGCTTCGGATATTCGTTTTTGCTGATGCTACCTTGTGTGCTGTTATCTTTGTTGATTTCATCGGCTTGTAAAAATATGTGGGTATCTCTGGGAATTGGCGTTGTATGCGTGTTTACTGCAACAATGCTGCCAACGGATAACTTCGTTCTTTCTCTTTTCCCCTTTGCCACTCCATTTCAAGTCTTTGTGAATACGGAAATGGCACAGGTAATGCACTATGTTTATGCGGCGATTATTGAAATCGTTGTTATCGGCATTGCAGAGCTTGTATTTATAAAGGTTAGGAGGTCGTTTGAATGAGTTTTTTATCTCTCGTCGGCGTTGAATTCAAGAAAATAAAACGCTCAAAGATATTCCTCATATTGTTTGTTGCAACGGTTATTCTTTGGATACCGTCAATCCTCAATGCTGAAATGAATTTTAATATGCAAGCCGAGGGGATTTCTCCAGAAAATAATTTTTTCATTCAGGGCTTTATGGGAATGGCTTGGTTTATGTTTCCTGCAAGTATGGTAGTCGGTACTGTTCTTTTAAGCCAAACAGAAAGAACAAATAAGGGTATCTTAAAAATGCTTGCTTTGCCTATCAGCACGGTAAAACTTTGTTTGGCAAAATTTGTCGTGTTGCTTGCTTTAGCCGCATCGCAGATTTTGATGATGGTCGGAATGTACTACATTAGTGCTGCCATCGTAACAGGAACGCAGGATTACAATTTTATTTTGTCCCCGCTATTCGTTTTTAAAGAGGTTGGTTTTATAGCCGTTTCAACCATACCAATGTTGGCGTTTTTCTGGTTGCTTGCAGTATGTATTCAAACTCCGATTTTTTCCATCGGCATCGGATTAGCTTCCATTGTGCCGTCAGTTCTGATGATTAACACAAAAGCGTGGTTTGCGTACCCAATGTCGTATCCGTTTTTCGTTATTACTTCAGAATACGGAAAACTTGCAACAAACCTCACAACTTCACAGGTAGAGTTTTTCCCGTGGATACCCGTAGCAATCGCCATCACTATTGTTTGTTTGTGCATTTCCTGCTTCCGTTTTGGGCAGGCAGAAAGGAGATAAAACTATTATGAAAAACAAGATTTTGACCGCTATCAGTACCATTATGCTTTTTGTTCCGTGGACTATTTTACCTTTGCGAACTTTCGATTGGGCTTTAGAGTCGCCTGTTGCAGAAATAATGATTTCCTGCTATGCCGCATTTATGATTTTCAGCGGGATTTTTACCATTGTTTCTTATGCAAAAGCAAAAGTGCAGAACAATTTGATGAAAGTTGATTTGGTAGTAAATAGCCTTTATGCCATATTTGGTGTCTGTGCCTTTATTCTGATGGCAGTTACCAAGTTTTCTTAATGGGAGGGATTTCAAGTGAAAAAAATAAAATCGCTTGTCGCTGTATCTTTGGCACTTTGTATGGTGCTTTGTTTTGCAGGTTGTAGCTCTAATCACGATGAAGGAAATCTGAAAGACAATCTGGTGAACGGATTTAATAATTGGTTGGAATCATTCAGTAAACACGCCGTTACGAAAGATAAAAATCTTCAAGGTGAAAGGGAAAATGACATTGACCAATACACAGGTAGTTACACAGCTTCGTATGACGGCTTTAACGGCGAGGAG
Organism: Neglectibacter sp. CSJ-5; assembly: GCF_032490475.1. Lineage (NCBI taxonomy): Bacteria > Bacillati > Bacillota > Clostridia > Eubacteriales > Oscillospiraceae > Neglectibacter > Neglectibacter sp. CSJ-5. The sequence continues at coordinate 59,098 of NZ_JAVYJC010000006.1, read as the reverse complement.
TTTATTTTCGGTGGCACTGCTTTAGAGAGGGACAATGGAAGCAATCTGGAAGCAACTTATTCGTTGACAATTACATCTGGAGAAGCCACTCTCTATTGGCTGAGTTCTGGAGAAGAACATATCATTTGCGAAGAAAGCGCAGACGACACTTACAAATTTACTCTCAGCTCAGGAGATAACTATATTGTGCTGAGAGGTGATGATTTCAACGGAAACCTCGAATTAACAGTTAAAGATGTGCAGAATTAAAAAAATAAAGATTTATTTTCGGTATGCAGTATTGGGTATCAGCTTGGCTTTTATATGTTTGCTGCTGATACCCATCGGCATACTTGCAACACTAATCTATTTGATTTGGTCTGTTACAGACCGTATCATTTATTGGTGTGAAAAAGGAGAAAGAGATGAATTTTAGTGAATGGGCATTCCACGATGTGGAGCCAATCTATTTGCAACTTATTCAAAAAATCGAGTACGCAATTTTAAGCAAACAACTTTCTGCTGGAGAAAAACTACCTTCTGTTCGTGAAATGGCAAAATTGTTACATATTAGTCCCAACACCGTAATGAAGGCATATACACATCTAAAGCATTTGGAACTGGTTGTTTCGCCAACAAATAGACATTATTCAGTAATTGCAAATGAACAGTATATCTTTCAAAAGAGAGAAGAAAAAGCGAAGGAGCTAAGCTGCTTATATTTAAGCAATATGATAAGGCTCGGATTTTCCAAAAAGGAAGCAACTGATTTTTTGATTGAATATTCAAATACATTGAAAGAGCTGAATAAATGAAATCATCAAAAATAGTGCGAAAGGAGCTGTCAAATGAAAAAGAAGCCAAGAAGTCTTATAAGAAAATTTGTACTTTATTTGTTTGCAGTCCTGTTTTTCATTACCACTATCATTTTCCTTGTATTTGGAGTAAAAGGATACTTTATGTATCAAGAAGCTGTAAAAGCATATCCCATTTCTCAAATGGTATCATCAATCCAAAATAGAGAGAACTTTGTCGAATACGATGAGTTGCCGACAATTTATATAGACGCTGTAATTTCGGCTGAAGATAAAAGATTTGAAACCCATTGCGGTGTGGACTTAATTGCAATTAGTCGTGCGGTTGTAAACGATATTAAGGCAATGTCTTTTGTGGAAGGCGGAAGCACAATTACTCAGCAAATTGCTAAAAATCAATACTTTACACAAGAAAAAAAGCTCGAAAGGAAATTTGCAGAAATATTTACGGCTATTGAGTTAGAACAGTATTGTTCAAAACAAGAAATATTTGAGTTGTATGTAAACACAATTTATTTTGGTAATGGATATTACGGGATTTATGATGCTGCAAAAGGTTATTATGGAAAACTCCCTTCTGAATTAAGTGATTATGAAGCCATAATGTTAGCTGGCTTGCCTAACGCCCCATCTGCCTATTCGCTGAATACAAATCCTGACTTAGCATATAGCCGTATGAAAATTGTTCTATCACGAATGGTTGAATGTGGCGTTATTACGCAAGAGCAAGCTAATGACATTTTAGCAAACGGCAATTAAAGATACTTTTAAATAATCAATATGGCAAGCCCACCAAATAAAAAAAACGGTGCTTTGGTGGGCTGCTCTGTCACGCCCGAATAAAATATCACAGCCCTCTAAACCCGTTTTGAGTTTGGAGGGATTTTTTATGCGCTGGTCTGCCCTGAGCGCCTTGCTGCTTATCAGAAGCAGCAGTTACCTACATAGCATCACGAATAAGTGAGGATAACCTGTTAAAAAAATCCTAAGTTATTCGTGGTACTATTACGCCCCTAAAGTAGAAGCCATATATCTACATAATAGAGTTTATATTGCTTATAACCGCAAAGGTATGACACCCTTTGCGGTTTTTTGTTTGTCGTTATTTGTCGGAATAAAGGACAAGCCTATATCTGGCGTAGGTTGCCGTTCGCCGCCCCTATCAGTCTGGATTTTTCAAATTTCAGATTGATAGGAGGAATAGACAATGGGTGAAAAGCATCCAAATCGTAAAAAAGACAAGTACAATCCATACACCTTGATTATATCAGACGGGCGTTATTACCTTTCTTTTAAGGACAGTCGAGGTGAATTGCAGACCATTGAGATTGACGAGATACTGTACGGTTTGTTTAACCGCTTTGAGCTTGAGGATATATCATATCTCAACAAGCTAAGCAGGCATATTGAACATTCGGAGCTGACAGAAGCGTCATTAAATGACCGTGTATTCTGTAAGCCAGAAAGCATTGAGGAAAAAGTATCAAGGAATATAGAATACGAACTGTTACATAAGGCAATCGCAAAACTACCCGAAATACAACGGCGTAGGCTGTTACTGTACTTTTTCGGTGAGATGACCTATGAGCAGATTGCAGCCTTAGAGGGCTGTACGAAAAGAGCAGTCAAGTTTAGTGTTGATATTGCTATTGAAAAGCTGAAAAAAGATTTTGGGATTTTTTAAGATTAACACTACACCAATCCTTTTTTAGTGAGCAAACAGGTGAAGGGGTATCAAAACCCTTTCACCTGTTTTCCTTTGTGTGGCGAAAACAGGATTGTTCCTTGTCAATCGAATAATCATTCGCCAAATACCTTCTCTTTGTGATTGTGATAAGCATAAGCGTGTCGAGAGGTACGCCACGACCTGCCGCAAGGCGGAGAGCGATAACTACCTACTCAAAATATCGGGCAGCTCCCGATTTCGCCGTAACCCACAAAGAGGATAATGATACTCCCGTCCAGTCACAGTCCGAGCGTGATAAAACCGTCGCAGGCAATGAGGGCGGCTCTGGCAGACCGTCAGTTGGGGTGAAACTCCCGTGGTGTCAGTTCGCTGCTGACCGTTTGGCGACTTCCCAGCGTGAAACGCATTGGCATCTTGGGGTGTCGAGGACAAATAGAGATGCTTCTATCATAAAGCCAAATACAAGGCGGTCTATGGAACAGAGAATTGTTTATGCTCTCCCGACCTTAAAAACTTCCTTGTGTTTGGCTGATTACATAGGCAGAGCTTACCTGCTTATATCCAGATAGGAGGTCAAACTAATGGATAAAACAATTAAGCGTGGTGACATATACTACGCAGACTTAAACCCTGTTGTCGGCTCGGAGCAAGGTGGGACACGACCTGTACTTGTTATCTCCAATGATATAGGAAACAAGCACAGTCCTACGGTCATTATTGCCGCCATAACAAGTCGTGTACGCAAAAAGAAGAAATTACCTACACACTTGTATTTGGGGCAAATTGAGGGGCTTCCTGCAAATTCAATCATTCTCTTTGAGCAGTTACGCACGATTGATAAAAGCCGCTTGAAAGAACATCTCACACACCTTGATGAGCAGTATTTGAAATCGCTTGAATTTCCTCTCCTCATCAGTATCGGAGTTGAAAAAAGGAGGAGCTTATGAACTTTGGAGATATATATGCGTTAGTCTTAAAAGAATACCCAGACATTTTAACCGTTGATGAAATGAGCAAGGCTCTTGGTGTCAGCACAAAAACAGGTTATCAATTACTTCGTGAAAACAAAATAGAACACTTGAAGGTGGGCAGAGCGTACAAAGTACCGAAAGCCCATCTTCTTTCTTATTTGAGGTTAGGTCTGCGAAATGCGGAAAATTAAAGAATTTGCACATTCGACTTCTTTGGCTTAAGTTGCTACAATGTATATGGTCAACAGCAGAAGTCGGTGCTACGCAAAGGAGGTTATATTTATGGTAGCAGGACATCTGCAAGAGAAAAAAGGCTATTTTTATATGGTTTTGAGCTATCCCGATGCTGCGGGAAAAAGAAAAACGAAATGGTTGCCGACAGGATTGCCTGTCAAGGGCAATAAAAAGAAAGCGGAAAAGATGTTGATGGAAACAAGGCAGACCTTTGTTCCTGAGTGCAAACCCATAAAGGACGATATGCTGTTTTCGGATTTTCTGCTTCAATGGTTGGAAATCGCAAAGCCGACTATCGCACTTACCACATACGCATCATACTCAGGTATGGCAAAGAGCGTTATCATTCCGTATTTCAAGGAAAGAGAAATCACGCTTTCCGAACTGAAGGCAACAGACATTCAGGCTTTCTATATGAAGCAGTTGAAACGAGTAAAAGCTAATTCGGTTATTCACTATCACGCTGTTATTCACAGGGCTTTGAAATATGCCGTAAAGATTGACCTTATTTCTGTCAATCCTGCGGATAAAGTGGAACGCCCTAAAGCTGATAAGTTCATCGGCAGCTTCTATGACAGCAACGAGGTACAGGCACTATTTGAAGCCGCCAAAGGAACGCTGATTGAAATACCGATTTTTCTCGGTGCGTTTTATGGACTAAGGCGAAGTGAAGCCCTCGGCTTAAAATGGGACGCTATTGATTTTCAAAACAATACGATTACCATTAGACACACCGTTACTTCCTGCAATCTTGATGGCAAGCATATCCAGATAGCACAGGATACGACCAAAACCAAGTCGAGTATGAGAACGCTGCCCCTTGTTCCTGCGTTCAAAGAGAAGTTGCTAAAGCTCAAGGAACAGCAGGAAGAATACAAACGAGTATGCGGACGATGCTACAACAAAAAGTATTTGGAATATATCTGTGTAGATGAGATGGGGACATTGATTTCTCCGCACTATCTCACATCATCATTTCCAAAGCTACTTGAAAAGAACAATTTGCGCCACATTCGTTTCCACGACCTGCGCCATAGTTGTGCTTCGCTGCTTCTTGCGAACGGTGTTCCTATGAAACAGATACAGGAATGGCTCGGACACAGCGATTTTTCAACTACGGCAAATGTATATGCCCATTTGGATTACAATTCCAAGCTGTCATCGGCTGACGCAATGGTAAACGGTCTGAGTGGCGCATTAGAGGCTATTTCATAACTTCTGCGGCGTATCGCTTCACTAAGGATACGCCAACTACATATCCTAAGTTCAAATCACGGAGAGAACTTACGGAAAAATCTTTCCAGAGTGGAGAAAAAGAAAAAGCCTGCAAACGGTAAAAACCGCTTGCAGACTGAACATTCTGGCGGAGAGAGTGGGATTCGAACCCACGGTTCCGTTAGGAACACGACTTTTCGAGAGTCGCACCTTCGACCACTCGGACATCTCTCCGTGTATTTATCTTCACATCAGCCCTCAAAAACATCTCGGAAAAAGGAGAGAACTGATGGAGAGAACTAAGGGATATTTACTTTTCAATGATAGCCGAAAAACCCCGTAAAATCAAGGTTTTTCAGAGGTGAGCTTCCAAAAAGGGCATTCGTTTTCGAGTGCTGCACCTTCGACCACTCGGACAACTCTCCGTGTATGTAATTCCGCATTTCTTCCAAAAACTTTTGGAAAGAACTGACGGAAAGAACAACAAAATATTCAATTTTCGAACCGGAGAAAACCCTGTATTTATGGGCTTTTTAAGCGGAGCAAACAGCCAACTCTACAAAAAATTTCGAGTGCTGCACCTTCGACCACTCGGACAACTCTCCGTGTCTATTTTCGTCCGGTTTTCTTTCCAGAAATTTGCTCAAAAATTCGTTGGAGAGAAAACAGGAGAGACGGCAAAAAATATTCGATTTTGAGATTTTCTGTGTTGAGGAATATCAAGGAGAATCAGGGGGACGAAATTCCCAGCTTCTGCCGAAATTTCGAGTCAGTCCCGTTATGACCGCTTCGATACGTTTCCATATTCGGCTAAAGCATGGAAAAACACGCTTTGCGCATACTATTTTATCGGTTTTTAGAGAAAAAGTCAAGCGTTTTTTGGCAAAAAGGTTGACATATACAGGGCAATGCGGTTACAATAACTGTGTATTATGATGCTTAGACCTTTTGTTTTCGCACGGCTAAAGCTGTGCGGATATGACCCGGAAAGTGAGGATGCCGCTTTTGCGGCGAATGCTTATGGATATGAAAAAATGGATGCGCTGCGCTGCGGCGGTCGTTTTGAGCGTTTTGGTGGCGTTCAGCGCGACGGCGTGCTCGCAGCCGGCGAATATTGAATCAGGCGCTGTTTCGCAGGAATACCCTGTGACCGTGAACGAAGTGACGTTAAACGCAAAACCCCAGAAGGTGGCGGTACTCTCCGGCAGTTTGGCGGATGTGGTGCTGGCGATGGGGTACGAGACGAGCTTATCGCTTGCAAGCGACGACTGCACACAGCCCGATTTACAAGTGCTGCCGAAGGTTTCCGCAACGGATGCGCAGAGTGTGATCTCTGCAGGTGTGGATCTCGTTTTGGCGGAGACGATGGACGACAGCGAAAAGCAGACGCTTGAAAATGCGGGCATTACGGTGCTCCTTTTGACGCGTGCGAAAAACCGCGAGGATTTTGAACGCCTGTACGCGCAGGTAGGCACGGCTTTGAACGGCGGCTCTACGGGTTATAATGTAGGCGTGAAGGCAGCGCAGAAGATTTTCTCTTCGCTCGACGACCTTTCGCGCTTGGCACCGGAAAGCAACACCGTGGTGACGGCGTGCTATATTTCGGATGTAAACGGCTCTGCGGTGACGGGCGATGAGCTTGGCAGCGTGATGATGTCGTATATCGGTCTGACGAACATTTTTAAGGGCCTTACGGGCGGCACGTTCACGTTTGACGATCTGCGATTGAGCGACCCGACGATGATTTTCTGTTCAGAAGATGTGCGCGGACAGATCATGCAGGACGCGCAGTATGCGAATCTTTCGGCGGTAAAAAACGGTCGTGTTTACGCCGTCGACCCGAATTATATGAATTGGCAGGGCAAGACGGTGTACAACGCGTGCATCGACATGATGGGCCTTGCATACCCCGAATTGACGGAGGAAAACTCCGCTGCGCTGGAACTGGATTCCGAGCTTTCGGAAGCGGAAGCGACGGCGAGCCCCTCGCCCGCGCCGGAATACACGGCGATCGAATCCGGCACGGAGGGCGACGATGTGTTCGCGATGCAGCAGCGCTTAGCGGAGCTTGGCTATCTGACGGTGGAATACACCGGCATGTATGGAGAAGTGACGATGGAGGCCGTAAAGGCGTTCCAGAAAGCGAACGGGCTTACGGCGACCGGCGAAGCAGATGCCGAGACGCTGACGGTGCTCTATTCCGCGGAAGCAAAAGCCGCAGACGGTGCGGAAGCCACGGCGACGCCGGAGCCGGAATCGGAAACGAGCACGGCGGAGGGCGCCGTGACGACACACGAAAATGCGTAAAATTTGAGAGCTTGAAAGGGCGGCCTTGCCGCCCTTTTTTGTATTGACTTTTTCTCCGCTTTTTTTTATAATCAGAAACAAGATGCGCTTTTACGCGCTATTGTATTGAGTTTGGGGCGCAGGCCCCGGGGGAGGAAACATGTTTTTCACAAGAGACAAGAGTTTTTACAAAACGCTCGTCACGCTCGCGATACCGATTGCGCTGCAGAACGCCGTAACCTTTGCGGTCGGCCTTGCAGATAACGTGATGATCGGCACGCTCGGCGACAGTGCGATTTCCGGTGTGTATGTGGGCAGCCAGCTGCAGACGCTGCTGCAAATGTTCATCGGCGGCATTGAGGGTGCTATCCTCATTTTGGCTGCGCAGTATTGGGGTAAACGCGATACGAAAAGCATCCGCCGCATTGCGGCCATCGGTGTGCGGTTTGCTTTGCTCATCGGTTTGGTCATTACGGTGACGGCGTTTTTATTGCCGTCGCAGATCGTATCACTGTTCACGAGTGATGCTTCGGTCATTGAATCGGGCACGGTTTACGTGCGCGTGGTGAGCCTTTCGTACATTTTCTTCTGCATTTCGCAGGTGATGGTGGCGACGATGCGCGCGGTGGAGACGGCAAAGATCGGTCTTTACGTGTCATTTGTGACGCTCATTGTGAACGTCATCTGCAACTATATTTTGATTTTCGGTAAGCTTGGCTTCCCGGCGCTCGGTGTGACCGGCGCGGCGGTGGCTACGCTGTTTTCGCGCATCATTGAAGCGGCTGTGATGGTCGTTTACGTGCGCTGCATCGATAAAAAATTGAAGCTTCGCTTTGCCGACCTCTTAAAGCGCGGCGGCGAATTGACGCGCGATTTCCTGCGCTACGGTTTGCCCATCATGGGAGGGCAGGTCGTATGGTCGGTGAACATGCTGGGGCAGACGATGATTCTCGGCCGTTATGACGCGGGCGTCATTGCGGCGGTGAGTATCGCGAACATGCTGCACAACATGATGTACATTGCAATGAACGGCCTTTCGAGCGCGGTGGGCATTATCACCGGCAAGACGGTCGGCTCCGGGCGTATGGACAAAATTCGCGAGTATTCCCGCACGACGCAGGTCATTTTCCTTGGCCTCGGCATTCTTTCCGGCATTGCGGTGCACTTCCTGCGCGACCCGTTCATCGGGCTGTACGGCGCGAGCGATGCGGCCGTGGCGTATGCGCGTGAGTTCATCAATGTCATTTCCGTTACGATTATCGGCACGTGCTATCAGGCGGCGTGCCTGTTCGGCCTTGTTAAATCCGGCGGCGACATTTCGTTTGTGTTCCGCAACGACACGATTTTCGTGTTCCTTGTGGTGCTGCCGTCTGCCATTATCGCGTCCTACCTCGGTGCGCCGCCTTGGGTGGTTTTTGCGTGCCTCAAATGCGACCAGATCTTAAAATGCTTCGTTGCCGTGGTGAAGATCAACCGGTATAACTGGATGAAGAATCTGACGCGCGAGACGAACGAAGTGTAAAACGACGACTTGAAGGGAATTTTCATGAAGCAATTTCGCGGAGCCTTGCTCCTGACGATCACCGCCCTTATTTGGGGCACGGCGTTTGTAGCGCAGAGCCTCGGCATGGACCATTTGGGCCCGTTTGCGTTTAACGGCGTACGCAATTTCATTGCCGCACTGGCGCTTTTGCCCGTGCTGCTGTTTATGCAGCGCAAAGCGCCGAAAAAAACGCAGACGGACGAAGAGAGAAAGCAGAGCCGCAAGACCCTGTGGGTGGGCGGCGTGCTGTGCGGCACGGCGCTTGCCGTGGCCTCTAATTTGCAGCAGTTCGGCATCAGCTTTACGACAGTGGGCAAGGCCGGATTTTTGACGGCGCTTTACATCGTGATTGTGCCGATACTCGGTTTGTTCCTCAAAAAGCGCGTGCCCGCAACGGTTTGGGTGAGTGTTGTTATTGCGGCGGCGGGCACGTATTTGTTGAGCGTGCAGGAGGGCTTCACCATCGCGCCGGGCGACCTGCTCGTCATTTTGTGTGCGCTGGGCTTTTCCGTACATATCCTCATCATCGACCACTTCTCACCGATGGTGAACGGCGTGGCGCTTTCGTGCGTGCAGTTTCTTGTCTGCGGCATTCTTTGCACGGCAGCGGCGCTGTTTACGGAGACGTTCACGCTTGCGGACATTTTAAAAAGCGCGGGGCCGCTGCTTTTCACGGGCCTGATGTCGAGCGGCGTGGGATACACGCTGCAAATCTTGGGGCAGAAGGATACCCCGCCTGCGGTGGCGTCTCTTATCATGAGCCTTGAATCTGTGTTTGCGGCGCTTTCCGGCTGGCTGCTCCTCGGCCAAAGCATGAACGGACGCGAGCTTTTGGGCTGCGTTCTAGTGTTTGCGGCGGTCATTTTGGCGCAGATCCCGCTTGAGACGCTGAAAAAGGGAAAAGCGGTGAATAAGACGGCATAAAGTAAATTTGGGCATTTCCGGGAACCGTTTCGCGGTTTTCTGCGGGAATGCCTTTACTTTTGTAAATTTTATGGTATAGTTGTAGGTAGAAACTCTTTGGTAAAAACGCGCACGGCATAAGGCCGGCGCTTTATTGTATTGAAAGGATGAATATTCAAATGCGTATTGTCAAAACGAAAACCTATGAAGAAATGAGCGCCATTGCAGCCGGCATCATCGGCGGTCAGGTGCTTTTGAAGCCGAACTGCGTGCTGGGTCTTGCAACAGGCTCTTCGCCGATCGGCACCTACAAAGATCTTGTAAAGAGCTATGAGGACGGCGTGTTGGACTTTTCCGAAGTGCGCACCGTAAACCTCGACGAATACTGCGGTCTGGACGGTACGAACCCGAACAGCTACCGCTATTTCATGAACGACAACCTCTTTGACCACGTGAATATCGACAAGGCGAACACACATGTGCCGAACGGCCACGCAGATGACCTTGAAGAAGAGGCTGTGCGCTATGAGAGCTTTATTCAGTCTCTCGGCGGCATCGATCTGCAGCTGCTCGGCATCGGCCACAATGGGCATATCGGCTTTAACGAGCCGACGGACAACTTCCCGGCGACAGTGCACACCGTACAGCTGACGGAGAGCACCATCAACGCGAACTCTCGTTTGTTCGAGCGCCGCGAGGATGTGCCGACGCAGGCCATCACCATGGGCATCGGCACCATTATGAAGGCGAAGAAGATTCTTCTCATCGCAGGCCCGGATAAGGCGGAGATCGTCGAAAAGGCTTGCTTCGGCAAGGTTACGCCGGAGGTGCCGGCTTCTGTTTTGCAGCTGCACCCGGATGTTACGGTTATCCTTAGCGCGGAAAAGTAAGTTTTTTCGGCAACATTGAAATTCGGTAGTTGACTTTAAGGTTAACTTATGCTATGATGTAGACAGCAAAGCCGCAGGAAGCGGTAACGGTCAAAAGACCGCGCGGCGAAACGCCGTTTGAAAGTATTTTAAAGCCACTTTAAAAAATAGACCACGAAGGTCTTTTCGCTCGGTATGGGCGGAATGCTTCGTGGTCTTTTTGTATCTGGGAGGGTATTTCAATGAACCGTACAAACAGTAAATTTTCCGTTAAAAACCTTGTGCTCGGCGCACTTTTTCTGGCGCTTGCGTTAGTACTGCCGATCTTCACCGGGCATATCCCGCAGATTGGCGCAATGCTGTGCCCGATGCACCTGCCGATCCTACTTGCGGGCTTTGTGTGCGGCGGGCCTGTGGGCGCGGTTGTGGGCTTTATCGCCCCGCTGCTGCGCATGGTGATGTTCGGCATGCCGCCGTTCTACACCGCCATCGCTATGGCGTTTGAGCTGCTGACATACGGACTTGTAAGCGGCATCATGTACCGCAAGGTGTTCAAAAAGCAGACCGTCGGCACGCTGTACGGCAGCCTTTTGACCGCTATGGTCGCGGGCAGAGTTGTCTGGGGTATCGTGAAGGTGATTCTCAGCGGCATCGCGGCGGACGCGGGCGCGTTCACATTTGCGGCGTTCATCTCCGGCGCACTCTTAAACGCAATCCCGGGCATCGTGGTGCAGCTTATTCTGGTCCCGGCCGTCGTCGTCGCCTTGCAGAAAGCAAAGCTGATAGAAGCACCGAGCGCGGAAAAAGCGTAAGCACTATGGGTTCCCTGAAAGGGCGGCATTGCCGCCTTTTTTTCATGCACAAAGCTTGCACTCACCTCGCCATCGTGCTATGATAATCCCAAAGAGACAAAAAGCAGGATGGGGGAAAGACTATGTTTACGGATGTGTTTGGCAAAACCTGGTATAAGGGCAATCTGCACACCCATACGACGAACTCGGACGGCGCGTATACGCCGGAAGAAACGATTGCATTATACAAATCAAAAGGCTATGATTTCCTTGCGCTGACCGACCACTGGTTCCACGGTGAGGGGCGGCAGGGGGAAATTTTTCTCCTCTTAAACGGCACGGAGTTCGACGTGGGCAGTACCGTGCAGGAGGGTATTTACCACATCGTCGGTATCGGCATGGAGAAAGCGCCTGCGCTTACAAAACGCGCGCCGGGGCTTTCCGCGCAGAAGATCATCGATGAAATCCATAACGTGAACGGCATTGCAATCTTGGCACATCCCGCATGGTCGCTGGATCGCGCTTCGGAGGTCGCAAAGCTGTACGGCATTGACGGGTGCGAGATTTACAACACTACTTCGGGCCTGCCGTGGAACTGCCGTCCGTATTCCGGTGTGTTTTTCGACGAAATGGCGCTTTTGGGACACTATTTGCCGTGCATGGCGGCGGACGATGCACACCACTACACGGGTGACGAGACGCGTTCGTACATCATGGTGCAGGCGGATGAATTGACGCGCGAGGGTGTTTTGGCGGCTATCCGTGCAAACCGCTTCTACGCAACGCAGGGGCCGAATTTCCGCGTTGAAATTGAAAATGGCACGGTCACGGTGCATACCTCGCCGGTGCAGGAGATCGTGTTCTTCACCGATACCGTTTGGGCGGGCGACCGCGCGACGGTAGGCGAAAATGTGACCGAAGCGACGTATAAAGTGCAGCCTACGGACACGTTCGTGCGCGTGGAGCTGAAAGACAAAGACGGCAACTGCGGCTGGTCGGGTATTTATCCCGTCAACAAAAAGTAAAAGGAAAAGGTCTGCTCACCAAAACGGAGCAGACCTTTTTGCGTATGAATTTAAAGCGTGACTTGCATGCCGTCGTTCACGAATTTGACGGGCAGCGGAGCGAGCGTTTCCGCAAGCTGCATGACGTTCGGGATATTCCACGGCGCGTAGTGGTTGACGAGCACCTGCTTTGTGGGACAGGCGGCCAAAACGGGCGCGTAATCAGTCGCAGGGAAGTGTGCGGCCTCGCAGATGATAAATTCGGTCGGCTTTTCCTTGGCGATTTTCGGAAAATCGACGTTGGGATGCTTTAAGTCGCCCGTGAACAGCACGGCTTTGCCCTCGGCTTCCACGAAAAAAGCATGGGAATCCGGACAATGCTGCGTGGGAATGGCGGTGACTTTTAAATATCCGTCGTCGAAGATTGTGCCGTCCGTGACCTTTTTAAAGCGCAGGTCGCGCATTTCGCAGTGATTCGCTTTGAGCCATGCACGGATGGCCTCAACGCCCTCCAAGTTCGGCAGGCAGATTTCGGGGTCGGCGGTTTTAAAATACCAGCTGATAAGGTCGACGAACGAGATGAGCCCGTTTGTATGGTCGCCGTGCACATGCGTGATGAAGATGCCCTTGACGTCCTCTACCTCGATGCCGCGTGTGCGCAGGGCATCGATGGCGTTAACGCCCATATCGATGAAATAATATCGGCCGTTCGTTTCGATCAAGGTGCAGGAGCAGCGGCGATTCGCCTCCGGCACGCCGTGGCTTGCGCCGAGAAATGTGATCTGCATAGAGTTTAAATTCCTTTCTTTTCAATACTTTTAGTGCTTTCTGAGATTTTCAAGAATTTGCACCGCAAATTCTTTGGAAGGCCCCCTAATTGGGTCTCCCGCACTTTAACAGTCCGCTGGACTGTTAAAGCTCCCATCCTGATTTTTAGGTAGGCAAAAGAGTTCCGAACTCTGCGGAGTTCGACCAAAGGCGTTGCCTTTGGATTTCACGACCGAACCATAGGTTCGGTTTGACCTTCATTTGAAAGAAGGTCGATCAAAAACTTTTGCATCGCTTCGCTGTCTTCAGTTTAACACGTTTATGTATCGACTGCAATGCGCCGAATTCACAGATTTTCGCTTTCGTTTTTGTCTATCACAGCTTTAGGGTTTCCAGCAGACGGTTCGTTTCTCGCTCTACATGGTCGTAGTCGACGAACGGGCGGTAGATGGTTTCAATCGCGTCATGTGTGCGCTTGCAGAGCCTGAGCTCCTCCACGGCCTGCGCAGTCAAGGTCTCGGCCTCCTGCATGGCGAACGGGATGAAGTCCGAAAGCGGGCTCAAAAGGAACTCGTTTAATGTGCTGCGGGTATCGTCCGCGACACACAGCATGGTGTCGCCGATGCGCACGCACTGCGGTGCTTCCGGCGTGAGCGGATGCAGGAAAATTTCAGTCTGCGTATTCTGCATGAGCTTCATGGCTTCGTTTAAGAACACCGAGCCCAAAACGCCGGGCAGGTACACGGTGTTTTCGGCATCCTGTGCTTCCCGGAAATCCGCAACGCCGGCGGGCGTGGGGCTCGTTAAAAATAGTGTGCGCGGTGTGCCTTCCTTCGGCAGTGTGAAACCCTCTTTTAAAAATGTGCGGATCATGGTAAGGTCGGCAGACCTTGCGGCTTCGCTTACGGCGGCACGGCGCAGGCTGCCTGCGGCGGAAAGGCACGCGAACGCGTTTTTGTAGTGCGCGCGGTTTTCTTCTGCAAGGACAAAAAGCTCTTCGCGGCGGCGTTTGAAGACCTCTTTGTGCAAAAACCGTCCGAGATCCAGCGTTTCGCCGTCGATGCCCGGCATGGCGGGATCTATGGTGTGCGGCGCGGTGCCGTCCAGTAAGACGAGCCGCCGCTGCGGGATACGCACGGCGTCAAAGCTTTCGGGGTCGCTTGCGCAGCGAAATTCTTCGACGGTAAACCCGTTTGCCCGTGCGATGGCGGCGCATTTTTTCATCAATGTGCTTTTTCCTACCCCGGGGCCGCCCTTTAAAACGTAGGTGTAGTGCGGCTCGCTCCACGGCGGCACGATGCCCTCAAAATGCCCGATGAATCCGCGCCCGGTGTTGGCGCCCGGAAAATACCTTCTTTTGCCGTTTGACATAGGAAACCCTCCTCATTTCTCATCGGTGAGTTATATGCGAAAAGCCGTTAAAATAGTCGCCGCGGACAAAACAAAAAGTGGAAAACCCGTGCGAAAAATAGCTTTCCCACACAAGAAAAACCGCGCTGTGTCACGAATTTTTTACAATCTCGCCGCGGTGATGCGTATTGAATTGCGCGCGCGCCTGTGGTATCATTAAGAGTATATTTGGGTAATTTTGCGGATATGTAAGAGCTGCCGAAACAGGCGGCATTTATGCGGTGCCGGTATATCGATGCGGCAAGGGTACCGCAGAAAGGATGAATCAACATGATGAGAATCGGTTTGGACGTTGGTTCCACGACCTTAAAGTGCGTTGTTCTGAACGAGCAGAATGAGGTGCTTTTCAAAAAATATGAGCGTCATCTTTCGCGCATCGTGGAGAAATCCGTCGAGATGCTGCGTGAAGTGGCAGAGCAGTTTCCGAAAGAAAAGGTGCTTTTGAGCATTTCCGGCTCGGCCGGTATGGGTCTTGCAGAGCGCAGTGACATTCAGTTCGTGCAGGAGGTATACGCGACGCGCATTGCGGTGAACCGCCTTGTGCCGGGTACGGATGCGGTCATCGAGCTTGGCGGCGAGGACGCGAAGATTTTGTTCCTTACGGACGGCAATAACGCCTCCGGCCTTGAGGTGCGCATGAACGGATCCTGCGCGGGCGGCACCGGCGCGTTCATCGACCAGATGGCGACGCTTTTGAACATCACCCCGGATGCGCTCAACACACTCTCAAAAGAGCATGAGAAGATCTACACCATTGCTTCCCGCTGCGGCGTGTTCGCAAAGAGCGATATTCAGCCGCTTTTAAATCAGGGCGCGCAGAAAAAAGACGTGGCGGCAAGCATTCTCTACGCCGTTGTGAACCAGACCGTTGCGGGTCTTGCGCAGGGCAGAGAAATCGCAGGTAAGGTCGTATACCTCGGCGGCCCGATGACGTTTTTAAGTGAGTTGCGCGTGGCGTTTGATAAGACGCTCGGCATTACGGGTATCTGTCCGGAAAATTCGCTGTACTTCGTCGCATTGGGTGCGGCGTTTGCGGCAGACGGCACAGAGACGACGCTTGCGGAGATCATCAACCGTATTGCGCATTACACGGCAAAGGAAGAATACCGCGCCTGCCCGCCGCTTTTTAAGGACAAGGCGGATTATGAAGCATTCACAAAGCGCCACCTTAACGCCGGCGTTAAGGTGCGCGACACACTGGAGGACGGCGAGCCGGTTTATATCGGCATCGATGCGGGCTCCACAACCGTTAAAGCCGTTGTGACGGATAAGGACGGCAATATTGTTTGTTCGCGCTATATGTCGAACAGCGGCAACCCTGTCCCGCTGATGCGCGAATTCCTGCTTGAAGTTTACACGCGTTTCCCGCAGGCGAAGATCTGCGCCTGCGCGGCGACCGGCTACGGCGAAGACATCATCAAAAACGCGTTTTCCGTCGATTACGGCATCGTAGAGACGATGGCGCATTTCTACGCGGCGCGCGCGTTTAACCCGAAAGTCGATTTCATCATCGACATCGGCGGTCAGGACATCAAGTGCTTCAAGGTCGAAAACGGCGTCATCGACGATATTTTCCTCAACGAGGCTTGTTCTTCCGGCTGCGGCTCGTTCCTCCAGACGTTTGCGGGTGCGCTGGGTTACTCCATTGAAGATTTTGCAAAACTCGGTCTGTTTGCGGATCGCCCGGTCGACCTCGGCTCCCGCTGCACGGTGTTCATGAACTCCTCTGTGAAGCAGGCGCAGAAGGACGGCGCAACGGTGGAGAACATCTCCGCGGGTCTTTCCATCAGCGTTGTCAAGAACGCGCTGTATAAAGTTATCCGTGCGGTTGATTCCAAAGCAATCGGCCGGGAGATCGTCGTGCAGGGCGGTACGTTCCTGAACGACGCCGTGCTGCGCGCGTTTGAGCAGGAGATCGGCCACGATGTCATCCGCCCGACCATTGCGGGCCTGATGGGCGCATACGGTGCTGCACTGTATGCACGCGAAAAAGCACAGGCTGCGGGTAAGGCGACGGAGCTTTCGACGCTTTTGAGCAAGGAAGCGCTCGAAGAATTCACCCACAGCGTAAAGGCCATCACCTGCCGCGGCTGTTCCAACAGCTGCAAGTTGACGGTGAACACCTTTTCCGGCGGACGCAAGTTCATCAGCGGCAACCGCTGTGAAAAGCCGGTGACGGGCGTGAAATCCACCGAAGCGCAGTACAACATGTTTGAAGAAAAGCGCAAACTGCTCGCGCGCTATACATACAAAGACACGGGCAAGCCGATCATCGGCATTCCGATGGGCCTCAACATGTACGAGCTTTTGCCGTTCTGGTATAAGTTCTTCACAACGCTCGGCTACGATGTGAAAACGTCACCGGCGTCGAATCGCCAGCTTTATTTAAAGGGGCAGCACACCATTCCGTCCGATACGGCGTGCTTCCCGGCAAAGCTGATGCACGGCCACGTGGAAGCGCTGCTTGACGAGGGCGTGGACGCGGTGTTCTACCCCTGCATGACGTATAACTTTGACGAAAACCTCGGTGACAACCACTATAATTGCCCGGTCGTCGCTTATTACCCGGAGGTCATCTCCTCCAATATCCAGAAATTAAAGGACACCGTCTTCATCGGCGATTACGTTGGCCTGCACCGCAGACACGATTTCCCCGGCAAGATGTACGAAATCCTGCGCCGCCATTTCCCGAACGGTACGTTCACGAAAAAAGACGTGAAGAAAGCATCCGACGCGGCGTATGCGGAGTATGACCTCTACATGCGCGCCGTGCGTGCCATCGGCGACAAATTCCTCGCGCTCGCCGAAGAACAGCATAAGCCCGTTATCGTGCTGGCCGGTCGTCCGTATCATGTGGACCCGGAGATCAACCACGGCATTGACAGCCTCATCTGCGACTGCGGCGCGGTTGTTGTGACGGAAGACGCCGTTGCGTGCAAGGAGAAGAAATTCCCGACGAAGGTCCTCAACCAGTGGACGTATCACTCCCGTCTGTACGCGGCTGCAAAGTACGTTGTAGACCGTGCGGATAAGCGCGTGAACCTCATTCAGCTTGTCTCGTTTGGTTGCGGCGTGGATGCCATCACGACCGACGAGGTGCGCGGCATTCTGCACGACGGCGGCAAAATCTACACCCAGCTCAAGATCGACGAGATCACAAACCTCGGCGCGGTGCGTATTCGTCTCCGCAGCCTGTTTGCGGCGCTGGATTTACAGTAAGGGAGGCGCACGAATATGGCTTTTACCGATCGCGTTGAATTTACAAAGGAAATGAAAAAAGGGGGTTATACGATCCTTGCGCCGAACATGGCGCCCATCCATTTCCGTTTATTTGAAAACCTGTTCGCTTCTTACGGCTACAACGTGGAGATTCTCCAGACGCGCGGCCGTCAGATTGTGGACGAGGGTCTGAAATATGTCCACAACGATACCTGCTACCCGGCGCTGCTCACCATCGGCCAGATGATGGACGCGCTGCACAGCGGCAAATATGATCTGCATAAAACGGCGCTCATCATCACCCAGACGGGCGGCGGCTGCCGTGCTTCGAATTACATTCACCTTTTGAGGAAGGCGCTGGAAAAAGACGGCCTTTCGTATATTCCGGTCATTTCGCTCAACATGTCCGGACTTGAGAAAAACAGCGGCTTCAAGCTGACGCTGCCGATGATCCGCAAGGCGCTGGGCGTGCTTGCGTACGGCGACCTTTTGATGCTGCTGCACAACCAGACGAGACCGTATGAGAAAGAGGCGGGCGCGAGCCGGAAGCTTGTGGACGATTGGACGAAAAAGCTGACCGATATGTTCGCAAAGGAAAAAGGCTACTCCGCAAAGGAGATGGAGACGATCCTGCCGCAGATTGCGGAGGATTTTGCGAACGTGCCCGTGACCGGCGAAAAGAAAGTGCGCGTCGGTGTTGTCGGCGAAATTTACGTCAAGTATTCGCCCATCGGCAACAACGATCTGGAAGAGTTCCTGTTCAGCCAGAACTGCGAAACGATGGTGCCGGGTCTGCTTGGCTTCATGCTGTTTAAAGTCGATAACCGCATGGAAGATATTAAGCTTTTCGGCGGCAGCAAAGCGAAGTTTGAGGTTGTGAAGATCCTCTTTGACTACCTCGTCGGCATCGAAAGCCACGTTATCCGTGCCGTAGAGCACGCGAACACCGTTTCTAACCGCTTCACTGTGCCGTCCTCGTATGCGCACCTCAAAAAGCTCATTACAGGCGTTATCGGCTACGGCTGCAAGATGGGCGAGGGCTGGCTCTTGACCGCGGAAATGATGGAGCTTATTGAAAGCGGCTACCCGAATATCATCTGTGCACAGCCGTTCGGCTGCCTGCCGAACCACATCGTCGGCAAGGGCATGATCCGCAGCCTGAAAAACCTGTACCCGAAGTCGAACATCGTGCCGATCGATTACGATCCGGGCGCGACGAAGGTCAACCAGGAGAACCGTATCAAGCTGATGCTGGCGGTTGCAAAGGAAAACATGGAGCAGGCCGAAAAAGAGAACGCTCCGAAAGCGGAAGAATAAGATAAGCTGAAAAACGCCTGTCCTTTTTGCGAGGATAGGCGTTTCCCGAAGGGCGGCATTGCCGCCCTTTTTCTCTATTTCCTCAAAACCGGCAGCTTCTCCAACAGCGGGAGTAAAACCTGCAGCAAAAGCCCGGTACAGATGCCGCAGACGACCGAATACAGCGCGAGCGCGGGAATATACCCCAGTGCGCCGAAGCCTGTCATCCATAACGCGACGAGCAGCTGTGCGAGGTTGTGCCCGAACGCACCGCAGACACCGATGAAGACCGGCGTGAATTTTGTTTTTTTCCACAGTATGCCCATGATGAGCGTGCTCAAAAGTCCGCCGCAAAGGCTCATCAGCCCGGCGGAAACACCGCGCGTCAAAAACGCAAACAGACCCTTGATCGCCGCAATAAACAGCGCCGCAGGCAGGCCGATAGCGCCGGCGGCGAACATGGTGACAAGGTTTGAAAGCCCGGCTTTTGCGCCCGGCGGCATGCCCGGCAGCGGGGGCAGGAGATTTTCGAGGATTCCCAGCACCAGTGCCAGTGCACCCAATAGTCCGATGAGCGCGATGCGCTCCGTTTTTTTCTTCATGGATGTCCTTTCGATTTTGAGGTGTTTTTTTCTAAGGCTCGCGTTGGCTCGCCCTTTCAAGGGACCCCCTAATTGGGTCCCTTGCGGCTAAACTGTCCACTGGACAGTTTAGCCTATCCTCCTGATTTTGAGGTAGGCAAAAAGATTTCGCTTTCTGCGGAAAGCGCTTTAGGGCGCTGCCCTAAAAACCCGCAAGTTTTCTGAAGAAAACTTGACTAAAGACTTTATTCGTCCCGTTTCACGCTACAACAGCGTGAGCTGTTCAACTTCTACGGGGATCAAGTGGATAACCTCAAGCCCTTCTTTTTTCGCTCTTCTTACGGTATAAGCGGTGCCGCCGCGTTTGGCGGCAGGGTCGCGCAGATAGCAGACGCAGTAACCGCTGCGCGCCACCATGGCGTCGTCACGCCGCAGCATACAGTCCGGCGTATACCGTTCAAAAAGGAATTCCGCAGTATCGGCCTGCTTTAAAATTTCACGGTAGCGGCGCTTTTCCGCAAAATGCCAGCGGTCGCTTTGCCCTTTGCACGGCAAAATGAGGTGCAGCCGCACGGGCAGAGCTTCGCGAATTTTCAAGACGGCTTCCGCCGCCATGGTGTCAAATCCTCTTGCGCCGCCGGTGTAAAACTCCGTCACGCCTTTTTCTGCATATAATCTTTGAATTTCGGAGAGCAGCGCCGCGCGGAGCGGTTCCCGGTCTTCGGGCGGAATTTCTCGGTGTCCTGTAAAGCAGCAGGCATTTTTCCGCATGGCACAGCCTCCTTTTCGTTTGATACTCATAGTTTACAGCTTTTTCATACCGCTGTAAAGATGTACGGTGGACTTTAAAACCAATCTGTGCTAAAATTGTTCCGAAACTCAAACGGAAGGAATTTCGTCTTTATGAAAGCAAACGTAAAGCGCCCGGCGCGTTTTTCTTTTAAAACGATTACGGAAAAGAAAGCGAAACATCTGACGCTGATTTTTGTTGCAGTTTTGTTTTTGGTGATCGTCGTCTTGGCGCTGTTTCCGCTTTTGGACCGCGAAGAAGAACGGTACGAGGTGACGACCTACGCCATGGGCAGCTACGTGCAGCAAACTGTTTACGGCGAAAACCGCGAGGACGCGGCCGTGAAAGCGGCGGATGCGGTGGAAGCGCTGGAACAGAAAATCTCCTGGCGTGTGGCGAACAGCGATATTCAGAAGCTGAATAACAACGCGGGCAAGGACTGGGTGACGCTGAGTGATGAAACGCTGAACGTTTTAACGCAGGCGCAGTCGGTTTCGGAAAAAAGCGGCGGCGCATTCGATGTGACCATTGCGCCGATCTCGCGCTTATGGGACTTTGATGACGAATTGAACGAAGTGCCGGACAGTGACCTCATCACATCCTTACTGCCGTATGTGAATTACTCTTTGCTGCGCATAGACGAAACGGAGCAGACGGCGTCTTTGAAAAATCTCGGCATGGCGGTGGACCTCGGTTCGGTCGGCAAAGGTGCGGCGTGTGACGCGGCAGTCAGAGCCTACGAAGAAGCGGGCGCAAAAGCGGCTATCATCGCGGTCGGCGGCAGCGTGGGCGTATACGGCGAAAAAAGCTCCGGCAAGCCGTGGAGCGTGGCAGTGCGCGACCCGAACGGTGACGGCTCTCTCGGTTCGGTAACGCTGGCGGAGGGTTTTGTCTCCACCTCCGGCAGCTACGAAAAATACTTTGAGCAGGACGGCGTTTTATACCACCATCTGCTCGATCCGAAAACGGGCTATCCGGCAGAAAGCGGCCTTGTTTCCGTGACGGTCGTCGCGAAAAGCGGCGTGCTTTCCGATGCGCTTTCCACAGCGTGCTTTGTGCTCGGCAGAGAAGACGGCATGAAGCTGCTGGAAGAATTCGATGCCGAAGGTATTTTCATCGATTCGGACAACAACATCACGGTGACGGACGGACTGAAAGACCGCTTTACACGCACAAGCCGCGATTACACGCTTGTTTCCTGAAAGAGGGGCTGCGATGGAAAAGCGAAAATTTTCATGGAAAGAAGCGCTCCTGCTCGTTTTGGTGCTCGCTGTGGCGGCAGGCGTGTATCTCTATGCCAAAACGCGCCCGAAGGGGGCAGTGGCCGTCATTGAGCAGGATGGCGAAGTGTACCGCCGCGTTGTGCTGGCCGATTTAAAGGAGCCATTAACGCTGGAAGTAAACGGCGCGGTGATTGAGCTTGATAAAGACGGCGCACATTTCGTTTCGAGCCCGTGCCCGGACAAAATTTGTGTGAACAAGGGGATTATCAAGCGTGCGGGAGAATCTGCCGTGTGCCTGCCGCAGCGCGTGAGTGTGCGCATAGAGGGCGGCGACAGCGAGATAGACTCCGTAACGGGATAAAAGAATATGACCATAGAAAAAGAGACGCACCAAAAGGTACGCCTCTTTTTCTGAAGGGATAAAAAATGAAAAATATAAAAGGTAAGGTAAACTCAAATTGAATGTGCAAAGGCTTACTTCTTTGCGGGCGGCTTGATCTTGCCGATGGCCGTAATGATGATCTCCGCAACCTCGTCAATATCGAATTCGGAAGAATCGATGGTGAGGTGATAATTCGAGAGATCGTCCCAGCGTTTATTCGAGTAGAAGTTGTAGTAATTCGCTCTTTGCTTATCGCGTTTTGTGATAAAATCGGAGACCTTCTTCTCATCGCACAGACCTTTGCTCAAAATGCGCTTGATGCGCGCTTCCTTGTTGGCGTGGATGAATACGCGGAACACGTTGTCGTACTCGCGCAGGATGTAGTCGCCGCAGCGTCCGATGATGACGCACGGGCCTTTATCCGCAGCCGACTTGATGATGTCGCTTTGCAGAATGAACAGCTTATCGTTGATGGGCATATCGTTGATGCCGGTGATACGGCTTCCGAAGGTGTAGTTTCCCATCACCATGGAATACAAAAGACTGTTGCCTGCTTTTTCGTCCGCCTTTTCAAAGACTTCCTCGCTCAGCCCGCTCTTTTTTGCCGCCATGGCGATCAGCTGCTTGTCGAGAAGGGGGACATTCAATTTTTCCGCCAGGCGCTCGCCGACCTCGTGGCCGCCGCTTCCGTACTGACGCGCAATGGTAATAATCGGTAACATAGACTCGCCTCCTCGGGTTTCTCAATATAAAGTGTACAAAACACCCGTTCCGCCCATCTCTACGCGACAAAACCGGAAAGGGGATTGTAAAAACACTCTAAAATGAGGGAAAACACTTGAATGATTTGTATGTATTTTCTATAAAATATCTTACTCCACTTTTTCCGAAATGTCAACAGGCAATAGAAAAATTTCTTCGTGAAAGAAATAAATCGTGGAAATACTTGAAAACAGGGCCGAATATTTATATAATTTCCACATGGAATAAAAGCGGGAAGGCGCATACGGCATGGCAGTTTTCATTCGGCATTCACCGCTTTTTCACAAAAGTGCGTTATGATACAGGTATACGGAGCGGAACAGTTAAAAGGAGGCCTTGTCATGTACAGAATTTTAGTCGTGGACGATGAAGCGAAAATTCGCCTGCTCATCCGCAAATACGCGGAGTTTGAGGGGCACGAGGTGACGGAAGCGGAAAACGGCATGGAGGCGGTGCGCCTGTTCCGCAAAACGCCCGATGCGTTCGATATTGTCATCATGGATGTGATGATGCCGGAGCTTGACGGTTTTTCGGCCGTGGCGGAGATTAAGAAGATTGCATCGCCGGCCGTCATCATGCTTTCCGCACGCGGTGAGGAGTATGATAAGATCCACGGCTTTGAACTCGGCGTGGACGATTATGTCGTGAAGCCGTTCTCTCCGAAAGAGCTGATGATGCGCGTTGCCGCTGTGATGAGCCGTGTGCAGCGCACCGCAATACCGAAGCACGAGTTGTTCCGGGCGGAGGGCCTGACAATCGATTTTACCGGACGGATCGTCACGGTGGACGGCGTGCGTGCCGATTTGTCCCCAAAGGAATACGACCTGCTGTTTTACATGGTGAACAACCGCAACATCGCCCTCACACGCGAAATGCTTATCACAAATGTTTGGGGGTATGATTTCTACGGTGACGACCGCACGCTGGATACGCACATCAAGCTGCTGCGCCGCAGCCTCGGCCCGTACAGTAAATTTATTGTGACGCTGCGCGGCGTGGGCTATCGCTTTGAAACGCACGGCGCATAAGGACGGCGGGATTATGGGCGAACAGACAGTAAAGAAGCATAAATTCAAAAAATGGCGCAAGCCGGGCATACGCATGCAGGTCATGCTGGGGTTCGTGCTGTTTACGGCGGTCATTGTGACGTTGCTGTGGACATTTCAGATCACACTGCTCAACACATTTTATAAAGCCATCAAGGTCAATGAGGTGCGCAGCGTGGCGAACCGTGTGGTGGCGATGCTGGACGAAAGTGCCTCCGCGAGCGATTATTTTGAAGTGACGCGCTCGACGAATATTTCTATCCTCATTTCCAACAGCGACGGCTCAAATGTGTCGTTTTCCCCGGCGGCGCGCGGCGGCGTGCTGGAGCGCTTTGATTACCTCGATTGCAAGCAGCTTTTCACCGAGGTGAAAGCGGCGGGCGGCAGCGTGATGGACGACAACATCACAGACCCGACGAGCACCATAGAACGGCAGGATCGCACGATCATTTACGCGCAGACGGTCACGCTTTCGAGCGGGAACGAGTATCTTGTGCTGCTGTCCTGCGACGTGATCCCGGTTGATTCCACGGTGGAAACGCTGAAAATACAATTGTGGTGTCTGACGGGCGTAATGATCCTGCTTTCGTTCGGGCTGGCACTGTTTATCTCTTCGCGTCTTTCAAAGCCCTTGGAACAGATGAACGAATCTGCAAAGCAGCTGGGCGAGGGAAAATATGACATCCGTTTCCCGGAACAGGGCGCAAGAGAGGTGGCGGAGTTTGCCGCGACACTGAACTATGCCGCGGCGGAGCTGAGCAAGGTTGAAGATCTGCGCCGCGAGCTGATCGCCAATGTTTCGCACGATCTGCGCACGCCGCTGACGATGATCTCCGGCTATGCCGAGGTGATGCGCGACATTCCGGGCGAAAACACGCCGGAAAACGTGCAGATCGTCATCGACGAAGCGAACCGCCTGACAGGCATCGTCAACGACCTTTTAGATCTCTCTAAATTACAGGCGGGCGCATTGACGCTGACGGTTTCCGAATTCAATTTGACGGAGGATATCCGCAATACGCTGCACCGCTACGACAAGTTGGCGGATTTCAGCTTCCCGTTCACGTATGACCGCACGGTGTATGTCTGCGCCGATCAGCTGAAAATTTCGCAGGTGCTGTATAACCTTGTGAACAACGCCATTAACTATTCGGGCGGGAACAAGACCGTGTATATCGACCAGACCGTGACGGAAAGCACCGTGCGCGTATCTATTCGCGATACGGGCGAGGGTATACCGGCGGATAAATTGCAGTACATCTGGGATCGCTACTATAAGGTCGATAAGGAGCACAAACGCGCACAGGTCGGCACGGGATTGGGGCTTTCCATCGTGAAGAAAATTCTGGACCTGCACGGCGGGCGGTACGGCGTCGCGAGCGTGGAGGGTAAAGGCAGCACATTCTGGTTTGAACTGCCGGTGTTACGTACGGAATCTTTGATTCTGCCGGAACCGCCGACATTACCGGAACAAAAAGCTGACGCGGAACGGGACGAATAAAGTTTTCGCCGGCCTTTTTCAAAAGGCTGCGGAAACCCGGTCAATGGGTTTCCCAAACGGCGTTACGAAACGTCGTCAGAAAGATGTTCACAGTCGGCTGAATTAAACTGAAAACAGCAAGCATAAACGAACTAAAAGCGTACCCGAAGGTGATTTGGGCGCGCTTTTTTCGCACAGAGAACGAAACACGAAATTCGTATTTGTGAAAGATGTATCAAACTCAAAAGAGGCCCGCGCGGCTTTTGTTTTACTTTCTGAAAAAGCCGTAAATTCCGATATTTTCATATAGAAAAATCGCGAAAATGCTTGATAAAAAGATATCGATATGATAGAATTTATTAGGCTGAGTATGTACCCCGTGAGTGGGGAAAGGGGAAAACTGTGTTTCGCCCCTTTGTTTTCATGTAACTCAGAAGATCCCGCCCGCGGAGGAACATTGTGCTCCCCATCGGGCACAGCACAGGAAGGGAAGTGATCCGGGACAATGAAAAGCAAAATCACCGTGATTGGTGCCGGTAGCGTAGGCGCAACCATTGCATATACGCTTTCCAACGAAGACATCGCAACGGAGATTGTCTTGATCGACATCAACAAGCAAAAGGCAGAGGGCGAAGTGATGGATATCATTCAGGGCACCTGCTTCCGCGACCCGATTTCCATTAAATCGGGAGATTACGAGGATGCAAAGGACTCCAACATCGTCATCATTACGTCCGGCGTGGCCAGAAAACCCGGTCAGTCGCGCCTTGAATTGACGCAGACGAATGTCGACATCATCAAAAGCATTGCACCGAACATCGCAAAGGCCGCACCGAACGCGCTGTACATCATCGTCAGCAATCCGGTGGACATCATCACCTACGTGTTCATGAAAATCTCCGGCATCCCGGAAAACCAGATCATCGGCTCCGGCACCGCGCTGGATACCGCGCGTCTGCGTTTTGGACTTGCCAGCCACTTTAACATTGCGCAGAAGAACATTCATGCCTATGTTTTCGGTGAACACGGTGATTCTTCCTTTATCCCGTGGTCGTGCGCAGAGGTTTCCGGTGCGAAACTGGACGATTATGTGGAGCTGATGCATGCCCTGCCCGTGGACAAGGACGCCATGACGGAGTATGTACATAAATCCGGCGGCGAGATCATCAAGAACAAGGGCGCCACGTTCTACGCGGTCACGGTTTCCGTGTGCAGATTGTGCAGCATGCTGCTTTCCGCATACAATTCCATCGTGACCGTTTCCACCATGATGCACGGTGAATACGGGTTAGAGGACGTGTGCATCAGCACACTCGCCATTGTGGGCCCGAACGGCGTGCAGGGCAAGCTGCCTGTGAGGCTGACGGAGGACGAAATGCAAAAACTCCACGCTTCCGCAGACAAGCTGAAAGAAACCATCGGTCAAATTTATTTTGAAGCATAACCCAAAATCAATTTATAGAAAGGATGACAGGAGTAGCTATGAAGTACAGCTATTATCCGGGATGTACCTTGAGAACGAAGGCAAAGGATCTTGATGCCTATGCCAGAGCTTCCGCAAAGGCGCTCGGATTTGAATTGGAAGAAATCGAAAACTGGCAGTGCTGCGGCGGCGTCTACCCGCTCGGGTCCGACGAGATCGCAACAAAACTTTCCTCCGTCCGCGCTTTGAACGAAGCGAAGGAAAAGGGCCAGGACCTCGTGACGCTTTGCTCCGCATGTCATCATGTCATCAAAAGAGTCAACGACGACATGAGAAACGTGGAGGACATCCGCACGAGAGCCAACAACTACATGCAGCTTGACGAGCCCTATGCCGGCGAGACGAATGTGCTGCATTACCTTGAAGTTCTGCGCGACCGCGTGGGCTTTGACGAACTGAAGAAAAAGGTCGTCAACCCGTTAAAGGGCAGAAAGATCGGCGCATATTACGGCTGCCTGCTGCTCAGACCGAGCACCGTGCTGGCCTTTGACGATCCGGAGAACCCGCAGATCATTGAAGACTTCATTCGTGCCATCGGCGCAGAGCCGGTCGTATATCCGTACCGCAACGAGTGCTGCGGCGGCTATATCTCCCTTAAAGAAAAAGAAATGAGCGGCCGTATGAGCTGCAATATCGTAGACAGCGCAGCCGGTGCAGGCGCAGAAATGCTCATCACGGCATGTCCACTCTGCATGTATAATCTCAACAAGAGCGGCAGCGGCAAGATCCCGGTGTATTACTTCACCGAGCTTCTCGCAGAGGCCCTCGGCGTGAAAGAGGAGGCGTTAAAGTGAGCATCAGCAAACAGGCGGAGCAGATCCGCGAGATCAGCGGCGTCAACCCCTACAAGTGCATGAAGTGCGGCAAATGTTCCGCATCCTGCCCGTCGTTCAACGAAATGGACATTAAGCCTCACCAGTTCGTTTCCTATGTGCTGAATGACGACATTGAGTCCCTTGTGAATTCCAAGTCCCTTTGGAAGTGCCTTTCCTGCTTTGCCTGCATTGAGCGCTGCCCGAGAGACGTTAAGCCCGGCAAGCTCATCGATGCGGCAAGACAGCTTGTCGTGCGCCAGCGCGGTGAAGCATACCTTACGCCGGACGAGATCCCGGAGCTTTTGGATCCGGATCTGCCCCAGCAGCTCCTTGTGAGCGCGTTCAGAAGATACAGGAGGTGATAGCGTGCAGAGAATTGGTGTATTTGTGTGCCATTGCGGCAGCAACATCGCAGCTACGGTAGATGTAAAGAAAGTCGTAGAAATGGTCAGTCATGAGCCGGGTGTCGTGCACGCGGAAGATTATCAGTACATGTGCTCCGAGGTCGGCCAAGCGAAGATCATCGAAGCCATCCGCGAAAAACACCTGACCGGTCTTGTGGTTTGTTCCTGCTCCCCGCGTATGCACGAGACGACTTTCCGCAAAACGGCGGAAAGAGCCGGCCTCAACCCCTACATGGTCGAGATTGCAAACATCCGTGAGCACTGCTCCTGGATCCACAAGAACATGGAAGAAGCGACCGAAAAGGCCGTCATCCTTGCCAGAGCGGCTATCGCAAAGGTCAATCTTGACGCGCCGCTGTTCCCGGGCGAAAGCCGCGTAACAAAGCGCGCGCTCGTCATCGGCGGCGGTATTGCAGGCATTCAGACTGCGCTCGACATTGCAGACGCAGGCTATGAAGTCGATATCGTTGAGAAGACCCCCAGCATCGGCGGCCGTATGAGCCAGCTCGATAAGACGTTCCCGACGCTCGACTGCTCCGCATGTATTTTGACCCCGAAAATGGTGGAGGCTTCCGCAAACGAGAAGATTCATCTGTATACATACAGCGAAGTGGAGAAGGTCTCAGGCTTCGTGGGCGATTTCACCGTGGACATCCGCAAGAAGGCGCGCAGCGTCGATATGTCTAAGTGCACCGGCTGCGGCGTCTGCCAGGAGAAATGTCCTTCCAGAAAGACCCCGAGCGAATTCAACCGCGGCTTGAACACGAGAAGCGCTATTTATACCCCGTTCGCACAGGCAATCCCGAACGTCCCGGTCATCGACCGTGAAGCTTGCATCAAGTTCAAGACCGGCAAGTGCGGTCTGTGCCAGAAGGTTTGTCAGGCGGGCGCCATCGATTACGAGCAGAAGGATGAAATCGTCACCGAGAAGTACGGCGCTATCGTCGTCGCTACCGGCTTCGATACCATCAAGCTCGATAAGTACGACGAGTACGCATACAGCCAGAGCAAGGATGTCATCACGTCCCTCGAGCTCGAGCGCATCATGAACGCGGCAGGCCCCACGAAGGGTCATCTGGAGCGCCTTTCCGACGGCAAGCACCCGAAGAACATGGTGTTCATCCAGTGTGTAGGCAGTCGCTGCTCCGATAAGCGCGGTAAGAGCTACTGCTCCAAGATTTGCTGCATGTACACGGCAAAGCACGCCATGTTGATCCGTGATAAATACCCGGATGTCAACGTAACGGTGTTCTACATCGACGTGCGTACCCCCGGTAAGAACTTCGATGAGTTCTACCGTCGCGCCGTGGAAGATTACGGCGTAAACTACATCAAGGGTCAGGTCGGCAAGGTTATGCCGCAGCCGAACGGCCAGCTGCTTGTGCAGGGCGTTGACCTGCTCGACAACAAGCAGATCCTGATGGAAGCGGATATGGTCGTCCTCGCAACGGCGATTGAGCCGAACGCGGACGTGCGCCGCATTGCGACCATGCTGACCGCCAGCATCGATACCAATAACTTCCTCACCGAGGCTCACGCAAAGCTGCGCCCGGTCGAGTCCCCGACGGCAGGCGTATTCCTCTCCGGCGTATGCCAGGGCCCGAAGGATATTCCGGAAACGGTCGCGCAGGCAGGCGCGGCGGCTGTTAAGGCCATCGGTCTGCTCGCGAAGGATAAGCTGATGACGAACCCGTGCACCGCTAAGAGCGACGAGCTGCTCTGCAACGGCTGCTCGCAGTGCGCAAACGTCTGCCCCTACGGCGCAATCAGCTATGAGACAAAGCTCATCAACGACCACGGCATCCGTGAAGATCGCCGCGTAGCCGTTGTCAACAGTGCGCTGTGCCAGGGCTGCGGTGCCTGCACCGTTACCTGCCCGTCCGGCGCAATGGATCTGCAGGGCTTTGCAAACAGACAGATTCTTGCGGAGGTGGATGCAATATGTCGATAACAGCAAACGAAGAGTTCAAGCCGAAGATCGTTGCGTTCTGCTGCAACTGGTGCAGCTACGCCGGCGCAGACCTTGCAGGCAGCAGCCGCTTGGTTTATCCGGCAGACGTTAAGATCATCCGCGTGCCGTGCTCCTGCCGTGTGAACCCCATGTTCATCCTGCGTGCTTTTGAAAAGGGCGCAGACGGCGTTATCCTGTGCGGCTGCCACCCGGGCGACTGCCATTACAGCACCGGCAACTACTATGCCAGAAGAAGAATGGCGCTTCTGTTCTCTATGCTCGATTACATCGGCGTGGAGCACGGACGCACCCGCGTGGAATGGGTCTCCGCAGCAGAGGGCGTAAAGTTCTCCCAGACCATGAATGAGTTCGTGGCGAAGATTACTTCGCTCGGCAAGAACGTCAGACTGGAGGATTTGAGATGCAGGAAATGATCAACCGCGCAAAAGAGCTGCTCAGCGACGGCACCGTAAACCGTGTGCTCGGCTGGCGCCGTGGCGATATGTCCTACAACCCGGAGCCGTCTTACTTTGAGACGGCGGAGGATCTGGACGCAAACTTCGTCTACAACGGCTTCTGCGGCGCGAACCTCAGTAAATATATGATCGAGGGCTCGAAGCTTGAGGGCAAGACGCTTGTCTTCCTGAAGCCCTGCGATTCTTACAGCTTCAACCAGCTCATAGCAGAGCACCGCGTAGACCGTGACAAGGCTTACATTATCGGTGTCGGCTGCATGGGCAAGCTCAGCTTCGAGAAGATCAAGGAGCAGGGCGTTAAGGGCATCACGAACATCACGATCGACGATGCAAACGAGAACATCACCGTGGAGACGCTCTACGGCGAAAAGACGCTCGCCTATAAGGATTGCATGCTGGAGCGCTGCCATGTCTGCAAGGGCAAGGAGCACCAGATTTTCGACGAGACCATCGGCGAGAGCCGCGACACAAAGGACGCAGACCGCTTTGCAGAGGTCGAGAAGATCGAAGCCATGAGCCCGGAAGAAAAGTTCGCTTTCTTCCAGAATGAGCTCAGCCGCTGCATCCGCTGCAACGCCTGCCGCAATGTGTGTCCGGCGTGCAGCTGCCGCAAGTGCGTCTTCGACAGCACGAAGTTCGACAGCGCACAGAAGGCGAACGTGGACTCCTTTGAGGAGAGAATGTTCCACATCATCCGTGCATTCCACGTAGCCGGCCGCTGCACAGACTGCGGCGAGTGCAGCCGCGTATGTCCGCAAGGCATTCCGCTGCATCTCTTCAACCGCAAGTTCATCAAGGATATCGACGAATTTTACGGTGAGTTCCAGGCCGGTGTCGATCCGGAGGCAAAGAGCCCGCTGACGAGCTTTACCTTCAACGACGTAGAGCCGGGCGTTACCGGGGGAAGGAGATAAGCCATGTTCAAGATTGCAAAAAGTAAGCTGCCCGAGCTGCTGAAAGCGATCGCGGCACAGCAGGAGCTGTTCCTGCCGGTGAACAACAACGGTCAGGTCAACTTCGCCGCGTGGTTTGAAGGCTGCAATGCAGACATTGAAACACTTAAGACGGTGAAATCTCCGAAGGACATGTTCTTCCCGCAGAGCGAAACGCTTTACACGGTCAAAAAAGAGCAGCACAAGCTCTCCGTTGAGCCGCAGGCGCTTGCAGATCAGAACTTCGTCGCTTTCGGCATGAAGGCCTGCGACATTCAGGGCATTAAGGTCCTCGATAAGGTCTTCCTCGCTGAGCCGGTCGATACGTTCTACCGCGCAAGACGCGAGCACGGTACCATCGTGGCGCTTGCTTGCCACGAGCCGGAAGAGTCCTGCTTCTGTAAGGTTTTCGGCGTTGACTGCGCTGAGCCGGACGCCGATGTCGTCATGTGGAACGCGAACGACACGCTCTACTGGAAAGCTGTAACGGACAAGGGCACCGCCCTCACCGAAGCGCTCTCCGGCGTGCTCGAAAATGCCGACGCAGCGGACGAAAAGGCCGTGGAGACCGAACAGGAGAACATCCGCGCAATCGTAGAGAAGCTGCCGTACACGAACCTCTCTCTCGAGGGTTGGAACGGCAACGTCACCGAAGAAAAATTCAACTCCCCCGTTTGGGAGAAGCTTTATAAGCCGTGCCTTGCGTGCGGCACCTGCACCTTTGTGTGCCCCACCTGCCAGTGCTATGATATCAAGGACTACGACACGGGCCACGGCATTCAGCGTTATCGCTGCTGGGACTCCTGCATGTACTCCGACTTTACGATGATGGCGCACGGCAACAACAGAACGAGCCAGATGCAGCGCTTCCGTCAGCGCTTCATGCATAAGCTCGTGTACTTCCCGGCGAACAACGACGGCATGTATTCCTGCGTAGGCTGCGGCCGCTGCGTGGAAAAGTGCCCGTCCTCGCTCAATATCGTGAAGGTCATCAAGGCGTTTGAAAAGGAGGCTGCAAACCATGAGTGATACCTGTCATTGCCATGATAACTATGTAAAAGACGTTCTGATCCCACAGGTCGGCGTCATCACGGACATCCGTGAGGAGACCCCGGACGTCAAGACGTTCCGCGTCAATGCGCCGGAGGGCGGCAAGCTCTTCGAGCATATGCCCGGCCAGTGCGCTATGCTGTGCGCACCGGGCGTCAGCGAGGGTATGTTCTCCATCACCTCTTCGCCGACGAACAAAGAATACCAGGAATTCAGCATCAAGAAGTGCGGTCAGCTTACAGACTACCTGCACAGCCTTGAGGTGGGCGATGAGATTACCGTGCGCGGCCCGTACGGCAACCACTTCCCGGTAGAAGACAAATTAAAGGGCAAGAACCTGCTCTTTATCGCCGGCGGCATCGGTCTTGCACCGTTGCGCTCTGTCATCAACTACGTGCTCGACAACCGCAGTGATTACGGCACCGTAGATATTCTGTACGGTTCCCGTTCCAAGGACGACCTTGTACAGCTGAAGGAAATTCAGGACGTATGGATGAAGACGGAAGGCGTGAACGTATATCTCACGATCGACCGCGAGCAGGTGGGCTGGGACGGCCACGTCGGCTTTGTTCCGGCATACCTCAAGGAGCTCGGCTTCGATACAAACAAAACGGCGCTGCTTTGCGGACCTCCGATCATGATCAAATTCTGCTTAGCATCGCTGATTGAAATGGGCTTCTCGAAAGAACAGGTCTACACCACGCTGGAGCTGCGCATGAAGTGCGGCATCGGCAAGTGCGGCCGCTGCAACATCGGTTCCAAGTACGTCTGCAAGGACGGCCCGGTGTTCCGCTGCGACGAGATCGACGAGCTGCCGAACGAGTATTAAGAAAGGGGTTGGCGTAACATGGAAAATATGGTAAATGTATATTTTTTCGGTAAGAAGTACAGCGTCCCCGCAGACCTCACGATTATGACCGCTATGGAATATGCCGGTTATACGCTGAAAAGAGGCTGCGGCTGCCGTCACGGTTTCTGCGGCGCCTGCGCAACTATCTACCGCATTAAGGGTGTGAACGAGCTGAAGACCTGCCTTGCCTGCCAGACACAGGTGCAGGAGGGCATGTATGTTGCAAGCATTCCGTTCTTCCCCACAGACAAGCGTACTTATGACATCAACGAGATCAAGCCGAACCAGCAGATCATGATGGAGCTTTATCCGGAAATTTACAGCTGCATCGGCTGCAACGCCTGCACAAAGGCCTGCACGCAGAACCTGAACGTTATGCAGTACATTGCATACGCACAGCGCGGCGAGCTTGAAAAGTGCGCAGAAGAGTCCTTCGACTGCGTAAGCTGCGGCTGCTGCACCGTCAGATGTCCCGCGGGCATCTCTCACCCGATGGTCGGCCTGCTGGCAAGACGTCTCACCGGCAAGTACATCGAGCCGGTGAGCAAGCACCTGACAAAGCGTGTTGAAGAGATCCACGAGGGTGCATACGACGAGCTGATCGAGCAGATCATGCAGAAGCCGATCACCGAGATGCAGGAGCTCTATAACAACAGAGAGATCGAGAAATAAGGAGGGTATAGCCATGTTTACACCGGAAATGCTTGCCTCTGTCAAAAAAGTAGAGGCAACCAGACAGGAACGCCTGGGCATGGAACCCAGACGTATGACCGCAGAAGAAAAGGATGCCCTTCTGAAGGCGTACCATCCTGATTACAGAGAAGACGGCTTCGATACCATTAAGATCGGCCCGAACAAGGGTGAGAAGGTACCGAAGGAGCTTGGTCATCTGCTGCACTCCAACAGCCGTTTGCTCCACCACCCGATCGATCTGACGAAGATCGATTACGACACCGACGTGCTCGTCATCGGCGGCGGCGGCGCAGGTGCTTCCGCAGCTATTGAGGCGGACAACGCAGGTGCAAAGGTCATGATCGTGACAAAGCTGCGCATCGGCGATGCGAACACGATGATGGCAGAAGGCGGCATTCAGGCTGCCGATAAAGAGAACGACTCCCCGGTTCAGCATTACCTCGACGCGTTCGGCGGCGGCCACTTCGCTGCCCGCCCGGAACTGCTGCGCCGCCTTGTTATGGAAGCTCCGGACGCTATCAAGTGGCTGAACGAGCTCGGCGTTATGTTCGATAAGACCGAAGACGGCACCATGGTCACCACCCACGGCGGCGGCACCTCCAGAAAGAGAATGCACGCCTGCAAGGACTACTCCGGTGCGGAGATCATGCGTACCCTGCGCGACGAAGTTATCAACCGCGGCATCCCGGTCGTTGAGTTCACCTCTGCTGTTGAGCTCATCAAGGACGAAAAGGGTCAGGTAGCGGGCGCGGTTCTCCTCAACATGGAGACCGGCGACTACATGGTCGCACGTGCAAAGACCGTCATCATCGCCACCGGCGGTGCGGGACGTCTGCACTACCAGAACTTCCCGACCTCCAACCATTACGGCGCAACGGCCGACGGCCTTGTGCTCGGCTACCGTGCAGGCGCTCCGCTGCTGTATCAGGATACCATTCAGTATCACCCGACCGGCGTTGCGTTCCCGGCACAGATCTACGGCGCACTCGTAACGGAGAAGGTTCGTTCCCTCGGTGCAATGCTCGTCAACGTAGATGGTGAAGCGTTCATGCATCCGCTGGAGACCCGCGACGTTGCTGCGGCTTCCATCATCCGTGAGTGCACAGACCGCCACAAGGGCGTTACCACCCCGCTGGGCTCCGGCGTTTGGCTCGACACCCCGATGATCGAGCAGATCGGCGGCGAGGGCACCATTGAGAAGCGTATCCCGGCTATGCTGCGCATGTACCTGAACTATGACATCGATATGCGCAAGAGCCCGATTCTCGTTTACCCGACGCTCCACTACCAGAACGGCGGCCTCGAGATTGGCGGAGACGGATTCACAAAGGCTATCGGTAACCTGCTTGTTGCAGGCGAGGCTGTCGGCGGCATTCACGGCCGCAACCGTCTGATGGGCAACTCCCTGCTCGACATCATCGTATTTGGCCGCAACGCCGGTAAGGCTGCTGCCGCAAAGGCGAAGGAGACCGAGCTCGGCACCCTTACCCTCAAGCATATTGAGGACTATGCAGAAGAGCTGAAGAGCGCAGGCATCGAATCCGAGGATGTTTCCCCGATGCTGCTGCCGCATTACGCTCGTCACGAGAGATAATTTTTTCCGGAAAGGAATGGATAGATCCATGCGTGAAATTGAAGTCAGCCAGATCACAGACGTTGTTGAGAAGCTGTGCATCGCGGCAAACGAGCACCTGCCGGAGGACGTAAAGTGCGCCATCCGCTCCTGCCGCGCCTGCGAAGACGGCCAGATCGCACAGGGCATTCTGGACAACATCATCGAAAATTTTGAAATTGCAGATAACGAGTGCGTTCCGATCTGCCAGGATACCGGCATGGCCTGCGTATTCCTTGAGATCGGTCAGGACGTGCACTTCGTCGGCGGCGACCTTACAGAAGCCGTAAACGAGGGCGTGCGCCGCGGTTACGACAAGGGCTACCTGAGAAAGTCCGTTGTTAAGGACCCGGTTCGCCGTGGCAACACCGGCGACAACACCCCGGCTATGCTGTACACCGAGATCGTCCCGGGCGACAAGGTGAAGATCACCGTCGGCCCGAAGGGCTTCGGCAGCGAAAACATGAGCCAGATCCGTATGTTCAAGCCGTCCGCCGGCTTGCAGGGCATCAAGGACTTTATCCTTGAGGTCGTAGAGACCGCAGGCCCGAATCCGTGCCCGCCGATGGTCGTCGGCGTAGGCATCGGCGGCACGTTTGATAAAGCAGCGCTGCTTGCAAAGAAGGCGCTCATGCGCCCGCTTGATTCCGAGAACCCTGACCCGTTCTATGCAGACCTTGAAAAAGAGATGCTCGAAAAGGTTAACCAGCTCGGCATCGGCCCGCAGGGCTTCGGCGGCAAGACGACGGCCATCGGCCTCAACATCGAGACCATGCCGACCCATATTGCCGGCATGCCGTGCGCTGTCAACATCAACTGCCATGTAACGCGTCATAAGACGGAGGTGCTGTAAAATGGAAAAGCGTATTACACTGCCTTTGACTGCGGAGCTCGCAAAGACGCTCCATGCCGGTGACAGAGTTCTGCTGACCGGTACCATCTATACTTCCCGCGATGCCGGCCACAAGAGAATGTGCGAGGCACTTGCACGCGGCGAGAAGATCCCGTTCGATCCTACGGACGCTACGATCTACTACGTAGGCCCGACCCCGGCAAAGCCGGGTCATGTCATCGGTTCCGCAGGTCCTACCACCAGCGGCCGTATGGACGCGTATGCCCCGACCATGATGTCCGTGGGCGCACGCGGCATGATCGGTAAGGGCGCTCGTCTGCCGGAAGTCGTAGAAGCCATGAAGAAGTATAACGGCGTTTACTTCGGTGCTATCGGCGGCGCAGGCGCGCTGCTCGCTAAGTGCATCAAGAAGGCAGAGCTCATCGCGTATGAGGATCTCGGCGCCGAGGCACTGCGCAAGCTGTATGTAGAGGACATGCCGCTCGTCGTCATCATCGACAGCGAAGGCAACAACCTTTACGAAGAAGGCCGCGCAGAGTACCTTGCAGAGCACAAGGCACATGAAGCGGAAAAGAACGCTTAAGTTGTAAAAATAACAGGAGCGGAGCTATGGGTTAGGTTCCGCTCTTGCTTATATTAAACAGGATGTGCCGCGCACAGCTTTCAGAATTTTTTGCACAGTGCATTCCGAAAATTTAGTTTAAGGGGAATAAACGCATGACACCTGAAATGATTGCTGAAATACTGGAAACCGTAATGATCCTTGCATTCGGTCTTTCCTGGCCGCTTTCCATTTACAAATCCGTAAAGTCCAGAACCGCTAAGGGCAAGAGCCTGCAGTTTGAGATCTTCATCTGGCTTGGCTACATCGCCGGCATTGTGATGAAGTGCATCCAGTTCTTTGTCATCGGCAAGAGCGGCCCGATCTTCGTTTTGAGCTGGGTCTTCTATTGCCTGAACTTCATCGAGATCACCATCGATATGCTTCTCTACTTCCGCAACGTGAAGCTCGATAAAGAGAACGAGGGTAAGTAATTTCACATGTGTCCGAAACGGCAGCCTGCGGGCTGCCGTTTTTGCGTTGCATCAAAAAAAGACGGACACCGAATGCCCGGTGTCCGCCTGCGTTTATTAAGCTAAAATTACAGCATAAGGTCGCGGATGTACTTAATGGTGTACTTAACGCCCTTCTCGCCTTTTTCGCCCTGCCAAGTCATGGAGTGCGGTTCAATCGCGAGGTAGCCGTCATAATCGTGCTGATACAGTACCGCGAAGAATGCGCGCCAGTTGATAGAATCGATGCCTGCCGGCGGGTTGTCGTAGTAACGTCTGCCTGCTGCAAAGTCGCCCATCAGCTCGTCCTTGAGCTCCGGGTGACGAACCATCAACTCGCGGTTTTTCCACTCTGACGGCTCGTGGGAGTCGCCGTACTGGATAACGCCCTTTACGTGGCAATATACGAACTTGTCGCCCCATTCCATACCTTCCTTGAGGTATGCGCCCTTGTCGCCGCCATGTACGAAGCTGTGGGACGGATCATACTTGATGCCGAGGCCCGGAACTTCGTCCAGAACAAGCTTCCACTGCTCCGGTGTGCGGATGTAGTTGCCGCCCATCATGCAGTTGACAATGCCGCACTTCATGCCGTTTTCTTTTGCGTAGGAAACAATCTGGTTCAGAACCTTAATAGCCGCGGTGATGTTCTTGTAGTAGGAAAGCTGCGGAACATACGCAACGCTGCACAGATAATGCTTTGCGCCGAGTGCTGCGCCGAAATCGATGGCTTTCTTCACTTCGCTCCACTCCGCTTCAATCACGTCGCCGTTCTCGTCCAGAATATGGCTTGCCCAGCGGCCTACCGCGCCGACTTCAACGCCGGTTTCTTCAATGGCCTTTTTAATCTCGTCCTGGTTCTTGACGACTTCGTCCAGCGGACGACCGAAAAATTCAGGCGGGTTCAGGTCAAACTCAACGAAGTCGAGTCCGAGTTCTTTTGCGTGCACCAGTGTTTTGGCTTCCGGTGCACCGATAATACCGAGTTTCATTGTGATTCATCCTCTCATAAAAACTAAACAATAACTTGATCGGCAAACACTGCCGATTTTTACCATGTTACACCGAGCACGTGCAAGTCGCGGTCGGTCTGTTCCTTGTTTTCTACCGTGATGGCGTGCAGACCAAATTTCCGCGCAGCTTCGGTGTTTTTCGCGTTATCATCGAGGAAAACGGCGTTTTCCGGCGTGATGTCGAAGCGCTCGCACAGTGTTTCATAAATTTTCCTGTCCGGCTTTACGAGCTTTACCTCATACGAAATGAGTGCGCCGTCCGCATACGGCAGGAAATCAAACGTGTCTTTCACACGGTTAAAGCCGAATTCGCTGAAGTTTGAAAGTATGTAGACCTTGTAGCCTTTCTTTTTCAAATCGCGCACCCAGTCCGCCGCGTAAGGGTACACGGTGACAAGCTCATGGCTGTCGTGAACAATGCGCCTGATTTGCTCCGGGTAGTCCGGCGCGTTTTTCGTCAACAGCGCGACAACTTCTTCCTCTGTCAGCACGCCGCGGTCGATCTCTGCCCACTCGGGACTCATCACGGTTGCGTTTGCAAGTGTATCGACAAGATCTTCGCCGAACCACTCCACAAAGCTGTTGTGCCAGTGCCATTCGGTCAGCACATTTCCAATATCAAAAATAACGGTATCAATCATAAAAAATCTTCTTCGCCTCAAACACGGCTTTTCCTTTGTGATGATTTGTGTTATAATAGAGACGGAATTTCAGGTAAAATTCACATTCTTTTGTTTATTATACTATGAAAAACTCAAAATTGCAATGCCTTTTAGACGGAATACACATACGCATTTAAGGGAAGTTGCCGTGTGTAAAGTCGGGCGTCTATACGGAAAGGATAGCTTTCACAAATTTGAAAGCCGGGGAAAACAGCATGACAAATTACGCGGCCGCGCTGGCGGCGCAGTTTCACTTAAAAGAACAGCAAACGGCAAAGCTCATTGAGCTCATCGACGCAGGCAACACCATCCCGTTTATCGCGCGGTACAGAAAAGAGGAGCACGGATCGCTCGATGACCAGACCATCCGCACGGTGTACGAGCGCCTGCAGTACCTGCGCAATCTTGATACGCGCAAGGCGGAAGTGCGCGAGCTTATCGAGGGCACGGGAAATTTGACGCCTGAAATTGAAAAAAGCCTTACAAATGCGGCAACGCTGGCAGAGATCGACGATATTTACCGCCCGTTCCGCCCAAAGCGCAAAACGCGTGCCGGCATGGCGAAAGAGCGCGGCTTAGAGCCGCTTGCAAAGAAAATTCTGGCGCAGGAAAAGGGTGTTGACCCGATGAAGCTCGCCGAGGGTTACGTCAACGCAGAAAAGGGTGTTAATACATCGGAAGACGCGCTGAGCGGCGCGAAGGATATCATCGCGGAGACAATTTCCGACGATGCCGTTATGCGCCGTCGCCTGCGCATGGCTGCCATGGCGCAGGGCGTCATCACGAGTCGCGCCGCAAAGGACGAGGATTCCGTGTATCGCATGTATTATGAATTCTCTCAGCCGGCGGCAAAAATCGCAGGCCACCGCGTTCTGGCGCTGGACCGCGGCGAGCGCGAGGGCCTTTTAAAAGTTTCGCTCGAAATGGATGACGTGCGCGGGCAGGCAATCTTGACCTCTGCTTACGTAAAGGGCAATTCCGCGTGCAGCGAAGTCGTACGCGAAGCCGCAGTTGACGCATACGGCCGTCTCATTTTCCCGTCTATCGAGCGGGAAATTCGTGCGGAGCTGACCGAAAAAGCGTGCGACAACGCCATTAAGGTGTTCTCCGTAAACCTCCGCCAGCTTTTGATGCAGCCGCCCGTCAAAGGCCGCGTGACCATCGGCCTTGATCCCGGCTACCGCACGGGCTGCAAGGTCGCCGTCGTCGATGCCACAGGCAAGGTACTCGACACCGGCGTTATTTATCCCACGCACAGTGAGGCACGCGTGCGCGAAGCCAAACAGACGCTCGTAAGGCTTATCAAAAAGTACGGCGTCACACTCATCGCCATCGGCAACGGCACGGCGTCGAAGGAAACAGAGATCTTCACCGACGAAACGCTGCGCGAAAATCATCTTGATATCGATTACATGGTTGTCAGCGAGGCGGGCGCATCGGTCTATTCCGCGTCGAAGCTTGCGGCGGCAGAGTATCCGGAGTACGACCTGACGCTGCGCAGCGCCGTTTCCATCGCGCACCGCTTACAGGATCCGCTTGCAGAGCTCGTGAAGATTGACCCGAAGGCCATCGGTGTGGGGCAGTATCAGCACGATATGCCCGCAAAGCGTCTGGATGAAGCGCTTGGCGGCGTAGTCGAAGCCTGCGTGAATGCGGTCGGTGTTGACCTCAACACGGCATCACCGTCGCTGCTCGAAAACATCGCGGGCATTTCCTCCGCCGTGGCGAAGAACATCGTCGCGTATCGGCAGGAAAACGGCGCGTTCACAACGCGCACACAGATCAAAAAAGTGCCGAAGCTCGGGCCGAAAGCGTTCGAGCAGTGCGCAGGTTTTCTGCGTGTGCCGGAAAGCAAGAATATCTTAGACCACACCGGTGTGCATCCGGAATCGTATGATGCGGCAGGCACTTTACTCACCGCCTGCGGCTATGACCTCAAAAAAGCGTCGGAGGGCGGCTTTAAGGGGCTCAAGGAGAAAGCGGAAAAGCTGGGCATCGCAAAGCTCGCCGTGCAGTGCGGTGTAGGCGAGCCGACGTTAAAAGACATCATCGCGGAGCTTGAAAAGCCCGGCCGCGACCCGCGTGACGAGCTGCCCAGTCCCATCCTGCGCAGCGACATCAAGGACATGAAGGATTTGAAGCCCGGCATGGAAATGCGCGGCACGGTGCGCAACGTCATCGATTTCGGTGCATTCGTCGATATCGGTGTGCATCAGGACGGCCTTGTGCACATCACGCAGATCTCTGATAAATTTGTGCGTCACCCGTCCGATGTTTTGAAGGTTGGCGACATTGTGACCGTGTGGGTGCTTGCCGTAGACGTCGCGCGCGGTCGTATTTCCCTCACGATGAAAAAGCCGAAAGAGCAGCAAAATTAAAAAATCGCGGACAGTTTTGCGCTTTTTGTCCGTGAACGGTTGACACGAAGGCTCGGACGCGGTAAACTTGTTTTCGGCAAAACACAGAAAACATGGGGCGAAAGAGGAAATAAGATGGCAGAAGAACGCAGTGAAAGTGCAGCGGGACTTTCCTTTAAAATGGGGGAGGCGCTGCTCAGAAACGGCGCGGAGATTTTTCGCGTGCAGGAGACCATGGAGCGCGTGGCGCGCGCCTATGACATAGAAGAATACGACGTGTACGTGCTTTCCAACGCAATCTTTGCAAACGCAGTGGAAAACGGAGAGAAGATCGACACGAAGCTAAAATTCGTGCCCGGCTCCACCATTCATTTCGGGCGTATTGCGGGCATCAACCAGCTTTCACGCGAAATCGTGGAGGGCAAAGTCACGGTGGAGGAAGCCTATGCGCGCTTGCGTGAGATCGTCTCTATTCCGTATACGCACCCCATTCGGCTCGACCTTGCGTGTGCCGTAGGCAGCGCGTGCTTCAGCTACCTGTTTGGCGGCACCGTGTTCGACGCCGCTGCGGCGTTCATCTGCGGCTTTGTTTTGCAGGTGTTCCTAAACGCCATCGATAGCCGCACGGCCTCTAAATTCATCATCAATCTGGCGTCAAGCGCCGTTGTGGCGGTTTGCGCCGTGCTGCTGTTTACCGTGGGGCTCGGCGACAGCTTAGATAAGATTATCATCGGCTCCATCATTCGTCTTGTGCCCGGCGTGGCGCTGACGACCTCCATCCGCGACTTTTTAAACGGAGATTATCTGAGCGGAACCATCCGCATAATCGACGCATTTCTGGTCGGCGGGTGCATCGCCATCGGCGTCGGTGCCGTGGTGATGACCTACATCAGCCTAACAGGAGGTGCGCCGCTCTTATGACACCGGAAGTTGTTTTCGATTGGGCAATCCAGACCGCGGTGGCGTTTGTGTCCACCATCGCGTTCGCCATCATTTTCCATACCCCGCGCGAGCAATACATCTGCGCCGGGCTTGTCGGCGCGTTCGGCTGGCTCATTTATATCGTCTATGTCTATTTTACGGGTGACGTTGTGTTCGCGTCGTTTTTTGCGGCGCTCGGCCTCACCTATTTGGCGCGTGTATTCTCGTTTGCGCGCAAAGCGCCGCTGCCCGTGTTCCTCATCGCCGGAATTTTTCCCGTTGTGCCCGGCGCCGGTATTTATTATACGGGCTATCACATTTTCATGAACAACAACGTAGAGGCGATGTCCAAGGGCGTGGAGACCATTAAAATCGCCATTGCCATTGCGCTCGGCATCGGCATCGTCGTCTCACTGCCGCGCTTTTTCTTCACACTGCGCCGGAAAGGAAGCACCACTTGAAACAGGTTACCATCGCTCAAAACGACGCTAACCAGCGCGTCGATAAATTTCTCACAAAAACATACCCTAACCTGCCGCAGTCTATGCTGTATAAGGCTATCCGCAAAAAGGACATCAAGGTAAACGGCAAGCGCTGCGAGATTTCCACGCGATTGCAGGAGGGCGACGTGCTGACGATGTACTTGAAAGACGAGTTCTTCGCGCAGGCGCCGAAGGAATACGATTTTCTGAAAGCCCCACTGAAGCTCAACATCATCTATGAAGACGAGAACATCATGATCCTCGATAAAAAGCCGGGGCTCATCGTGCACCCGGACGAGCACTATCATTTTGATTCGCTCATCGCGCGCGTGCAGCACTATCTTTACGAAAACGGGGAGTATGACCCGGAAGCGGAAAATTCTTTCGCCCCGGCGCTTATCAACCGCATAGACCGCAACACGGGCGGCATCGTTATGGCGGCCAAAAATGCTGAGACACTGCGTATCATGAACCAAAAGGTTAAGGACCGTGAGATGGATAAGCTCTATCTCTGCGTTGTGTGCGGCGTGCCGAAGAAAAAAACGGATATTTTAACGGGCTATCTTGAGAAAAACGAGAGCCAGAACCGCGTGTATATCTCGAATAAAAAAACGCCCGAAAGCCGCAGCATCAGGACAAAATACACGGTGCTTGAGACCCGCCGCGATTTCAGCCTGCTCGAGGTGGAGCTGCTTACCGGCCGCACGCACCAGATCCGCGCGCATATGGCGTCCATCGGCCACCCGCTTGCGGGCGACGGCAAATACGGCAAAAACGTGCAGAACAAAAAGACGGGCTTCCCGTATCAGGCGCTTTATTCCTATAAGCTCATCTTCCGCTTTACGACCGAGGCCGGCATGTTAAGCTACCTCGACGGCCGCGAGTTCACGGCACAGGACGTCTGGTTCCTCGATGAATTCCGCGCGTTTCCAAAGTAATTCAAATCCCAATAGAACAGAAACGCTCCCGTTT
The DNA here is from genome assembly GCF_032490475.1 of Neglectibacter sp. CSJ-5. Taxonomy (NCBI): domain Bacteria; kingdom Bacillati; phylum Bacillota; class Clostridia; order Eubacteriales; family Oscillospiraceae; genus Neglectibacter; species Neglectibacter sp. CSJ-5. The sequence goes on along the minus strand of NZ_JAVYJC010000006.1, from coordinate 15,265 downwards.
CCCTGCGCAGTGCAGAGGAACGGGAGCGTTTCTTGTGTGTTATAAGGATCAGAGGAGTGTGATATTAAAAGTAATTGAACGGGTTCGTGGTGCTGCCGTAGTAAATAACTTCAAAGTGAAGGTGCGGGCCCGTAGAATTGCCCGTAGAGCCCACGTAGGCGATCGTTTGGCCGGGGGAGACGGTATCACCCACAGAGCACGCAAGGGCGCTGGCATGCGCGTAGCGCGTGGAATAGCCGTTGCCGTGGTCAATGAACACGCAGTAGCCGTAGCTGTCCATCCAAGCGCTGTAAATGACTTTGCCGCCGTCTGCCGCAACGATGGGCTTACCGTAGATGCCGCCGCCCGCAATGTCGATGCCGCGGTGGCCGCCGTCGCCGTAATAGCAGGTGATGTAGGTGTAACCCGGCATCGGCCACACAAAGCTGCCCGTGCCGATATATCCGACACCGCTGTCGTAAGAGCCGCCGGAGTTCGTGCTTGCGGCTTTCAAAGCGGCGTAGTAATCTTCGTACCATTTATCAATGGCCGCATCGGCCTCTTCTTTTTCCTTTTCGAGGCGCTCGGCTTCCGCCTGTGCTTCGGCTTCGTTCTGCTCGGCCTCGTCTAAGAGCTTCTGGTTTTCGAGGTACAGTGCGGAGAGCTCATCGCTTTTGGAATCGAGATCCTTTTTGTCGGTGCTCAGTTCTTCTTTGTCCGCGTTGATTTTTTCCACCTGCTCCTGAATGGAGGTCAGTTGCTCTTCAAGCGTGTCCAAAAGCTCGGTGTCGTGCTTTGTAACGGACTGTATGACTTCACTTTTCTGCGTGTAATCCACAAGGCTTGTGCTGCTCAGCAAAATGGAAAGGTTAGAAGCTTCGCCCGCCATGTATAAGGCGCGCAGGCGCTTTTTCAGTTTCGTATAATTTGCGTTGATGCTGATGCGTGTGTCGGCAATATCCTGCTCGCCCTGTTCGATCTGCGCATCCAGCTCGTTGATGCGCTGCACCAGAATGTCAAGCTGCTGCTGGATAATATCAATCTTGCCCTGCAGCTCGTCGCGGTAGGCGCGCTTTTGGCTTACGTCATCACGCAGTTCTTCAAGGCGCTTGTTGTTTTCTTCCTCTTGCTTTTCGAGTTCGGCAAGCTGAGATTTTAAGTCCGTGATGGATTCTGCCGAAACGTTCGGCAGCTGCACCACGCCGGAATAAAAGGCTAAAAGACCTGCAAGCGTAAACGCGGTCAGACCGCGCAGAAAGCTGTGCTTACGCAACTGCGTTCTCTCCTTCGTTATTGAGATATTTGCCGATGGAAATGCTGCCGCCGAAGAGGCCGAACAGCGCACCGACAATGGCGTAGCCCGCAATGATGTACATCACATACGGGTCGATATCCACAGCGTTAAGGAACGGCACGATGTTATAAAGCGCCTGTACCGCGTACTTATAGGCAACGAGCAGAATCGCAACGGAAATGCCGCCGGAAATGAGGCCGATGAGCATGCCTTCTACGATGAACGGGATGCGCACGAAGCCGTTCGTTGCACCGACGGACTTCATAATGCTGATTTCCGTGCGGCGGGAGAACATCGTGACCTTAACGGTGTTGGAAATGATGAACAGGGAAACGATGGCGAGGATGACGATGATTGCGAGGCTTGCCACGCGCACGATCATATCGATGTTTGAAAGCTTTGTGGCAATGTCGCTGTAATCGGTGTAGTGATCCACGCCCTCAATGGCCTGTATCTGCTGTATAGTTTCGTCATATTTGGAGAGATCATGCATGGAAATTTGATAAGCGTCCGGCAGCGGGTTTTCGTCGCCGTCCAAACCCTCCAGCACAACGGCATTTTCGCCGAGCAAGTCCATCATGTCGGCAAGACCATCGTCTTTCGGTACAAAGGTGCACTCACTCACGTTTTCAATGCTGCGAATCTGGTCGCCAACCTGCACGGCGGAAAGTGACGGCAAACCGTTCGTCAGATACACCGTGATGCTGTTGTTGTCTTCAATGGAGGACATCATGGAGGTAAGGTTGATGGAAACAAGGCTTGCGCAGCCGGTCAAAAGCAGGCAAGAGATCAGCACGCCGATGGAGGCGATACTCATCGTTCTGTTTTTCCAAAGGTTTTTTACGCCTTCTTTGAGCAAATATCCGAAATTATGAAACTTCATGGGAATCTGTTACCATCCTTTCACACAGGTCAGCCGTTTGCCTGGTCGTTGTTTTGCGGAGTTGTGAATTCTTTCGTTGCATACGGCTGTGCGTCGGCATCCGCCTTGGCGCGTGCTTCCTTTGCACGGCGAATGGCCTCGCGGTCTACGGCTACGGTCTCCTGTGTGGCAACAGCCTGTGCCGCAGCCTGCTGCTCCTTGGAGATGGCAGCGGTATCGGCCACAATCTCGCCGCTGTGAATCTGAATGATGCGCTTGTGGAAGTGCTTGACAAGGGAGTGCTCGTGCGTGACCATCAGCACGGTGGTGCCGCGCTCGTTGATGGCGCTGAGCAGATCTACGATCTCGTAGGAAAGTGCCGGGTCGATGTTGCCGGTCGGCTCGTCCGCGATGATCATGGAGGGGTTATTGACAAGGGCGCGCGCAAGGCCCACACGCTGGCGTTCGCCGCCGGACATTTCGGTGGGGTAATGCTTTGCTTTGTGCTGTAAGCCCACAAGACCCAGAATATACGGCACACGCTTTTTAATGGCCTTCGGGGAGGCGCCCACAACGCGCATGGCAAACGCCACGTTGTCGTACACGGTCATGTGGTCGATGAGACGGAAATCCTGGAACACAAGGCCCATTTTTCTGCGCACATACGGGATTTTACCCTTGCGGATGTGGCTGATGTCCTGTCCGTCAATGAGCACCTGACCCTCGTTCGGGCGCTCCTCACAGGTGATGAGCTTCAAAAAGGTACTTTTGCCCGCGCCGCTGGAACCGACGATAAAGACGAACTCGCCTTTTTCGACCTTCAGGTTGATGTTGTGCAGCGCTTCCGTACCGTTATTGTAAACTTTAGAAACATTGCGGAATTCGATCAAAGTGTACTCCTCCTTTGGAGATATAAATAAACTCGGCGCGGCAGAATGCCCGCCCGGTCATTTGCAAATGAAAATCTCATTTGGGTGAAATACCGCAGAAAGCCTACGATACCACCTTGCTATTATACCAACATGGTTTGCATTTTTAATTCTAAAAAAGAATTATTCGTTATACTTTTGTAACTTTTGTAACTTCTTGTAATGAAAAATTTGCGCAGAAAGCAGCAGCGCCGCACAAAGCCGTGTAAAGGCTCTGTGCGGCGCTGCATTAGGAATAAATAAAACGAGAAATCAATCAGAATTTAGAGGGGCTGCTGGAAAGGTACTTTTTGACCATCAGCGCTACCTTAAAGACGATGGCGTCCTCAAACTCACGCAGGTCAAGGCCGGTAATCTTCTTGATCTTCTCAAGGCGGTAAACAAGCGTGTTTCTGTGGACGAACAGCTTTCTGGAGGTCTCGGAAACGTTCAGGTTGTTTTCAAAGAAACGCTGAATGGTGAACAGCGTCTCATGGTCAAGGGACTCAATGGAGCCGCGCTTGAAAACTTCCTTCAGGAACATTTCGCAAAGCGTGGTCGGCAGCTGATAAATCAGGCGGGCAATGCCGAGGTTGTTATAGCTGACAATGGTCTTTTCGGTGTCGAATACCTTGCCGACCTCAAGCGCAATCTGGGCTTCCTTAAAGGAGCGCGCAAGATCCTTGATGCTGTCCACAACGGTGCCGATGCCCACAACGCAGTGGGTGTAGAACTCGCTCGAAAGCGTGTCTACAATGGAACCGGCAAGCTTATCGATGTCGCGCGGGTCGATGTTGGAGCGAATCTCCTTCACGAGCGCAATGTCCGTCTCATTGATGTTGATGACGAAATCCTTGTTCTTGTCCGGGAACAAATTCTGCACCACGTCGTACGCGGAAACGTCGGTCTGGTTCGTCACTTTGATGAGCATGCAGACGCGGCTGACATCAGAGTTGAAGCGCAGCTCACGGCTCTTCAAATAAATGTCGCCGGGCAGGATGTTATCGAGGATAACGTTCTTGATGAAGTTGCTGCGGTCGTATTTTTCATCGTAATACTGCTTGATGCTGTTCAGAGAAACAGCCAGCAGGCCGACATATTTTGCGGCTTCCGGGTCGTTGCCGGAGACGAACACTGCGTATTCCGGGCGCGGGCGGCTGCCGAAGGATTTATATGTGTAGTTGCCGGAAACAAATGCAGCCTGAGATGCAATGTCTTCCGCCGTTACGGATTCCGTTACTTCGCCGATCTTGCCGAGCTCGCTGCATGCGATGATCACGGAGGACTCGTCGATGACGCCGATCGTGCGGTCAATGGAATCGCGCATCTGATGAATGACGCCCTGAAACAGTCTATTGGACATGATTTCCTCTTTTCTCCGTCGCTTCAAATTCAGTCCTGCGCGGTTTTCGACGGCTCCCGCACAGTTATCCATTCTCTATGTTATCTATATTACAGAATTAAAACCGATTTTTCAAGTCTTTTTGAGTATTTTTTTTGAGAGTTCGTAAATCTGCACAAACTGAAAAACTCTTTTTTGCTCTGTAAGCAATTTAGGCCCCATATAGCGACTAAAAACAGGAGCGGCACAGGAAAAACGCCCGTGCCGCCCGAAATTGCGATGCTCTTTACTTTAAGTATTCGGTGAAAACATAGCCTGTGCGGCTGCCGTAGCTCACCTTGTACCACTCGCTTGTGGTCTTTTCCAAAACCGTCACGCTTGCGCCCTCCGGGATGACCGTCAGCACATTTGTGTCCGTGCCGGTGCCTGCACGCAGGTTAAGATATGCCGTGGTGCGCATCGTATCGGAAGAAACGGAGTTGTCCGTGCTGCCGGAATTGCTGCCGTTCATTGTGATATATTCGCTGAACATATATCCGCTCTTGCCGTTCACGGTCACGCCGTACCAGTCGCTCACGCTTGTGTCCGTCACAGTGATGGCCGTACCGTTTGCGATAACGCCGAGGGAGCGGTAGTTTGTGCCGCGGCCTTCGCGCAGGTGTACGTCTTCGTTCGTCTGTGCGGAAGCGGAGCCGTCTGTGCTGCCGGAAGACGTGTTGTTATCGGAGCTATCCGTGTCGGTCAGCTTGATGTATTCGCTGTACATGTAGCCGCTTTTGCCGTTTACGGTCACTGCATACCACACGTCGCTTTTATCCGTTACGGTAATGGCCGTGCCGCCCGGAATCACGCCGAGTGAACTGTAATTCGTGCCTTTGCCGCTGCGCAGGTGCACGCCGGTGGTCGTCTTTGCGGCCTCGCCGTTTGTGCCCGTGTTGGAATTATCGGAGCTGCCGGAGTCGGAAGAATCATCCTCGTTCACCGTGCCGGTCACGTTTAGATATTCGGAGAAAACGTAGCCCTTCTGACCGGAAGCCGTTGTCACGGCATACCATTCGCTGTTCTTCGTGCTTGTCACGTTCACTTTTGTACCCTCTGCCAGCACCGTAATGGTGTCATAGCTAAGGCCCGGGCCCTTGCGCAGGCGCACACCGGCAGTCGTCTTCGCGTTGAATGCGGAGTCTGCTTCGGAGAAGCTGCCGTTTGCGGAAGACGGCGTTTTGTCGGAAACACCGTCGCTGCCGAAGGTATACGTCACACCGTTGATGGTGCGGGTGGTGTTGATGACATATTCGCCGTTTTCATAATAGAAATAGTCGCCGTCAAACTTATACCAGCCTGTCGTGGGGTATGTAATGCTGCCAAGCTTGTGCCATTGCAGCCAACCATGGCCCGGAATGGATTCGTAGCGCATATTAACGCCCCATGTGCTGTTGTCCACCACCATGCCGTTGCCGACGTACACGCCCACATGGTCATAGTTCGCAATGGTCACAATTAGGCCGTGCGTGCGCGGGATCGTATCGATAGGGCCGGATTCCACCGCGTCGTTCGCCTGCGCCGTAACGGTGCGGGGATAGTTCCAGTTCGGCTGAATGTTGCTGTTATCATCCACCCAGCAGAAGTAAGAATAAATAAGACCGCTGCAATCCGAGGCACGCACACCGTTCGAGTTGAAGTTGCCGTAAGCGCCGTAAGAATACTGCCAACCGTCGCGATAGGCCTTTAAAGCGTGCTCCGCAAGGCCGATGGACGTCAGCTCCGCGGAAGCCGCGCTGACGGTCGTGCCGGTGTTCGGCAGTACAGTGCTGCATATCAAAATAAGCGCGGCAAGCAAAAAGACCGCAGCCGTTCGGGAAAGCTTTTTCACGTTCTGCATTGTTGAGTTCCTCCGTTCGTCATTACATTATATAAACGTATAAGCGTGTGTTCACGGCGGACGGTCCGCCGCAAAGATGTGGGCAACAGTTATTACAAATCGGTAACATTGTATCACAAAGATTACAAAAATGCAACCCCTATTCGTTTTCACGTGCAAAGAGACTTATACGATCTGTATACAACATTGAAAACGCAGAATGTTTCACGCTGTGAAATGTTATAAGACCGCCGGGTTTTCCACAAATCGCTCACCCTGTGGGGGAAAGTTGGGTGTATCCGTAAAAACCGCAGAATCCCCCGCCGAAACGCCCGGAAACCTTGACAAAATCCCGTGAAAATGCAATAATATTAAGTCAATAGAATGTCATCAAACACACTATTTATAAACACGCTTGTGTTTTGATAAACTGGAGGGAGAAAACGTGTCTAAAGAGCTTGCTAAGGCTTACGAGCCGAAAGAAGTTGAAGACCGGATCTATGACTTCTGGATGAAGGGCAAATACTTTCATGCCGAGGTAGATCCCAAAAAGAAGCCGTACACCATCGTCATTCCGCCCCCGAACATCACGGGTCAGCTTCACCTTGGCCATGCCATGGATGAAACGCTGCAGGATACGCTCATTCGTTGGCGCAGAATGCAGGGCTATTCCGCTCTGTGGCTGCCGGGCACCGACCACGCTTCCATCGCAACGGAGGCAAAGATCGTAGAGGCCATGCGCAAAGAGGGCATCACAAAGGAAGAAATCGGCCGTGAAAAGTTCCTGGAGCGCGCCTGGGCGTGGAAGGATCAGTACGGCGGCAGGATTGTCGAGCAGCTCAAAAAGCTCGGCTCCTCCTGTGACTGGGACCGCCTGCGCTTCACGATGGACGAGGGCTGCAACAAGGCCGTCAACCACGTTTTCAAGAAGCTGTACGATAAGGGGCTCATCTACCGCGGTGAGCGCATCATCAACTGGTGCCCGCACTGTAAGACCTCCATTTCCGACGCCGAGGTCGTGTTCGAGGAAAAGGAAGGCTCCTTCTGGCATCTGCGTTACCCGTTGAGCGACGGCTCCGGCTACATTGAGCTTGCGACCACCCGCCCGGAAACCATGCTGGGCGATACCGCCGTGGCGGTGCACCCGGATGACGAGCGCTACAAAGCACTCGTCGGCAAAACGGTCATTCTGCCGCTCGTCAATAAAGAAATCCCGATCATTGCCGATAGCTATGTGGAGCAGGACTTCGGTACCGGTGTTGTGAAGATCACCCCGGCACATGACCCGAACGACTTCGAGGTTGGTCTGCGCCATAATCTGCCCGTCATCAACGTCATGGACGACGGCGGTGTCATCAACGAAAATGGCGGCAAATACGCCGGTATGCCGGCGCTCGAGGCCAGAAAGCAGATTGTCAAGGATCTCGACGAAGCAGGCTTCCTCATTAAAATCGAGCCGATCAAGCACAACGTCGGCACCTGCTATCGCTGCGGCACCGTTGTGGAGCCGCGCGTTTCCACGCAGTGGTTTGTCAAAATGGAGCCCCTCGCAAAGCCGGCCATTGATGCCGTTAAGGACGGCGACATTCGCTTCATTCCGGAGCGCATGGATAAGGTCTATTATAATTGGATGGAGAACATCAAGGACTGGTGTATCTCCCGTCAGCTGTGGTGGGGTCACCAGATTCCGGCGTGGTACTGCGAGTGCGGCGAGACCATCGTCTCCGAGACCGTGCCTACCGTCTGCCCGAAGTGCGGCGGCACACACCTGACCCGCGACCCCGATACGCTTGATACGTGGTTCTCCTCCGCGCTGTGGCCGTTCTCCACGCTCGGCTGGCCGGATAACACCGAAGAGCTCAAATATTTCTACCCGACCAATACCCTCGTCACGGGTTATGACATCATCTTCTTCTGGGTGGCACGCATGATTTTCTCGGGTCTTGAGCACATGGGCGAAGTGCCGTTCAACACGGTGTTCTTCCACGGCCTCATCCGCGACGCACAGGGCAGAAAGATGAGTAAGTCTCTCGGCAACGGTGTCGATCCGCTCGATGTCATCAGCGTTTACGGCGCAGATGCCCTGCGCTTTACGCTCGTTACGGGCAACAGCCCCGGAAACGACCTGCGTTTCTCCGAGGAAAAGGTCAGCGCTTCCAGAAACTTTGCCAATAAGATCTGGAACGCCGCACGCTTTATCCTTATGAATATCGAAGGCAAGGACATCGACTGCGCCCTGCCGAAGAAGCTCTATACAAGCGATAAGTGGATCTTAAACCGCTTCAATAACGTTACGGCAGCCGTCACCGAAAACCTCGAGAAGTTCGAGCTCGGCATGGCGGTCAGCAAGCTCTATGACTTCATCTGGGACGATTTCTGCGATTGGTATATTGAGCTTGCAAAGATCCGCATGAACGGCGCGGACGAAGAGAGCGCAGACAGCGCCCGCCGCGTTCTCGTCTGGACGATGAGCAACACCTTAAAGCTCCTGCACCCGTTTATGCCGTACATCACGGAAGAAATTTGGCAGACGCTGCCGCATGACGGTGAAGCCCTCATCGTCGCAAAGTGGCCGGAGTACGACGAAGCCCTCTCCTTCCCGCAGGAAGCAAAGAACCTCGAAAACGTTATGGCGCTCATCCGTGCCATCCGCACCCGCCGCAATGAGATGAATGTGCCGCCGTCGAAGAAAGCGCACATCTACATCGATACCGCGCATCCGGCACCGTATGAGGAAGCGAGCGAATTTATCGCACGCCTCGCTTACGGTTCCAAGGTCGAGATCGGCACGGGCTTTGACGTACAGGGTGCCGTAACGGCTGTGACCGACGATGCAAAGGCGTTGTTGCCGATGGACGATCTTGTCGATAAGGCAGCGGAGACCGCACGTCTCAACAAGGAGCTTGCAAACGCACAGAAGCAGCTCGATACCGTCAAGGCGAAGCTTGCAAATGAAAAATTCACCTCCAAAGCGCCGCAGAATGTCATCGACGGCGTAAAGGCAAACGGCGAAAAGCTGGAAGCAAAGATCAAACTGATTCTCGAAACATTGGAGGGCTATCAATAATGACCTACGAAGAAGCACTGCAAAAGATCAATTCCCGGCTGCTTTTTGGTATTAAGCCGGGATTGGAGCGCATTGAGGCGCTCTGCAAAAAGCTCGGCGATCCGCAGAAAAAGCCGCGGTTTGTCCACGTAGCCGGCACGAACGGTAAGGGTACCACCTGCACGCTCATCGCGAGCGTGCTCAAGGCGGCGGGCTACCGCACGGGCCTCTATACGTCCCCGTATGTGCTTGATTTCCGCGAGCGCTTCCGCATCGACGGCGAAATGATCCCCGAGGCGGAGCTCATCGAAGAAGTGGAGCGCGTGTCGCCCGTTGCGGATGAGCTCGAAGCCAAAGGCGAGACAATCACGGAGTTCGAGTTCATCACTGCGCTCGCGTTCGATTGGTTCGCGCAGCGAGACTGCGATTTTGTCGTGCTCGAGGTCGGTCTTGGCGGCCGATTTGACGCGACGAATGTCATCGATACGCCGGAAGCTGCGGCCATTGCGTCCATTTCGCTCGACCACACGGCGATTTTAGGCGATACTTACGCGAAGATCGCGTTCGAGAAAGCGGGCATCATCAAAAAAGGCGGCGACGTCGTGCTGTACCCCGTGCAGGATCCGTCCGTGTTCGAGACCATCGAATCGGCGTGCAACGAGCGCGGTGCACACCTGCATATTCCGGATGAAAAGAACATGCAGGTAAACGGCACGGCGCTTACGGGCACCGCGCTCACATGGCGCGGCCTGCCGCTCACGCTGCCGTTTACGGGCGCGCATCAGGTGCACAACGCCGCCACGGCGCTTACCGTGCTCGACGTTCTGCGCGAAAAGCACGCAAACATCACCGATGAGGCGCTGCAAAAGGGATTTGCCTCGGCGTATATCCCGGCGCGTATGGAGATTTTATCCAAAAAGCCGCTCGTGCTTTTAGACGGCGGCCACAACCCCGGCTGTGCCTCTGCGTTGCATGAAGTGCTCAAAACACATCTTTCCGGCCGTCATATCACAGCCATTATGGGCATGATGGCGGATAAGGACAGCATGCGCTATCTGGAGCTGACCGCGCCGCACTTTGAGAGAATTATCACGGTGCAGCCGCAAAACCCGCGCTCTTTATCGGCGGAAGCCCTCGCGGACGAAGCAAAGCACTTCTGCAAAGACGTGCAGCCTGCGCAGAGCATGAAAGACGCGATAGAGAAAGCGACCGTTTCGGGCGACGAAGTGCTCGTCATCTGCGGTTCATTCTTCTTAGCATCTGAAATTCGCGACCTCGCCATCGAAAAATACAAGGCGTAACACAAATTTAATCGGCCGACACACTGCGGCAAAAAATACGGACAGGTTCCTTTAGAATTTTCTAAGGAGCCTGTCCTTTTTGTTATTATTTAAATTTCAAACGGACATTTCGGGCCTTAAAGGAGCGAACACGATGAACTTGCGAATTGAATTAAAAGGCGGTGCGATGACGGCCTCCATGCGCGGCGAGCTTGACCACCACACTGCCGGTGAAATGCGGGAGCAGATCGACAGTACAGCGAAAAAAGTGCGCCCGCAAAAACTGATTTTAGATTTTAAAGAGGTACCGTTTATGGATTCCTCCGGCATCGGGCTGATTCTCGGCCGTGTCCGCACGGCGGCACTGTGGGGCGGGCACGTCACCGTACGCGGATTGTCACCGCAGTTAAAGAAAATGGCGGAGCTTTCCGGCGTCTCCGCGCTCGCGGTGCTGGAAGACGCCGGGAAAGGAGCGAAAACATGAAACAGATCATCAACCGCATGGAGCTGCGCTTCCCGTCCGGCTCCGTCAACGAAAGCTTTGCGCGCGGCGCGGTCTCCGCGTTCGTCCTGTGCCTTGACCCCCTCGTCACAGACTTAAACGATTTAAAGACCGCCGTCAGCGAAGCCGTGACGAACGCCATCGTTCACGGCTACCGCGATACCATCGGCACCGTGTACATAACGGCTGTAATCTACGCGGACGGCACCGTGCAGGTCAAGGTGCGCGACCGCGGCTGCGGCATCCCGGATATCGAAAAAGCCATGGAGCCGCTGTTTACCACCGGGGGAGAGGAGCGTGCGGGGCTCGGCTTTGCCGTGATGCAAAGTTTCTGCGACAGCGTGCGTGTCATTTCAAAGCCTCAAAAAGGCACCACCGTGACGCTCACAAAACGGTTTGAGCGCAAGCCGAATGGAGAATAAAGACTTTGCCGAGCGCAACGTGGGGCTTGTGCGCGCGCTTGTGCCGCGTTTTCTCGGGCGCGGCATCGAATACGACGACCTCTTTCAGGCGGGCTGCGAGGGGCTCATCAAAGCCGCCGCACACTTTGACCCCGACCGCGGCTATAAGTTTTCCACATACGCCGTGCCTGTCATTTTGGGCGAAATGCGCCGCCTGTTCCGCGAGGGCGGCACGGTAAAGGTCTCGCGCGGGCTGAAAGAGCTTTCCATGAAAGCGGTGCGCCTATCCGAACAGATCGAAACGGAGACCGGCAAAGCGCCGAGTGTGTCCGTTCTTGCGGAAAAGCTCGGTGTTCCCGAAGAAAAGTGCGCGGAAGCCCTGAATGCCGCGGCACAGCCCGTCTCCCTCACCGGTGATGACGAAAACAACGAGACGGACATTCCCGTCGACGCACCGGAAGAAAAAATCACCGATCACCTTGCCTTGCAGCAAATACTAAAGGCGCTGCCCGAGGAGGATCAGCGCCTTATCTATTATCGCTATTTTAAAAATCAGACCCAAACGGAAACGGCCAAAAGGCTCGGCACCACACAGGTGCAAATCAGCCGTCGCGAGAAAAAATTACTCCTCCGTCTGCGTGGTCTGCTGCTGTGAGCTTGTTTCCGCGCCCGCCAAAACGGTGCGCGTGTTCTTTAAGAAGTTGTAGTCGCTCAGCAGCATGGCGTAATACGCCAAATTCACAACGCCCTGGCGCTCCCAACGGTGGCATTCGCGCAGAACGCCCTCGCGCTGAAAGCCGGATTTCTCCAAAATGCGCTGCTTGTCAATGTCCGCATCTAAGCAAACGGACTGCACGCGGTTCACGCGTGCCATCTCAAACAGGTAGCGGCACAGCGCGCCTATGGCTTCTGCCGGATATTCCGTGCCCACACAGCGGCGGCCGAACAAAAAGCGCAGCTGCACCATGTTCATGCCCTCGTCCGCACCGCCGATCTCGATCCACCCGATGAGGTGTGCGAGGTCGGTGTTTGCATATACGCCGAGCGTTACGGTGCGCTTTGCGGCAAACTGCGCGTTTGCATCCTGAATCTTATATTCCGCCTGCACGCGCTCCTTGGCGGGCGCTTCATATTCGTAGCGATACAGTTCTTCGTCCTGCATAATCTCCCACAGTGCGTCGCCGTCCGCAAAGCCAAGGCGGCTCAGCGTCACGTTTGCACTGGTGAGAAACGGGCAGCTCTCAAAAAGCAATTCGGTTCTCATTTCGGTTTCTCCCATCCCTCATAGTATCGTAAGCGGAAGCGGCGTCTTAAACCAGTGCCGGCAGCTCCGCAATGTCGTAAATCTTCGGCACGTTTTCCACATTGCCAAAGCCGTAAGCGGCGAAAATAAACGGCACGCCCGCCTGTGTCGCGGAGTTATAATCCCACACCGTGTCGCCCACGTATACCGGGGCTTTCAAGTGATTGTGCTCCGCGACCAGCGCGATGTTGTCTGCCTTCGGCTTACCTGTGCTGCCCATGCACTCATAGTCCGTAAAATACTGCGCCATGTTGTGCGCCTTCAAAAACGCCTGAATATACCCGTTGTCGCAGTTGCTCACAATGCACAGCGTGTGCGTTTCGGAAAGCTTTTTCAGTGTCTCGTGCATGTGTGGGTACAGCTTTGCGCCGTGCTCCGCAAGATATTCACATTCCAGTTTGAAATTCTCGTTAAAGATCTGCATTCGGCGCTCGTAAGAAAGGTACGGGAACAGCTTCTCCGCCAGATCGTCCATACCAAGGCCCATCACGCCTGCGTATTCCTCTTTTGTGGGCAGGTGCGTCACGTCCGGCTGCGTCTTCAAATATTCGAGCAGCACCAGGCGTCCTTCCTCCACAGCGTCCCATAGGGTGCCGTCCAGGTCAAAAATAATGCCATCGTATTTCATCGGAAATCTTTCTCCTTTATATATAATAGTATAGGGGAGAGGGCGCTCAGCCCTCCAAATGGTTCAGATCATACGGCGTCTGCTGATAAACGTAGTAGTTCAGCCAGTTCGCAACAAGCAGATGTGCGTTGCTGCGCCACGTAAACGGCGGTGTCTTCTGGTCGTCGTCATCCGGGAAATAATTGTACGGCACTTTGGGATTCAAGCCCTTATTGATGTCGCGGAAGTATTCCTTCGCCAGCGTGTCGCGGTCATATTCCGCGTGGCCCGTCACAAAGAACTTGCGCCCGCTCTTTTCGGCGACGATATGCACGCCCGCAAGGTCGGAGAGCGAAAGTACAATGAGCTCGTCGTGCTTTTTAATGTCGTCAAGGTAAACCTCCGTGTAGCGCGAGTGCGGCGCAAAGTAGTTATCGTCAAAGCCGCGCATCAAGGGGTGATACGGGTTCAACACATGGTGATTGTAAATGCCGGAGAGCTTTTCCTTCATCAAATGCTTCTGAATGCCATAATGGTAGTAAAGACCGGCCTGCGCACCCCAGCAAATATAGAGAACGGAATACACATGCGTTTTGCTCCATTCCATAATGGCACACATTTCGTCCCAGTAGTCCACTTCCTCAAACGGCATCTTTTCCACCGGCGCGCCCGTGATGATGAGGCCGTCAAAGCGCTGGTCCTTCACGTCGTTAAAGGTCTTATAGAATGTATTCAGATGATAAGAGCTCGTGTTGCGGCTGACATGCGATGCCATGTGCAGCAACTCAACGTCCACCTGCAGCGGCGTGTTGCCCAGCAAACGCAAAAGCTGCGTCTCGGTCTCGATCTTTGTCGGCATCAAATTAAGTATCGCAATCTTTAAAGGGCGAATGTCCTGCAAAGCGGCACGCTCGTGCGTCATCACAAAGATGTTTTCGGACTCCAAAACCTCAATGGCGGGCAAATCCGCCTGTATACGAATAGGCATTGCTTTTTTTTACCTCCGTCATATATACTATTATATAGGGCACAGGGGCCCGATACGTTTCAGTATAGCATACTTTGTCCCTCTGTAAAAGAGAGTAAAAGCGGTTTGAAGCGATTTTTTTCAAAGTTTTTTCAAAAGTTTTTCGGACTTTTTTCAGAAAAAACCGAAAAACGCAAAAGAAAAAGCAAAAGCGGTGGTTTTGTTTACACTGTATGTTGTTGATTTTGCGAAAGCAAAACACAATATATGTACACAAGAAAGAAAATCGAAAAAAACTTAAAAAAAACGAAAAAAAGTGTTGACAAAAAGGGTTCCCCGTGGTATTATATACAAGCGCTCGAGAGAGACGGCAAAAAACCGAAAGCGAAAAGCTTGAAAGGAAAGCCGCTTGAAAGAGAGCACAGGACCTTGAAAATTAAACAACGAGAGAAAGAATGGAACCTGTAATTTCTTTGAGAAACTCAAAGAAACTTACGAGAAACAGAACTCAACAAATCTGTGACGAACGTCAGAACGACGTTATGAGCGAATTAAAGCTCTGAAAAAGATTTGAATGCGAAAGCGTTTAGATACAATTTTTTAGAGAGTTTGATCCTGGCTCAGGACAAACGCTGGCGGCGTGCCTAACACATGCAAGTCGAACGGAGTTGAAAGGAGCTTGCTTTTTTCAACTCAGTGGCGGACGGGTGAGTAACGCGTGAGTAACCTGCCTTTCAGAGGGGGATAACGTTCTGAAAAGAACGCTAATACCGCATGAGATTGTAGTTTCGCATGGAACAGCAATCAAAGGAGCAATCCGCTGAAAGATGGACTCGCGTCCGATTAGATAGTTGGCGGGGTAACGGCCCACCAAGTCGACGATCGGTAGCCGGACTGAGAGGTTGATCGGCCACAT
>NZ_JAVYJC010000005.1:0-229286 GCF_032490475.1 Neglectibacter sp. CSJ-5 | reverse complement strand
GAGCTGTGATTTTCTCATTTTTTCTCATAACTTGCGCTCCTTTCTTCGGTTTTAGGTTGTGTGTTCTAAGAGACTTCCCAACCGCTTGATTAAGAAGTCTTTTAGAGCATACAACACCGCTGGCGAGCTTGTATTTCTTATACTGCCTCACGGCGAAGTGCTGGGGGCTGCGGTGTTCCAGCCCGTCAAACATATAGTCCACCGCGTTTTTGAAGGTTTCGTCATCCTCCCGGACTTCCATGCTGTTTATCATTTCCACCAGCGTATTCATGTTGCGTTCTTCCTCCGGCCCCTCAAAGACGATGTAGGACACAAGGGCGCAGTACAAGAGGGTTTCTGCTTTTGTCCAGAACTCGTCGCCCTCCTTGCCGTCGCCTTTGGTGTTGGCAATCAGGGCGGTAACAAATTTCAAAACATCGCTTTCTGTCTTGATATAGGCCAGCGGATTGTAGTGCATGGATTTTGAAAAGTCGATACTGTTGAACACCCGCACCCTGTATTTCTCCCGTTGCAGAAACCGCCCGCACTGGTCGAGAGTGCCGCCCTTCGGGTCTACCACCACATACGAGGAATGGGCTTGAAGGAGCTGCGGGGTCAACCAGAACCTTGTCTTTCCCGAGCCGGACGATCCGATGACACAGGCGTTTAGGTTCCGGGCATTGGCGGGTATCTTCGGACGGGTGTTCATGGTAAGGAACTCCGTCCCGGTCAGAATGACATTGTTCTGAAATTTAGGGTCAACAAATGGCTTTATATCTTCCTTTGTTCCAAAGCGGGCGGTGCCGTACTCCGCATCCCGCCGGAATTTTTTCGCCTGCCTGATCTTTGACTGTATCAGCAGATACATCCCAGCCGCACCGGCAAGGCCCACCAGCAGGTCAATACCTCCCAGCCCCGGCCAGTAGGTTTCAAAGGCTTTGGGGAAGGTATCAAGCATCCCCATGAGCTTTGTCCCGAAGTCTGTGCCGGGGGCGATCCGGTAGGCCGTCCCGATTTTGGAGAAAAACCAGAACACAAAGAGGTACGGCAGGTTTGGGAGCACATATTTTCTGATCTTGTCACTCAACGTCCGTCCTTCACCGCCTCTCTGGTCCGCTGCTTTTCCTTTGCCTGCGTCCTGATTTGCTCCGTGAATTTCCGAAGCTGACCGAGGATGGAAGCCTTGTCCTGCTCTTTGTTCAGCACCTTTGCGCTGTACTTCTGGAAGGCCGCCGTGATAGCGTCCGCCTGATTGGCTTTGAAAAACAGCAGGTAATGACCGGGGCTCACTTTATGGAAAGCGTAGTCCACATGGAACTCCTTCGCGATCCGGTCAAAATCCTTTGGAGCTCCCACATAGGGCATGGCACTTTTGCCGCCATAGTGGTTCATCAGCTTTTTCACGCTCTGGCGTCCCTGCGGGGTCAGCGCCTTCTGGTGGTGCTTTTGCAGCGCCCGAACCACCTTGCCAAGAGCGGCAGCCAGCACTTTTCCTGTGAGCTTCGTTGTCCTGATCGAAAGGGCAACCGTTTTTTGGTTTACTTCTTCCTGCATAAAACCTCCTTTCCGTCGGGGTTCCCGCTATCCGGGAGGCCCCCGTACAATCTCGGGGAACAGAAAACCTCGGGCCAATGTGGCCCGAGGCTTACCGCTCGGCATCTCTGCCGGACGGAGCTTTCTTTTCCGGCTCCGTCTGGACTTTTTCGCCCTGTTCCCGCATGGTCTGCAAGATAGAGGGCTTCTTTTGAAGCTGGGAGGGCTTTTCGCCGGACAGCGGCTTGATACATTCCAGACAGTCAGCCGCCCGGATGGCGTTGTCCGTGAGCTGCCTCTGCCATGCGCCCACGCTGGGAGCCCAACGAAAGCCGCTGCTTTTCAGCTCGGCCCGGGTGTCCGCGTCAGGCTTTCCGTCAAAGAACACCTGCAAGCGGTTGTCCTCCCGGTTCATTTCCACACGACCCCCATCGAACTCCCAGCCGGAAAATTCCTGCTGTGCCTGTTTGGAAAGCTGTTCGATACGGGCCTTTACCCGGCGGATCTCCGCATTGTTATTGGTAAGCTGGTAACTTTCAAAGGGCCTCGGGTCGCTTCGCCAACTTGACGCCATGCTTGCTTTCAGCTTTTCGATCTGGTCCGGCGACAGCAGCGCACAGCCGTCCAGCTTGCCATGCTTGCGGTAATAGGCGTTGACCTCCTTCATAATGAGCTGGGAGCGTTCCAGCCCGTCCAGCTTCTTCTGGAGCTTTTCGATCGCTGCCGGGTCATCGGCGCTGATCCCGCCCATGCCGGTACTGCATATCTTATCCAGCAGCCCTTGAATATACCGCCATTCCTCCATGTTGCTGTCCCGGGCCCGGTTCTGTTTTTCCTTCTTTCCCACCGGGAAATTGGCAGGTCCGGCGATCATCACAGAGGGAACCCTTGCGTCAATGGCAAAGCCCTGGTTCATGTTTTCGGCCAGCTTGCGGGCGTAGGTGTCTAACAGATGGTCGATCTTCTCATGGTACATGGGGTCCACCCGGGATTTCTGCTTTTCCGCTACGGCGGCGGCCTTGTCCACCATTGCCCGGTATTCCGCCGTTGCGCTCCCTTCCTTGTAGTCGGAAAAGCTGTTCATTTCTTTTGCCCGGCGGGCGGCTCCTTCATTGATAGGGTAATAGTTGATGGTATGCACCTCCTTTATGCTTCGGGCCATGCTGGCCCGAAGTCTTACCGTTCTTCATGAGAAGGCCCCGCCTTGTCCTTTTTCGGAGCGGGTGGGGCTTCTTGAAACCGTTTGAGTGTAGCGAGAATGGAGTGGACAGGCTCGGCCTTTTCAGGATAGGCAAATATCCGGTGTTCCGGCGGAATGTCCTGCGGCCCGTGGTAATACTCCTTGAAGCCCTCCGGGACTGCCGACACATACCCACCGGGAGCGAATACGCCGCCCTCGTTGATACGCACATCCCGCCCGTATGCCTCATAATCGAAGTAGTTCTGAATGTGCTCCGGTATGTCGATAGTCCCAAGCTCGTCGGCGTAAAGACGGCCCAGCCCTTCATCATCGGAAATATCCGGGTAAAAGCGGTAAAGGTCAAGGTTCTGCGTCAGGTTTATCAAATCCTTCACGCTCCTTGTGTGGTTTCCCAAGACAAGAGCGGCTTCAAAGGTTTCCAGTCCGCCCTTATCCCGTACTTCCAGCAGGGCGTGGCCCAGCTCGTTCAGCTCGTCGATGTTCTCACATTCGTAGAGATGATCGTAGAGCCCCAGCACATCACTGTCAAAGCTGGTAAAGAACACTTCGCTGTACCGTTTCCCGTCTATCCCGATTTTGGCAAGGGCGGCCTGCAACTCCTGTGTCGTCATGGGGAAATGTACCGTTGTCCCTACCTCAATCCCCATTAAGGGGTATAGGGCTGTATTGGTTATATAGGCTTCAAACATGGGCTCATTCCTCCTTTCCGGCCCGGTCAGCCAGCACCTCATAAATCCCGGCCATAATGTAATCGGCGCAAGGGAGGGCAATCGCATTTCCCAGCGCCTTGTAGCGTTGCAGAGGCCGGATCTCCACGCCGTCCGCCCCGTACTTTGTCCAGCCCTCCGGCAGCCCCATCAGCCGTTCACTTTCTGTTTCCGTCAGAAAACGGATACAGCCGCCCTCCGGGTCGCCCTCATACCAGAAGGCAAAGGGCGTTACATCACTGGCTAAAAGAGTGGGAAAAGGGTCAGTTGGTAATCCGAAGCTGTTTCGGAAGGCCGTTTCTTCCTGCCTTTTTGCCGCTCCCCGCATACGGAAGCACTGAAAGGGGTGGATGACTGGTATCTGCCGCCCTGTTTCAAAAGAAGCTGTTCGATCTCCTTCGGCGGCGGCCCGCCCGCCCTCTCCGCAAGGCGGAGGAAGTGGGAGCATTGGACGGGGCTTAAATAGTATGTCTGCGGCACGTCTGCCTCCAAAATCCGCCACGACGAAAATCCGCTGCCTTCGTGCCAGCCTTCGGGAGCCTGCCCAATACTGGGCGTCCATGAGCCGCCAGCACACATCAGGCGTTCCCCCTCGCACCATTCCGGCGTTTCCCCATCTTCCCGAAGGAGGCATTGGAACTTCGGTGTCCGAGAAGGCGGATAGGACGGCTCTAAAGTCCATCCGGTCATTTGTAGAAAACGCTCCCATGACGTTTTCCCAAACAGCGATAGCTGGATATAGGTTATCAGTAGCATCCCTCATTTCCTGTATGATACGAAACGCCTGATAGAACAGACTTGATTTTGCCCCGGCAAGGCCGGAGCGGTTGCCGATCAGAGAAAGGTTCTGACAGGGGGAACCGAAGGTAATTATATGGACAGGTGGGATTTTCCCGCCGTCCACCTTCGTAATATCCCCCAAATGCACCATGTCGGGAAAGTGCCTTTTGGTTATGGAGATGGGCGCTTTTTCAATCTCGCTGGCCCATACCGGACGGATACCGCACCGGGAAGCAGCCAGAGGGAACACGCCGATCCCGTCGAAAAGGCTTCCCAGCTTAATGTCCGGCATGGCCCGGGGTACCATGTCCCTTCACGGCAAGCACCCCTTCCAGTGTGGTCGCCGCAATGCCCAGCCGCCCGGCAACCGCAATATCGTTTTTTACATCCTCGTCCACAACGCTGCCACAGACGATCAGGGTATGGGAGCGTCGCAGCATATCCCGGCGCATATCAATCCCGGCCTTATGTTCCTCGGGAACGCTGTCATTCAAAAACAGCGGCAGGTACAAGAGCGGGCAGATTGGGGAAAAGCCCGCCTCATAAGCAAGGCGGCAGTAGTGGGCCGCCAGCTCCATATCAACATCCGGCTCGCCGCTCCATGCGGCGGTCAGGTATGCTAAAGGTCGTTTCATTGGTTGAGCCTCCATTTCTGTTTTGGTTTAGGGAAAAGCAAGAGTTCGCCCAACCCCTCCGCCCCTTCCCCCGGGAAGGGGAACGGCTCTGGAGAATTTATATCCCCGTCGCTTGACCGGGAAAAAGCATAACCGGGAGAAATCCGTCAAGGGTGCCTCTGGCACCGCCTGCGGCGGCGCTGCCCTTGACTGATTTTCCCGGCTATGCTACGGAATAACTGGCGACGGGGAATAATTTATATCTCCAGAGCTTCGGGGCGCGGGGCAGAGCCCCGCAATCCTCGGGCCATGCTGACCCGAAGTTTGGGCTTACTTTTCCTGTTCGGTTTTCTTCTCCGGCTTTTCATGTTCCTTCTGCTGACCCTTCCAGTCGTCCAGCAGCTTGATGATCTGGTCCTTCATTTCCCTCGGCGTAGTTTCCTTGCCGAAATACTTGCTCAGTTCCGCACCTGTCAAAATCACTTTGTCTACCTCCTTTTTGTCCTCCATCATAATGCCGTCGATCACATCCCCGTTGAGCAGCTTCTTTTCGTCCAGCTCACGCATACGCTTTGCCTGCGCCTGCGAAGGAGAGGACTGCTGGCTGTCAATGGCAACGGCGATATAGTTCTGGTTCTTTTTGCTGACATAGGAAAGCTCCACCGCCGTAGTAAAGCCCAGCTTTTTTTCATCCATCAACTTCATCAGGTCGGGAACCAGCTCATTCAGCCGGATATACCGCTGCACCTGCTTGACCGCCATCTTATTGCGCTCGGCCACGATCTCGTTGGAGCGTTTGCCAGCGTCCTTCGGGTCAATCTGGCCCGAAGTGCGGGAGCCCTGGTGCTTGATAGCTTCAAGCTGCATTTTCAAGGCTTTGGCCCGCTCACTGGGGAGGATTTCTTCACGCTGGTTCAGATTATCCTCGACCATCTGGGTGATGGCTTCATCATCCGTCAGGTTTCGGACGATACAGGGCATATCCGCATATCCGGCAAGCTCGCTGGCTTTCTGGCGGCGGTGGCCGGACACGATCTCATAGCCGCCATCCTCACGGGGACGGACGATAGCGGGCTGGGTCACGCCCTTGTCCTTGACGCTGGACACCATAGCCCGCATTTCTTCATCATCCCGAACCTCAAAGGGATGGTTCTTGAAGGCGTGAAGCTCGTTCAGCTTGATATAGACGATCTGTTCCTTGCCCCGGCGTGGTGCATCCTTCGGTTTTTCGGGTTCCTTCGGAGCGGGAGCGGCCTGTACCGTTGGAGCCGTTTTTTTCTCCGGTTCCTTTTTGACCGCATTTTCCGGTTTCTGTGCGGGAGCTTTGGGCTTCGGGGTTGCGGCCTTGTCCTTATCTGCTTTCGGGGGACGGCCCCGGCGCTTCGGCTGTTCCGGCTCTTTGGGTTTTTCTTCCGCTTTCTTCGGAGCCTCCGGCTGCTTTTCCGGTTTTTCCGTTTTTGCCGGGGCAGGCTTTTCCCCGCTGGGAGCTGCCGCCCGTTCCTCGGCTTTCTTTTCCTTCATAATTTCAGCGAAGTTATAGACGGAAACCTGCGGGTTCTTTACCTCCGGTTCCGTCTTTTTTTCCGGCTCCGGAGAAACGGAAACCTTCTCCGGCTCTTTTGGGGGAGCGGGAGGCGTTTCCTTGCCCGGCCCGCTATCCGTTACCGGCTGTTCCGGCGTTTTTGTGGTTTTATCATCTGCCATAAGCATTTACCTCCTGTTTTTTGGCATGAAAAAAGAGGCTCAACTTCTCAGTCAAGCCCCCGTGGGAAGTTCCTCCTTTCTCCGCCATGATACAAAAATACCGCCCGTAGTCTCGTTTGGGCGGTACTTTGTGTAAGATTGGCAGTCCATTATTAAGTTTTTTATTATGTTCCCTTTGTACACCGTTGCAACAGTTCTTATTTGTCAATATTTCTCTATGCAAACCTCAAAACTTCTCATTAAACATTAAATACATATTTTTCCGAATATCGCAAATGATTTTCTACCCCACCCCCCACCTGTCGCTTTTCCACTCACCTAATCCGCACCGCCGATTTTCTGTATTTACATTGGATTTTCCATATGCTATGATGATGTAAATACTATAATAAAAGAGGTATCGATTCATGAATAGAAGAGACATTACACTATCTGATGAGCAACAAATCTTTATCGATACAGCAAAAGCAAGAAAAAACATTCTCGTTGACGCATGTATCGGCAGCGGAAAAACTACTGCTATTCAAAGACTGTGTAGCGAATTACCAAACACTGATAAAATTCTTTATCTTACATACAACAAACTGCTTAAACTTGATGCCAAATCTAAAATCAAAAATAAGAATGCTACAATCACAAATTATCATGGTTTTGCTTATTCGGCTTTAAGTCAAATCGGCGTATCCGTCGCTGTTCCAGAATTGATTCAACGCTTTAACTCTCAAAGACCCGAAATAGACAAATACGACGTTTTGATTATCGACGAATACCAGGATATCGAGCAAGAATTAGCTGAAATGCTTGAATACATCAAATCAACAAACCCCACCATGCAGGTCATTGCTGTCGGCGATATCGACCAGAAGATTTATGATAAAACGACACTCGACATTGTCAGCTTTATCAATGAATTTCTCGGTGATCACATCAACCTCCAATTCACAAATTGCTTTAGAATTTCGTCGGATTTAGCCAGTATGCTCGGTCGCGTTTGGGGCAAAACGATCAACGGCGTTAATTCCAACTGCATCGTAGAGCAGATGAATTT
Organism: Neglectibacter sp. CSJ-5; assembly: GCF_032490475.1. Taxonomy (NCBI): domain Bacteria; kingdom Bacillati; phylum Bacillota; class Clostridia; order Eubacteriales; family Oscillospiraceae; genus Neglectibacter; species Neglectibacter sp. CSJ-5. The sequence continues at coordinate 221,720 of NZ_JAVYJC010000005.1, read as the reverse complement.
AAACGATGTCGTTGCATTTCTGTCCGAACAGGATCCGAAAGATATTCTCTGTCTCGGCTCAAGAACTGGGAAAATGTCCGATGCATTAAACGCATTGGAAAACACGCATACGGATAAATTCAATAAACGAACGGTCTATGCCAGTATCCGCGATGACGATTCCAGTGCGATAAAGCCAAAAAAGTCATCAGCGATTTTTACCACATACGACAGCAGCAAAGGTATGGAACGAAAGATATGTGTAGTTTTTGATTTTACGGAAAGCTATTGGCAGTCACGAATAGAAAAACCACAGCAATCCTACGAAATATTGAGAAACACCTTTTGTGTCGCCGCCAGCCGTGGAAAAGAACACATCATATTCGTAAACGATCAGGAAGCCATGCTTTCCGAAAAAACATTGTCTGAAAGAACCGAAACAAATTTCAATTTTCAAGACGTAAACATCTCGGAAATGTTTGACTTTAAGTACAAAGAAGACATTGAAAAATGCTATTCTTTATTGGAAATCACGCCACTAGATTACAACAACCATAACGAAATACGTATTAAAAGTAACGATGAACTTATCGATTTATCGCCTTGTATCGGCATTTATCAAGAAGCTGAATTTTTCTCAAATTATAACATTGACAAGGAAATTGAACTCAGAAAAGAGCTTGACGGTAATCGTAAAAAAGAAAAATACGATAAAATCTTATCAGAAAAGTCAATTGAAAAGAAAATTCTATTCTTAGTATCCGAAGAGACTAAGCAAAAACGATACAGAACGCAAGTTAATCTTCCTTTCGTGCCCGAAGAAAGTCGACTAAAACTTATAGATAGATTAAAAACAAAATTTTCGGAAAACGAAAATGTTCAGGTTCACTGTGAAATTCCATTTTTAGATAAAAACGGCAGAAAAATATGCAATGCAATAGGGTTTGCTGATGTTGTTAACGATGAAACCGTTTATGAACTTAAATTCGTTTCAGAACTTAAGCATACACATTTTCTGCAATGTGCCTGCTATATGATAGCTTTAAATTTGGATAAAGGTATTCTATGGAACACTCGAAACAACAAGGCATACGTCATAAAAATACTTGATCGAAATGCGTTTTTGACTTCGGTAATTCGCACCATAACCAAAGGCCATATATGCGAATATCATAAGACCAAATTCGCCGTTATCGATACGGAAACTAATTTTGACGGCGAAGCCATGTCTATAGGTATCGTCATCGCAGATACTCAAACATATCAACCCGTTGATGCTAAATACTACGTTCTGAACCCCGAATACAAAACAGGTGGTATGTTTTCACATGCCTTGCAAATAGAGGAAAATGCTCCAAATATGATTGATACCCGAGAGGTTATATTGTTAAATGTCAAAAGCTTATTGAAAAAACATAATGTGAAGTCGATTTTTGCCTATAACGCCTCTTTTGATTACAAACTTTTGCCCGAATTGTTACAGTATGATTGGTATGACATCATGAAATTGGCAGCTTACAAACAGTACAATTCTAAAATTACAGGTACCATGGACTGCTATTCCACAGGAAAACTAAAGCGTAATGCTGGCGTCGAAAGCATAATGAAACTTCTCACCGGTGACTGTTCTTACCACGAAAAGCATAACGCCGTTTACGACGCAATGGATGAGCTGAAAATCATGAAATATCTTGGACGAAAGTTTGAAGATTATAGCAAAGCAACATATAGGCCAAAAACCGTTTCCAAACAAAGCGCTTCCAGTATAAATTCAAACCGTTACAAAAAAACTGCGACAGTTGAAAACAGTTCAAGCATTCTATATCATGTCGGTGATAAAGTTGAACACGCTGCCTTTGGTACAGGTATCATTCTTTCCATCCAACCAATTGGAAATGACAATCTGCTCGAAATTGAATTTAGCCGTGTAGGCACAAAAAAACTTTTCGCCAAATTTGCAAGATTGGAAAGACAAGCAACAGCTGAAAGTAATCCCACCTTACACAAGAACATAACTCCACAACTGGTAGATGAACAAATTAGCTGCCCTATTCCTGAAAAGAGCATTGATGCCCATAAAAAGAAAAGTCTGTTCGAGCAAATTTTCAAAAAAGTCTTCAATTCAAAATCCTAACTCTCTCCCGCGATATCTGCCAAATATCGTGGGATTTTTTCTACTCCCGCCCCCGCCTGTCGCTTTTCCGCTCACCTTACCTATTCTTCAAATTTAGCATATTTACATTGTACTTTTCCCGTGCTATGATGGTCTTAACAAAGACGAAAAGGTGATTTTATGGCGAAAAAGCTGGCACATATAAGTGAAGATCATTCCCGCGAGCAAACCGTATACGAACACCTCACCGGCACGGCAGAGCTTGCAAAGCAGTTTGCCGCCGCATTCGGCGCGGAGGAAGACGGCTATCTGCTCGGTTTACTGCACGACATCGGCAAGTACAGCGATGCCTTTCAGCATCGATTAGACGGCGGCGTGCGCGTAGACCACTCCACGGCCGGCGCAAAAGAAGCTTGCGCGCACGGTGTCGGGTATCTGGCGCTCGCCATCGCAGGCCATCACGGCGGCATACCGAATTTCGGCTCCCGCGCCGATACCAAAAACGACGCTACCCTCTCGGGCCGCTTAAAACGCGACCTCGAACCGTATGACGATTGGAAAAACGAAGTCACTCTGCCGCCGGTCAAACCCTTTAACGTGCGAGAATTCAACACCGGGTTTCGGCTCTCGTTTTATATCCGCATGCTGTTTTCTTGCCTTGTTGATGCCGATTTCATCGACACCGAAACCTTTATGGACGGCGCACCTGCCCCGCGCGGCAACTACGATGCGCTCCCTGCGCTGCTCGACCGCTTGGAAACGTACATCGCACCGTGGTATCCGCCCAAAACCGAGCTCAACCGAAAGCGCTGCGCCATTTTGGATGCGTGCAAGGCCTCCGGCAGCACCGCCGCACCGGGTGTTTATACGCTTACCGTGCCGACGGGTGGCGGAAAAACGACCGCTGCCATGGCATTTGCGCTGACCGCTGCCGTGCAAAACTGCATGAGCCGCGTTATCTACGCCGCGCCGTACACGTCCATCATCGACCAAAACGCCGATACGTTTGAAAAAATCTTCGGCACGGAAAACGTCATCGAGCACCACAGCAGCGCGGAATATCTCTTTTCCGAAAGCCCGAACCCCGCAGAGTACCGCAAAATGCTGGCCGCAGAAAACTGGGACACCCCCATCATCGCCACGACCACCGTGCAGCTGTTTGAGTCCCTGTTTGCGAGCAAACCCGCCCGCTGCCGCAAGCTGCACAACCTCGCCAACAGCGTGCTCATCTTAGACGAAGTGCAGACGCTGCCCATGCCGTATCTAAAGCCGTTCACGGCGGCGCTTGCCGAGCTTGCCCGGAAGTACGGCGTCATTGTCGTCCTGTGCACCGCCACGCAGCCCGCGTTAGACGGTGTTTTTGCCGATTTGAAAATCGACCTGCCGATCAAAGAGATCTGTCCCAATGTCCCTGAAAATTTCGAGACCTTCCGCCGCACGAAAATCGCGCAGCACACATTTGACAGCACAGAATCGCTCACCGCCGAGCTCACCGCGCTGCCGCAGGTGCTTTGCATCGTCAACCGCATCGCAGACGCACAGAAAATCTATCAAGCACTGCCGGAAGACGGCGCGTACTGCCTCACCACGCACCTGTGCCCTGCCCACCGCAAAGCGCGCATTAAGGAAATTCGCGAGCGCCTAAAAATCGGCCTGCCCTGCCGCGTCGTTTCCACCTCGCTCATCGAAGCCGGTGTCGATGTGGATTTCCCGCGCGTTTACCGCGAAGAAGCCGGGCTTGATTCCGTCCTGCAAGCCGCCGGCCGCTGCAATCGCGAGGGCAAGCGCCCGCTAGATGAAAGCCTCGTGACCGTCTTCACCGTCCAGAACACCACCCCGCCGCCCTACATGCGCCAGCCCGCCGCAGCCATGAAGAACATTTCAAAACGCATGGAGGACATCACTTCGTTAGCTGCAATCCGCGCGTATTTTGAGTTCTATCGCGATTTGTACGGCAAAGAAGATCTCGACCGTGAGAAGATTCTCATAGCGTTCGAAAACGAGATGCTCCCGTTCGCCTCCGTTGCGGAAAAGGTACGGGTCATTGAAAGCTGCACCACGCCCGTGTATATCCCGATCGACCAAGGCGAAGCCCTCGTCGAGCAGCTGTATCGCGGCGAACGCAGCCGCACCCTGTTCAGAAAGCTCGGGCAGTACAGCGTGAACGTCTACCCGCAGCAGCTCGCTGCCCTGCGCGAAGCCGGCGCCGTGCAGAGCATCGACGGCGGCGCACTCTATGTCCTCGCCGATCCCCGCCGCTACGACAGTGCCCTCGGCCTCACCCTCGACCAAACCGAAACCGCTCTGTTTATATAAAATAGAAAAGCCGGTAAGGCAAACCCTTACCGACCTCTCTATACAAATCAACAACAATTATTTCTACCCACACTGCCTGTAAAAACAGACAGCGACCTTAACTTGATTTTATCCCATATGCAGTTGGGCTTTCAGCGCGTCCTGAAGGACCTGCGAAAAGTTGATGTTCTGCTCCAAGGCGGCGGTGTTCAGCCATGCGGGAATGGTCAGCGTCTTTTTGACGGCTTTTTCAAAGTGTGTTTTGGCGTATTCTTCCACGTCCACGGTGATGATGTTCACGAACGCGCCTTCCGTCGGCACTTCCAGCTCGGCGGCGACGTCTGCAAGGCGGATCGCGTCCACGGGCGAGGGCGCCGGGGCGGCTTCACCGTCTTTTTTCAGCCAGTACAGATACCCGGCAAGGCAATCGACCGCCATGCGCAGCGCCTCATCGAGCGTTTCGCCGCAGGTGGACAGATCGCTTAGATCGGGGAAAACAACAGAATAACCGCTTTCTTCCTTAAAAAAACAAGCGGGATAAGCTGACAGCATAAAATCGACCTCCTGATATAGTCTAAGCGGAAGCGGGGGAGATTATTTCAAACCTGCCTGCTTCAAAATGGAATTTTCCGTGCCTTTCGGAATGTCCTTGCAATGAAACGGAATGGTGACCTTGCCGGGCTTCGTCGGGTGCGTATAATGGCGGTACGAACCCGTCTGCATCTTGAACACCCAGCCGTCTTCTAAAATGATCCGTTCCAGTTCCTTTGGCTTCTTCGGCATTTCAATTCCCCTCCTGATTCAAATCTATTATACCATATGATACGTATTAAAGCAATACGTATTCAAATTATACTTTATAAGTTCCGTAAAAAATAGACCAAATTCAAATTTTATCTTGACAAGTTCAAATAATCGTTATATAGTTGGATTATAAAAACAACATCAATTGAAGTTTGAAAGGAGTTGATCTTATTGATTCAGTTGGAAGTCTGGGGCCCGTATGCGTTATTCACACGCGGAGAGATGAAAGTCGAGCGTGTAAGCTACGATGTCCCCACCCCGTCCGCCGCGCGCGGTATAGTTGAAAGTCTGTATTATCACCCCGGAATACGCTGGCATATCCGCCGCATCTACGTTTTGAACCCCATCGAGTTTACCACCATTCGGCGCAACGAAGTAAAAAGCAAAATTCTCGGGGGCACCGCCATGCGCATCGCGCAGGGCAAGGAAGATGAGCCGTACCTCGTCACGACGAAACAGATTGTCCAGCGTGCCTCCATGGTGCTGACAAATGTCCACTATGTCATCGAAGCGGAGTTCGAGATGCTGCCGGAAAAAGCCGCACCCGGCGATAACCCCGGCAAGTTTCAGGACATCGTCACGCGCCGCATGAGAAAAGGCCAGTGCTTTTCCACCCCGTACTTCGGCTGCCGCGAGTTTCCCGCACACTTCAAGCAGTGGGAGGGTGGCCCGATCCCGACGATTGACGAGACGCGCGATCTCGGCTTTATGCTGTACGATTTCGATTATTCCGACCCACAAAATATCACGCCCCTGTATTTCCGTGCCAAAATGGAGCACGGTGTCATTCAGGTGGCCGGCTGCGAGGTGTTCAGATGATCCTGCAAGCCTTAGTTCAGTATTACGAAGCGCTTCTTGCCCGCGGTGAGATCGACCGCCCGGGCTGGAGCAAAGTCAATGTCAGCTGGCGTCTGGACCTAAACCCGGACGGTTCCCTTTTCGATGTTTCTCCTCTCCAAAAGCCCTCTCCAAACGGTAAAAAGATGCTGCCGCAGCAGCTCGCCGTGCCCGCACAGGTCAAGCGCTCTTCCGGTGTTGCGGCAAATTTTCTGTGTGATACGTCTTCCTACCTGCTCGGCGTGGACGACAAGGGTAAGCCCGAGCGCACCAAAGCTTGCTTTGAAGCCAGCCGCGAAAAGCATCTGGAAATTTTGAAAGATACCCCCGGTGAAGCCGCCGCAGCCGTCCGTGCGTTTTTCGATACCTGGAATTCCCCCTCTGCCGTCGAGCACCCTGCTTTGCAGCCCTATCTTTCGGAAATTTATAAGGGCGGCAATCTGATCTTTTATTATAACAATAAGCCCGCGGCAAACGACTATGACATCGCCGCCGCGTGGCAGCAGGCCTATGATTCTGCTTCAGATTCCGACACGCCCACCCGGTGCAGTGTCACCGGCAAGCTCGCCCCCGCCGCGCGTCTGCACGGCAATATTCAAGGTGTGCGCGGCGCACAAAGCTCCGGCGCATCGCTCGTTTCGTTCAACGCCGAGGCCTTCTGCTCCTACGGGCACGAGCAGGGCGAGAACGCTCCCGTCAGCACCTACGCCATGACCGCCTACACGCAGGCGCTAAACTACCTGCTGCGCAGTGATAATGTCCGCCGCATCGGCGACGTCACCGTCGTATATTGGGTGGAAAATGCCGATCCTGCCATCGCCGCATTTGCGGGAGCTATGCTTTTCGGTCCGCAGGAACAGTCCGATTGGAGCGAAAACGACATTTTAGGCGCAATTCAAAAACTCGTATCCGGCAGAACAGCCGACCTACAGGACATGCACCTCAGCCCCGATACACACTTTTACATTCTGGGGCTCGCGCCGAACGCCGCGCGTCTTTCCGTTCGCTTTTTCTGGCAGGATACCTTCACAAAGCTCGCCAAAAACGTGAACGCCCATTACGAGCGTTTGGAGATCACCCGCCCGGCCTACGAAAAATTCGACACGCTTTGGCCCTACACCCTCGCGTGCTCTGCCGTCCGCTTTTCCAAAGACTGGAAAAAAGCCGATGAAGAGCTGCAAAAATCCTTCCCGCGCCTTTCCGGCGACCTGCTCACTTCCATCCTAAACGATACGCGCTACCCCGCCACTTTACTAAACGGCACCGCGCAGCGCATCCGCGCCGAGCACGATGTCACCTGGGCGCGCGCGTCCGTCATAAAAGCTTATTATTCTAAAAACGAAGACCCGCTTTGTCCAAAGGAGGTTTTGACCGTGTCCGTAAACAAAGAAAGCACCAATATCCCCTACAATCTCGGCCGCCTGTTCGCCGTTTTGGAGCGCACGCAGGAAGCCGCAAACCCCAACATCAACACCACCATCAAAGACCGTTTTTTCAACTCCGCTTCCGCTACGCCGAGCCTTGTGTTCCCCACGCTCATCAATCTGGCGCAGAAGCACCTCGCAAAGCTCAACGAGGGTCAGCGGATTGCACTGGATAAATCCATCGGCGAACTTTCGGACAAGCTCGGCGAAACCTTCCCAAAGCAGCTTATGCTCGCAGAACAGGGCGCGTTCCAGCTCGGCTACTACCAGCAGCGTCAGGAATATTTTAAGAAAAAGGCAGACACTACCGAACAGAAAGAGGAGGCATAACCATGCGTGAACCCATTCAAAACCGCTACGATTTCGTGATCTTATTCGATGTGGAAAACGGCAACCCCAACGGCGACCCCGACGCCGGCAACATGCCGCGCGTAGACCCGGAAACCGGCAACGGCATCATAACCGATGTGTGCCTAAAGCGCAAGATCCGCAACTACGTGCAGGACGTCAAAGAAGATGAGTCCGGCTGGCGTATTTACATTAAGGATCAGGTGCCGCTCAACCGCAGCGACCTCGAAGCCGGAGAAGCGCTCGGCATCGGCGAAGAGCTTGCCGAGATCCAAAAAGGCAAGGACGCCAAAAAGATTGTGACAAAGCTCCGCAGCAATGACCCGGATATCGACCTCAAGCTCCGTGACTTCATGTGCAGCGAGTTTTTCGACATCCGCACATTCGGCGCAGTCATGACAACATTCGTAAAGGGCGCTTTAAACTGCGGTCAGGTGCGCGGCCCGGTGCAGCTCGGCTTTGCCCGCTCCATCGACCCCATCGTGCCGCAGGAGGTCACCATTACCCGCACTGCCATCACCACCGAATCCGACGCCCAGAACAAAACCACCGAAATGGGCCGCAAATACGTCGTGCCCTACGGTCTTTACCGCGCAGAGGGCTTCGTTTCCGCCAACCTCGCCCGCCGCGTGACCGGCTTCTCCGAAGAAGACCTTCAAATGCTCTGGCAGGCCATTCTCAATATGTTTGAAAACGACCACAGCGCCGCCCGCGGCAAAATGGCCGTGCGCGAGCTCATCATCTTCAAGCACGCGTCCGAGCTCGGCAACGCCGCTTCCTATAAGCTGTTTGATGCCGTAACGGTTAAAAAGGTCGACGGCGTAGCCGTCCCGCGCAAATTCTCCGATTACACCGTCACCGTTTCCGAAGACCTGCCCGAAGGCGTCACCTGCGAACGTCTTTCCTAAATGGACGCGCGTGAAGACGGACTTTTAATGTCTGGCATCCAGCACTTCGCGTTCTGCCGCCGCCAGTGGGCGCTCATCCACATCGAGCAGCAGTGGCAGGAAAATGCCCGCACCGCACAGGGGCAGCTCGACCACGTCCGCTGCCACGATGAAACGTTGTCCGAAAAGCGTGACGACACCTTCACCGTGCGCGGCATGCGCGTGTTCAGCCGTAAATTGAACCTCTCCGGCGCGTGCGACGTCGTAGAGTTTCATAAAGACAAAAACGGCATTTCTTTAGAGGGGCAGCCCGGATTTTGGCTGCCCTACCCCATCGAGTACAAGCACGGCCGCGAAAAAGAGAACGATGCCGACCGCTTGCAGCTCTGCGCCGAAGCCATGGCGCTTGAAGAAATGCTCGTGTGCGATATTCCCGCGGGCGCGCTCTACTACATAGAAACGCGCCGCCGCGAGGTTGTTCCGTTCACGGAAGAACTCCGCCGCAAAACGGAAGACACCGCTGCCGAAATGAACCGCTATTTCGCCCGCGGCTACACACCAAAAGTCAAACCCGGCAAGCACTGCAACGCCTGCTCGTTAAAATCGATTTGCCTGCCGGTGCTGTGCAGCCGTGCAGACCCCGTCTCATACCTGCGCGCCCACATTTTTGAAAGCGAGGAGGATACTCCGTGAGACAACTGCTCAACACCCTGTTCGTGCTCAGCGAAGACGCGTATCTCTCCGTAAACGGCGAAAATGTCGTCATTAGTCGCGAGCAAAAGGAAGTCGCGCGCTTCCCGCTGCACACGCTCGAGGGTATTCTCTGTTTCTCCTACGCCGGCGCAAGTCCCGCCTTGATGGGTGCCTGCGTGCAGCGCGGTGTGGACATCGCGTTTTTCTCCCCGCGTGGGCAGTTTTTGGCACGCACCGTCGGCGAAGAGCATGGCAACATCCTCCTGCGGCAAACGCAGAATCGCGTGTCCGATGATCCCTATCAAAGCTGCCGCTACGCCCGCGGGTTCATCCTCGGCAAGGTCTATAACGCCCGCTGGGTCTTAGAGCGCGCCACGCGTGACCACCCCCAGCGCGTACCCGTGGAAGCGCTTAAAACAGCCGCCGCACAAATGGCACAGTCTTTGCCGCTCATCGCCTCCTGCGAAGACCCCGCGCAGCTGCTCGGCTTAGAAGGCGAAGCCGCAAAGCTGTATTTTGGTGTGTTTGATCACCTCGTTTTGCAGCAGCAAAGCGACTTCCGTTTTACCTCGCGCAGCCGCCGGCCGCCGCTCGATAACATCAACGCCCTACTTTCATTCGCCTATACACTTCTCACGCGCGACTGCACCGCCGCACTCGAAAGTGCCGGGCTCGACCCGTACATCGGCTTCATGCACCGCCCAAGACCCGGTCGCCGCAGTCTCGCACTCGACCTCATGGAAGAGCTGCGCGCCGTGTATGCCGACCGCTTTGTGCTCTCCTGCGTGAACCGCAAGATCATCACCGCAAAACACCTGCAAAAGCAGGAAAGCGGCGCCGTGCTTTTAACGGACGACGGTCGCCGCGCATTTCTCGGCGCATGGCAAAGCAAAAAGCAGGAGCAGATCACGCACCCGTTTTTAAAAGAGAAGATTCCGTGGGGACTCGTGCCCTACGTGCAGGCACTCCTGCTCGCCCGCACCCTGCGCGGCGATCTGGAAGCGTATCCGCCGTTTTTCTGGAAGTGAGGTCAAAATGCTGGTCTTAATTACCTACGACGTCAACACGGAGACCGCCGCCGGGAAAAAGCGTCTCCGCAAAGTCGCTAAAAAGTGTGTAGACCATGGGCAGCGCGTACAAAACTCCGTTTTCGAGTGCTTGCTGACCGCCGCGCAGTATGTTACACTGAAGGCAGAGCTCACCGCGCTCATCGAGCCCGAAACGGACAGCCTGCGGTTTTACCGCCTCGGCAATCAATATAAGCAAAATGTAGAGCACGTCGGCGTACAGCCCACCTACGCGCAGGATTCCGTCCTGCTCATCTGATTACCCGCAGTGCGAAGCCAAAGCGCACACGCTTTTCCCGCTTCCTTCGCACCAAATCAAAACCCAAAATTTGTCCTTTTTAAAACTCCACCGGCAAATTTTTCTCTTTCCGCGTCTTAAAGAGGCAAATTCTTCTCCCTTTTGCGCAAAAAAAGACGAAAACTTTGTCCGTTTTTGCTGTCGCCTTCCACCCGGAGGGCGTGGATAGAAATGTTTACAATTTGTTCACAGTTTGTTAACACATTTGTCGCCCTCCACCCGGAGGGCGTGGATAGAAATATTGAAAATCTGCGTTTTGATTTCATACAATTTGGTCGCCCTCCACCCGGAGGGCGTGGATAGAAATAATGCAAGAGCATATATCTGGAAAAAGATAAGGGAGTCGCCCTCCACCCGGAGGGCGTGGATAGAAATGCAAAGCGACATCGAGGAGCTGTTCAAAAATTAGAGTCGCCCTCCACCCGGAGGGCGTGGATAGAAATAAGCACTTTAGTGGGATAATCTGCCCATTCGCAGTCGCCCTCCACCCGGAGGGCGTGGATAGAAATATATCACCTCTTTTCGGATTGTCCTCTAATCCGGGTCGCCCTCCACCCGGAGGGCGTGGATAGAAATTCCGTCGTTTGTGTTAACTCGCCCCTTGCCAATTGTCGCCCTCCACCCGGAGGGCGTGGATAGAAATGATGTCCTCCAGGTCTGCAAGGCGGTGGTTTACGTCGCCCTCCACCCGGAGGGCGTGGATAGAAATATAGCCGCACTATACAGGCTAGTGTCCGGCACGAGTCGCCCTCCACCCGGAGGGCGTGGATAGAAATGCATTGCCCGACTGTTTCAAATCCCGCCCATTCCGGTCGCCCTCCACCCGGAGGGCGTGGATAGAAATACCAGCGCAAAAAATCCATTTAGCACGCCGCCTAAGTCGCCCTCCACCCGGAGGGCGTGGATAGAAATGCTTGCACTGTTAGCGGCGTTGGTTTCGGACGTGGTCGCCCTCCACCCGGAGGGCGTGGATAGAAATTCGAGCTCTTCGACCATTTTGTTCAAGAAAGCGGCAGTCGCCCTCCACCCGGAGGGCGTGGATAGAAATAACAGAGGCTAAAATACTGTTACGGTTTTGCGCGTCGCCCTCCACCCGGAGGGCGTGGATAGAAATACGTTTGAAGAGTTCCTTTTCAGCTACGGCCGGGGTCGCCCTCCACCCGGAGGGCGTGGATAGAAATCCGCTTCGCTCATGTTAAAGGCGCGGGCAAGGTTGTCGCCCTCCACCCGGAGGGCGTGGATAGAAATCCGCTTCGCTCATGTTAAAGGCGCGGGCAAGGTTGTCGCCCTCCACCCGGAGGGCGTGGATAGAAATCAGCAGCAGTAATTTCGGGGGTGGAGCTGCACGCGTCGCCCTCCACCCGGAGGGCGTGGATAGAAATTTGACATTGTAACCACGTTTGACGATACCGACGGCGTCGCCCTCCACCCGGAGGGCGTGGATAGAAATTATTAGGCTTCGTTGCGTTTTTACCGTTAAAGTGTCGCCCTCCACCCGGAGGGCGTGGATAGAAATGACGAATCCGACGGCATGGAGATCGTGTGTTTCGGTCGCCCTCCACCCGGAGGGCGTGGATAGAAATGAATTTTATAAAAGCAAACGCGCGCTGGGCGACGGTCGCCCTCCACCCGGAGGGCGTGGATAGAAATAAGAGGGTGCGGGCAGCATCCTCCCAACCTAAGCAGTCGCCCTCCACCCGGAGGGCGTGGATAGAAATTTTTGTTGTGGCGGTAAATGATTTGTAAATCCGTCGCCCTCCACCCGGAGGGCGTGGATAGAAATCTCCGATGGCGAGCCGGTCAAAGTGCCCGATTCGGTCGCCCTCCACCCGGAGGGCGTGGATAGAAATCAATCATCGGCTAAGGGGGGGGGGTAAGGCAGCAATGGTCGCCCTCCACCCGGAGGGCGTGGATAGAAATATCTGTTGTCACTTTTATTCCTCCTTCGGAATGTCGTCGCCCTCCACCCGGAGGGCGTGGATAGAAATTTCTCGACGGCTTTCCGCACATCGCGGTGAAAGCGTCGCCCTCCACCCGGAGGGCGTGGATAGAAATCGCCTACGAGGTTGCTCCAGCTTCCGCCTGAGAGGTCGCCCTCCACCCGGAGGGCGTGGATAGAAATTTCGGCAGTAGACGCAATATACATCAAAAAATCATGTCGCCCTCCACCCGGAGGGCGTGGATAGAAATGCGTATAGTCAATGGATTTTTGCAAAAGTGTCCTAGTCGCCCTCCACCCGGAGGGCGTGGATAGAAATCTTAATTTACTGTTTCGCATTTTGCCCTGATTGTGTCGCCCTCCACCCGGAGGGCGTGGATAGAAATCTTAATTTACTGTTTCGCATTTTGCCCTGATTGTGTCGCCCTCCACCCGGAGGGCGTGGATAGAAATAAAATTTTATTATATCACAGCGTCGTTATTTTGTGTCGCCCTCCATCCGGAGGGCGTGGATAGAAATAACTCCGTGTATTATTTTCCACCTAAATTATACCACGTCGCCCTCCATCCGGAGGGCGTGGATAGAAATTTGTACGTCGTGCTATAATATAATCAGAAAAAAGGTCGCCCTCCATCCGGAGGGCGTGGATAGAAATATATACAAATTTTTCATCGTCAGACGTTTACTTTGTCGCCCTCCATCCGGAGGGCGTGGATAGAAATAAACGGCGTGGGGTGGAATAAGTATAACGAGACCCGTCGCCCTCCATCCGGAGGGCGTGGATAGAAATAATAAGTCTTAACCCCCCGTTGCCGGAGGGTTTTGACGTCGCCCTCCATCCGGAGGGCGTGGATAGAAATAATAAGTCTTAACCCCCCGTTGCCGGAGGGTTTTGACGTCGCCCTCCATCCGGAGGGCGTGGATAGAAATTTCTCTATCTCTGCTCACGAAATGCGGATATAGAATATACAAGCCCGGCCCCAGCGGAGCCGGAGACGGAGAAAGAAAAAGCGAAAGCGGCCATAGAATCCACAAAAAAAGTAAAATCGCGGACGGCGCAAGTCGGCTACCGCATAGGGCAGGCGATCCGCTACCACAAGCAGAAAGAGGCACGCGAACGAAAAAAGTCAGGCAGCACGCACACCGCCGCGCGCACAAAAGTCGCCGCCCATGTCCGCCGCGGCTATTATCACCACTTTTGGCAGGGCAGTCGCAAAGACGGTACGCGTAAGCTAATCCTTAAATGGGTAGCGCCGATTTTTGTAAATGCGGGCAATGCGGATAATATGTTGCCCACAATCCATAGGATAAAATAAAGGAGCAAAAAAATGACAAATTTACAGCGGATAAGATTAGAGAACGGATTGTCTCAATCTCAATTGTCAGATAAGTCCGGCGTAAACGTCCGAATGATACAGCAATATGAGTGTAAAAATCGCAACATCAACAAAGCTCAATTTGAGACGGTCTGCAAATTAGCCTCTGCCCTATCAGTCAAAGCGGAGGATTTGCGAGAGATAGACGAGTAAAAGCAAAAGCCCCGGTAGCTGATACGCATACCGGGGCTTTTGCTTTTTTGTGCCGAAATTGTCAAAAGGACGGCACAATCAATTCCACGCCCTCAAAGGGGGTGACATTCGGAGGAAATCCGAACGATTTATAGTATACCTTAGCTCGCGAAAAAAATCAAGAATATTTCAAAGCTTTTGAAAAAACACTTGATATTATACAGCTGTAGGTGTATAATATAGATGTCAAAAGGACGGGGTCGCCCTCCGTCCGGAGGGCGTGGATAGAAATATTTTCTTTGCGGCGGTCATGTCATATTCGGAAAAGGTCGCCCTCCACCCGGAGGGCGTGGATAGAAATAGCGCAAGGCTGGCTTTTCTCCCGGCGTTATCGGTCGCCCTCCACCTAAAGGACGCGGGTAGAACGCAAATCGTAACACTTGACTTTTGGACGTGACATGCCCCCAAGTCTGCGAATAAAGCCAAAGAGGCGCCGGGCGTCAAAACGGCGGAACAGCTCGAAAAGCGCTTTCATCGGCTGCGAAAAGCGGCGGATGAGGGCGTTCTTTTGCCGTTAAAACCGGACATTGCAGGACAGTATAGGACATCGGCGGACAACTTTCGCAAAACCTCTTTACAGAACAAACGTTTTTAGCTATAATGAGATACAGAAAGGGGGCGGCAGCATGACGGAGAACAGGCCGCGCATGGCGATCTGCTACGATTTTGACAAAACACTTTCCCCGGACGACATGCAGACGTTCACGCTCATCCCGTCTTTTGGCATTGACAAAGACAAATTCTGGGCGGAAACGGACGCATTCGCGCGGGAAAGCAGCATGGAAAGCAACCTTTCGTGGATGTTCATGCTTGTTCGCTATTCACGCTTTCTCGGAAAATCCTTAAAACGCGAGTATTTTCGGGCCATCGGTGCGCAGGTGGAGCTGTACCGCGGCGTTACGGATTGGTTCGCGCGCACGACAGCGTATGCTGCGCAGCGCGGCATCGAGCTTGAACACTACATCATTTCTTCGGGTCTTAAAGAAATCATCGAGGGCAGCGCCATCGCGAAGAATTTCAAACGCATTTATGCCTCCTCCTACCTCTACACCACGGACGGCGTAGCGGAGTGGCCCGCGCAGGCCATCAATTACACGAATAAGACGCAGTTCATTTTCCGCATTGCAAAAGGCTTTTTGGAGGAGTACGACGAACGCGTAAACGACAGTATGCCCGAGGAAAACCTGCGCATTCCGTATGAGAACATCGTCTATATCGGCGACAGCGCCACGGACATTCCGTGTATGCGGCTCGTGAAAAGCAAGGGCGGCTACTCCGTCGGTGTATACGACCCGGAGAAAAACAACCGCGCCAAAGTATACAAGCTGTATAACGACAACCGATTAAATTTTTACGCGCCCGCCGATTATACAGAACGGAGCAACTTATACCGCTACATGCAGCAGATCATCGACGAAGTCGCCGCGCGGGAACAGATTAAAAGCGAGCGCGAAATTCTGCGTCAGCCTGCCGAAGCCTACAAAATGCGCTCCATGCTCGAAAAGCTCGAGACCGGCTACCCGGAAAAGCTGACCCCGCAAGAGATTACCGAGCTGCAAAAGCTGGAAGCGATGATCAAATCGCGCACTCCGGGAGAAATCGATTGATGAGCGAGATAAAATACTTTCCGTACGGCGAAAAAGAGCTCGCTTATTTACGGAAAAAGGACAAGAAGCTCTCGGCGGTCATCGACCGCGTGGGGCACATTGAGCGCGCCGTGGACGACGACCTTTTTTCCGCCGTTGTACACCACATCGTGGGACAACAGATTTCCACAAAGGCGCAGGCAACCGTTTGGGCGCGCGTGCAAAACGCCCTCGGCACGGTCGATGCCGAACACGTTTTGGGCTATGGCGAAGCAAATTTGCAGTCGCTCGGCATTTCCTTCCGCAAGGCGGAATACATCACGGACTTCGCGAAAAAGGTGCATACGGGCGAATTTGATTTAATCAGCATCGGCGAAAAGCCGGATGAAGAGGTCATTCGCAAGCTCAGCGCGCTCAAGGGCATCGGCGTATGGACAGCAGAAATGCTGCTTTTATTCTGCCTGCAGCGCCCGAACGTGCTCAGCTACGGTGACCTCGCCATTTTGCGCGGCATGCGCATGGTCTACCGCCACAAGGAGATCGACCGCGCGCGGTTCGAGCGGTACCGCAAACGTTTTTCGCCGTATTGCAGCATCGCAAGTTTATATTTCTGGGCGGTCTCCGGCGGCGCACTCCCCGAACTCACCGACCCCGCCGCGCCGAAACCGAAGAAATAAACGTACATTTTCGCACGCATAGAAAAAGATAGTCTTCCAAAGCGTTTGTTTTGCTTAGAAAGACTATCTTTTTTATATCGTTTTTATCATAACGAAATTCGTGAGCCAGACGCCGTAACGCTCTGCTTGCTGTTCTTTAATGGCCGCATAGTCGCGCTTTTGGAAGAAGCCTATTGCGGTCAAGGATGCGTGCGTTGTGACGGTTTTTGCAGCGACAAACTCAGTCCTTCGGGACTTTGACCCAGATGCCGGGGGTCTTTTCGGCTTCCATAAGGGCGCCCCAGGCGCTGATGATGGAGAGCGTCTCGCTGTGCGGGGCAGGGATGGTGCCGTTTTTGAAGAACTCGACGAGCGCCTCAATGAAGTGACGGAAGTAATCGGAGCGAATTTCCAGTACGGAATTTTCCGTGGAGCGCGCAATGTTCATCATGAACGGCGAGCCCTTTGCGTAGCCGGAAAGCGTTGCGGTGCGGCCGTCCGCAAAGCGCAGAACGCCGGTGTACACCTCGTCGTTTGTCAGGTGCATGACTTCCGTCGCGGGAGCCTGCATCATCATGAAGATTGGCTCCAGCTGGTGGATGGCGTAATCCTCAAAACCGTTCGGACCCCATGCATTGACACCCTTGATGTTCGTTTTATCCGCTGCCTGATACTCCTCCGCAAAACGCAGCGCGGAAGACGACCAGCACGGCGTACCGCTCTGCTCGGCAAGATCGAGCATACGCTTTGCAGCGAAGTGATCCGGCGCGAAGGTTTTATCCACATAGCAGCGCTTGCCGGAGCGCAGCGCGAGGTTTGCGAGTTCTTCGTGCTTTTTCGGGTCGCGCGGGGCGAGCACGAGCAGAACGTCACTCTTTTCGATGAGCTCCTCCTGCGTCATCATGCGGGTGAGACCGTATTTTTCGCACCATGCGTCCGTTGTGAGGCCGCCCTCGGGGCTGTCGATTTCAGCCCAGGCGTACACGGCTTCTACCTCGCCGTTTGAGTAATCGTGCAGCATGTGAACGTAGTTATTGGCGTGCCACTCGTCTAAATAGTAATCGATAAAACCGACTTTGATCATGCTTTTGACTCCTTTAAACTGAATTTCAATACAACTTTCCGGCGTACTTTTCCGCCGGTATTCGCGTTCATTATAGCACATTCCGCTGTTTTGCACCGCAGTTTTTGCGAAATTTTGAAAGTTCATGGAAAAAGCAAACCCTTTGTGTGAAATATGCAAAAAAGCGCCCCGAATACTCGGAACGCTTTTTGCATATTTGGAAATTCGGTGTGGTTTTTACCGCCTTATCTCGCGTTTTTCTTGACGCGCAGGCGGTTGATGGCGCGGGCAAGGTTTGCCTGCGCGGTGCGGTATTCGCGCACGCTGCGCTTTTGGAGAATGGCCTCCTTCGCCTCATCGGCGGCGCGCTGTGCACGTTTGGCATCGATCTCCTCCGGGTACTCGGCGGAGTCTACAAGCACGAGGATATCGTTGCCCTCGACCTTCACCATGCCCTCAGAAACGGCAGCGGTGCGCCACTCCTTACCCGGTGCGCGGTAAGAGAGCACGCCCGGCACGACGGCGGAGATCATATTGCTGTGACCCGCCAGAATGCCGTACTGGCCGACCGTTGTGGGCACGACAAGCGACTCGCACTCGCCCTCGAAAAAGACCTTATCGGCTTCAAGCAGGTGCATCTGAAATGTACGCATCAGATCGCCTCCGCCTCTAACTGCTTCGCTTTCGCGATGACGTCCTCGAGCGTACCTACGTTATAGAACGCCGCCTCGGGGTACTGGTCCATTTCGCCGTCTACGATGGCCTTGAAGCCGCGCAGCGTCTCTTTGAGCGGGACGTAAACGCCCGGCACGCTGGAGAACTTTTCTGCGACGTGCATCGGCTGCGAGAGGAAACGCTGGATCTTTCTCGCGCGCTGCACGGTGAGCTGGTCTTCGTCGCTGAGCTCGTCCATACCGAGGATGGCGATGATGTCCTGCAGTTCGCTGTACTTCTGGAGGGTCTCCTGCACTTCACGTGCGATGCGGTAGTGCTCCTCGCCGACAACATCGGCTTCGAGGATACGGGAGGTGGACTCCAGCGGATCGACGGCGGGGTAAATACCCTGCTCGGCGATCTTACGGCTCAAAACGGTCGTAGCGTCGAGGTGGGCGAACGTTGTGGCCGGGGCCGGGTCGGTAAGGTCATCGGCAGGCACGTAAACAGCCTGAACCGAGGTGACGGAGCCGTCTTTTGTGGAGGTGATGCGCTCCTGCAGCTCGCCCATTTCGTTTGCGAGGGTCGGCTGATAACCGACGGCGGAAGGCATACGGCCGAGAAGCGTGGAAACCTCACTGCCTGCCTGCACGAAACGGAAGATGTTATCGATGAAGAGCAGGACGTCCTTGTGCTCTTCGTCACGGAAATGCTCTGCCATGGTGAGGCCGGAGAGGGCGACACGCATACGCACGCCCGGGGACTCGTTCATCTGGCCGAAGACGAGCGCCGTTTTATCGCCGACACCGCTTTCACGCATTTCACGCCAGAGGTCGTTGCCCTCACGGCTGCGCTCGCCGACGCCGGTAAACACGGAGTAACCGCCGTGCTCCATGGCGACGTTATGGATGAGCTCCTGGATAAGGACGGTCTTGCCGACGCCTGCGCCGCCGAACAGACCGATTTTGCCGCCCTTCGGGTACGGCTCCAGAAGATCGATGACCTTGATGCCGGTCTCGAGGATCTCGACGGCCGGGTTCTGCTCGTCAAACGACGGAGCTTTTCTGTAAATGCTTTTGTGCGGCTCGGTTGCGGGAACGGCTTCGCCGCCGTCGATGGGATCGCCGAGCACGTTAAACATACGGCCGAGCGTGTTTTCGCCCACCGGCACTTCGATGGTTTTGCCCGGAGCCTCAACCTGCATACCGCGGGAAAGGCCCTCACTGCCGGAAAGCATGACGCAGCGGACCGTGTTGTCACCCACATGCTGGGCAACCTCCATCACATACCGCCGTCCGTCCACGGTAAGCGAAAGGGCTTCTCTGATTTTCGGCAGAACGCCGGACTCGAATTGTACGTCGATGACCGGGCCGGAGATCTGTACGATCTTACCTGTATTCACGTTGTTCACGCTTCCTTCCTGTGTTTTTGACGCTGTGCCTTCGCACCGGCGGAGACCTCTGTAATCTCCTGCGTGATGGCAGCCTGACGCACGCGGTTATACTGCAAGGAAAGCTCTGCGAGGAGCTTTTCCGCGTTGCTGTTGGCGGAATCCATCGCCGTCATGCGGGCATTCTGCTCGCTGCAGAAGCTATCGATGAGGGCACTGTAAACAAAGCCCGAAACGTAGCTTTGCATGATGTTGTTGAGAACCGCCTGCACGGAGGGTACAAACTCGAACGGCGTGGTGACCGCCTTTTCCACCGTATCCGTCTGGAAATAGGCGCGGTGGAACGGCAGCAGACGCGTGCAGTGTGCAGAGGACGTGAGGCTGTTCTCCATATCGGTATAAATGACAAAAATCTTCTTAAAATCCCCGCGGTCGTAGCCCTCAAGCAGGATGTCGCAAATTTCTCTCGCACGCTGCATGGTGGGGTTCTGTGCCGTATAGAGGAAGCTGTGTTCCATGGGGATATTGTGCTGCGTAAAGAAGTGGCGGCCGTATTCGCCTACAACGTAGAGCTTCGTGTCGGGATGCTCATCGAGCATGTGCATAGCTTCCTTGATGACGTTCTGGTTGTATGCGCCCGCGAGGCCCTTATCCGCCGTGATGACGAGGCACGCGTAGGTGCCCTCCAGCGGCGGCTCGCCCTCGGGGGGATAGAAATAGCGGCTGTCCACGTCGTTCTGGGTACGGAAGATACGCTTGATCTCCGTGCGCAGCGCCTCGAAATACGGGCGCGTGCGGTCCAGATCGTTGCGTGCTTTGCGCAGCTTTGTGGAAGCGATAAGGTACATGGCGTTCGTGATTTTACGCGTATCCTTAACGCTTTCGATTCTGGTTTTAATCTCTTTTGTATTAGCCATAGCGAAAACCGCCTTTCCGAGCGCTTACGCGTTCTGCGGGTTTTCCGCCTTGTACTTTTCGAGGAATTCCTTCGCGACTTTCAAAATCTCTTCGCGGTCGGGGTCGGAAAGCTGACCGGTGGTATCGACACGGCGGCAGACATCGCTCATATTCTTCTCGGCGTACTTGATGAGCTCCGTGTGGAAATGACCCATATCGTCAAGCGGGACGTCCTGCATGACGTGGTGCAGGGCGGAGACGAGCGTGATGACCTGATCGTGCTGGCTCATCGGATGGTACTGCGGCTGACGCAGCAGACGCATGAGGCTCTGACCGTAGGTGAGCTGACGCTTTGTGGTCTCGTCAAGGTCGCTGGAGAACTGGGTGAAGACTTCCATTTCGCGGTACTGGGCAAGGTCCAGACGGATGCCGCCCGCTGCCTTTTTCATGGCCTTTGTCTGGGCATCGCCGCCGACACGGGAAACCGAAAGACCGACGTTAACAGCCGGACGCTGGCCGGAGAAGAACAGGTCGCTCTCAAGGAAGATCTGACCGTCTGTGATGGAAATAATGTTCGTCGGGATGTAAGCGGAAACGTCGCCCGCCTGCGTTTCAACAATCGGCAATGCCGTCATGCTGCCGCCGCCGAGTGCATCGGAAAGATGCGCGGAACGCTCCAACAAACGGGAATGCAGGTAGAAAACGTCACCCGGATACGCTTCACGACCCGGGGAACGCTCCAAAAGCAGGCTCAGTGCACGGTACGCAATGGCGTGCTTTGAAAGGTCATCGTACACGATGAGGACATCTCTGCCCTGATACATGAAGTGCTCGCCGAGTGCGCAGCCGGCATACGGTGCGATGTATTGCAAGGAAGCCGGGTCACTGGCAGATGCGTTGACGACGATGGTGTAATCCATGGCGCCGCGGCGCTTTAAGGTCTCCACAAGCTGTGCAACGGAGCTGGACTTCTGACCGATGGCGACATAGATGCAAACGACGTTCTTGCCCTTCTGGTTCAAAATGGTATCGAGCGCGACGGCGGTTTTACCGGTCTGGCGGTCGCCGATGATAAGCTCACGCTGGCCGCGGCCAATCGGGAACATGGAATCGATGGCGAGAAGGCCGGTTTCCATAGGCGCGTTGACCGGCTGACGGTCGACGATGCCCGGTGCGGGGCACTCGATGGGGCGGTAGCCCTCGGCGCTGATGTCACCCTTGCCGTCGATCGGCGTACCGAGTGCATCGACAACACGGCCGAGGAAGCCGTCGCCGACCGGGATACCGGCGGTCTTGCCGCTTCTGCGCACAAGGCTGCCCTCGGTGATCTCGGCATCGTCGCCAAAGAGGACGCAGCCGATCTCATTGCGGCGCAGGTCCTGCACCATGCCCTTAACGCCGGAGGAGAACAGGAGAATCTCGCCGTAGGCGGCATGCTCAAGGCCGCTGACAACGGCGATCTCATCGCCGACGGTGAGAACCGTACCGGTCTCTTCCGCTTCTGCGGACGGGGTAAAATCTTCAACGGCTTCCTTCATCAGCGGAATGACGGAATCGCTGCCGGACTTTAACGCCTTTAGCTTTTCTTCAAACTGGCGCAGACGGCTTTTGAGGCTCCAATCGTACACATCGGTGCCGACGGTAAGCGTGAAGCCGTTCAGCATTTTATCTTCTTCAAAGGTGAGCGGAATCTCACGGCCATAGGTACGCAGCAGGAATTCCGCAAAGCGTTTTTCCTGTTCGGCATCCGGGCGGCGGCTGCCGCGGAGAACGGCTACGGCCTTTTCATCTGCATTACGCATTCGGCTCTCCCCTCTCTGCCTGATCGAGGAACGCGTCATACGGATCGCCGTCTTTATAAACAAGCTTCTTGGTCGCTTCCATAGCGAGCTCGGTAAGCTCCTTCTGTGCGTCTGCGATCATCTTATCATGTACACGGGCGGCATCCTTCTGCGCATCGGCGACGATCTTATCCGCCTGTGCATGGGCATCGGAAAGCTGCTGCTGTACGCTGCGGTCGAGCTCTTTCTGCGCTTCGGTTCTCTTTGCGCTGATCTCGCCCTCAACGGACTTGAGCTGCTCCTGATAATCCGCCTTGATCTTTTCGGCGGAATCGAGTTCACTTTGAGCCTTCTGTGCCATTTCGGCATAATGCGCTTCGCGCTTTGCCATGAAGTTCTTGACCGGCTTGTACAAAAGGAAATACAGGCCGCCGAACAAAATGACGAAATTCAGTACATGCAGCAAAATCTGCTGCCAATCAATATTCAGTGGGATGTTCACGATCTGCACTCTCCTTTACAGGACGAAGATGATGAGGATAACAACGAGCAGGGCATAAATGATGGCCGTCTCGATAAAGACGAGGCCGAGCATGAGGGTGGTACGGATCTTGCTTTCAGCCTCCGGCTGACGTGCGATGCCCTCAACAGCCTTACCTGCGGAGAGGCCCATACCGACTGCACCGCCGGCGGCTGCAATACCGACTGCAATAGCGGAAGCAAGTGCCTTAAGGCCGGTTGTGCTGTCTGCGGTGGTGGCTGCAGCTTCTACTGCGGTTTCGGCTGTTGCCGTGGTGGTTGCGGCATCGCCGTTTGTTGCGGCGAATACCGGAATGGAGATGGCGAGGATGGCGATGACTGCCAGCAGAATGATGGCAAGCTTCTTTAACTTTCTCTGTTTTGCGTTCATGATATTTTCCCTCCGTAGGTTAATTTTCAGCTTCTGCTTTTACTTTTTTCTTTTTCGGTTCCTGCTTCTCGGAAACCTCGCCGAAATAGAGCGCGACGAGCATCGTCAAAACATATGCCTGAATGAGCGCGTGCAGCAGCGTGAACATAACGCCCACGATGACCGGCAGCACAAAGCTCAGATTCACATAATAATACACAAGCTCCGTAACGAGCAAGCCGCTTAAAAGCGCGCCGAAAAGACGGAAGCTCATGGAAATCGGCAGCGAGAACTCCTTTAAAGTGCTGCCCACGCCCTTGAAGCCGTTATACGCGATACCGCCGCCCAGAATGACGAGGTACGAGAAGCAGCCCATGGCGATGGCGGCGTTGACATCGGACAGCGGCGCCGGAAGCGTGATGGGCGAACCCTCCGTTGTGATAGCCTGAATGCCGAACAGCTCAAAGAGCGTGCCGATGAAAATGTACGCGCCGGCCGTGAAGATGTACGCACCGAGGAAGCCGCTGCGTCCCGGGCTGTTGGACTTAGCCATGCCGTCGAACAGGTCTACCGCCTGCTCCAGGAGCATCTGGAACTTTCCGGGCACCATCTTAAAGTGCGGAATGACGAAAATGCGCACGATGACCGCAAACACCAGCAAGATGCCCGAGACCACCATGGCGGAGATCAGCGCCGGGTTGACATCTTTGATGCCAAAGAGGCTGATTCTGTTCGTCTCATGCAGAACCGCATCACGCATGGTCACCTGAATCGTTTCGGTCTTCTGCACCGAAGGAACCAGAATGCTTGCGACGAGCAGCACCACAATAGCGCAGATCCACAAAGCCAGCTTTGTTTTCTTTGCTTTCATTGTTTTTCCCTTTCTTTCTCAAAATTTTACCTTCCATTTCAATATCACCGGGCAAAAATTCCCCCTTCAGCGCTGCGCCCCAAAAGGGCACACGACCGCATCTTTCGCCGCTGTGAACAGCAGCAACAAGACACGGTCACAAGAGCACACGTTTTTGTTGACATTGACCAAATATCTTGCTACTTTTTTGTAAACTGTATTTGGAAGCATCTGTATTATACGCACATTAAATCGAATTGTAAAATGTTATATTGACATATCTACTATTTCATTTTTGATATTTTAGTAAGCTGTATGGAATTTCATTATGCCGTGCGCTATTTTTCTCTTTACGAATAAAGACAAGGTGGAACGGCGCACGGGAACAGTCCGTTTTTTCGGCTTGACAGGGGCTTTCCTCTTGCTTTATACTGGAGAAAACGGATGGAAACGGGGAGACAATATGCGGACGGTTTATAAAAACGGCACGGTTTACACGGGGAACGACTTTGCGGAAGACTTTGCAGTGGAAAACGGAAAATTCTGCTTTGTGGGCGAGACGGATAAAGCCACGGCAGATGAAGTAGTCGATTTAGACGGAAAATTCGTCTGCGCGGGGTTTAATGACTCGCACATGCATGTGCTGAACCTCGGCAATGTACTGACGATGGCGAACCTCGGCGCACACTCGACATCTTTAAAGGAGATGCTCGACTGTCTGCGCTCCTATATAAAGGAAACGGACGTGACACCCGGCACGTGGGTGCAGGGGCGCGGCTTTAACCACGATTATTTTACGGACGAGCGCCGCTTTCCGACGCGTTGGGATTTGGATTCTGTTTCGACCGAGCACCCGATCTGCATTACGCGGGCATGCGGGCACATCTGCGTAGTGAACTCGAAGGCGCTGGAAGTGTTGGGCATTACGAAGGACACGCCGCAGGTGGCGGGCGGCAGCTTTGCTTTAGATGAAAACGGCGAGCCGAACGGGCAGTTTTTTGAAAACGCCGTAGCGGTGGTGTACGCGGGCATCCCGGAGCCGGATGAGGCGCAGCTGTGTGCAATGCTGCGCGCCTCCTGCAAGCGGCTGAACCGTTACGGCATCACCTCTTGCCAAAGCGACGACTACGAGACGTTCCCCGGTGTGCCGTATGAGACGGTGCAGAAGCTTTTGAGAACGCCGGGGCTGATGACGGTGCGCGTGAACGAGCAGGCACAGTTTACGAACGTAGAGGCGCTTTCTGCTTATATAGAAAGCGGCGATGCGTATTTTGAAGACGATATGTTCCGCGCGGGACCGCTGAAGATCATCTCGGACGGGTCGCTCGGCGCACGCACAGCGTGTTTAAGCCGCCCGTATGCAGACGATGAGAACGCACGCGGCATTCCGCTATACACGAATGCGGAATTGAACGGACTTATCTCTCTTGCGAACGAAAAGGGACTTTCCGTTGCGGTACACGCCATCGGCGACGGGGCACTCGACAACGTATTGGACGCTTACGAAAAGGCGCTTCATGAGCACCCGCGCGACGACCACCGACATGGCATCGTGCACTGCCAGATTGTGCGGCGTGACCAGATTGAGCGCATGAAAAAATTAAAGCTGCGCGTGAATCTACAATCGATCTTCCTCGACTACGACACGCACATTGTGCGCGAGCGTGTGGGCGATGAATTGGCGGGCACGAGCTATCCGGCAAAGACGCTTCTGAATGCGCGCATTCCGTTCTCGAACGGCTCGGACGCGCCGGTGGAGGAGCCGAACGTGATGCGCGGCATCGAATGCGCGGTGACGCGGCGAAGCATCGGCTCAACGGACGCACCGTATCGCCCGGAGGAAGCGCTGACGGTACGGGAGGCCATCGACTCGTTTACAAAAAGCGGCGCGGTGGCATCATTTGAGGAGGGCAAAAAGGGCGAGATTGCAAACGGACAGCTTGCGGACTTTGTGGTGCTTTCCGAAGATCCGTTCCGGGCGGACGCAAACACGCTGCACCGTATTGAAGTCGAGGCGACGTATTTGGGCGGCAAATGCGTTTACAAAAAATAAAACGATGAAATTTCCGGGTAAGGCTTGTCTTTGCCCGGTTTTCGTTTATAATGGATAGGGTGCGTGTATTCGGCGCGCCGCTTATTTTTCTCAGGGGAGAACATTTATGGGTAAATTTACATTTCATCCGGTCAAATCGCTGCGGTCTGACCCGAAGCTGCGCATGCTGTGCCTTTTCGGCATTGAGGGCTTTTTATTGCAGTATGCCGTTTCGCTTTACACGCTGGCGAACAATTTGTATGCGACGAATCTTGGCGCGACGGACACGCAGATCGGCCTTGTGCAGATGGTGCCGAACATGGTGGCGGGTATTTGCATGATCCCGGTGGGATTCCTTGCGAACCGCACGAAGACAAGCCGCACGGTGCCGTTCGTTCTGGCGCTGTTTTTGAGCGCGGCGTATTTTGCTTACGGCTCTGTGCCGCTGTTCGGCGAGCACCGCATGACGGCGTTTTTTGTGTTTCTCGGCATGACGGTGGGCGGCATTGCACTGTATAACGCGCAGTGGCAGACATTCTTCGGCGACGCGGTAGAGCCGGGTCTGCGCAACAGTGTGTTCACGTTCCGCAGCCGGTGTCTGTTCTTTGTGGGCATTGTGGTACCGCTTTTGTGCGGCAACATCATGACGCTGATGCCGGACACCGAGGGAAAGCTCATTGTGCTGCGCATTTTCTTTTATACTGCAGGCGTATGCATGCTTTTGCAGGCGCTTGTGCTGCGCCGCATCCCCTGCCCGCCGCGCAAAGCGGAGGAAAAGCAGGAGATGGGACTGAAAATGTTCCCGGAGGCTTTGAACCAGATGGTACGCAGCAAGCCGTTCCGCGGCTTTTTCATCTGCATCATGCTGTTTTACCTGTCGTGGCATCTGGACTGGAGCCTTTGGTACATTGCGGAGACAAAATATGCCGGCATGAACGAAGCGCAGCTGAGCTTTTTTCAGGCTTTGTGTTCCATTTGCCAGATGATTTTCATCGGCTTTTTCTCGAAGTTGTGCCGCCGCAAATCCGAGCATTTTACAATCATTTTCGTATGCGCGGGCTTGTTGCTCTGCCCCATTACGGTGGCTTCTATGACGCTTCTGCCGCAAAGCGCGCGTATGCCGTACTTTATGATTCTGGCGCTCATCGGCAACATTCCGCAGGGCGCGACGAGCATGTGCGTGGTGCAGCTACTTTTGCAGGCGACGCCGAAAAAGAACCGCGCGCTCATCATCAGCATTTACACGCTGTTTGTGACGCTGAGTAACTCGCTTTTGCCGTTCTTCGGCGTTTCGGTCTACACGGCGCTCGGCGCGAACGACACGGCGATCTTCACGGTGAACGTAATCGAATCTGCGGCGCGCTTTGGGGTGCTGATTATGATGATCCTCCGTTACCGCATGATGAAGCGCCGCGGCGACTTGTTCCGCCCGCTGTGCGAGGAGTAAGGAGAAACGTATGGCTCTTGTTTTATACCATGTTGAAGACGCTGCGAAGGAAAAGCAGCTTTCCGCGCTGTGCAGAGAACTGCACCTGACGGCAAGACGGCTGACAAACGCCGACCGTGACCGCGCAGTTGCAGCGCTGTGCGGCGAGAAAGTGAACGCGAACGTGCAGAAAGCCCCGGCGGGCTACAAGCTGCCGGAGGTGCTGATTTTTTCCGGCTTTGCGGGTGAGATGCTGGACGTGTTCCTTGCGGCGTACAAAAAAGCGGGTATCGCGCCCATTCCGCTGAAAGCCGTGCGCACGGAGCACAACGACAAGTGGAGCCTTTACGCACTGTGCGAGGAGCTGCGCCGCGAGCACGCCGCCATGCTGCTGCGCGGGAGCTTTGGAAAGTAAGGTTATTGATAATTTAAAGATAACATGACCCCGAGGGTTTGAAACTCGGGGTCGTTTTTATACAAAAAGTGCCCGCAGGAGATGACTCTGCGGGCGCTTGGGTTTGGGATTAGTTTTCGTTTAAGGGGTTGGGGCCGGCGCCTACGTCGTAGATCTGGATATAGAACTGCGAATTGGAGACGAGGAGCATATAGGCGGGGTCGTAGCTGCGGATGGGATAGAGCGTATCATAGGCTTTGCGCACCTCGCCGTTTGCAAGCTGCTGCGCGCCGAGACGGTAAGTTGCTTCTGTGATGCGGGAGGCAGCGTCGCCGTAATCGCCGGCGGCCTTGAACTCCGCGATGGCGTTTTCGTAATCGGCGTTGTTGTAATACTGCTCCGCTTTCAGCGCGTGGATGCGCAGAAGCTGCGTCGGGCAGTCTTCATACTCGCCGAGCTTTGTGAAAATTTCGGTCGCCTTGTCATACTCGCCGTCTTCAACGAGCTTTAACGCCTGCGCATAGTAGGCGGCGTCGATCTTCGGGAGAAGGTCTTTATCGGTGACATACTCAAAATAGGTGAGCGCTTTTTCTTCGTCACCCTTTTCGTAGAACGCGATGCCCTTATCACAGAATGCGGCCTGCATTTTCTTATTCTGCTCCGCGTTGACTTCTTTAAAATGCGCGGCGGCAGACTTTAAGTTATCCGCTTCGAGGGCCTTCATGCCGAGCTCATAGTGACAGGTCTCTATTTTTTCGGCGGCCTCCTTGTAATCCTTGAGGGGCTCAAGGAGATTTAACGCGTCTTCGTATGCGCCGCTTTCAAACGTCTTTACGGCACGGCGGTACTCGGCCTCGGTGATTCGATCTTTGCTGTCTTCGTAATCGCCGAGGGCGGTGAAGGCTTCGATGGCTTCTGCGAATTTCTCGTTTTCGAGCAGGTCGCAGGCTTTTTTGTACTCTGCCTCCGTGATACGGGCGGCGCTGTCGCTGTATCCGTCGAGCGCCGTGAACGCGGTGATGGCTTCGTCATACTTGCCGGCTTCGAGCAAGGCGGCGGCATCGTTATAGTGGTTCTGCGGGATGATGTAGACGATGAGCACCACGACGAACGCGGCGATGAGGACGGCGAGCGGAATGGAAACGGACAGGAAAATTTTGCGGTGGAGCCGCTTTTTGCGGGCAGCTTCCTCAGCGGCAGCCTTTTCCTCTGCCGCTTTGCGGGCGGCAGCTTCGGCGGCGGCTTTTTCCTCTGCCGCTTTCTTTTCTGCGGCGATGCGGGCGGCCTCGGCCTTTTCAGCTTCAGCCTTGTTATAGGCTTCGAGGTTTTCTTTCAGCTTTTCTTCGTCTTCAAACAGTGCGTGCTGGGGCCCGTACTCGGCACCGCAGGCGGCGCATTTTTCTTCATCTTTGTGGTTCACTTCACCGCAGGCGCACATCCAGAGGTCTTTGTATTCCTGCGGGACGAACTGCGCCGCAGCTTCTTTATCCTCTGCCATTTCGGTGAAATCGCGCTGATACTGTGCACGGAGGTCTTCGTCCTCCATGACGTCCGCGATTTTCGCCTGTTCGGGGAGATTTTCAAACAGCAATGAGGCACTGCCGTTCCAGAACACGTCTTCGCCCTCGAACTGCACCTTCTTAATGGCGACGGAGAAGCTGTACGCGGCGTCATCAACGTCGATCTCCTCGTCTGCGCCGAAGACCGCATCGCGGCCCAAAATAGGCACGAGATAGCGGCGGTCGCGCACGACGGCGAGCTCGTTTGTGGCTTTGTCGAAAATGTGGATATCGACATAAACGCTCGTCACGGCACGGGGGTCGATATTGCGGAATGCGAGACGCAGGAATGTGCGCGGGGAAACCGCCTCTTCCTGCTCTGCGGGGAGAGTAGCTTCCGTAGTTTCGGTCTCTTCCGCTTCGGCGAACGCGGTGGGCTCTTCACGGTACAGCGCGCCGCTTTGCAGCAAGACCGGGCAGGACTCTCTATATTGATTTTTCAGTTCAAAAAGCGGCTCAAAATCAGCCATAGTTTCTTTCCGTCCTTTTTATCTGCTTATCGTCGAGGCCGTTGTGGCTTCGACGGTTTTCATACAATACATACTCAGTTTAATTATACCTGATTAGGGCGAAAAAGCAAGAAAAAAGTGCGTGGGTGGGGAGAAAGTTTATGGAGTCTCGGAGCAACGCCCAGAGCCGCTATTCGCAAATGGCGGAATACTTTTTGCCTAATCGAAGATCAGGAAAATAGAAAAACCGTCCAGTGGACGGTTTTTCGCAAGAAACCCTATCAAGGGTTTCTTGAAAGTGAGCTACGCGAGCCTTTTTAAACGTAACGTTGTATTTCTTACTTCAAGAACGGCAGCTTGCCGATGATGGCGGCGTCCTTTGCTTTGCCGCTGCATACCTGGAAGAAGCAGATGATGCGCACGACGAAGAGAATTGCAATGCAGACAGCGCCGGCAATCGGCACAATGAACGTGAAAGCAAGCACAGCGGAAACGATGAGCAGCAGGGTGCTGACGATGTCGAGCTTCAACGCCTGACGGGAATGGAACGCCGCGTATTTGCTCTGCGGTGCCGCAAGCAGTGCGATGATGATGCCGACGGTGCCGAGAATGTACGCTGCCATGGCGATGACCTTATTCTGGGAGACATCCTCCGGGTCGAACTCTGCGGTGTGATCTGCCGGGTCATACGCAGGCTGCTGGGGATAGACCGGCTGCTGGTATACGGGCTGCTGCGGGTAAACCGGCGGCTGGGGCTGCTGCTCGGGTGCCTGCGGCTGTGCTGCCGGCTGCTCCGGGATCCGGGTGGGCTGCGCCTGTGCCGCTACGGGCGCACCGCAAGCTGCGCAGAAGGTGCCGTTTTCGGGGATCTGTGCTCCGCATTTTTCACAAAAAGCCATAAATTTCTACCGTCCTTTCGCGCAGATACCCGCAGTCGACATGCCGCCGCCGTTTCGCTGCGCATTGATTTTTGTTATCTCCATTATAGCGAATTTGATTTCGGTTGTAAATGCTTGTCAGGAAATTTTAAGAAAACGTCAGCCGCTCTTCCTATGTTCTGTCTGCGGCTGCGAAAGCGCGTGAAGCATACGCATTTTTCCAAAATCAAGCCCGGCTTTTAAACTGCTGGGGTGAAAGGCCGGTTTGGGTTTTGAAGGCTTTGTAGAATGTGGAATAATCGGAAAAGCCGCACTCGCGGCCGGCTTCTACGGCAGGGATGCCTTCGCGCAGCATACGGCGGGCATGGGTGAGCCGAAGCGCCATGATGTAGGCGTACACGGTGGAATTGGTATATGCTTTAAAGTGTCGGTTTAAGTACGATTTGCTGACGAAGAACTCTGCGGCGATGTCTTCGAGCGTTAAAGGCTCGCTGAAATGCTCCGTGATATAGCGAATGACCTGCGGGATGACCTGTGTTTCATTGCGGTGCGTGGTATCGATAACGCCGTAGGAGCGGAAGATCGTCCACAGGTACAGCTCTACGGCGCCGGCGCAGAACTTAGGGTCGATATCGTTTTTCTGCATATACAAGAGCTTTTTTAAGAGCGCCGTGACGAACACCGTTTCATCGCCGCGAAAAGGCACGCAGTAGCCGTGCTCCCCCACCTTTTGCAGATTTTTTTGCAGGTCACCCGCGGGGCTGTCGATGCTTTGCAGGTACTGCGGGGTGATCCACAGCACCATGCGCTCATAGGCGGCGTGCTCGTTTGCGATGACGGGGCGGTGCATTTTGCCGGCGGGAATGATGAGCAGATCGCCGGGGCAAAGGTCGTAGACCTGATCTTCAATATAATACGTCACGCTGCCGTCCAAAAAGTAATAGAGCTCCAAAAAATCGTGCGCGTGAAACTCCATGGTGCGAAAATAGGGGTCTCGATTGTGCGAAAGCTGAAAATCTTGCCGCAGCATTTCGTCATTTTTACCTGTTTCCACGTTTTTCACCATCTTCCTTTGGAGAAATCATAGCACAGTTTGCGCCGATTTGCAATATATGTGCCGCAATATATCATTTATTTTGCAATTCATCGTGCTATACTTACAGTAGCAGCGGTGGGGAAACTTTGCCTTTTTCTGCCGCCCGAAAGGAGTTTATTCAGATGCGAAACGATCTGTTTTTGAAAAGCGATGTTGCTAAGAATTTATATGACGCGGTGCGCGACCTGCCGATCGTCGACTACCACTGCCATCTCTCGCCGAAGGAGATTTTGGAGGACAGGGAATTCCCGGATATTGCGCAGATCTGGCTGGGCGGCGACCACTACAAGTGGCGTTTGATGCGTGCCTGCGGCGTGCCGGAGGCGCTCATCACAGGCGACGCGGAGCCGCGCGAGAAGTTCCGCGCGTGGGCGGCGTGCCTCGAGACTGCGATGGGCAACCCGCTTTATGTGTGGTCACACATGGAGCTTTCGATGTTTTTCGGCATTGAAGACACACTGACAGCGGAAAGTGCGGACGATATTTTTGACCGCGCGAACGCGTATATCAAGGAACACCACCTCTCCCCGCGCAAACTGATGCTGCAAAGCCATGTGGAGCTTGTGGCGACGACGGACGACCCGGCGGATTCTTTGGAATACCACAAGGAAATTGCGAAGGAGAAGAACTTCCCGGTGCGCGTGGTGCCCTCGTTCCGCACGGACGCGGCGCTGAACATTTGCCGCGCGAACTATCGCGACTACGCCTTGCACCTCGGCGAGGTGTGCGGTTTTAGTGTGGAGACGCTCGACGACCTGAAAACGGCGCTTTCAAAGCGGCTTGATTTCTTCTGCGAGAACGGCTGCCGCGTGAGCGATATCGGCATTGAGGGCTTCCCGAAGGAAGACAAAAGCTGCGATGCCGCGGAGACGTTTAAAAAGGCGCTGAAGGGAAAGACAATCCCGGAAAACGAGTTCCGTAATTTTCTATTTGAAATGTATGTGTATTTGGCGCACGAATACAAGGCGCATAATGTGACGATGCAGCTGCACCTGAACGTAAAGCGTAACGCATGCACGCGGCTGTTTGAGGCCGTGGGTCCGGACGCCGGCGGCGATTGCGTGGGCGACCCGATCCCGGAGCACGAAGTTGCAGCGCTTTTGGACGCGATGGACCGCAGGGATTCGCTGCCGCACACAATCTTATACACGCTGGAGCCTTCGATGTATATGGCGCTTGCGACGACGGCGGGCAGTTTTAAGGGCGTTGTGCCCGGCGCAGCGTGGTGGTTCTGTGACCACAAGCGCGGCATGGAGGAGCAGCTGAACATTATGGCGGAAACCGGCCACCTTGGGCAGTTTACCGGCATGCTGACAGACAGCCGCAGCTTCCTTTCCTATGCGCGCCACGATTATTTCCGCCGTGTGCTATGCAACAGGGTTGCGGAAGAGCTTATGGACGGCACGTTCCTCAGCGAAAAGGCGGCGCTGAAGCTGCTGACCGACCTTTGCGTGGAAAACAGCCGCAAGCTATTCAGCGAATAAAAGTCACGTTATAATAAGGAGGAATTTCCTATGAATATTGTCATTACCGGCGCGGGCGGCGTGCTTTGCAGCGCTTTTTCCCGCGCGCTTGCCGCAGACGGGCACAAAATCGCACTGCTTGACCTCAATTTGGAAGCTGCGGAGCGCGAGGCGGAGGGTATCCGCAAGGCGGGCGGCAAGGCCATTGCCGTGCAGGCGAATGTGCTGGACAAAGAGAGCCTAAAAAAGGCGCATGACGTTGTGCTGGAAAAATTCGGCCCGTGCGAGGTGCTTATCAACGGTGCGGGCGGCAACAACCCGAAAGGCACCACGACGAGCGAGTATTTCAGCAAAGAAGATATGCTGGACGAAAACGCGCGGTCGTTCTTTGACCTTGACCAGGACGGCGTTTCGTTCGTGTTCAACCTGAACTTTCTCGGCACGCTGCTGACGACGCAGGCGTTTGCGACCGACATGCTGGAAACAGGCGGCTGCATTGTGAATATCTCCTCGATGAATGCGTTTACGCCACTGACGAAGATCCCGGCGTACAGCGGTGCCAAGGCAGCGGTCTCGAACTTCACGCAGTGGCTGGCGGTACACTTTGCAAACTGCAACATCCGCGTGAACGCCATTGCGCCGGGCTTCTTTGCAACAAACCAGAACCGCACCTTGCTCTTTAACGAGGACGGCAGCCTGACCCCGCGCAGCCACAAAATCATCTCGCAGACCCCGATGGGCCGCTTCGGCGAGCCGGAGGAGCTGCTCGGCACACTGCGCTTCCTCATCGACAATGACGCGTCCGGTTTTGTGACCGGCATCACAATCCCGGTGGACGGCGGTTTCTCCGCGTACTCCGGCGTATAATCTGACTTTTGGGAGGAATTTTTCATGATCATCGGTGCACAGGGCTTCACCATCCGCGACTATGCGCAGAACGAAGCCGACTTTAGAGAAACGGCGAAAAAGCTGCACGACATCGGCTACAAGACTTTGCAGGTCTCTGCGTTTGGCGACATTGACCCGCATATCATCCGCGAAATTTGCGACGAAAACGAGCTTTCCATCATCATTACGCATACGAACCCGCAGCTCATTTTGGAGAACACCGAAAAGGTGATTGAAAACCACCGCATTTTCGGTACGAACCACGTGGGCATCGGCATGATGCCGCAGAAATACACGGGCTCGCTGGAAGGTATGCGCGCGTTTTTGAAGGATTTCGGCCCCGCTGCCGACAAGCTGCACGACGCGGGCATGAAGCTGCATTACCACAACCACGGCTTTGAATACGAGAAATTTGACGGCAAGTGCCTCATCGACCACATGGCGGAGGAGACCGACCCGGCAAAATGGGGCTTTATTTTGGACGTTTACTGGACGCAGTACGGCGGGCGCTCGCCGCAGGTGCAGATTGAAAAAATGGCGGGACGCATTGACGTCATTCACTTTAAAGACATGAAGATGCACGGCCACGAGCAGCGCTTTGCAGCCGTGATGGACGGCAACATGGACTTTAAGTCCATCATTGAGGCATGCGAAAAGACAGGCATTCAATATGCGATGATCGAACAGGACAACTGCTACGACCGCAGCCCGTTTGACGAGCTGAAGCTGAGCGCCGAAAACCTGCTTCGTGCCGGCTGCACGTTCTAAGGAGGGCATATGACACAGTTTACACTTTCCGCGTTTGCGGACGAAGCCTCGCCGGAGTTTGACCGACAGATTGCGGCGCTGCACCGCAAGCATATTCCGCTGATGGAAATCCGCGGCGTGGACGGCAAGGGCATTTTAGACCTGACGGACGAGGAGCTTGATGTTGTTGAAAAGAAGCTTACAGCGGGCAATATCAGCATTTCCGCCATCGGCTCGCCCATCGGCAAGATCAGCATTGAGGACAATTTTGCACCGCACTTTGAGAAATTCAAGCGCGCCGTGGAGATTGCGAAAAAGCTGCACACCACGCGCATTCGCATGTTCAGCTTCTATATTCCGGAGGGCAAAAATCCGGAGATTTATCACGATACCGTGATCGAGCGAATACAGAAAATGGTGGACTACGGCGAAGCAAATGGCGTACACTGCTGCCACGAGAATGAGAAGGGCATTTACGGCGACACGCTCAAGCGCGTGGAGAAGCTGCACAAAGCCATTCCGGCGCTGCGGTGCGTATTTGACCCCGCAAACTACATTCAGTGCGGCGACGACCCGGCGGTGAACTTTAAGGCGCTCGCACCGATCATCGACTATATGCACATCAAAGACGCGCTGTTCAAGGATGGCAGCGTGGTGCCTGCGGGTGAGGGAGACGGCTCTGTGCCGAGTATTTTAAGAACGTTGGCGGAAACGGGTAAGCCGTACATGCTGACGCTGGAGCCGCATTTGTACGATTTCAGCGGCTTGCAGAATTTGCAGGGTGAGGACGTTCTGCACAAGCGCGTATATAAAGACGCGGACGAAGCGTTTGATGTGGCTTCCGATGCGCTGCACGATATTTTAAAAACCATCGAATAACAGAAAGAGGGTAATTTCATGAGCGAAACAGTAAAGGTCGGCATTGTCGGCATCGGCAACATGGGTTCGGCGCACGCAAAGAGCATTTTCTCCGGCAATATCAAGGGTATGGAGCTTGCCGCCGTGTGCGATATTGCGGAATCGAAGCGCCTTTGGGCGGACGAAAATCTGCCCGGCGTACCGTGCTATGAAGACTACAAGGAAATGATTGACAGCGGCGTGTGTGACACGGTGATCGTGGCGACACCGCATTACTTCCACTCCCCCATTGCGATCTATGCTTTTGAAAAGGGCAAGAACGTGCTGACGGAGAAGCCTGCCGGCGTTTACACAAAGCAGGTGGAGGAAATGAATGCGGCCGCGAAAAAATCCGGCAAGGTGTTCGGCATCATGTACAATCAGCGCACGAACCCGAAGTTCCAGAAAATGCGCGAGATCGTGCAGAGCGGCGAGCTGGGCGAACTGAAGCGCTGCATTTGGATCATTACGAACTGGTACCGCACGCAGGCATACTACGACAGCGGCACGTGGCGTGCGACGTGGGCAGGCGAAGGCGGCGGCGTGCTGCTGAACCAGTGCCCGCATCAGCTTGACTTGTGGCAGTGGATCTTCGGCATGCCGAACCGCGTGATGGGCCACTGCAAGTACGGCCATTGGCACAACATTGAGGTTGAGGACGAAGTGACGGCTTACGCCGAGTACCCGAACGGTGCGACGGGCGCGTTCATCACCACGACGGGTGAGTGCCCGGGCACGAACCGTTTGGAGATTACAGGCGACAAAGGCAAGCTTGTTTGGGAAGAAGGCAAGCTGACCTGGTGGAAGCTCGCCGTGCCGGAGCGCGAATTCTGCGTGACGTGCAAAGAGGGCTTTGCGCAGCCCGAAATGACCGTGACCGAAGTGGAAACGGACAACATTGAGCTTGGGCATAACGGCATTCTGCAGAACTTCACAAACGCTATTCTGTACGGCGAAGAGCTGCTGGCGCCGGGCTATGAGGGCATTAACGGCCTGAATATCTCGAACGCCATTCACCTTTCCGACTGGACGGGCAAGCCGCAGGCTGTGCCGGTGGACGGCGAGCTGTTCCTGAAATATTTAAACGAGCGCAGAGCGACCTCGCACGTGAAGGAAGAGAAAGAAGACAGCGGCAAGATTGCAGACCTTTCCGGCACGTATAACGACCGCTGGAAGGTAAGATAAGCGAGTTGCCGACAACGGCGGTTAAAAGTTTCGTCCACCTTTTCAAAGGTGGTGGTTTCCAAAGGCAACGCCTTTGGTCGAGCTTCGCAGAGCTTGAAATCCTTTTGCCTACACAAAGACTAAGATGAAAAAGCACGCAGATTGAATTTGTCTGCGTGCTTTTGTTTTGAATGTGGGATTTCCGTACAGCTTAAAACTATCCGTGCATAAAACAATATGCAAAAGCGCCGCTTCCGGGATGAACCGAAAGCGGCGCTTTCTATGCGTTAAATCTTACGATTTAAGTTTTGATTAAGCCTTGGTGCGCTCTTCGAGGCCGTTGAGCTCGTCTCTGAGCTCCTGCGGGAGCTTGTCGCCGAACTTCTTGTAGAATTCCTCTACGCCGGCAGCTTCCTTAGCCCACTTAGCGTTATCAACCTTGAGGATGGAAGCGAGCTTCTCCTCATCGAAGTCCTTGAGGCCTTCGATGTTGATGTCTTCCGGCTTCGGAACGTAGCCGATTGCCGTCTCAACAGCGTCAACTTCGTTATCGCAGCGCTTGAGGATCCACTCGAGAACACGGAGGTTGTCACCGAAGCCCGGCCAAATGAAGTGGCCGTCTTCGTCGACACGGAACCAGTTGACGTTGAAGATCTTCGGAGCCTTGTCGCCGAGCATCTCGCCCATTTCGATCCAGTGCTTGAAGTAGTCGCCCATGTTGTAGCCGCAGAACGGGAGCATAGCCATCGGGTCACGACGGACAACGCCGACTGCACCTGCAGCAGCTGCGGTGGTCTCGGAGCCGGTGATGGAACCGATGAAGACACCGTTGTTCCAGCTTCTGGACTGGTAAACCAGCGGAACCGTATCCGGACGGCGACCGCCGAAGACGATAGCGGAGACCGGAACACCCTGCGGGTTCTCAAACTCGCTGGAGAGGCACGGGCAGTTAGCGGTAGGAGCGGTGAAGCGGCTGTTCGGATGAGCCAGCTTGTTGCCGGCAGCAACATACTCGGGGCCGTTTACCTTAGCGCCCTTCCACTCTTCTGCGTTAACCGGCGGGTTCTTGTCGAGGCTCTCCCACCAAACGGTGTTGTCATCGAGGTTACGCGCAACGTTGGTGAAGATGGTGCCCTTCTGGGTGGAGATAAGAGCGTTCGGGTTGGACTTCATGTTCGTGCCGGGAGCGACGCCGAAGAAGCCGTTTTCCGGGTTGATGGCATACAGTCTGCCATCCGGGCCCTTGCGCATCCAAGCGATGTCGTCGCCGACGGTCCAGACCTTGTAGCCCTTTGCACGGTAGCCTTCCGGCGGAATCATCATAGCCAGGTTGGTCTTGCCGCAAGCAGACGGGAATGCAGCGCAAACGTACTTAACCTCGCCCTTCGGGTTCTCAACGCCGAGGATGAGCATGTGCTCTGCCATCCAGCCTTCGTTCTTAGCCTGATAGGAAGCGATACGCAGAGCGAAGCACTTCTTGCCGAGCAGAACGTTGCCGCCGTAAGCGGAGTTTACGGAGATGATGGTGTTGTCTTCCGGGAACTGGCAGATCCAGCGCTTCTCCGGGTCAACGTCGCACTTGCAGTGCAGACCGCGAACCCAGTCGTTGCTGTCGCCGAGAACGTCCATGACCTTCTGACCGACTCTGGTCATGATGGACATGTTGAGAACAACATAGATGGAGTCTGTCAGCTCAACGCCGATCTTAGCGAGCGGGGAACCGACCGGGCCCATGGAGTACGGGATAACGTACATGGTACGGCCCTTGTAGCTGCCACGAGCAATATCGTACAGCATCTTGTATGCTTCCTGCGGCTCTTTCCAATGGTTGGTCGGGCCTGCGTCCTCTTCTTTTCTGGAGCAGATGAGGGTTCTGTCCTCAACACGGGCAACATCATTCGGAGCTGTTCTGTGATAGTAGCAGCCCGGGAGCTTTTCCTGATTCAGCTTGATCATTTCGCCGGACTCAACCGCTTCCTTGCGGAGCTCTTCGAGCTGCTCTTCGGAGCCGTCGATCCAAACAACCTGATCCGGATTGACAAGAGCTTTCATCTCGTCGATCCAAGCAAGAATTGTCTTGTTGTTAGTCATTGTTATTTCTCCTTTCGCCAAAAAGGCAAATAAAATGTAAAATAACCCATTTGTCTTTATTCTACCACAAGTTTTCCGCATAATCAATTACAAAATCATGAATTGCCCCCATCTTTTTTCGATATAGCGGTATTGATTTAGCGCATATCAGAGGAAATTTGCGGAGATTTTTAATAATCGAGCTGTAAAAGCGTTACGCGTCCGTTTCGGCGGGTGGCGTTCATATCGATAAGACGCTGGTTTTCGCTGCCGCGAAAGAGCAGCTCAAGATTGCGCTGCTGTTCGATATACGGCCCGTCCACCAGAACGTCGCACGCGTTTAAAAGCGCGTCCACATCGGGGTTGTGCATAGAAACAAGCTGCTCATATGTCCAGCCGGAATAGACGGTGACGTCTTTGTGCAGGGCGTGCACCTGCTTTGCGAGCGCTAAAAGCGGCTTTGGCTGGCAGAACGGCTCACCGCCCGAAAATGTGATGCCGCGCAGCAGCGGATTTTTTTTGAACATGTCAAAGATGACATCGGTGTCTTCCACCCTGCCGCCCGCAAAATCATGCGTTTGAGGGTTATGGCAGCCGGGACAATGGTGCGGACAGCCCTGTGTGAACACGGTGAGGCGGATGCCGCGCCCGTCCACGATGGAATCGTTCAAGATGCCGGAAATGCGGATTTCCATTTTGCCGTGCCTTACAGGCTGTGCTTTACGCGGTCGTGTTCTTCGGCGCGTTTGGCGTCGTTCCAGCGGTCGGTGGTGCCGACAAGGTAGCCTGTGATGCGGCGGATGCGGTCGAACCCGCGGCCTTCGCCGACGATGATGGTTTTGGTATTTTTCTGCGTTTTGGGTGACATGATAACTGCCTCGATTCTTTTTATAAATACATTTTTACATTCATTTCAATTTTTCTAAAGGCGGCGGATGCCGTCTTTTAGGTGGTTCTTGGGCTGGTTTCGCGCAGCGAAATTGATGATTTTCAATCATCAAAAGCACAAAACCATAGCTGAACGACTTGTCGTTCAGGTTAAACCCATGTGTTGCCGTTTTGCTTTTATGAACTTGCGATGCAAGTTCATTGGGAGACCCCCTAATTGGGTCTCCCACACTTCAACAGTCCACCGGACTGTTGAAGTTCCCGTCCTGATTTTTGGTAGGCAAATAGATTTCGCTTTCTGCAGAAAGCGACTCGGGGCTTCGCCCCAAGACCCCACCGCCTTTGAAAAGGCGGGCGAAACTTTTAATCACCGTTGAGGGTAACTTTGCTCTATCGAATCAAATGCGAATAATTCGGGACGTCGTGGTAGCGTTTTTTCAGCTCCAGAAGCCTTTCGAGCGGAATGCCTTCACCCTCTCTTCTGCCGCACCTCGGGCACACCTCGTCGATGATTCCGTTATACCCGCACACAGGGTCTCTGTCTACGGGGTGGTTGACCGAGCCATAGCCGATGCCCATTTCTTTCATGCAGCGCACGATGCTTTCAAATGCGTCGATGTTTTTGCACGTATCGCCGTCGAGCTCCACGTAGCTGATATGCCCCGCATTCGTGAGCGCGTGAAACGGCGCTTCTCTGCGAATCTTTTCATAGGCGCTGATGGGGTAATACACCGGCACGTGGAACGAGTTTGTGTAATACTCTCTGTCCGTAACGCCGGGAATTTTGCCGTATTTCTTTTGGTCTATGCGCACAAAGCGGCCGGAAAGCCCCTCTGCGGGCGTTGCGAGCAAGGTGAAGTTGAGGCCGGTCTCATGGCTTTTTTCGTCCATTTTCTCCCGCATATGGGAGATGATCTCAAGCCCCAGCTTCCAGCTTTCTTCGCTTTCGCCGTGGTGCTTACCGGTGAGGGCTTTTAAGGTCTCGGCAAGGCCGATGAAGCCGACACTTAAGGTGCCGTGCTTTAAGACTTCGGCAACGGAATCGTTGCGGTCGAGCTTTTCGGAATCGATCCACACGCCCTGCCCCATGAGGAACGGATAATTATACACCTTTTTGCTGCACTGGATTTTGAAGCGGTGCAGAAGCTGTTCTTCCACGAGCGCGATTTTTTCATCGAGCAGCTTATAGAACGTTTTCATATCGCCCTTCGCTTCAATGCCGATGCGCGGCAGGTTGATAGAGGTGAAGCTCAAATTGCCTCTGCCGCAGGTGACTTCCTTTGTATTATCGAATACATTGCCCATGACGCGCGTACGGCAGCCCATGTACGCCACCTCGGTGTTATAATTGCCGGGTTTATAATATTGCAGGTTGAACGGGGCGTCCAAAAAGCTGAAATTCGGGAACAGGCGCTTGGCGGAGCAGCGCAGCGCGTGGCGGAACAGGTCATAGTTCGGGTCGCCCTCGTTGTAGTTGACGCCTTCCTTGACTTTAAAAATTTGAACCGGGAAAATGGGTGTTTCGCCGTCGCCGAGCCCCGCCTCTGTAGCGCGGAGCAGGTTGTGCACGGCCATTCTGCCCTCCGGCGAGGTATCCGTGCCGTAGTTTAAGGAGCTGAACGGTACCTGTGCGCCGGCGCGGGAATTCATGGTGTTTAAATTGTGGACGAGCGCTTCCATGGCCTGATACGTGGTAGCATCCGTCTCTTTGTAGGCGGTTTTTGCGGCGTATTCCGCGGCGGCGCGGGCAGCGTCGCCCGTGATGATCTGGAAGCCGTTTTCTGCTTGATGGCGCGGCAGAAACGCGCGCAGCTTTTCGGCGTAAGCTTCTGCGGTGTGCATTGTGACATCGGTGCCGAGCGCTTCTTTGATGGCAGCCGTCAGCGCGGCGGCATCGGAGGCGCTCATATCAAACCGCACCTCAATATACTGCGCAAGCGCACGAAAATACTGCTTGCGGTATGTTTTCTTCACGCCCTCCGCCATAGCGTAGTCGAAATTCGGCACGCTTTGGCCGCCGTGCATCTCGTTTTGGTTTGCCTGAATGGCGATGCACGCGAGCGCGGCGTAGCTGCGGATGTCGTTCGGCTCCCTCAAATAGCCGTGGCCTGTGGAAAATCCGTCTTGAAACAGCTTTAAAAGGTCAATCTGACAGCATGTTTCGGTGAGGGCGTAAAAGTCTTTATCGTGAATGTGGATGTCGCCGCTCGCGTGTGCTTCGGCAATCTCCGGCGGGATGACATATTTATCGTAAAACGCCTTGGCGCTTTCGGAGCCGTATTTCAGCATGGTGCCCATGGCGGTATCGGCGTTGATATTCGCGTTTTCGCGCTTTAAGTCATCCTCTTCGGACGGGCGGAACGTGAGATTTTCAAAAATCTTCACGAGCTCGTCGTCCATTTCGCGCAGGTGCTCGTGCTCCGTGCGATAATTGATGTAAGCGTTCGCCGTTTTGGCGTAATCGGCGGCAAGAAGCTTTTCCTCCACCACGTTTTGAATTTCCTGCGCCGTGGGTGTACCCGGCAGCTTTTCGAGCGCCGTAAGCACATCTTCGGTCAATTCGTTCAGATCGGCGT
The DNA here is from genome assembly GCF_032490475.1 of Neglectibacter sp. CSJ-5. Classification (NCBI taxonomy): domain Bacteria; kingdom Bacillati; phylum Bacillota; class Clostridia; order Eubacteriales; family Oscillospiraceae; genus Neglectibacter; species Neglectibacter sp. CSJ-5. Next base: position 179,174 of record NZ_JAVYJC010000005.1, on the reverse strand, counting down.
CGCTCATACGCTCTGCGGCGATCCTGGTATTGGCCTTAAAAATGGCGCTTTTGATTTTCCGCGCATCGAACGACACCTTGTCCCCGCTGCGCTTGACAATATATCGAATCATACGTTTAACTTCCCTTTCCGTTTCTCCCCTGCGGCAAAGCCTAAGAGCCTTCGCTTTGCGCTTTCTGTACTTTCGATTATAGGCGCTTTTCCTATACATGTCAAGGGCATATTTAGTGTCAAAACCACTATATATAGTATCAGGTTTACATAATAATAACAAAATATACCGCGCGTCATAGAAACGGTTTTCTCCATAACGCGCGGTATAACTTGTGATTTCATGGCGTTTTTTCACGGTTTTTGGGGCACATTTCGGCGCGGTTGCACACCGTCTATACCCGTTTATAAGCCCTATGCACGCCATACGGCGGTTGACAAAATAAAACGCGTTTTTTCACGAAATTTTTTGCCGGTTTTTTAGTTGACGACGGCGCCAAGCAGTCCTGCGAGATACACCGCGCCCTCCAAATCGATCTTTGTTTTCTGCATTTTTGCAAAGCGGATATCGGTGCGCGAAAATTTGGCACGGCGCAGGTCGCATTCTTTCAGCTGCGCATTGCGGAACACGGTCTCCGTAAGGTCGCAGCCGGAAAGATCGGCTTTTTCGAGGTCCGCTTCCGCAAAGCTCGTACCGCGCAGACTGATGCCGGAAAAATCCTGCTTTTTGAGCGGACAATGATCGAGCACACAGTATTCGAGTGTGCCGCCGCGCACGGCCCAGCCGGTGAGGTCTGCGCCCGCAAAGGAGCAGCCCGAGACACGGCAATTCTCAAACGCGGTGACAAACAGGCTTGCGCCTGAAAACGTGCAGTTTTCAAACGAACAGCCGCGCGCCAAAACGTCGTTTAAGCGAGAAAAATCGAATGCGCACGCAGAAAAGCGGCATTTTTCAAGCAAAGCGCCGGAAAACATCGCGCCGCGCAGGTCGCAATTTTCAAACGTATAGCCGCGCAGCTCGGCGTCCGTGAAATCGGTATCGCCGAGCCGCGCGTTTTTATACGTGTTCTGTTCTAAAGAGAACATTACTCTTCTTCCGTCACGGCGATGTGCAGCTCTTTGAGCTGTGCCTCGGTGACTTTGGACGGTGCGTCCATCATGACATCCTGTGCGCTCTTGTTCATCGGGAACGCGATGACCTCGCGGATGGATTCTTCGCCGGAGAGCAGCATAACCATGCGGTCTACGCCCGGGGCGATGCCGGCGTGCGGCGGCGCTCCGTAGCAGAATGCGTTGTACATGGCCGGGAACTTCGCCTTTACGTCGTCTTCGCCGAGGCGTACCATCTCGAACGCCTTGACCATGATCTCCGGGTCATGGTTACGCACAGCACCGGAGGAAAGCTCTACGCCGTTGCAAACGAGGTCGTACTGGTCTGCCAGAATGTCGAGCGGGTCAATCTCGCCGCGCTCGGCCTTAAGCAGCGTTTCCATACCGCCGGAGGGCATGGAGAACGGGTTGTGGCAGAACTCCAGCTCGCCGGATTCCTCGCCGATCTCGTACATGGGGAAATCGACGATCCAGCAGAACTCGTAGCGCTCTTTATCCATGTGGCCCTCGCACGCCGCGCCGAGCATACGACGCATGACGCCTGCGGTCTTCTGGGCCTCCTCACGCTTGCCTGCGGAGAGGAACACGAGCGTATTCGGCTCGAGAGACAGCGCGGATTTGACGGCTTCCACGGTCTTTTCATCCGCATTGATAAACTTTGCGATGCCGCCGGCAATGGCGCCGGATTCATCGACCTTGAACCAGTACGGCTTCTGGCCGGCCTGCACCTCTACGTCTGCGCAGAGCTTATCGACCGCCTTGCGGGCAAGCTTGCAGTTGGAGACTGGGACAGCCTTGACGATGTTGTTTTCAAACGGGCCGAAGCCGCAGTTTTGCAGAATGTCCGTAACATCCTTGACGCGCAGGTCGATGCGCAGGTCCGGCTTATCGGAGCCGAACTCCTCCATGGCCTGACGGTACGGGATGCGGGCAAACGGTGCGGAGGACGCGATGTTATACGTGCCGTACTTTGCAAAAATCGGCGGAAGAACGTCTTCGATGACGGCAAAAACGTCTTCCTGCGAGGCAAACGCCATTTCCATATCCATCTGGTAGAATTCGCCCGGAGAACGGTCGCCGCGCGCATCCTCGTCGCGGAAGCACGGTGCGATCTGGAAGTAGCGGTCAAAGCCCGCGGTCATGAGGAGCTGCTTAAATTGCTGCGGTGCCTGCGGCAGGGCGTAGAACTTGCCCGGGTGCTTACGCGCCGGGACGAGGTAATCGCGCGCGCCCTCCGGCGAAGAAGCCGTGAGGATCGGCGTGGTGATCTCTAAAAAGCCGTGCTCCGTCATAGCGGTGCGCAGAGCGGAAACAACGTTGCAGCGCAGGATGATGTTGGCTTTCACTTCCGGATTACGCAGGTCGAGATAGCGGTATTTTAAACGCTGGCTCTCGTCCGCTTCGCGGGAGTGGTTGATCTCGAACGGCAGCTCGTTATAACGGCAGCGGCCGAGCACGGTGATCTCCGTCGGCGCGATCTCGATGTCGCCGGTGGGGAGCTTCGGGTTTTTGCTGGTGCGCTCGCGCACGATGCCCGTAACGGAAATCGTGGATTCCTTATTGAGGGGCTTTACAATGTTCATCATCTCTTCGTTTTCGATGACGACCTGCGTGGTGCCGTAGAAATCGCGCAGCACCAAAAACGCAAAGTTATTGCCGACTTCGCGGATGTTTTCCATCCAGCCGACCAGTGTGACGGTCTCGCCTGCGTTTGCAAGGCGGAGTTCGCCGCAGGTATGGGTTCTCGATTGTGTCATGATTGATTTCCTCTTTCGTTAGTGTGACCGGTTAAAATGTGATGGGCATGGCGTCTTCCTGTTCGGTGACGGCCGTGATGTACGTATCAACAAAGTCATCGTTGAGGGAGATCTTCTTCTTTTCGCCCGTCTTCATGTTTTTAAGCACGGCTTCGCCGTTTGCGATCTCATCGTCGCCGAGGACGATGCTGTACTGCGCGCCGATTTTGTCGGCGTATTTCATCTGGGCTTTCAGACCGCGTGCACACAGGTCGCAGTCTGCCGCGATGCCGCAGCTGTGCATTTTTTCGGTGAGCTGGAACGCCTTCATCTGCGCCGCTTCGCCCAGAGACGCGATGTAGACCTCGCACTTTGCGTCATTTCCGAAGTCTGCGCCCATCTCGTTCATCGCCATCAGGATGCGGTCAAGACCGAGACCGAAGCCGAGTGCCGGTGTGGGCTTGCCGCCGACTTCCTCCACGAGGCCGTCGTAGCGTCCGCCGCCGCCGAGTGCAAAGCCGAAGCGCTTCGAGGGGAACTCAAACACGGTGCGGGTGTAGTAATCGAGGCCGCGGACGAGGCCGGGATCGATGGAAAACGGAATATTGATAGATTTCAGCAGCGTCTGCACCTTTTCAAAGTGCGCACGGCAGTCGTCGCAGAGATAATCCGTGCTCTTCGGCGCACCTTTGGCAATCTCGCCGCAAACGGGGCTTTTGCAGTCCAGAATACGCATGGGGTTGCGCTCCAAGCGGGAATTGCAGGTCTCGCAGAGCTGATCCTTATAGCCCTCGAAATACGTTCTCAGCGCCTTTCTATACTCTGCGCGGCAGGTGGGGCAGCCGATGGAGTTGATAGAGACCTCAATGTCATCGGCAAGGCCGAGACGATTGAAAATGGACATGGCCATGGCGATGACCTGTGCGTCCGCCGCCGGTTCTGCGGTGCCGAACATCTCCACGCCGAACTGATGCAGCTCGCGCAGACGGCCTGCCTGCGGCTTTTCGTAGCGGTAGCAGGAGGTCTTATAGTAGAGCTTTACCGGGTAACCGCCGTTATACAGGCCGTTTTCCAGCATGGCGCGCACAGCGCCTGCCGTACCCTCCGGGCGCAGCGTAATGGAGCGGCCGCCCTTATCTTCAAACGTGTACATCTGCTTTTCCACCACGTCGGTGGTGTCGCCGACGGAGCGCAGGAAGAGCTCGGTGTGCTCAAACACCGGGGTGCGGATCTCGGAAAAGCCGTTCAGTTCCGCTTCATCCGTCATAACGGCTTCCACAAGCGACCATTTTTCGGATTCACCCGGAATGATATCCACGGTGCCCTTAGGCGCTTTTGTGATCAATTCCATAAAATATCCCTCTCATTCATGAAAAATAAAAAAACCCTTACCCAAAACGGATAAGGGACGAAACAGGTTCGTGGTGCCACCCTTTTTCGGGAGAAAAAGCGAAAGCTTCCCCTCCCCTTTCTTTCCTTAACGCGGAAAACGCACTTTCGTGCGGCTCACGGGTGTCTTTCTCTGCCGGATGCACGCGCCGCTCTCAGCATTTGCGGCGCTCTCTGTTTTGTGCCCCATGGCAGATACTCTTCCCGGTCAATGCCGGTGTATTTTCAAAGCATACGCTTTGGTTTTAAATTTACAGCTTTACAATCTCGCGCCAATCGAGGTCGCCTCGCTCGAGGCCATGGATGAGCACCTCTGCCGTTGCGATGTTCGTCGCCACGGGAATGTTATTCAGGTCGCAGAGACGGAGCAGGTTTTTATCGTGCGGCTCCAGTGCCTGCTTCTGCATGGGGTCGCGGAAGTACAGCAAAAGGTCGATCTCGTTGCAGGAGATACGCGCCGCAATCTGCTGATCGCCGCCCTGTGGGCCGCTTAAAAAGCGGTGGACCGAAAGACCGGTTGCTTCCTCTACAAGCTTACCGGTGGTGCCGGTCGCACAGAGATTATGCCGGCTCAGGATGCCGCAGTAAGCGATGCAGAACTGTACCATAAGCTCTTTTTTTGCGTCATGCGCCGTAAGCGCGATATTCATGAAAATTCCTCCCTGTTTATAATCATTCGGCCCCTATCCCAAATGTCACAACGATAAGGGAACCGAAACACCGTTCATGCGTGCCGCTATGCGGGAAAGCGCCGTCATGCCGGGCAGGTCATCCGCCGGCACGCAGCCACGCTGAAAAGCAGCCGTCATTTGTCTATCTTCGGGTACGATGCCGATGAGCCGCACGCCGCTTTGGTCGATGACGTCATCGAGGTCGCGCAGGCCGCCGGCGTCTTCCCGCCCGGCGGAAAGGCTGCCGAAATATTCGGCGTTAAAGCGATTGATGACGAGCCGCTGCTGCGGTACCTCAAGCTCTGTTAAAAGCCTGCGCACGATGGACGCATCGCGGATACACACGGGGTCCGAGTTGCACACAATAAGCGCGCAGTCCGCCGCCGCTGCCGCCGCGCGGAAGCCACGCCCCACGCCCGCGGGAGAATCAAGGATCACGCGGTCAAAATAGCGCTTTAAAAGCGGAACGAGTCTAAGCATGACGCGTTCCGGCACAAGGTCTTCGCCGCTTGCCGGAGCAGGCATTAAAGACACGCCGGGCATGGTCACGCACGGGTAAATCGCATCCGCAGGCGCGCAGCGCCCTGCCACAACGTCCGAACTGTCGAACACGAGCGCTTCCTCTGTGCCGGTCATACGGTCCAGACTGCGCAGGCCCGCGTCACAATCCAAAAGCAGAACGCGTTCGCCGCCCGCCGCAAACTGAGAAGCCAGCCCAAGCGAAACGGTAGACTTTCCCACGCCGCCTTTTCCCGATGTGACAACAATAGCAGTACCCATAGATAATACCTCATTAAACATAATAACACAAAAATGCACGGTAGTCAAAAGTAAAAATGGCTATACCGCAATTTTATCACAGCGAGACAAAAACACGGCGGCTTTTTTGTCGAAGCAGACAAATATCCTCCCTAAACACGCGTCATTCCGTACCCTCTGTTACCGTGGTTTCTGCGTTTTTTGCCTCCTTTTGGAGCGTTTCGGCAAAATAAGCTTCAAAAACGGCCTTTGCCGTCTCTTTTGCGGCATCGCCCTTGCCGCCGTATTCGATGACGACCGCCACGGCAATCTCCGGGTTCTCGTACGGCGCAAAGCCGATGAACGTCAGGTTATCGGAATGGTCGGCGTTTTCCGCCGTGCCGGTCTTGCCCGCAACGGCAATGCCGAAATCCGAAAAGGTCGAGGCCGCCGTGCCCTCTGTGCACACCTGCCGCATGCCCTCGCGCACGACCTTGAAATATTCGTCTTCGATCTCCGCTTTTAACACGACCTCCGGCTCTGCGGCCTCTTTTTCCACCGCGCGGTCGTAGTCCGTGACTTTATTTAAGAAATGCGTTTTGTAGCGCGTGCCGCCGTTTGCGATCATGGCGCAGTATTCCGCAAGCTCGATCGGCGTGAACATATCGTCGCACTGGCCGATGGCCGCCTGAATGGTGAGGCCGTCATACCAATTTGCGCCGTGGCGCTCCGTATACGTTTTGGGGTCGGACATGATGCCCGCGCTCTCGCTCAATTCACACCCGGTCTTTTCTCCGAGAGCGAACAGCTCTGCATATGTGTGCATTTTGTGGATGGTCAGCATGCGGCCCACGTCAAAGAAAAACGCGTTGCAGGAGTTGCGGATGGCGCCGTACACGTCCACCTCGCCGTGCACGCCGAGGCAGCCCGGTTCGTAATCCGGCGCATAATAGTGGTACGCGCCGTCGCAGTTCACGGGGTGAGAGGTCGGCGTGATGACGCCTTCCTCCAGCGCTGCCAAGGCGACAAGGGGCTTAAAAACGGAGCCCGGCGTAAAGATGCCGTTTAATGCGCGGTTGAAAAGCGGTTGGCTTTCGTCCGCATAAAGCTGCGTCAAATACGCATCGTCCGTATTGTACTTTTCAAGGTCGAAATTCGGGTAGGTCGCGCCGGCAATGATGCCGCCGGTGTTCACGTCCAAGGCGACAACCGCACCGGCCTCGCAGTCTTCGGTCGGCTTCGCTTCAATCTGCTCGGCGAGCGCGTTTACGGCCGCGCGCTGCACATTGCTGTCTATGGTAAGCCACACGGAATCGCCCGCTTCCGGCGGCTCCGTCACGGTGGTGGAGGTCACTTTGCCGGTGGCATCCGTTGTGACGCTCTCTTTGCCGTTTTTGCCGCGCAGGGTGGACTCGAACACGCTCTCAATGCCGCTTTGGCCGACGGTATCCGTATAGGAATAGCCGGAAACGTTTGAGGCGGAATACGTGTTGCCCGCTTCCTCGGCGGCATCGTATTGCTCCTGCGAAATGGCACCCAGCGTGCCGACGATATGCGGGGCCAAATCGCCCTCCGGGTATTCGCGCGTCTGCTCCACCTGCGTTTCAATGCCCGGCAAATCTGCGCTGCGCTCACTTAAGAGCTCCACCGTTTCGATGGAAATGTCTTTTGCGAGCACGAACGGGTTCGTGCGGCTGAAATACGCGCGCTCCATGCCGTAGCGCACGGACGCGATACAGCGGATGTCTTCGGGGCTTGTATAGGCTTCGAGGTCATACCGCTCGATGAGCGATTCCATGCACTCGTCTGCCGTGACGCTCGAGGGTAAGTCTAAGATGTCTTCGCTTTTCAGCGTTTCGATCTCGGCGGTCATTTTGGTTTTAAACTGATATTTGCCCGATTTGATTTCGATGGGAAGGCGATCCGTCCACGGGACGTTCAGCGTTTCGAGCAGCTTTACAGCCTCCAAAACGACGGCATTGCGCGTTTCATTGCTACCGGAAAGACGACTGTATATGGCATTATACACGGAGCGGTTGCCTGCGAGCACGTTTCCGTTACAGTCCAAAATTTCGCCGCGCGTGCCGGTGAGCTTTAAGTACGTCGCGGAGGACTGTACGGCCTCCTCTTCAAACGTGCTGCCCTCTAAAAGCTGCCACTGGGCAAGCCGCCCGATATACAAAAGAAAGACGGCAGCAAGCATAACGCCGCAGAAAATATAGCGGCCGCGTCCTTTTTTCACAGCTGTCGTCTCCCTTCGTTGAAAACTTAAATTTTTTGCAGCTTATGCAGCTTTGACCTGCGCCGCCGTATGGCGCTGCGCACGCGGGGCTTTCGCACCCACGCCTGCAAACCGTAGCACACGGGTATCGTTAAAAGCGTGTAAAAATAGATGGGCAGATACTTTGTGACGAGCGCGTACAGCGTCAGTGAATACCCGGCTGCAACGTACAGCACGAGCCAATCGAGCAAAACGGCGACGGCACAGCTCCACAGACCCATCAATACCGATGTGAAAAGCTGAATTTGAATTCTGGTGCCGCACAGGCCGCTCAGCAAAAAGCACAGCACGCCGAACGTGAGCGCGTGATGCCCGAACACAGCCCCACTGCCGATATCGGCAAGAAACCCGGCGTACATGCCGAACGCCATAGCGGGCGTGCACGCCTCCACCATGGCAACGGTGAGCGCGGCGGAAAGCACCAGAAGTGGTTTTGCGCCCATGATCTGCGGCAGCAGCCCCGGTGTATCCTGTAAGAGGAACAGCAGCAGGATCTCAACCGCATACAAGACATAGCGTATCCATTTTTTGCGGTTCGGCACAGCGGTTCACTCCTTTTATTCATTTCCCTTGCTTGCGGTCTGCGCGGGGTCTTCTTCATCTTTGTTATTCGTCTCCGGCAAGCCGGTTGTAACGTCGCCCTTGCCGTCGAAATCCGTCACGACGAAGACATCCGTCACCTCTGTTACGTCCACGTATGGGGTCAAAATGGCATAGTACGAGGAATCCGCGTTGCTGCGCTCCACACTGTCCACACGCCCGATGAGCAAATCGCCCGGGAACACGCCGCCCGCGCCGCTCGTGGTAATGATGGAGCCCGGCTGCACCTCGGTATCTCTTGTAAGGTACAGCATTTTCACCTTGCCGCTGTTTGCGAACTGGATGTCGCTTGTAACGACGCCGCTTTCCTTGCATGATTTATCCGTGGCGCCGATCTGCGTCTTTTCGGATAAAATCGACCGCACGCGGCTTGACGCGGCGTAGACCTCCTCCACAACACCTACGACGCCCGTTTCCGTGATGACGGCATCGCCGACGGATACGCCCGCAAGGCTGCCGCAGTTGATGGTGAAATCACCGAACACGTCGTTCGGGTCGCGCCCTACGACGCTTCCCGCGGCTAATTGCAGGTCAGGCATGGCTTTTTTGACGGAGAGGATATTTTCATACGAAGCATTCTCGTCTTTTAAGGTGTAGTAATCCACAAGCTGTTCGCGCAGCTTCCGGTTTTCCTCCGAAAGGTCGTTGTACAGCGCTTTAAGCTCCTCTTTGGACATGCCGTCCAAATTTAAAAACTCCTTTGCGCCCTCGGCGGTATTCGTCCCCGCCGTGAGCAGCGGTGCGGATACCGTGCCGAACACGTTTGAGAACACGGATGTTCCGGCGTTTAAGCCGTACACGAGCACGCCGAGCAGAACGACAACCGCGATCATTAAAATTTTAAAATTTTTAGAGGTGAATTTCTCCATGCGCCGCACCTGCCTTTCGATTTTTATTTAAAGTCAAATTCAATTTATTTTTCTGCAGCTTTTACCGCACCGCGCGCGTTTGCGGGGATATGCGCTTTGCCCTCTAATGTGCGGCCTGCGCCCTCGGCTACGCAGTCGAGCGGGCGCTCCGCGACCTGCACGGGCAGGCCCGTCGCTTCATGCAAAAAGCGGTCTAAGCCACGCAGCAGTGCACCGCCGCCCGTGAGCGTGAGACCCATATCCAAAAGATCTGCGGAAAGCTCCGGCGGGGTCCGCTCCAAAACGCGGTGTACGGACTCAAACACAGCTTTCAGCGGCACCAAAAGCGCCTCGCGCACGTCTTCTGCCGTGACGGTAATATTTTTCGGCTGGCCGTCCGCCGCGCTGCGGCCGCGTACCTCCATGGAGACACTGCCGAGTTCCTCAAGCGGGTAAGCGGAGCCAATCTGCAATTTCACGTCCTCCGCAGTGCGTTCGCCGATGAGCACACCGTACTTTTTGCGCAAGTACGAAACGATAGCTGCGTCAAATTTATCGCCTGCCACACGGACGGAATCTGCCACGATGGGGTCGCCGTAGGAGATGACCGCCGTTTCGCTTGTGCCGCCGCCGATGTCCAGAACCATGCTCGCAACCGGCTCGCCCGTGGGCAGCCCTGCGCCGATAGCCGCCGCAACCGGCTCCAAAATGAGCTCCACGCGGCTTGCACCCGCCTGCTTTGCGGCGTCCTCCACCGCGCGGCGCTCCACCTCCGTAACGCCGGAGGGAATGCAGATGACGATGTGCGGGCGCGTGAACGAACCGGCCTTGATGGCCTTGCGCACAAAGTATTTGAGCATGGCTGCCGTCACCTCAAAATCCGCAATGACGCCGTCTTTTAACGGGCGCACCGCCGTGATGGACTCCGGCGTGCGGCCGAGCATTTCTTTGGCTTTTTTGCCGATGGCTAAAACCTCGTCGGAGTTCGCGTCCACCGCCACCACGGACGGCTCGCGCAGCACGATGCCCTCACCGCGCACATAAACGAGCGTGTTGGCCGTGCCGAGGTCGATGCCAATGTCTTTGATAGATGTTGAAAAAAGAGAAAAAAGCGAGGAAAGACCCGCCATGATCGTAGATTGCAGAGAACCCATAGGATAAGACCTCCCGAAACGGGTAAAACTTTGGCAAGCCGCACGTCTTTGCGGCGCACGGTACTCATACTTATTCAGTATAACAAAACAGCGGCGGAGCTTCAACCGAAAAATCGTGAACACCGCCGCAATTTGAAAATTTATTTTGTCCCCGTGCTTCCGAATCCACCCGCACCGCGGTCAGTCTCCGTTAGAGATGTGACCTCCTCAATCACCGGCGCGAAATACGGCATAATAATCATTTGCGCAATGCGCTCGCCCGGCTGCACCGTGTACGGCTCCGCGCTGAGATTGTGCAGGCCGATCTGGATTTCACCGCGGTAATCGCTGTCGATGACACCGACACCGTTCGTGACATGAATGCCCTTTTTGATGCCGAGACCGCTGCGCGTGAAAACGAAGCCCGCCGTGCCCGCGGGGATCTCCGCCGCAAGACCGCTCGGAAATACGCAGCGCTCGCCCGGCTCGATCGTCTGCGGGGCGTCCATACACGCGCACAGGTCATAGCCCGCGCTGCCCGCCGTCGCCTGCTTCGGGATGATCGCACCTTCGCGTACACGCATCAGTTTTAAAACCATATTTTGTTCCATTTTTTGCTCCTTGTCTATATACAGTATCCCAAAAATTCCCGTTTTTCACACTTTTTCCCGGTTTTCCCTCATTGTGGATAACTGTTTCCACAGCGCTGTGGAAAATGAAAAACGGCTTATTTCTGCGGTTTTTTTGAGTTCACAGTCTGTTCAAAAAGAAAGTTCTAAACACTTTCCACCGAGTTTTCCACAATCAAAGCACGCCGCGGAGGAAAAGTCCTCGGGTGCAGTCGGAATGCGGCTTTTCGTGGCGAACGGCAGCGTCTAAAATCGCCTGCGTTTCCACGGCGTTTTCCACAGAGAAGCGCAAAACACCGAAATCGACATTTGAAACAGGGCGGTCAAAGAGCACGAGCGGCACGCTGTTGAAGACCTCGGAATACACGGTTTTACCCTCAAAACGCGTGCAGTGCACGGGAAATTCCACGCCCTTGCGGTCGCGGATTTTGCCCGCATGCTTGCAGTTTAAGCAGCCCTTCGGCGAATTTGCAAGCGGACAGTTACGCGTGAGCATCAGGGGCTGACGGCCGTAGAGCAAAATGCCGCGCGGCAGCTCGCCGCCAAGGCCGCGAATTTCGTCGCCGGTCAGTTCAAAGGAAAGCTCGGTATCGTCTAAGCCGAATTCTTCAAAAAAGCGCAGGCATTCCGTATTGAATACATTGAGCGAAAATCCGCCGTGCGCGGACACACCAAGCTCCTTGCACAGGGCGAGCGCACCGAGATTGCCGCAGTAAAAGTGCGTATCGCCCATGGCTTTGCACGCTTTCATGCGTGCGCGCACCGCGTTTTCGATACCCCACAGCGCGCGCGGCAGGGCAAGAATTACCTTAACACCCGCGTTTTTGCAACGCGTGCGCGTCGTTTCGTCGGCGTCGAGCGGCAGAACGACCGCTTCCAGCATGGAAATATTTTCCGGAACCTGCGCGCAATCTTTGAAGAACGCGCGGAGTTTAGGCCGGCCGCTTCCACCATGTGTACGCGTATCGAGCGGAATATTTTTAAACGGCACTGCGGGCTTTTCGCGGCGCTGTTCGCCGAGCTTTTCCAGCGCTTCACGGCGCAGACCGTTCAAAACGGAAATAGGCAATGTGGTTTTTTCATCGGTGTCGATCTGCACCGCTTCGCACAAATACGGCGTGCCGCCGGTTTTTCTTAACTGCTGCTCCCAGCGTTCGGTGTTGACGGGCAGCTTCTGCGCGATTTCGCATATGCAGTCTTCTGCCGTGACGACAGATTCGTTTTCGCCGTCCGAGACTGTGACGCGCGGATTTTCGCCCGCAAAGGCGCTTAATGTGAATGCCACCGGCACACGCTGCGCTTCGTTTTTATATAAAGTATGCAGCTGCGCGAACACGGCGGAATTTGCGCTTTCCACGTCTTCCTTTGTGCGGGTGCCGAACATGATGCGTCCTCTGTGAGCGGACAGATAGCCGTCCGTAAAGCCGGAGCGCGAGAACACCGCGTTTAAATGTTCGAGCAGGTTTTCCGGCACAGACTCGCCGTCTGCCGCTTTTCGGCACGCCGCGACTGCCGCCGCCACGTATTCCGGCCGCTTCATGCGACCCTCGATCTTTGCGGAACATACGCCGGCGTTATGCAGCGTTTCGATGTGGTCGATGAACGACATGTCCTTTAAACTGAGGTCGTGCCCCGTGCCACCGGGCGCGGCAAACGGCAGACGGCAGGTTTGAGCACAGCGCCCACGGTTGCCGCTGCGGCCGCCGAGCATGGCGCTGAAATAGCACTGGCCGGAAAGCGACATGCACAGCGCACCGTGCACGAAAGCTTCAAGCTCCACATCGGTCTTTTTTGAGACTTCTTCGATTTCTTTCAAAGACATCTCACGCGCCAAAACGACGCGTGACGCACCGAGTTTCTTTAATAAGGCCGCACCGCCGGGCGTGTGCAGGCTCATCTGGGTGGAGGCGTGCAAAGGCATCTCGGGGCAGGCTTCGCGCAGAATATTAAACAGACCCATGTCCTGGATCAAAATGCCGTCTACGGGAACAGAACACAGGAACTTGCAGAAATCGAGCGCTTCGGGAAGTTCGTCATCTTTTAAAAGCGTGTTAACCGTGACGTACACGCGCACATTGCGCTCGCGGGCAAAAAGCACCGCTTCCCGCATTTCTTCACGCGAAAAATTCACCGCCGACGCTCTGGCGGAAAACAGCGAGCCGCCCATGTACACGGCATCCGCACCGGCGAACACCGCCGCTTTCAGGGCCGCGGGATTACCGGCGGGCGCGAGCACCTCAATCTTCTTCGTCTTCACGCGCGGTCTCCTTTACGTCTGCCTTTTCGAAAAAGCTCACAAGCCCCGTTTCATCGCCGTAATCGGGCAGCATGGGGTTGCGCAGGTCGATGGGCGGCAGGTCGAGCGGTTCTGCAGCTGCCGTGTGCGCTGCGTTTTGGGCAGCGGCTTTCGCTTCTTCCGCTTCCTTTTCCGCAGCTTCGGCGCGGTTTTCGGCAAGGCGCAGCTTTTCCTGCAAAACGCCGAGCTTCATTTCCGCTTCGGAAAGGCGGGCCTTCAGGCCGTCCGCACCGACAAATTCCTTTGTCTTTGCGCGCAGGGCATCCGCTTCCTCGCGGGCCTGATTCAAAGCGGCCTCCGTGCGGGAAAGCTCCTCGCTCAGGTTCATGGCCGCAATGACCGCCGCTTTCTCTATGGTCGCGCCGTAGGCGTTGTTTAAAACCTCTTCCATACGCACGCGCACACGCTCTGCGATGGCTTCCGCACCGTCGCGGTCCACATCGCCGGAAACGGTGACGTCCACGCCGCAGATATTCAGTTTGAATCTCGTTTTTTCCATTGCACAGATTCCTTTCCCCGCGCCGATTTTGCGCAGGTTATACTCTGTTCTGCATTATATACCAAAAGCCCCGCCTTGTCAAAAAAAGCGCGCAAGACGGGCGTTTCGGCGGTTTTCTGCAAAATTCGGTACGGATTTTACACAAATATACTTGTAACCCGCTGTTTTCCCCTATATAATGGTATACGGTGTGTGTAAGGTCGAAAAAAGACAGGCGTACCGCGGTTTTCGGCCGGTTTATACCGAAAGCCGGTATTTTCTGTCGAAACTATACAAAGCCACAGCTTTAATTTCTGCTTATCCGCCCGCTATTGGTCTTGAATTTTTCATGATTTTAGTATATAATGGGTATAAACCATTTGTTTTTTAAGTAAAACGCATTTAATTTTGTGCATATAACACAAATCTGGCGTGTTTTTCACGCATAACACATGGAGGACAAAGAATGAATTACAAGATGACCCCCGCGCAGGTCAAGAGCGCAATCCGTGAGAAGCTCTCGCACATTTACGGCGTTTCCGCAGAGAACGCTTCCGACGATGAATTCTACAAAGCATCCGCACTTGTGGTGCGCGACCTGCTCGTTCGCGGCCGCAATGAGTTCGTACACGAAGCTGAAAAGCAGGAGACAAAGCAGATCTACTACCTGTGCATGGAGTTCCTGCTGGGCCGCTCCCTGAAGAACAACCTGTTTAACCTCGGTCTTGAGGACAGCTTCCGCAAAGCGCTTTCCGAAATGGGCGTAAAGCTCGATAACCTTTACGAGCAGGAGCCGGACGCCGGCCTTGGCAACGGCGGTCTCGGCCGTCTTGCCGCCTGCTTCCTTGACGGCCTTGCAACACAGGGCTACCCGGCCATGGGCTATTCCCTGCGCTATGAATACGGTATTTTCCGTCAGAAGCTCGTTGAGGGTTGGCAGACGGAGCTGCCGGACTTCTGGCTGCCGGGCGGCGAGGTCTGGATGCAGAAGGTCGACGAAAGCGCCATTGAGGTGCACTTCGACGGCTACATTGAAGAGCAGTGGCACGACCACTACCATTCCGTACGCCATAAGGACTATAACCCCGTTATGGCGATTCCGTACGATTTGTATGTTTCCGGCATGGACGGCAAGGGCATTTCTGTGCTGCGCATCTGGCGTGCGGAAGCCAACGAATTTGATATGAAGCTCTTCAACAGCGGCAACTATATGCGTGCTATGGAGCAGAAGGCTATGGCAGAGACCATTACAAAGGTTCTCTACCCGGAAGACAACCACTACGAGGGCAAGAGCCTGCGCCTTGCACAGCAGTACTTCCTCGTTTCCGCCTCCGTACAGGACATCGTACGCCGCCACCTGTACACGCATAGCTCTCTTGATGATCTGCCGAAGCTTGCGGCGATTCACCTCAATGACACGCACCCCGTGCTCGCCATTCCGGAGCTCATGCGCATCATGCTCGACGAATGCGGCTACGAGTGGGACGCAGCCTGGGACATTGTGACCCGCACCATCGCGTACACGAACCACACCGTTATGAGCGAGGCACTTGAGTGCTGGAGCGCAGACCTGTTCAAATCCCGTCTGCCGCGTATTTACCAGATTGTGGAAGAGATCAACCGCCGCTTCTGGATGGAGATGCGTGCAAAGGGCGTGGACGAAGGCAAGATCTGGCGCATGGCCCCGCTGAATGACGGCTATGTACGCATGGCAAACCTTGCTGTATACGCAACACACAGCACGAACGGCGTTTCCGCGCTGCACAGCGAAATTTTGAAGGACAGCGTGTTCCACGACTTCTACACCGAGTGGCCGAATAAATTTAAGAACGTCACAAACGGCATTGCACATCGCCGCTGGCTGAACCAGTCGAACCCGGAGCTTGCTTCCCTTATCACCGAGTTGACGGGCGACGGCTTCATCCACGATGCTGCTCAGCTTGAGAAGCTGATGAAATATAAGGACGATACCTCCGTGCAGAAGAAGCTTGCCGAGATCAAGCTGCACAACAAGCAGCGCCTTGCCGAGCACGTTAAGCGCACGCAGGGCCAGATCGTTGACCCGAACAGCATTTTCGACGTGCAGGTCAAGCGTCTGCACGAGTACAAGCGCCAGCACATGAATGCGCTGCATATTCTTTCCGTATACCAGTGGCTGCTCGAAAACCCGAACGCGGATTATACCCCGCACACGTTCTTCTTCGGCGCAAAGGCAGCCCCGGGCTATTATTTCGCAAAGGAAATTCTCCAGTTCATCGTCTGCCTTGCCGATACCATCAACAACGACCCGCGCGTCAACCAGAAGCTGCGCGTCATCTTCGTTGAAAACTACTGCGTATCCTGGGCAGAGCTGCTCACCCCGGCGGCGGAGATCAGCGAACAGATCTCCCTTGCGGGTACAGAGGCTTCCGGTACCTCCAACATGAAGTTTATGATCAACGGCGCCATCACCCTCGGCACGCTGGACGGCGCGAACGTGGAAATTCACGACGCAGTGGGCGACGATAACATCATCCTCTTCGGCATGACGACGCCCGAGGTCAACAGCCTGCGCGCTTCCGGCTACAACCCGAGAAACCAGTATGAGCACAACGACATCATCCGCAAGGCAATCGATGCACTCGGTCAGGGCTTTAACGGCAAGACGTTCCAGAACCTGCACCAGGCACTCCTCAACGTCGACCAGTACATGGCGCTTGCAGACTTTGCTTCTTACAGCCATGCACAGCAGAAAGCCGAACAGCTTTATAAGGATCAGACCAAGTGGAACTCTATGTCCCTTGTCAACACCGCAAAGGCAGGCATTTTCGCTGCCGACCGCGCCATCCGCGATTATGCGAACACCATTTGGCTTGCAAAACCGGTCGAGACGAAAGCCGAGACGAAAAAGAAGTAATATCACGTAAGTCTATGTAAAAAGCAGGGCGCTGCGGTCGTAGTGCCCTGCTTCTTCATGCAGGAGAGTTTACCGATGACGCTATTTAATTCCAGAAATTCCATACACCGCAGCCCGCTGGGTGCTGTGGCAGACGGCACGCGTGTGCACTTTAAAATCACGCTGCCGCGCGACATGCAGTGCTCTGCCTCCTACCTTTTGGTGCAGCACCCGGATAACCGCATTGAGTGCCTTGATATGTTCTGGTGCGGCATGAACGGCAATGACTACGAGTGGTGGGAGTGCCACTTTACGCCGCAGAAAACGGGGCTTTACTTCTATCATTTTGAGTTGCGCACATCGCGTGGGCGCTCTGTCCTTAAAAAGGACCTCGGCGGCGAGGCGCGCGCCGGTGCACGTGAAGACTGGCAGCTGACCGTGTACGACGGTGCATATAAAACGCCGGACTGGCTTGCGGGCGGCATTTTGTATCAAATCTTCCCGGACCGTTTTGCGTCCTCCGGCAAAGCGAAAGAAAACGTTCCGGCAGACCGCACGCTGCATGAAAACTGGCTTGACCAGCCGGACTGGAAGCCAAACGCACAGGGCATTGTGACAAACTCGGATTTTTTCGGCGGTGACTTAAAGGGCATCGAGGAAAAACTCGATTATTTAGCGTCTCTCGGCGTGACCTGCATTTATCTGAACCCCATTTTTGAATCGCACTCCAACCACCGTTACGACACGGCGAACTATGAGAAAATTGACCCGCTGCTCGGCGATGAGGAAGACTTCCGCTCGCTGTGCGCGGCGGCAAAAGAGCGCAACATTCACGTTTTGCTCGACGGCGTTTTCAGCCACACGGGCAGCGACAGCATTTATTTTAACCGCGAGGGCCGCTACGGCGACGGCGGCGCGTACCGCTCGCAGTCTTCCCCGTATTACCCGTGGTACAGCTTTCGGAGCTGGCCGAACGACTACGAATGTTGGTGGAATTTCATCACGCTGCCGAATGTGCGCGAGGAAAATCCCGCGTATGACAACTATATCAACGGCGAAGACGGTATCATCCGGCATTGGCTTGAGGCTGGTGCTTCCGGCTGGCGCTTGGACGTTGCCGACGAGCTGCCGGACGGCTTTATTGACCGCCTGAACCGCGCCGCGAAAGCGCAGGATGAAAACGCCATGGTGCTCGGCGAAGTGTGGGAAGACGCCTCCAACAAGACAGCTTACGGTGTGCGCCGCCGGTATCTGCTGGGCGGGCAGCTGGACAGCGTGATGAACTACCCGTTTCGCGATGCAATCCTCGGGTTTCTGCTCGGTGAGCACGCGTCGCTCATTATGGATCGCATTGAGACCATCGTGGAAAACTACCCGCCGCAGGTCTTACGCATTTTGATGAACCACATCGGCACGCACGATACGGAGCGTGCTTTGACGGTGCTCGGCGGCGAACCGGCGGGCAGCCGCGGCCGCGAGTGGCAAAGCGCGCACACGCTCTCCCCGGAGCAGCGCGAAACCGGCCTTGAGCGCATGCGCCTTGCCGCGTTTTTGCAGTTTATGCTGCCGGGCGTGCCGTGCATCTACTACGGCGACGAAGCCGGCATGGAGGGCTACCGCGATCCGTTCAACCGCGCATGCTACCCGTGGGGACACGAAGACGAGGACCTTATCGCGTGGTACCGCTACCTCGGCCTGCTGCGGCAGGAGCACGGCGACATTTTAAAGGGCGGCGGCCTGCGCAGTGTTTATGCACACGACAATGTGCTTTCGTTTGAGCGCTATGTGGAAACGGACGGCGGCGAGGACGCGCTGTTCGTTGCAGTGAACCGCAGCATGGAAAACGCGGTCATTCCGGGGCTGCATCTTGACAATGCAGAGTTTATTTTCGGCGCGCCATACCCGAACCCCGCAGGCGGCGATTTCAAGCTGCCGCCGTTCGGCTTCACTTTGCTGCGCATCCACCGCGAAAAAACGGAGAACGGTGAAAGTTAAATTTTCCCTTTCTGCAAAATTTTTGCAAAATTGAATTTACACACCGTTACCGGCGGGCTTCTTTCCTTGAAGCCCGCTTTTTTCTATGCTACAATAGGGTTAACATAATCGTCGGATGGGTGCCGGCGAAAAGGGGAAAAGAGGAAGACTGTATGATCCGCATTCTGATTGTGGAAGACGATGAAAATATCTCGAAAATGCTGGCCGCCACGCTCTCGATCGGCGACTACGAATATGACCGCTGCGCAGACGGCGAAGAGGCCGTACAGACCATTATAAACGGCACGTATGACCTCATTTTGCTCGACGTGATGCTGCCCGGCATGGACGGCTTTGCCGTTTTGGAGCACATCCGCGGGGAAAGCTGCGAAACGCCGGTGATTTTCCTGACGGCGCTCGGCGCGGTGGCGGACAAGGTAAAGGGTCTGCGCGGCGGCGCAGAGGATTACATTGTAAAGCCGTTTGAGCCCGTGGAGCTTTTGGCGCGCATTGAAGTGGTGCTGCGCCGCGCGGGCAAAAGCGAAATGCACCTGCGCTACGGCGATATTCAGGTGGACATTGAAAAGCACACGGCGCTGAAAAACGGCGTGCCCGTGGCGCTGACACCGAAGGAGTTTGACGTACTCGTCTTTTTCATGCGCAACCCGGACGTTGCCATCACGCGCGAGCAGCTGCTCTCGAACATTTGGGGCTTTGATTTCACCGGTGAATCGCGCAGCGTGGACATTCACGTGCAGCAGGTACGCCGCAAAATGGGATTGCAGGGCAAGCTCATCACCATTCCGAAGCTCGGCTACCGCTTAGAGCGCCGATAAGCTTAAAGGGAGTCTTTTATGAAGCTATGGCAAAAAATATCGCTCATTGCGCTCGTGTTCGTCACACTCGCCGTGCAGCTCACGCAGTTTTACATACTGGATAGTCATTTTCGCAGTGCCATAGCCCGCGAGGTCAACTCCGCCGCTTCCGCACATTCGGCATTGGCGGCTTCGCTTTCCAACCACGCGGCGTATGAGCGTTTAAAGGCGAACACGCTGTTTTTGAGCACCGATCAGCTGACAGACATGCTGAAGGATACCATTACGACAGACATTTCCACTGCAGACGTGATAGAAGTGAAAAAGGGCGGCAAGACCATCACGGCAGTCGGCACCGAGGTCTTGGACGGCGCTTCGTATGATTTAGCTTCCGTCAAGCCGAACGATGCCATTACGGACGGCAAAACGGTGATCTTCGACGCCGGCGAAAAGACGTACCTCATGGTGGTCTCCGTCATCAAGCTGGAAGCCATGTCGTATGAGCTGCGCACGGTGTATGACGTTACGAATGTGTATGACGAGCACGACGCCAGCCTGAACAACGCGCGCTTGTGGGGGCTTTGCTGCGGCGGCGGTATTTCTGTGCTGCTGCTCATTTCCGTACTGGGATTTCTGCGCCCGTTAAAGCGCGCCGTGAAGACCATCGGCGCGGCGGCCGCGGGCGACTACACCGTGCGTATGCCCGAAAAGGGCAGCTCGGAGCTGAAAACGCTTGCACACAGCATCAACGAGATGACCGCTTCCATCAACGAGCGCGAGGAAAAGCTGCGCGGTATTGCAGAAAGCCGCAAGCGCTTTGCGGACGCCATGGCGCACGAGATGAAAACGCCGCTGACGAGCATTTTGGGGTTTGCGGATATTCTGCGCATTAAAAGCGTTGTCACGGACGAGCAGCGGCGCGACTTTGCCTCTGCCATTGTGGAGGAAGCCAAGCGCTTGCGCGGGCTTTCCGCAAAGCTTTTGACGCTGGCTTCTACCGATAACACCCCGCTCGATTTTGCGGATATTCCCGCGGCACAGCTTTTCTCTGATGTGCACGCCACCATGGCGCCGGTGCTCGGGCGGCGCGGCATCAAGCTGACAACGCTGCACAAAAACGCCGTGCTGCACATTGACCGCGAGCTGTTTTTATCGCTGCTTTACAACCTCATCGATAACGCCGCGAAGGCTTCCCCGGACAACTCCGAAATCTGGCTCATTCAGTCCGAGCTGGACGGCCACACGGTGGTCTCCGTCATCGACCGCGGCATGGGCATGAAGCCCGATACCGTGCGCCGCGCAACGGAAGCGTTCTACATGGAAGACAAAGCGCGCAGCCGCAAGGCAGGCGGCGCGGGCCTCGGCCTTGCGCTGTGCGACGACATCTGCCGCCGCCACGGGGCGCGGCTTGAAATTCGCTCCACCTACCAGAAGGGCACCACGATTATCATTCACATGAATGTAGCGCCCATTCCGAAAAATCAGGGTGACGAGCCGGAGGCGCTTTTGCAGAAGCGCCCGCCGCGCGAGAAAACACGCGATAAGGCCCGCGACAAAGCGCGTGAGAAAGAACGCCAAACGCGCAAAAAGCAGCGCGAGACCCGCTACAAAGGAGGCAGAACGATATGAAACGCAACATTTTTCTTTCAGCTTTTCTGCCCATTTTTCTTTGCGCCGCCATTTTGACGCTCGGCTATTTCTCCCCCACGCTATTTAGCCGCGTGATGCCAAACTTTAAAAACAAGGAAAGCGCCGCGCAGATTACCGGCGCGGAAAGCCCGCTGTATTTGGAAGACCCCTCCAGTCTTGTCCTGCCGCCGTGGAATGAGATCGACACTTCAAAATCCTCCATATATGCAAACAATGACAACGCCACGCCGAACACGATGCGGAATTTCATTTTGCAGGAGCTCAGTGTCTACGGTGAAAGGAATATGGACGACTGGCTGTATCAGCTCAGCAATGAGCTTTCCGACCAGAAGACGTACATTGAAGTTTCAGATGCGTATGTGCGCAGCATCATTCAGCCGTTTTTAAAGGGCTGCAATATTTCGCCGAATTTGAAATTCTCCGGGCTGATGTACACATACGACCCGTTCGACAACTTGGCTTCGATTCCGAAATACGTGTATGCACAAGATGTGACCGTCACCACGGTGCAGGGGCGCGATTTTAAAGTGGACTTCGCATTCACGCCGCAATCCGGCATACCGCTTTATGTCCACGCGACGGAGATTGACAAAGAGACCGCCTCTCTGCCGGACAACGAAGCCTTTATGGACATTGCAGGCGCCTCACTGACCATGTACTTTTATTGCTCCGATATGCGTTATAGCGAGACCGAGTTTGACAAGATTTTTCAAGATTTCTACGGCAGCCGTGATGTCTCCGGCAACAGCAGCGCCTATTATGATGTTTATGAAGCGATTTCACGCCTGCCGGACGAGCTTTTCTCCTCCTTCATCAGCGAAAACGACTCCCTGCGCAACGCGGAATGGACCTCTAAGCTGTTCACCCGTCTTTCCAACACGACGCTCGACATCTGGTACGGCTTTTGTTATGACTTAGATTCTCATTACGGCATCGATTACAACAATGAATCGCTTTTGGTGGTCCGCAACAGCGGGGGCTGCACATTTACCCTGACATACGACGCCATTTCCAAAAGCGTGACCGGTTTCGGCTTCGACCCGGATTACAGTGATGCTTTTGACAACAGCCGATTCTTATTGAACCAAACCTACTGGATAAACCGGGATTCGGAAGCAGAGTACTCCTCGCCGTGACCTTATCACATCTAAACCTTGTCCCCCGAAATTTTGCAACTTTTTTGCAGTTTGCGGGGGACTTTTTTGCTTCTTTTTCGGTATAGTTAAAGCAGAAAGAGGAGAGGGGCGAATGCATGACCGATATAAAACAAACTGCATGTGCTTTTGCACGCCCCGCGCTGAACGCAAACACCTTAAAGCTCATTGCGGTCCTCGCCATGGTGCTGGACCACGCCGCCACCGTCTTTTTGGCAGATACCGCGCCCGCCGCGCTGTTTTTCCACGCCGTGGGGCAGATTGCCGCGCCCATCATGTGCTTTTTCGTTGCGGAGGGCTACACGTACACGTCGAATCTGAAAAAGTACCTGCTGCGGCTGTTTATTGCGGCGGTCATCTCCCATGTGCCGTATGCGCTGTGCTTTAAATTCACGGTTTGGGAGTTCTGGTACGTGACGGGCGTTTTGTGGGGGCTCTTTTTGGGGCTTCTCGCCGTCACGCTGTGGAAACGGCTGCGCGCGCCCGTTTGGGTGCGGCTGCTTTTGCTCGGGCTGTGCTGCCTGCTCGCCTACCCCGCAAACTGGAATTACATCGCCGTGCTGTGGATCTTCGGCTTTGCCGTCTTTCGGGAAAGCCCCAAAAAGCAATGGATGTTTTTTGGGCTTGTCACGCTTTTGTATGTTTTGCAGTATTTTGTCTACGGCTCTACGCTGCCCGTGTGGCTGAGGCCGTTCGTACTGCTGTGTGTACCGCTTCTTTTATGCTACAATCACACGCTTGGTCGCCGAAGCAAAGTTTTGCAGTGGGGCTACTACCTGTTTTACCCCGCTCATTTGCTTGTGCTCACTCTGCTAAGAGAAATTTTCACCCGTTTATAAAGGAGTTTTAAAAAGGGGGATCTTTATGCAAACGCGCAAAAATGCAAATTTGGCACCCGAAAGCTTCCGACACAGTGCTGTGCCGCGCCGCCTAAAGCACCGTGCACGGCGTCGCAGACGCATTTTGTGCCTTTTGCCGGTGATACTCGTGTTCGGCGTGCTCGCCGCGGCGCTGCTGCACTTTACGCCCGCGCTTGCTTACGCCGATATTTTCCCCGCGCAGGCAACCACCCGCCGCATTAAAGACGTGCCGTACATTTCGCAACTGCCTACGCTTCCCACGGGCTGCGAAAGCGCCGGTGCCGCCATGCTGTTAAACTACTACGGCTGCACCGTCACAGCGGAGGAATTTGCTTCCTATTACCTGCCGACGGGCGACGCGCCGCACACGGACGAAAACGGAGAACTTATCGGCTGCGACCCATGGGAGGCATTCCCCGGCGACCCGTTTTCGGAAACCGGCTGGGGATGCTACTCCACCGTCATTGAGCGCGCCATGAACGAGTTTCTCACAAACACCGGCTACCACGCCGAGCGTCTGAGCGGCGTGCCGCTTTATCGCCTAAAAAGCTATATTGACAACAACACCCCGGTGATGATCTGGGCGACTATCTGCATGGAGCCACCGATTGAAAGCGACATTTGGACGGTGCCGGAGACCGGCCGGGAGATTACGTGGGTCTACCCCATGCACGCACTCGTCCTTACGGGCTATGACGAAAACGGCTACTACTTCAATGACCCTCTCGCCGGTCAGGACATCTATTACGGCAAAGACAGCGTGGAGGTCGCCTACACCGCCCTTTTCGAGCAGGCCATCATCCTGACAAACTGAATACATCGGACTTACTTCCTCCGCATGCAAAAATCCCCGCACAGGCTTTTAATGAACAGCGCTGTGCGGGGATTTGCGGTTTATAAGGTTAGATTGACTCCACGTCGATCTCGCCGTCCTTTTCGGTGACGAGAATACCGGTGACGTTGCCTTCGCCTTTCTCGACAATGAGGGACGCGATTTTGTCTTCCACGGTGCGGCGGATGGTGTTGCGGATGTCGCGGGCGCCGCTCTTGCCGCCTACGGCACGGTGCGCGATGCTCGCGACGGCTTCGTCTGTCCAGCGCAGCGTGATGCCACGCTCGTTAAGCGTGCCGACGTACTCGTTCAGCATGAGCACCGCGATCTTCTTGTAGTCCTCCTCATTCAGCGGGCGGAAGACGACGATCTCATCGATGCGGCTCAGGAACTCGGGACGCAGGAAATCAGACAGCGCGCGCATGGCCTTTTCGCGGCTGATGTCCGCACTGGTGCGGTTGAAGCCGACGAGCGCTTCGCGGCTGTTGCTGCCCGCGTTGGAGGTCATGACGATGACGGTGTTCTCAAAGTTGACCGTGCGACCGTGCGCATCCGTAATGCGGCCTTCGTCGAGAATTTGCAGCAGGATGTTCATAACATCCGGGTGTGCTTTTTCGATCTCATCGAAGAGCAGAACGGAATACGGGCGGCGGCGCACCTTTTCGGTGAGCTGACCGGCTTCATCGTAGCCGACATAGCCCGGGGGCGAACCGATGATCTTCGAGACCGAGTGCTTTTCCATGAACTCGGACATATCGAGGCGGATGAGCGTCTCCGGGGAATCGAACAGCTCTTTCGAAAGCACGCGCACAAGCTCGGTCTTGCCGGTGCCGGTGGGGCCGACGAAGATGAACGAGGCCGGGCGGCGGCGCGGGTTGATCTGCACGCGGCTGCGGCGAATGGCGGCGGAAACAGCCTTGACGGCCTCCTCCTGCCCCACGATGTGCTCGCTCAGCTTTTCTTCCAGGTGGGCAAGCTTGCCGAGCTCGCTCTGCTCAATCTTTGCAGCGGGAATGCCCGTCCAAAGCTCGATGACATACGCGAGATCCGCTTCCGTTACCGGCGCGGTAACTTCGTTCGGGTCAAACGCGGCAAGCTCTTTTTCGAGCGCCGCGACTTTATATTTCGCTTCGGCAAGCGCTTCGTAATCGACATTCTCTGCGCCCTCGATCTCGGCTTCCGCCTTGCGCTGCTTTTCGAGCTTCAAATTTGCTTCTTCATAATCCGCAAGCTTTTTGTTGCGCAGCGCGGCGCAGGCGCATGCTTCGTCCAACAAATCGATGGCCTTATCCGGCAGGTAACGGTCGCTGATATATCGCTCGGAAAGCACGACGATGCGCTTCGCGATTTGGTCGGAAACGCGCACGTTATGGTATTTTTCGTAGTAATTCTTGATGCCGCGGATGATATCCGTTGCGTCGTCGATGGACGGCTCTGTCACGGTGACGGGCTGGAAGCGGCGCTCCAGTGCGGCGTCTTTTTCGATGTACTTGCGGTACTCGGAGAACGTCGTTGCGCCGATGACCTGAATTTCGCCGCGGGACAGCGCGGGCTTTAGAATGTTCGCCGCGTTCATGCTGCCCTCTGCATCGCCTGTGCCGACGAGGTTATGCACCTCATCGATGAAGAGGATGATGTTGCCGTCCTGCTTCACTTCGTCCACAAGCCCCTTGATGCGGCTTTCAAACTGGCCGCGGAACTGCGTACCGGCGACGAGCGCCGTGAGATCCAGAAGCTGCACTTCTTTTTTGCGCAGCTTCGCGGGCACTTCGCCTGCCGCAATGCGCAGGGCAAGCCCCTCTGCAACGGCCGTTTTACCGACGCCCGGCTCACCGATGAGACACGGATTATTCTTTGTGCGGCGGGACAAAATCTGCACCACACGCTCAATCTCGCGCTCGCGGCCGATGATGGCATCCAGCTCGCCGTTTCTCGCCTTCATGGTGAGGTCGGTGCAGTACGCCGCAATGTGCTTACGCTTCGATTTGTGGAAGTTCTCCTTCTTTTTCTTGTCATTCGGCTGGCTTTCGCGGGTTTCCGGCTCTGTGCCGTCACCGTTTGCGTTCATACCGAATTGACCCAGCAGTTCGGACGGGAACGGCACCGCGCCGCCCGGCTCAAAGCTGCCGTCGTCGGACATCGACATCAAATCGTTCATGCTTTCGGTCATCGCCTCCAGTTGCTCCTCCGTGATGCCCATTTTCTCCATAATATCATTCACCGGCTTAATGCCGAGCTCTTTTGCGCAGACAAGACAGTAGCCCTGCGTGGCGTTCATATCCGTTGAAGGGGAAACGAACACAACCGCAGGCCGCTTCTTGCAGCGTGTACACATCATCATAGACATTTTCCTTTCCGGCGCAGACCGTTAGTTTTTCGGTGTGCGCTCTTTCTTTGCCCGCATTTCTTCGGGCAGGTTCAAATCGTATTTGCCGTCGGTCGATCTCAAAATTTCGCGGAACACGCCGAAATATCGAATGAACGTGTACACCATGAAGCCCGCCGTGATGACGAGCGCCGTGGTGGATGCGATATTAAACGTGCTCTCGGAAACCTTCATAAAGCCGTCCATGACGACGATGAGTCCGATGGCGATATAAAACAGTGTTGTGGAGACCTTGCCGTACCACTTTGCCGCGCACGGCTTTTTGCCGTTTTTCAGCAGATAGCATGCGCCGCACAACATGACGAGCTCCTTTAAGACGAGCAGCGCCAAAAGCGGCCAAATGGACGGGTAGTGCACGGCGATACAGATGGCCACCGTGCCCTGCGTCAGCTTATCGGCTAACGGATCCAGCATTTTGCCTAATTCCGTGATCTGGTTGAAGCGCCGCGCGATCATGCCGTCCAGCGCATCGGAAAGGCCGGAAAGCCCCAGTGCGACGATGGCCGCTGTGAGGTTGCCTTTCAGAAAAAAATACGCAAAAAACGGAATGACCAAAATGCGGAACACAGACATGGCGTTCGGCACCGTTAAATTCTGATTGATGGGTTTCTTTGTCTTTTGGCTTTTGGCATCAGACATAGTGTAGTTCCTTTCCCTTACGAATTTCCGAATCTCCTTTTAGCCGCTGCTCACTGCATTAAGTGGTAAGCGGGGTTAAAGCTGCCAAGCAGCTTCAAAAGCATGGAGGTATTCTCAAACGCCTGCACCTTTACCTGCTGCGCTGCGCTCAGCATGGGCACAAATACCTGCGTACACGCGAGGACGACCCACAAAATGAGCACGAGCATCAGCACATCGAATACTGCGCCGAGCGCACCGTTGATGCCGCTTAAGACCGGCAGCGAGAAAATGCCCGTTAAAAGCGTTGCAACGCCTCTCAGTACCACAATGAACAATACGAATAGCACCAGCATGACGAACACGCCGATGACGTTGATGAGCATGGGGCTGAGTGCATCCGTAATGGCCTCTGCGATGCTGTCCGTCTTATCCTGCACCTGCGCCATGATACTGCCCTGTGTGATGCCGGCAGCCTTGAGCGCGCGCTGGATAAGCTCCGGGAAAGCATCGAAAACGGTGTTCACGGCTTCGCCCGCGCCAAGCCCCATGACCGCCGCAGAGATCTTCTCCACAAGCGAGGGGCGAAAGAACGTTGTAAAGATCCACTCTGCAACAGGACTGCTCAAAAGCCCCGCCGCAATCATCGCGATGAGCGCGCCGCAGAAATCAAAGCATGCTCTGAAAAATCCCTTTTTTGCACCGATGACGGCCGCGATGATGACGAGCACCACAACGGCAATGTCAAATATCCATCCCAATAAAAACACTCTCCTTTTCCCGGCACGCCTGCCGCGCGCCTTGTGCGATACAGTGATTATACCACATTACTCTGTTTGCGACAATGTATTATCGGCCTCGATCACCTTAAGATTTTCTTTCCGAATCTCGCGCACGCCGAGCAGATATACGGTGCTTTCGTCCGCCATGGCGATGCTTTTCGTATCGGCCGGCACATTGCAGGCGGCTTCCTGCCGCCCGGTCGTGAGGTCCGTGGACACAACGGAGCTTGAAAGCAGCGCCGCCACCTTATTGCCCGCTGCGGAAAGCCACACGGCGCGGCCGGAAAGGTCGCTTTCCACGGGCTCTGCGCTGTCACGGAAAATGAGCAGCGTGCTGTCGCCGCCGTAAGCATAGTTGGAAACGGAGACCACCGCGCCCGAAGGGATGAGCGTGTAGGCCGTCACGGTGCGGCCGTCATACGCATACGGCGTAAAGTTATAGCTCGTATCGCTGACGAGCGTTTCCGTGTCGCCGATGGCCGTTACGCGGCCGCTGCGGTTCCACTGCACGGCAAAAATCAGGTTGCCGTCGCTTTCGTACTCCGCTATCGGTTCCGTTTCGGACATATCCAGCACCGTAATGCGCGAAATGAGCGTACCTGCGTGCGTGATGGTGCTTGCCACCGCGGCTCTTGTGCCGTCCGTATTCAGTGCCACCGCCGTAATATAGGAATCCGCAAAGCTGTATTTATACTGCAAGCTGCCGTTTTTGTTATATACGCGCAGCTCGGAAGCGTAGTCCGAGGGCTGCACCGCCAGCGCAAATTTGCCGGAATCGCAAATGACGCCGGTCGTGATACTGCTGTCGCTCGTGCCGGAAATCTCCGTGCCGGAGGACGTTTCCACACGGTAACCCGTGCCGCCGGCGTTATACAAAAGGTAGCGTCCGCTCGCTTCGGAGACCGCGGGGTCGTTGTAGCTGTGGCGCGCGGAGAACATCTCCTTTGCGGAGCCGTTCAGAACCGTCAGCGCCGTGTCGCTCACAACGTACAAATTGCCGTCCGCCGCGCCGAAATTACCCGCAAGCGCGGTGCTGCCGGTCAGCTCCGCCGGATAGCCGTCGCCAAAGCCGAAGCCGACTGCCTTTGTGCGGATCCAGTTGCCGATGTTTTCCGGCGTTAAATTATCTTTATTTTCCAAAATGATAAGCAGCACTACCGCGATGAGCAGCGCCGCAATGATGCGGTACAAAAGCTTCGATACGCGCGGCTTTTTCTTTTCCGAAAGCGCAGGGTGTTCCGTTTCATCCGGCATATCCTGCACAGGCGGTGCTTCTTTTTTGCGCAGCGCGTGCTTTTTTTCTGCTTCATGCTTTTTTCTTGTCATACGTTTCTCCCTTATTCCGCGTTATAAAAATCGGAATACAGACCATTTATCCAACCGAACCGCAGGCATTATATTTGCGGTTCGTAAAAGACCTTTTCTAAATACAGACCACACGCCGGGGCAGTCGGCCCCGCAAGCTTGCGGTTTTTCCCCTCGATGATCTTCGGGATATCCGCGGGGACAAAGCGCCCCTGCTGCACGGCGAGCAGAGTGCCCGTCATGATGCGCACCATGTTGTAAAGGAACCCGTCCGCCGCCACGGTAAAGCGCACCATGTCGCCCTCGCGCGTGACGGAGCTTTCCGTAACCGTACGGGTAAAGTCCCCCATGTCACGGTTATCGAGTGTACAGAACGAAGTGAAATCGTGCGCGCCCAAAAAATGCTGCGCGGCTTCGTTCAGCTTTTTTTCATCGATGTGGTGGTAGTAGTGCAGCGCGCGCCCATGCAGAAACGGGCTGCGAATGGGGTTGTTCCAGATTTCATACACATACCGTTTCCCACAGCAGGAGTACCGTGCGTGAAAATCAAGCGGCACTTCTTCGCAGGAAAGCACAGCAATGTCCGGCGGCAGAAAATGATTGAGTGCGCCCAAAAGGCGCTCCGGCGGGATATTGTGCGAAAGCTTCATGCTCAGGCAGAATTCCCGCGCATGCACGCCGGTATCCGTACGGCTGCACGCTTTGATGTCCGGCTGCGTATGCAAAACCTGCTTTAACGCCTCCTGAAACACCCCTTGCACACTGCGGGCGTTTTCCTGCACCTGCCAGCCGTGGTATGCGCTGCCGTCATATTGAATTTTCAGCAGCAGGTTTCGTTCCATAGTTTCTCCTCAATTTTATCGCACAATGGCGGCAGGCAGCAAAATGTTCGCTGTGATGAACGCCGCAAGGTACAAAACGCACACCGCGAGCGTAATATAATCGTCTTTTGAAAGGTGCAGCACCTTCATTTTCGTGCGCCCCTCGCCGCCGTGGTAGCAGCGGCTTTCCATGGCTGTTGCAAGGTCAAACGCACGGCGGAACGCGGAAACAAACAGCGGGATAAGCACCGGAATCAGCGCCTTGATGCGTTGCATCAGACCGCCACTTTCCATATCTGCACCGCGGGCCTTCTGCGCCGCCATGATCTTCTCGGTCTCTTCGAGGAGCGTCGGCACAAAGCGCAGCGCGATCGTCATCATCATTGCGAATTCATGCACCGGCACATGCAGCAGCGCAAGCGGCTTTAGCAGACGCTCAATGGCGTCCGTCAACTGCGTCGGGGACGTTGTAAACGTCAGAATAGAGCTGATGAGGATGAGCACCACGATGCGCACGGCGATCATGATGCTGTTCACGATGCCGTTTCGCGTAATGTGAATGAACCCGAGCGTGAAGATCGGGTCGCCGGTGCCGTAAAACAAATTCAATACGCCGGTGAACACCACGATGAACAAAATAGGCTTCATGCTTTTTAAATAGAGCTTCAGCGGTACTTTGGAAAGCACCACGCCAAGCAGGCTCATAAGAATCGTCGCGCCGAGCGTGACAAAATTCTTCGAGCAGAAAATGAGCACGATGAAATACACGGTCAGGCACATTTTAATGCGCGGATCGAGCCGGTGCATGACGGACTTACCGGGGAAAAACTGCCCCATGGTGACATCAGATAGCATGGTTTTTGTCCTCCTCTTTCCTTTTTTTGAGGAGCGGCAAAAGCTCCATGACGGCTTCGTCTACATTTAAAACCGTCTCGCTGACCGGCAGGCCCATTTTGCGCAGACGGCGCATGATGGACGTGATCTGCGGCAGGCGCAGACCCATCGGCTCCAAAAGCTCGCCGCGCGAGAACACGGCGCGGGTCTCGTCGTACATTTCGGCATGGGCGTTGTTCATCACAAGCACGCGGTCTGCCACGCGGCCGATGTCCTCCATACTGTGGGAGACGAGCAAAATGGTGTTGCCGCGCTGGCGGTGATATTCGGAGATCTGCGCTAAGATAACATCTCTGCCCTTCGGGTCAAGACCGGCGGCGGGCTCATCCAAAACGAGTACCTCCGGGTCCATGGCGATGACGCCCGCAATGGCTGCACGACGCTTTTCGCCGCCCGAAAGCTCAAACGGAGATTTCTCCAAAAGCTCAGGCTTTAAGTCTGTAAAGTGTGCCGCTTCTTTGGCGCGCTTCAGTGCTTCTTCATCGGAAAGCCCCATGTTTTTCGGGCCGAACATGATGTCTTTGATAACGGTCTCTTCAAACAGCTGGTATTCCGGGTACTGGAACACCATGCCCACCTGAAAGCGCACGCGGCGAATTTCCTTCGGCTTTGCCCAAATGTCCTCGCCGTTTAAAAGCACCTGCCCGCTTGTGGGGCGGATGAGGCCGTTGAGCATCTGGATCAGCGTGGATTTACCGCTGCCCGTATGCCCGATTACGCCGACGAACGCGCCCTTTTCTACGGAAAGGTTCACGTTTTCCACCGCCGTTTTTTCAAACGGTGTGCCGACGCCATAGGTATATGTGAGATTTTTGGTTTCCAAAATTGCCATCGATTTTCCTCGTTTCCTCTGCCGGGTGCAGGTCCTTTCGGTTCTTGCCCCGCACAAAAAACAAAATCCCTTTTATATTCTTATCCCAATTTTAAATACTCCGCAATCGCTTTTACGCACTCGTCTTCATCGAGCGGCGTGCCGGAAATGCTGCACCCGGCGGCGTTTAAGCGGTAAATAAGCTCCGTTGCCTGCGGAACGTCGAGCTTGTGGCGCTTCAAAAGCTCCACCTGCGCGAACACCGTGCGCGGGTCGCCGTCCGTCAGAATGTTACCGCCGTCCATCACCACCACGCGGTCGGCCTGCACGGCCTCGTCCATGTAGTGCGTGATGAGAATGACGGTGATACCCTTTTCGCGGTTCAGATACCGAATGGTATCCATAACCTCCTGTCGGCCGCGCGGGTCCAGCATGGCGGTCGGCTCATCAAGCACAATGCACATGGTCTCCATCGCGATAACACCCGCAATCGCGACGCGCTGCTTCTGACCGCCGGAGAGCTTATGCGGCGCATGGTCGCGGTACTCGTACATGTTGACCGCTTTCAGTGCCGCATCGACACGGCGGCGGATTTCTGCGGGCTCAATACCGAGGTTTTCCGGGCCGAATGCCACGTCTTCCTCAACAATACCCGCGACAAGCTGGTTATCCGGGTTCTGCTGCACAAGGCCCACGCGGCGGCGCACGTCAAGCTGCGTTTCCTCCACGGCGGTATCGATGCCGTCCACCGTCACGGTGCCGGAAGTCGGCACCAGCATACCGTTAAACAGCTTCGCCATGGTGGATTTACCGCAGCCGTTGTGGCCGAGCAGCGCCACAAACGAACCCTTTTCAATGTCGAGATCGACGCCGTGCAGGACCTCGCCGCTCTCTTCGCTGTATGAAAAATGCAGGTCTCTGCACTCAATAAACGCCATTTTATCCCTTCCGTTTCAAAAAAGTCCCGTTATACCGGCTCGCCCGACCAGATTGCCGTGCTGCCGCAGGGCAGAACAAGCCCCGTTTCCGTCACCGGCAAGCCGATTTCATCTGCGGAAACATAGCCGCCGAACTTCGGGCGCAGCAAAACGCCGAGCAGATACGCCATAACGGACGGAGAAAGTCCCGTTGTGTACGAATTCAAAATAAAGAACAGCGGATCGTCCGTCAAGACCGGCACGCACATTTCAACAAGACCGTAAAGCTGTTCCTCAAGCTTCCACACCTCGCCGCCGGGGCCGCGTCCGTAGGACGGCGGGTCCATGATGATGCCGTCGTAATGGTTGCCGCGGCGAATTTCGCGCTGCACGAATTTCACGCAGTCATCGACAAGCCAGCGCACCGGGCGCTCTGCCAAATTCGATGCCGCTGCGTTTTCGCGCGCCCACTGCACCATGCCCTTGGAGGCATCTACGTGCGTGACCGTCGCGCCCGCTTCCATACACGCGAGCGTCGCCGCGCCGGTGTAACCGAATAAGTTTAGAATTTTAATTTCGCGCTCGGGATTTTTCTCCTTTGCCGCGCGGATGCGCGCCGCGGTGTAATCCCAGTTCACGGCCTGCTCCGGGAAAACGCCCGTGTGCTTAAAGCCCATGGGCTTTAAGCGGAACGTGAGGTCGCCGCGCGTGATTTTCCACACGTCCGGCAGCTTTTTATAAACCTCCCATTTGCCGCCGCCCGTAGAGGAGCGCTTATAGCGCGCGTGAGCGGAACGCCAACGGGGATCTTTTTTCTCCGACTTCCAGATGATCTGCGGATCGGGGCGGATGAGGAGAATGTCTCCCCACCGCTCCAACCGCTCGCCGGAGCCGGTATCAATCAATTCATAGTCTTTCCAGTTTGCTGCTCTCATCAGACCAATTCTTCCTTAATCACTTCAGAAATATCGTTTGCAAGCTTTTCAATCAGCGCCAGATCTCTGCCTTCCACCATGACGCGCAGCAGCGGTTCTGTGCCGGACGGGCGCACAATGACGCGGCCTTCGCCGTTCAGCGTTGCGGTTGCCTGCTGAATAGCCTTCTTCACCTTCGGGTCGGTGTGAAACGCCAGCTTGCCCTCCGGCGAGACCTTGATATTCACCATCGTCTGCGGGTAGCGCTCCATGACGGTCTTGAGGGAAGAAAGCTTTGCTTCGCGCTGCTTTAATATGCTCAAAAGCTGCGCTGCCGTCAGCTGACCGTCGCCGGTCGTTGCGAAATCGCGGAAAATGACGTGGCCGCTCTGCTCGCCGCCAAAGCTGTAGTTTTCAAGCAGCATTTCTTCCAGCACGTAACGATCGCCGACCTTCGTCGCTTCAAAGTGGATGCCGTTTGCTTCGCAGCACTTTACAAAGCCGAGGTTCGTCATGATGGTGCCGACAATGCAGTCCTTATTCAGCTTACCGCGGCTCTTCATATCGAGGCCGCAGATTGCCATGATGAAGTCGCCGTCGATGACTTCGCCGTTTTCGTCCACGGCAAGGCAGCGGTCGGCATCGCCGTCAAACGCGATGCCCGCGTCGACCTTATGCGTCTTCACATATTCCACGAGCGATTCCATGTGGGTGGAACCGCAGTTATCGTTGATGTTCGTGCCGTTCGGCTCATCATGCAGCATGTGCACCTTGGCGCCGAGCTCCGTAAACAGTGTTTCCGCCGTCATCGCGGAGGAGCCGTTCGCGCAGTCGAGCGCGATTTCAAGGCCTGTCAGCGAGAAGTGCACCGTGGACTTCACGTGATCGATGTAATCGCGCAGCGCGTTCGGCGCATACGACACCGTGCCGAGGTCGCTGTCTGCGGGCAGCGGCGGCAGAGCCGCTTCGCCGAGGATCAGAGACTCAATGCGCTCCTCAAGGTCGTCCGGCAGCTTGTAGCCGTCGCCGCTGAAAATTTTAATGCCGTTATACTCGTAAGAGTTGTGTGATGCAGAGATCATCACACCGGCGTCTGCCTTGTATTTTTCCACAAGGTACGCCACGGCCGGGGTAGGCACAACGCCCAGCAGAACGACCGATGCGCCTACGCTGCACAGGCCGGCTGCCATGGCGTTTTCCAGC
Organism: Neglectibacter sp. CSJ-5; assembly: GCF_032490475.1. Taxonomy (NCBI): domain Bacteria; kingdom Bacillati; phylum Bacillota; class Clostridia; order Eubacteriales; family Oscillospiraceae; genus Neglectibacter; species Neglectibacter sp. CSJ-5. The sequence continues at coordinate 144,463 of NZ_JAVYJC010000005.1, read as the reverse complement.
ATGTCGCTCGAAAGGCGGGTATCCTTGCCGATGATGACGCGCGGGTGGCGGTTTGATTTGTTGATGAGCACGGCAGCGGCCGCACGGCCAAGCTTCATTGCAAGCTCGCAGGTGAGGTCATGGTTCGCGACACCACGAACACCGTCTGTACCGAATAATCTTCCCATAATCGTATGCTCCTTTTTATGTCAAAAATTTTAAGGGGTGACTTTTTTGATTCTTTTCAACCTGTTCCCCCGCATGCCGATTGCATGCGTTCCCAAAAGAGTGTCATACGTCGAATCTCGGGTTATCGTCCGCAACGGTTCCCGGCGGCGTAAGTCCGAGGTGCAAGTAAGCCGCGCGCGTGGCACAGCGGCCGCGCGGGGTACGCTGCAAAAAGCCGATTTGCATCAGATACGGCTCCACAACGTCTTCGATCGTCACGGCTTCCTCGCCAATGGCCGCCGCCAGCGTTTCCACACCCACGGGGCCGCCGTTATAATACTGGATAATCGCGTTCAGCATGCGTCTGTCGCCGGAATCGAGCCCAAGCTCGTCAATCTCGAGGCGGTCAAGCGCAATCTTCGCCGTGCTGTATGTGATGACGCCGTCGCTCATGATCTGCGCAAAGTCGCGCACGCGCTTTAACATGCGGTTTGCGATACGCGGCGTACCGCGCGAGCGCGAAGCAATCTCCAGCGCACCGTCCGCTTCAATGTCAATACCTAAAATGCCGGCGCTGCGGGTGACGATTTTCGCAAGCTCCTTCGGCTCGTAGAGCTCCAAACGCAGCACCACGCCGAAACGGTCGCGCAGCGGCGCAGAAAGCTGACCGGCTCTCGTCGTTGCACCGACAAGCGTAAAGCGCGGCAGCGGCAGGTGATAGGACGCCGCCATTTGCCCCTTGCCTGTAATAATGTCGAGCGCAAAGTCCTCCATGGCGGGGTACAAGATCTCCTCTACACTGCGCGGCAGACGGTGAATCTCATCGATGAACAGCACGTCGCCGGGGTTCAGATTCGTCAATAATGCGGCGAGGTCGCCCGGCTTTTCGATAGCCGGGCCGCTCGTGATGCGCAGATTGACACCGAGCTCGTTTGCAATGATGCCCGCAAGCGTCGTTTTGCCGAGACCCGGCGGGCCGTAGAGCAAAACGTGGTCAAGCGATTCTTTTCTCTGCTTTGCCGCCTGAATGAACACCTCTAAGTTTTCTTTTACCTTTTCCTGGCCCACATAGTCCGCAAAGGTACGCGGGCGCAGCGGGTTTTCCACCTCCGCGTCCTCCGGCACATACTCCGGCGCAATGACGCGGTTTTCAAAATCCATTTCGTTGTCTCTGTCAAACGTCACGCGAAAAGCACTCTCCTTTCAGCGTGTATTAAAAGCGGCTTGCCATACTCTTTAAAGCGCCGCGAATAAGCTCTTCCGTAGAGAGGGAGCCGTCCAGCTTCGCCACGGCCTGCGCGGCTTCGGACTGTGTATAACCGAGCACAATAAGCGCCTGCACGGCCTGCTCGGCGTTCTGAGATGCGGAAACAATACCCGCGTCGTCCGTGCCGGTCAGCTCCAGCGTGCCGCCCGTAAAGCCCATCTTCTTCACGCGGTCTTTCAATTCCAGCACGATGCGCTGTGCAAGCTTCGGGCCCACGCCGCTCGCCTTTGTAAACTTTTTGCTGTCGCCGGAGGCCGCCGCCATGGCAACGCCCTCCGGGGTCATTTCGGATAAAATGGAGAGCGCCGCCTTCGGGCCCACGCCGCTGATGGTCGTCAGCATCTTGTAGCAGTTCAGCTCGCTTTTTGTAGAGAAGCCGTATAAATCGAGCGCGTCCTCGCGCACGTTTAAATGCGTATAGACCGTAGCCGTTTCGCCGATGCGCGGCATGTTTTTCTGCGTGTTCATGGAAGTGAAGCACTTAAACGCCACGCCACCGCATTCAATAGCGACAACGCCCGGCTCCATGTGTACAAGTTTCCCGGTAAGACTGTAAAACATCGCTTTTGTCCTTTCTATACCCTCTGTACTCTCTGTCTAAATAGACGGTGTTACCTCAAAAACTGCCGCAGCGCCGTGCCGGAGGCATGGCAGTGGCAAATGGCAATGGCGAGCGCGTCCGCCGTGTCGTCCGGCTTCGGCACCTCGCGCAGGCACAAAAGACGGCGGGTCATTTCCATCACCTGCGGCTTTAAGGCCTTGCCGTATCCCGTAACGGCCAATTTCACCTGCACGGGGGTGTATTCAAAAACAGGCACGCGGGCCTTCTGCGCCGCAAGCAAAATGACGCCACGGGCTTCCGCCACACCGATGCCGGTCGTTTTATTGTTTGAAAAATAGAGCTTTTCCACGGAGATTGCATCCGGATGATACTGCGCCAAAACCTGCGCGATGCCGTCGTAAATGATCTCCAAACGGCGGTTGAAATCCGTGCCCGCCTTGGTTGTCACCGCGCCGTGCTCCAGCGTGCGGTAACGGTTATTTTTCATTTCCACCACGCCGTAGCCGACAATGGCGTATCCGGGGTCGATGCCGAGAACGATCATGCCGTTTTTCCTTTCAAAACAAAAGGGCAGAAAAGCCCATACTGCTTTATAGTATATCATATCTCAGCCCTTTTGAATAGCCGAAAATTTCGAAAAAATTGTGAACGGCACGCGGGTTTTCCGTATAAAAAGCGGACACACCGCCAAAAAGCCGTGTGCCCGCAAAAGCTTACTATTTTTTACTCGGCGAGCGCCTGTGTACGCGCTGCCATGTCCGAAATATGCACGAGTCCGAAGCCGTCCACGCCGGAAAGCACACGGTCGTTGAGCGGCGCCGTCCAGACCTCCGGCAAAAGCTGTGCACCCAGTACCATACCAAGCACAGAGCCCGCCGTGGCGCAGTTGCAGTCCGTGTCAAAGCCCATCGTCAGGCACAGCTCCATCGTGTAGGTGAAGTCCTTCTTGCCCCACAATAAGCCCATCGCGACGATTGCCGCATTCGAGACGGTGTGACACCAGTGGTGCTGATTATTTTCATTGTACTTGCCGAGGATATATGCTTTCGTCTCCTCAGCGGTGTCGCCGCTTTCAAAGCGGCTCAAAATTTCCGCAAGCTCTTCATAAAGACGACTCTTTTTCGGGATCTGCTTCATGCCGGAGCGAATGATGGTCGGCATGTCGTCGTTAACCGCCGCTTTCGCAAGCATCGAGGCAATCCACATTTCGCCGTAGATGCCGTTTTTCACGTGAGAGATGGACGCATCGCGCCATGCCATTTCCGCCGCCGTTTCCATATCGCCGGGGCAAATATAGCCGAACAGATCGCCCCTGATCTGTGCGCCGATCCACTCCCTGTACGGGTTGCGGTACAACGCCGATTCCGGCGGGAAAACGGATTGTGCGAGGTTGATATACGCCACGCGCTCCGCCGTGCACAGGTGTAAAAGCGGCAGGTTCATCAGCCAGTTTTCCGCCGCGTCATCGGGTGTGAAATCGCGCCCGTACTGCTCGACGAGCTTTAACGCGATGAGCGTGTAGTTCGTGTCATCGTCCTCCGGCATGTAAGAGACGTTGTTGATCCACCCGGTTTTCTCCGCGCCGTAGGCGTGTCCGTCGTCGCGCACGTTGTATTTTTCGCGCAGAACAGGCCCGATGTCGGACGAAATGTAGTTTTGCAGCGGCAGGTTGCCGGTCTCTTTCAAAAGTCCGTTGATGCGTGCGCGCCGCCAGCCCTCTACCGGCTGACCCAACAGGCAACCCGCACAGCGGCCGAGCCACGCGCCGTAGATTTTGTCGCAATCCGCTTCGGCTTTCTCTTTCGGCTCACCGACAGATGCCGCCTTGATGCCCGGAAGGTCGGACGGCTCGTCTTTGTCCTGCGGGTTTTCAAGCGCACAAAGCTGCTCTAAAAGCTCTGCGCCTGCGGCGGTACGCGCCGCGCCGCGCGGCATTTCCTTTACCTGCTCGGCACGCTCTTTAAAGCGTTCCGCTTCCAAAATGCCCTCGTCAATCCTCTGCTCGATCTCAATGGGCAAATCGTCACAAAAATCAAACCACAACTGTTCTCTGAGCATAAGCTGTCTCCTCTCCGGCGCATTTGCGTCTGCATAAACATACGACATGCAATCGCTTTGCGCGTAATGGCTGAAACGGTTATTTCACGCACATATCGTGCGCGATATTTCTGTTTTTAATTATACCGCATCATTTTTCAAAAGGCAAATAAAAAACGCCGTGCGAAAACACAGCGTTTTGTACAATCAATCTTTCATTAACGTGACCATAACAGCCTTTTGTGCATGCAGGCGGTTCTCCGCTTCGTCGAAGATTGGGCCTGCGTTCGCCTCGAACACCTCTTCGGTAATCTCCTCGCCGCGGTGTGCCGGCAGACAGTGCTGTACAATGGCATCGCTCTTTGCAACGCCCATGATCTTCTCATCGATGCAATAGCCTGCAAACGCCTTTTCGCGTGCTGCGCGCTCTTCTTCCTGACCCATAGATGTCCACACGTCGGTGATAACGACATCTGCGTCCTTTGCGGCAACCATCGGGTCATCGGTCAGCGTGAAGCAGTCATAGCCGGCTGCAAAATCGAGAATCTCCTGCGGCGGGCGGTAGCCCTCCGGGCAAGCCACAGCAACTTCCATGCCAACCTTCAGGCCGCCGACGATGAGGGAGTTCATCATGTTGTTGCCGTCGCCGATGAAGCACATCTTCAGGCCGTCGAACGAGCCCTTATATTCGCGGATCGTCATGAGGTCGGCTAAGATCTGGCACGGGTGGCAGAAATCCGTCAAACCGTTGATGACCGGCACGGAGCCGTACTTTGCGAGGTCTTCGACCTCCTTCTGCTCGAAGGTGCGGATCATGATGCCGTCCACATAGCGGGAAAGCACGCGTGCGGTGTCCTGCACCGGCTCGCCGCGACCGATCTGCGAGCCTTCGCCCGCGAGCACAACGGCATAGCCGCCGAGTTGATTGATGCCCACTTCAAACGAAACGCGCGTTCTGGTGGAAGACTTCTCAAAAATCATGGCAAGGCACTTGCCCTTTAAGTGGTGGTGCTCGATGCCGTGCTTTGTCTCATACTTGAGCTGGTCGGCAAGGTTCAGAATGTCAATGATCTCCTCTTTGGAGAGATCGAGCAGTTTTAATAAATGTTTCATGGGAATTTCCTCCGTTTATTTAATCTGTTCCGCAAAAATCGCGAGACCGGCATCGATCTCTTCTTTTGTGATGGTGAGCGGCGGCAGAAAGCGCACAAGGTCCTTCGCCGTCAAAATGAGCAGACCCGCTTTCGCGCAAGCATTCAGCACATCATGGGCGTCCTTGTCCTTCACTTTCACGCCGATCATCATGCCGCGGCCGCGCACAAACTCGACGTTCGGCATTTTAAGCAGCCGCTCTTTGAAATACTCACCTTTTTCCTGCACTTCTTTTAAGAATTCCGGCTTGGATACGCGGGAAACGACCTCCACCGCACCGGCGCACACCACGGGGTTTGCACCGAACGTGGAGCCGTTCATGCCGGGGGCAAAGCTGTCCTTTACTTTCTCGCCCGCGATGCATACGCCGATCGGCAAGCCGCCGCCAAGCCCCTTCGCCGCCGTTACAACGTCCGGCAGAATGCCTGCGCGCTGATAGCTGAAGAAGTAGCCCGTGCGGCCGATGCCCGTCTGCACTTCGTCAAGCATCATCAGCACGTCACGCTCCGTGCACAGTGCACGCACGGCCTTTAAATAGTCTTCCTCCATCGGCACCACGCCGCCTTCGCCCTGCACGCTCTCGAGCAGCACGGCGCAGACCTCGGGGTCAGAGAGCTTCGCTTTCAGGTCTTCCACATCGTTGCCCTTGGCATACACAAAGCCCTCGGTCAGCGGGGTGAAAAGCCGATGAAAGCCGTCCTGACCCGTTGCCGCCAATGTGGTGAGCGTTCTGCCGTGAAAAGAATTTTCCAGCGTGACAATCTTATACGCGTGCTTCTTTTCGCCGTATTTACGGGCAATTTTAATGGCGCACTCGTTCGCTTCCGCGCCGCTGTTGCAGAAGAACGAACGGCAAAGGCCGCTGTTTTTTGCAAGCAGTTCCGCAAGCTGTGTGTTTTTATCACAGTAATAATAGTTCGACATGTGCTGAATTTTGCCCGCCTGTTCGGTGACGGCCTTCACCCAGCCCTCGTCGCAATAGCCCAGCGCATTTACGCCGATGCCGGAGGTGAAATCGTAGTAATGCTTGCCCTCCACGTCCCAAGCCTCGGCGTTTTTGCCGTGGCTGAGCGCCACGTCCACACGGCCGTAGGAATGGAGGATATACTCCTGTTCCTGCTTTTTAATTGCTTCAAAACTCATATTCAAAATTCCTTTTGTTTCCACAATATCGTCTGTATCCTGTTGAAAACATATCCGTACTTGTCTTCCACACCGATACTATCGCCGATGAACCCCAATGCTTCTCCCATTCGCCGTTTTCGTTCACGGGTACGGGCGCGGTTTTTCCCTCTTAATAGAACATCGTGCCGATGCCTTCATCGGTGAAGAGCTCGACCAGAATGGAGTGCGGCGTTCTGCCGTCGATGATATGCGCGCGCTCTACGCCGCGGCGCACAGCCTCCACGCAGCAGTCAATCTTCGGAATCATGCCGCCGCTGATGATGCCGTCGCGCTTCAGCTTCGGCACGTCGCTGACGTTTACGACCGGGATAAGCGTGTTTTCGTCGTCCTTATCCCGCAGCAGACCGACAATGTCGGTCATCAAAATGAGCTTGCGCGCGCCGAGCTCCGCCGCAATGCGCGCCGCCGCCACATCAGCGTTGATGTTGTACACCTCACCGTGGTAGCCTGCCGCCACCGTAGAGATAACGGGTGTGTAGCCAGAAGCAATGGCATCTTCAACGATCTTCGTGTTCACTTCGCGGATCTCGCCCACAAAGCCGAGGTCTTCGGCTGCGGGCAGCTTATCCGCCTTCAGCATGGAACCGTCAAGGCCGCACAGGCCGACCGCCTTGCCGCCGGTGTTTTCCAAAAGCTGTACGAGGTCTTTATTGACTTTGCCTGCCAGCACCTGCTGCACAATGTCCATCGTCTCCGCGTCGGTATAGCGCATACCGCCGACAAAGCGGCTTTCCTTGCCGATCTTTTTCAGCATGCCGCTGATCTCCGGGCCGCCGCCGTGCACCAGCACGACATTCACGCCGACGAGCTGCATCAGCACAATATCGTTCATCACGGCTTCTTTCAGCTCCGGGTTAATCATAGCATTGCCGCCGTATTTGACGACGATGGTCTCGCCCGCCCACTTTTTGATATACGGCATCGCCTGCACGAGCACATGGGCGCGGTCGCTGTTCGAGATGCCGATCTTCTTTTCTTCACTCATGTTCTGTAATCTCCGTTGATTTTCACATAGTCATAGGTGAGATCGCAGCCGAAGGCTTCCGCCTCCGCGTCGCCGCTGTTGAGCTCCACCAGAATGGTAATTTCCTTTTCATGCAGCACCTTTGCGGCTTCTTCCTCGCTGAAGTCGATGCCCGCACCGTTCACGCAGACATCTACCTGCCCGTACGCGCTCTTAAAGGACACGTCCACCTTGTTGATGTCGATATCCGCGCCGGCATAACCGATGGCGCACAGCACGCGGCCCCAGTTGGCGTCTTCGCCGAACATGGCAGCCTTGAGCAGAGAGGAGCAGATGACGGACTTTGCAACCGTCTTCGCCGTCTCCCAGTCCTTCGCGCCGGTCGTCTTGCAGATGAGCAGCTTCGTTGCGCCCTCGCCGTCGCCCGCCATCATCATGGAAAGCTTTCTGCAAACCGCCGTCAGCGCCTCAAGAAACGTCTTGTACGCTTCGTTTTCTTCGGTGATCTCCTCGTTTTCCGCCTCGCCGTTCGCCATAATGGCAAGCGTGTCGTTCGTGGAGGTATCGCCGTCCACGCTGATCATGTTGAATGTGGTGTCTGCCGCCGCCTTAATGGCCTTTTGCAGCATCGGCACGGAAATGGCGCAGTCCGTCGTGACAAAGCACAGCATCGTCGCCATGTTCGGGTGGATCATGCCGGAGCCCTTGGAGATGCCGCCGATGCGCACTTCTTTGTCGCCGAGCGTAATCTTTACGGCGCACTCTTTTTCGATGGTGTCGGTCGTCATGATGGCCTTTGCCGCCATGTTGGAACCGTTTTCGTTCAGCAGTGCCGCCAACGCCGGGGCTGCATTCTCAATCGGCGCGATCGGCAAAATCTGCCCGATAACGCCCGTAGACGCGACGATGACATCGTGCGGGTCAATGCCGAGCGCTTCGCCCGCGATTTCGCACATGCGCCACGCTTTCTTTTCGCCGTCTGCGTTGCAGGTGTTGGCGTTGCCGCTGTTGCAGATGACCGCCTGTGCGCGGCCGTCCGCGATATTTTTGCGTGTGACAAGAATCGGCGCACCCTTTACAAGGTTCTGCGTGTAAACGCCTGCCGCCGCACACGGTGTTTTGCTGAAAATCATAGCCAGATCGGCTTTGGACTTATTTTTGCGGATGCCGCAGTGGATGCCGCCGGCTAAAAAGGCCTTGGCCGCGGTGACGCCGCCTTCGATAAACTGCATACTGAATTGCTCCTTATATAAAAATCGCTTTCCCTTAATTTCGTACTCTTTTAGAATGCCGGCGGAACGAGCTTTAAGCCGCAGGTCTCGTCCAGACCGAACAGAATGTTCATGTTCTGAATGGCCTGCCCTGCCGCGCCCTTCACCATGTTATCGATAGCGCTGATGGCGATGAACGTGCCGGTGCGCGGGTCCGTAAAGATGGACACGTCGCAGAAATTCGTGTACTTGATGTTGTGAATATCGGCGCTCTTGCCCTTTGGCAGCAAACGCACAAACGGCTCTTTGCCGTATCTTTCCTCATACGCCGCGCGAAGCATTTCTTCCGTAACGCCCGGCTTGAGTTTTGCATAGCATGTCGCTAAAATGCCGCGGTTCACCGGCAGCAGATGCGGCACGAACGTGATGTGCATTTTCTCACCCGAAATTTTGGAAAGCGTCTGCTCGATTTCCGGCGTATGGCGGTGGCACGCGACTTTATACGCGGACATACCCTCATTCAGCTCCGGGTAGTGGCTGTTCTGCGCCGGCTTTCTGCCCGCGCCGGTCACGCCGGACGCGCAGTTTGCGATGATACCGGTCGTCTCGATATAGCCCTTTTCCAGCGCCGGCACGAGTGCAAGCGGCACCGCCGTGGTGTAGCAGCCCGGGTTTGCAACGAGCTTTGTCTTCTTAATTTCCTCGCGGAACAGCTCCGGCAGACCGTACACGGCTTTTTCGTGCAGCGCCTTATCCGTAAATGTGCCGCCGTACCACTCGGTGTATTCTTCCTCGCTCTTTAAGCGGAAGTCCGCGCCGAGGTCAATGAACGCCTTTCCTTTTTTGTCACACTCCGCAGCAAGCTCCTGCGAAAGGCCGTGCGGCAAAGCGGCAAAGATGACATCGCTTTTTTCCACAACCGCTTCCTGCGTGGTGCAGATGAGGTCGCACATTTCGCGGTATGCCGGGTAAACGTCCGACAAAGCCTGTCCCTCAAAGCTTACAGAGCTGACGGCCGCAAGCTCCGCTGCGGGATGCTCCGCAATCAGGCGGCAGATCTCCGCGCCCGCATAACCGGTGGCGCCCACGACGCCGACCTTAATCTTTTCCATTTTGATACCCCCAACAAAGGTAAAATTGAATTTATAACCCGTTTACGATCGTGCGCACTTCTTTTGCCGCCGCGCGGACGTTCTCCGGGCACGGCGCACCCTTGACCTTGCGGTCGCGCACGCATTTTTCAAGGTTGATGGCCTCGTACACGCCCTCGTCAAACGCATTACAGACCTTTTTGTATTCGTCGATCGGCAGCGTCTCCAGCGTCAGGCCGCGCTCGATGCACAAGGCGACAAGCTCGCCCGTAATCTTATACGCATCGCGGAACGGCAGGCCCTTTGAAGCCACCAGATAATCCGCGCAATCCGTTGCATTGATGAAGCCCTTTGCCGCTGCGGCGCGCATGTTCTCTTTTAAAACGCGCATTGTTTTCAGCATCGGGATAAACGGCGTCAGGCACAGGCGCAGGGTATCCACCGCGTCAAACACGGCTTCCTTGTCCTCCTGCATGTCCTTGTTGTACGCGAGCGGCAGACCCTTCATCATGGTCAAAAGCGCCATCAGGTCGCCGAACACGCGGCCGCTCTTGCCGCGGATGAGCTCCGTAATATCCGGGTTTTTCTTCTGCGGCATGATGCTGGAGCCGGTGGAAAACGCGTCGTCCAGCTCGATGAATTTAAACTCCCACGAGCACCAGAGAATGATCTCCTCGGAAAATCTCGAAAGATGCACCATCGCAAGCGAGATCGCCGCGGCGATTTCCGCGCAGAAATCGCGGTCGGCAACGCCGTCGAGGCTGTTGCGGCTCACGCCGGAGAAGCCGAGCAGCTTCGCCGTCAAATCACGGTCGAGCGGGTACGTTGTTCCGGCCAAAGCGCCGGAGCCGAGCGGGCAAACGTCCATGCGCTTTAACGCGTCCTGCATACGGCCGATGTCGCGCAGGAACATTTCGGCATACGCCATTAAATGATGCCCGAACGTGATGGGCTGTGCGCGCTGCAAATGTGTGTATCCCGGCATAACGGTGTCGGCATATTCCTCCGCCCGGTCGCACAGTACGTTGATGAGCTCTTTTAACTGTTCCATGAGCCCCGCGCACTCCTTGCGCAGCGTCAGACGAACATCCAGCGCAACCTGATCGTTGCGGCTGCGGGCGGTATGTAATCTCTTGCCTGCGTCGCCGATGCGCGCCGTCAGCTCGCCCTCGATAAACGTGTGAATATCTTCGGCATCGGGGTCAATGTGCAGAGCGCCCGTCTCGATGTCCTTTTCGATTTTCTCAAGCTCCGCGCAGATCTTTTCGCTTTCGCCTTTGTCGATGATTCCCGCCGCGCCGAGCATTGTGGCATGCGCAATGCTGCCCTCAATGTCCTCTTTGTACATGCGGCTGTCAATAGAAATAGACGAGTTAAAGTCGTTCGTCTTCGGGTCTGCCTCCTTCTGGAAGCGGCCTTTCCATAATTTCATGGCTGAATCTTTCCTTCCCGTTTATGGCAGAAAAGGGCAGGCAGATGAATGCCTACCCTAAATCTACTTTTGGATTATTTATTTTCGGTCTTTGCCTTCATGTGTGCATAAACCTTGATCGGCAGGCCGAACAGGTTGATGAAGCCGTCTGCATCCGCCTGATTGTAGACCTCATCCTCATCGAACGTTGCGATCTCCGGGTCATACAGGCTGTACGGAGAGGTGACACCTGCATCAATGATGTTGCCCTTATAAAGCTTCAGCTTGACATCGCCGGTGACGGTCTGCTGGGTGGAATCTACAAATGCGGAAAGCGCCTCGCGCAGCGGGGTGAACCACTGGCCGTAGTAAACAAGTTCCGCAAACTTCAAACCGATCTGCTGCTTGTAGTGGAACGTGTCTCTGTCCAGGCACAGCTCTTCAAGCTTATTGTGTGCGTGGTAAAGGATTGCACCGCCCGGAGTCTCATAAACGCCGCGGCTCTTCATGCCGACAAGTCTGTTCTCTACGATATCCGCAAGGCCTACGCCGTTCTTGCCGCCGAGCTCGTTGAGCGTCGTTACAACTTCCACACCGTTCATTTCCTTGCCGTTGATGGCGGTCGGCTTGCCCTTTTCAAAATGAATCGTCACATAAGTGGGCTCGTCCGGGGCCTGCTCCGGGGAAACGCCGAGCTCAAGGAAGCCCGGGTGGTTGTACTGCGGCTCGTTTGCCGGGTCTTCAAGGTCAAGGCCCTCATGGGACAGATGCCAGATGTTCTTATCCTTGGAGTAGTTTGTTTCACGGTTGATCTTCAGCGGAATGTTGTGTGCTTCCGCATACTCGATTTCTTCTTCTCTCGATTTGATGCTCCACTCTCTCCACGGAGCGATGATGGTCATTTCGGGAGCAAACGCCTTAATGGTCAGCTCGAAACGAACCTGATCGTTGCCCTTGCCGGTGCAACCGTGGCAGATGGCGTCTGCGCCCTCGGCCTTGGCAATTTCAACGATGCGCTTTGCGATGATCGGGCGGGCAAAGGACGTGCCGAGCAGGTACTTGTTCTCGTAGACCGCACCTGCCTGTACGGTGGGATAAACATATTCCTGAATGAAGTCTTCCTTGAGGTCTTCAATGTAGAGCTTCGATGCACCGGTCTTCAGTGCTTTTTCTTCCAGACCGTCAAGCTCCGTGCCCTGACCCACGTCGCCGGAAACCGCGATAACCTCGCAGTTGTTGTAGTTTTCCTTCAGCCACGGGATGATGATGGAGGTATCCAGACCACCGGAGTACGCCAGAACGACCTTTTTAATATCCTTCTTTGCCTTTGCCATGATGTAACCCTTCCTTTTTTCATAAACCGCCGTCATCGTGCGGCGGAGAATTATTTGTTTCAACGGTCATTATTATACACCGTTTTCCGGAAAAATCAACCTTTTTTTGAATATTTATTCATCTTTTTTAAAAGTTGTCGAAATTTCCAGATTTCATGCGGGTTTTTCGGCTTTATATTTGTGTATTTTTCAAAATTCAACCTTCAAAAGTATGCATTTTAGAATGAATAAAGCGCATATTATACATTTGTATACACTGTTTTATACATTTTCGCTTTCGGAATTGTTTTCTACGATATAGGGCTTTATAAGTGCCATTTCGCGCGGCTCCACACGGGCATGAATAAGGAGCCCTTCCGCCACGTATTCTTCGGAGACGAGCGCGCCCGCTTTTCTCAGCTGTGCCGCAATGCCCGTCTTTGCAAACGGCAGCAGCGCCGTCACGTCCACAGGCTTCACCGGCAGGTTATCTTCAATCGCCTGCAAAAGCGCCGGGATGCCTTCGTTTTTCAGCGCACTGATGCGCACCGCGCCCGTCAAATGCAAAGCGCTGTCCGCATCGCTCACAAGATCCCATTTATTGAGCACCGGGATAACCGGGCGGTCACCGCAGCCGAGGCTCTGCAAAATTTCATTTGTCACGTCCAAGTGCGTGCGCGCTTCGGGGCTGGAAGCATCGCACACGTTCAAAATGATGTCCGCCGTTGCAGCCTGCTCCAACGTGGAGCGGAACGCCTCCACCAAATGGTGCGGCAAGCGGCGCACAAGGCCGACCGTATCGATGAGCATAACGGTCTTGCCGCCGGGCAGCTTCAACGCGCGCGCCGTGGGGTCCAGCGTCGCGAAAAGCTTATCCTCCGCCAAAACGCCCGCTTGCGTCAAGAGATTCATCAAGGTCGATTTGCCCGCGTTCGTGTAACCGACGAGCGCCACCGTCACCGCGCCGTCCTTTTCGCGGCGGCGCTGCGTCTCGTGGCGGCCGACTTCAATTTTCTTCAACTGCTCGCGCAGCGCTTCAATTCTGCGGCGAATGTGTCGACGGTCGGTCTCCAGCTTCGTTTCGCCCGGGCCGCGCGTGCCGATGCCGCCGCCGAGACGCGAAAGCGCCGTGCCTTTGCCGGTCAAACGCGGCAGAAGGTATTTCAGCTGCGCCGCTTCCACCTGCACCTTACCTGCGCGGCTCTGCGCACGCTGCGCAAAAATATCGAGGATCAGCATCGTGCGGTCCACAACGCGCACGTCCGTCGCATTTTCAAGGTTGCGGATCTGCGTCGGCGTCAGCTCGCGGTCAAAAATAATCAGCTCAATCTCGTTGTTCTCGCAGAAATTCCGAATTTCCTCCACCATGCCGCTGCCTACACACGTCGCGGTCTCCGGGGAGGGGCGCTTCTGCATCATCGTCGCAATAGGCTCCGCGCCGCCGCTTTTTGCAAGCTCCCACAGCTCGCGCAGTGATTCCTCCGCGTCATACTCGCCTGTGTCCAGCGAGACCAAAAGCGTGCGCTCCGGCACGATTACGTTTTCCGTATAATTCATAAGGTTCTCCTTTTTCGTGTCTGATTTATCGTTTCAAAGCCGCAGCGTTTTCCGCCGCACAGCCTGTGTTTTCATTTCTTATTATACAGAAAACAGCACGGAAAACAACGTGCTTTTACGAAAAACAGACCCACACCGCGTAAAATAACATTTGCACCAACCGCCGCCCTGATGTTTTGGCGGTTTCTTCCATAGTTTTCGCCCATAGCTTTATGCTATAATGGAGCTGTAAAACTCGGAAAGGATGAGCCTCATGTATCGCTTTGCCCCCCAGTAAACACACCCATTTTTAAGAAAGGGCCGATTTTATGAAAAAGCAATTTGCGGTCATGTTCTGCCTTTTGGCGATATTTACATGCCTTGTCGGGTGCTCCGGAAAAACGGAAGGTCTGTTTCCGTCTGCGTTTGTCCGTGCGGTGGGACAGGAAAAAGCGGACGCGCTGAAAACGCTCGGTGTCACCGAGCAGGCGCTCTCCGGCTATACTGTGGACGTTTACGGCAAAACCGCCGATGTGCAGCTTTCATTTGACGCATATCGCGGCGATGAAACCTCCGCCGGCAAGCTCAACTACGCAGAGCTCACCGTACCGTGCACGCCGAATGATGACGGCTTTTCATACATGCGCACCTGCTATGATGAGCTTGAAAAAGCGCTCGGCGAACCGTTCACGACCGACGTGAACATGGACAGCGCTTCCGCCGAAGACGGTGCCGATGCGCTCTTTGCGGCGCTGCAAAAAGATGCAGGCGGCGAAAACATCTGCGCCTTACAATACCAGTGGCGCGGCCTCGGTGAAAACGAATCGCTGCTTTACCTTTACTATTACCCGAACGAAAACGGCACAGCGCGCGTGAAGCTCACATTCTTGCCCCAAAGCCGCGCACAAATTCCATAATCGCTTTCACAAAACGGCGCGGGTGTTTCCAAAAAACGCCTGCGCTTTTTGCGTTTTCAAAAAATTTACAGGTTTTCGATTTGCTTTTTTTCGCGTATTGTGGTAATATACGATATTATCATACATGCCAAGCGGCATATGGCTGCGGCAAATTTTTTGTAGGAAAGACAGGTTATTTTTTCTCAGATGGACAGTCACAGTACAGGGTTGATCATAGCGTTGATCGTTCTGATCGTTTTGTCCGCCTATTTCTCCGCCACGGAAACGGCGTTTTCGTCGCTCAACCGTATCCGGCTCAAAAACTTGGCCGATAACGGCAACAAGCGCGCAAAGCTCGCCTATAAGCTCGTGGATAATTACGACGAGCTCATCTCTTCCGTTCTGGTGGGAAACAACATCGTCAACATCAGTGCGTCTTCTCTCGCCACCGTTTTGTTTATCAAAGCATTCGGCGACAACGGTCCCACCGTTTCCACCATCGCCATGACGATCATCGTGCTCATTTTCGGCGAGGTCACGCCGAAAAGCATCTCAAAAGAGGCCCCGGAAGCGTTCGCTATGTTTTCCGCGCCCATCATCAACGTGCTCATTTACGTCTTCAAGCCCATTAACGTATGTCTTGTGGGCATCAAAAAGCTGGTGAAAAAGTTCGTAAAGGTCTCCAACGACCGTACCATTTCGGAAAGCGAACTGCTCACCATTGTGGAGGAAGCCGAGCACGACGGCGGTATCAACGAAAACGAAAGCGAGCTTATCCACAACGTCATCGAGTTCGACGACCTTGAAGCCATCGATATCATGACGCCGCGCGTAGACGTGGAAGCCGTGGATAAGACGAGCACCGTGCAGGAAATCGCCGACCTCTTTACGGAAACAGGCTTTTCGCGCCTGCCGGTGTATGAGGAGACGATTGACAGCATCGTCGGCATTATCAATGAGAAAGATTTCCATAACCTCGTGCTGCGTGACGGCAACGCGGTGAAGCAGATCATCAAGCCCGTGGAGTTCATCCCGCCTTCGATGAAAATTTCCGCGCTCTTAAAGCTTTTGCAGCAAAACAAATCGCACCTTGCCGTCATCGTGGATGAGTTCGGCGGCACCGAGGGCATCGTCACGCTGGAAGACATCATCGAAGAGCTTGTCGGCGAGATCTGGGACGAACACGACGAAGTGGTGGAAGCGTTTCAAAAGGTCAGCGACAACGAATACCTTGTCGATTGCTCCACCAACCTTGACGAGCTTCTTGAATACTTCCATTTGAAGTCCGATTCCGAAGCCTCCACCATCAACGGTTGGGTCATTGAGCAGCTCGATCGCATCCCCGAAAAGGGCGACTGCTTTGATTTTGAAAACCTGCATGTCGTTGTAGAAGAAACAGAGTACCAGCGTGCCACCCGCGTGCGCATCACTGTGTCCCCGAAAAAGGAAGAGTCCGAAGAAGCATAAAACTCCATAATTCATAAATCGTTCCTAATTGCGCCCCGCTGTTTAACGCAGCGGGGTTTCGCTTTGCAAAAGCATTTGCTAATATTATTTGCAAATCTTTTTCTTTCCTTTTAAACAGGTTTATGCTATAATAAAATCAACAAAAATCATTCTTGTATTTTATTTAAAATTGTAAGAATTTCGTAAGGAGTTTTTAAGAAATGCTGAAGCTGGAGCTTTTACTGCGCCGCATTCGCGGTTTTGACGCAAAGCGCATGATGGTGTATGTTCGCGACGTCAAAAAGGAGACCAAAACGCCCACACCCGTCATCATGGCGGATATGCTGTACTGCATTTTGCGGTATAACGTGGGATTTTACGATTACCACATTTTCGGTTTTGCGCACATCCACGGTGCAAAGGCGAGAAACACATTCTTCACTATGCAGGATAACTGGCGCTTGACCCGCATGGTAAACAGCCCTGAAGACCGCCCCTATTTTGAAAACAAGCTGCTGTTCTGCCGCACGTTTGCGCCGTACCTCGGACGGTCATTTTTAGACCTCAATGAAGCCGGTGAGGACGCGCTTGCCGATTTCCTGCGCCACCACCCCGTGGTGTTTTTAAAAGAGCCGGAAAGCTTCGGCGGTCTGGGGGTCAAACGCTTTGACAGCGCCGGGACCGATTTAAACGACCGAGAGGCCGTGAAAAGGCTGCGCGAAAACTGGGTGCAAAGCGGCTTACTGCTCGTGGAGGAAGCCTTACAGCAGCACCCGGAAATGAGCGCGCTGTATCCGTATTCGCTCAACACCCTGCGCGTCTGCACCTTAACAGATGACAAAGGCGACGCGCATGTGCTGTACAGCTTTGTGCGCACGGGCCGCCACGGCTCATTTGTAGATAACTCCACAAGCGGCGGGCTCAACGCGCTCATCTGCGACGACGGTGTCATCCGCCGCCCCGCTATGTCCGATAAAACCGGCATGTATTTCGACATGCACCCCGATACCTGCACGCCATTCATAAACTTCCGCGTGCCATATTTTGATGAAGCGATTGCGCTGTGCAAAAAAGCCGCGAAGGTCCGCCCCGACATGCGGTACGTCGGCTGGGACGTGGGCATCACCCCCACCGGCCCCGTTTTGGTGGAGGGCAACAACCTCCCCGCCTACGACGGGCAGATCTACCACCAGCAGGAGAACCCCGGCATCGGCCTCCGCCCCCTCGTCCGCTCCATCATCCCGGAGTTTTAGTTTACATAATTTTAAAACCATACGCAAAGACCCGCATTGCAGCCGGAAATTCCGTTTGCAATGCGGGTCTTTTATTTTTCGGTTTGTTCCGCGCGTCTGGCTTTGAAGAACCGACGGAGGATTGCCGTGCATTCTTCGCACAGCAATCCGCGGTATAATTCGGGTTTAAAGGCATTTTTGAGCGACGTCACCGCCACAGCCGTGCCGCACGCACCCATAGCTTCGTCTTCCGTACCGAACACGATGCGGTCCACGCGGGCGTTTACCGTCGCGCCCGCACACATGGGACACGGCTCCAGCGTCACATACAGCGTACAGCCGGTTAACCGCCAAGAGCCGAGCACTTTTGCCGCCTGTTCCATCGCTTCCAGCTCCGCATGGCCAAGCACACTCTGATGCTCTTCTCGCCGATTCCGCCCACGCCCGATGACTTTGCCGTCCTTCACGACAACGGCGCCCACCGGCACTTCACCTGCCGAAAAGGCTTCTTCCGCGAGCGAAAGCGCCTCGCGCATGAACTTTTCCTCCGGCACAAACGCGCGGTTTTTCATGGCATTATACGGCATATGTCCCCTTACGAATACAGCGTCACGATACACATGACGACAAACAGCACATAGTAGCAGATGAAACCGGGATTCACGAACATCCACAACGCCTTCCCGCGTACCGGGACGCCGCGCTGCATGGGCGTGCGGAACACCTTATGACCGGTGAAATTGCGGATAAGCAGCACCACAAGCGCAATCAGCCCCAAGCCGTACACGATATACGTCAGCAAATTGCTCGCGATATTCGCCGCATCCGCGCCCACAAGCCCCTCAAGGGCGATGGGCAGCGTCGCAAGCAGGTTATTGAGCATGTGCACGAAAATGTTCACCCAAATGTTGCGGGTGCGCACATACAAAAGCGCCATTACAAATCCCGCCGTAAGCACCACGGGCAAGGACTGAATGCTGTAATGCGCCATGCCGAAGATCAGTGCGGAGAAGATCACCGCAGGCCAGTCACCCCAGCGGCGCATGACGGCCGTCGTCACGCTGCGGAACGCAAATTCCTCCGTCACCGGCGCGACGAGCACGACCGAGACGAACATCGTCAGCGCCTGCACGGGCGTCATCGCCAAAAGGTCTGCCGTGTTTGCGTCGCCGTTCAGCCCCGCGCCCTCCAAAAGCTGCGAGATGAGGTTTGCGGGAATGTTCATCAAAACGCTGACGGCAAGGCCCGCAAAGACGAGCAAAACACTGTTCAGCACACCGTTTTTCTCCACAAGCACCGTGTCCGAGAGCTTTCTTTTCCCAAAGAACAGAAAAAACGAGAACGGCAGCACAATGGATAAGAACGATGCAATGGACGAAATAAGGTAATACGCCGTCGGCGGAAAGTCGCCAATGGTGTTCGGCCCCATCAAATTCACGCCGCACACCGTTAAAATCAGCGTTGCAAGCGTCGTCCACAAAACCTGTATCGGCAAAGAGGTCATGGTCGCAAACGAAAGGCGGGAGGCCGCGCGGCGCAGCTCCTTTTGCTCCAAACGCGCGGGATCCGCCCACTTCGGCGGCTGTACGGGTGCGTAATATACGGACTGCTGCGCCGGCTGTGCATAAACGGGCGCGCCGTTACCGCCCTGCGGCGGATATGTATACACCGGCGTCGGGTTCTGCACCGGCGCGGGATTCTGCGGTGCGGTATACACCGGCTGCCCGTTATAAAGCGGCTGCGTCACCGGCTGCCCAGCGGGCGTGTGGTTCCGGTTATCGTTCATGCTCATTCATCCTTTCCCTTTTTGGTTTTCCCGTTTTTTTCGGGCTTTTTCACGTGAAAACGGATCGTCAGCTTTTCCACCCAGCCCTTTTTGTACTTGAGGGAAATGTAGCCGACGGTGCTCATCACCAGTGCGCCGATGGCGTCCACGATGATGTCCTTCATCGTGTCCTGCAAGGCTGCCTGCCCAATAAGCACCGTGCCGTTATCCAGCATATATTTCTGCATGTTGGTGCCGAAAACGGAATCCATCGTGAATTCATAAATTTCCCACACCGCGCCCAGCGCAAGCGCAAAGCAAAACGCAAATACGGCGATGAACACCGGTGAAAGATTCAACGGTATGCGCTCCGCATTGTTGAAAATCGCAATCATGGAAAAGCCAAGCGCACCCAGCATTGCACCGCTCATCGTGTGCAGAATCGTGTCCCACTGCGGTACGGCGTAGTAAAAGCTTCGCACCTCGCCGAGGAAAATCGCGCAGTACAAAAACGCAATGTACAAAACCAGCATCATGCGTGGGATCTGCAGCGTTTTCTGCCGAATGAGCCGCAGCGGCAGCACAATGGCAGCAATGCCCAAAAGGCACTGCAAAAGCATCAGCACATAGTCTTCGCGGCTGCGCACTTCCTCCGTCCCGCCGCCGTACGACACAATACGTACTACAAGGTAGCCAAGCGGCAGAATAAAGCTCAGCAGCACCGCCATGATGAACATGCCGGTAAAGTCCCGTTTTCTTTTCGGCTTCATAGCCCGTCCTCCTAATGGGGATATTTTTTACTGTGCAAGCAGCTCCGCGACGTTGTTTGCGTAAGCAACCGGGTCTTCAATGGAGCGACCCTCAATAAGCAGCGCCTGATCGTACAGCACTTCGGTGTACTTTTTCAGCTTGTCTTCGTCATTTTCAAAGCGGCGCAGCACCTCAAACACCGGGTGTTCGGTGTTGAACTCAAATATCTGCTCGGCCTTCACCTTCTGCTCCGCGCCCGGCATGGAGTTTAGCACCTTCTCCATCTCCATGGAGATCGCGCCGTCCGTCGTGATGCACACGGGGTGATTTTTAAGTGTCGTCGAAACGCGCACGTCCTTTACACGCTCGCCGAGAATCGTCTTCATCTTCTCAAGCAGAGCCTTGTTTTCCTCCGCCTGCTTTTCGGCAGCCTGCTTTTCTTCTTCGGTCTGCACGCGTGCGTCTTCCGCCGCAACGTTCTTGAAGCTCTTGCCTTCGTACTCCTGCAACACCATCAGCGCGAACTCGTCCACATCGTCC
Organism: Neglectibacter sp. CSJ-5; assembly: GCF_032490475.1. Classification (NCBI taxonomy): domain Bacteria; kingdom Bacillati; phylum Bacillota; class Clostridia; order Eubacteriales; family Oscillospiraceae; genus Neglectibacter; species Neglectibacter sp. CSJ-5. Next base: position 123,958 of record NZ_JAVYJC010000005.1, on the reverse strand, counting down.
GTAAGGTACAGCACCTCGTAGCCGCGGTCAAGCACGGCTTCGGTCTGCGGCAGATGCGCAATGCGCTCCGGGGTCTCGCCTGCCGCGTAGTAAATGCAGGTCTGGTCTTCCTTCATGTCCTTAACGTACTCTTTCAGCGTGCGCATCTTGCCTGTGGAGGAGCGGAACAGCACAAGATCCTTGAGCTTATCCTTGTTGATGCCGTAGTTCTCGTACATGCCGAATTTAAGTCTCAAGCCAAAGCTCTCAAAGAACTTCTCGTAGTTCTCTCTGTCGTGCTCCAGCATGGATTTAAGCTCCGACGCAATCTTCTTCTCAATGCGCGTCGCGATAAGTTTTAACTGACGGTCGTGCTGCAGCATTTCACGGGAGATATTCAGCGACAGATCCTGCGAATCGACAAGGCCCTTCACAAAGCCGAAGTAATCCGGCAGCAGGTCTGCGCACTTTTCCATAATGAGCACGCCGGAAGCATACAGCTGCAAACCCTTTTCGTAGTCTCTCGAATAATAATCCATCGGCGCTTTTGCAGGGATAAACAGCAGTGCGTTATACGTCGCTGTACCCTCTGCGGAGGTATGGATAACCTTCAGCGGGTCCTGCCAATCGTAGAACTTCTCCTTATAGAAGCTGTTGTATTCTTCTGCCGTGATCTCGTTTTTATTCTTCTTCCACAGCGGCACCATGCTGTTGAGGGTCTCCACCTCAAAGTAGTGCTCATATTCGTTCTCCGTACCCTCCTTCGCACGGGTCTTTTCGACCTCCATGCGGATGGGGTAGCGGATATAATCGGAATACTTCTTCACGAGCGAACGAATGCGGTATGTATCGAGGAACTCGCTGTACTTTTCTTCCTCGGTGTCCTCTTTGATATGCAAAATGATCTCGGTGCCGTGATCAGCCTTTTCGCACTCGCGGATGGTATAGCCGTCCGCGCCGTCGGACTCCCAGCAATACGCCTGCTCTGCGCCGTACGCCTTGGATTCCACGCGCACGTGGTCGCTGACCATAAACGCGGAATAGAAGCCCACGCCGAACTGACCGATGATGTCGATATCCTCGTTCTTTTCGTTTTCAGACTTGAATTTCAGCGAGCCGCTCTTTGCGATGACGCCGAGGTTCTGGTCAAGCTCCTCCTGCGTCATGCCGATGCCGTTATCGCGGATACGCAGCGTGCGGCTGTCCTTATCCGCCGCAAGGAAGATCTGGAAGTCGTCACGATTGAGTCCCGTAGCGCCGTCCGCCAGGGATTTATAATAAAGCTTATCGATCGCGTCGCTCGCGTTGGAGATCAGCTCGCGCAGAAAAATCTCCTTATGGGTATAAATAGAGTTGATCATGAGATCAAGAAGTCTTTTAGACTCCGCTTTAAACTGTTTTTTTGCCATGCAAATTCTACCTCTTTTTCATTTTGGGCATCAAAATCGCGCATTCATCCGCCCGCGTTCTCTTTCTAACAACTATACTATATATTTGTTAAAAAATCACGAACAATTTTAATTTGGTTAAAAAAAGAACGGCTTAAATTTAAATTTCGCATGGACTATTTTTTCTAAAGGCGGCATTGCCGCCTTTTAAGAAACCCCTTGATAGGGTTTCTTACGAAAAATCGTCCACCGGACGATTTTTCTATTTTCCTGATCTTTGGGTAGGCAAAAGGATTTCGCCATTTGTGAATGGCGACTCAAGGCTCTGCCTTGAGAATCCGCAAGTTTTCTCGAAGAAAACTTGACTAAAGACTTTTAACCATGCTCGCCGTCAGAACTCTGCGGCAAACAAAAGAACTTTTCAAAGAACCGCCACACCTTCACTGCCCCGGTCACGGGGATTCTCGCGTCCAGCTCAAACGCGTTGATTTTCAAAAATGCCTTACCGTCCGCTTGATACAGCATTTCCGCCGGCGGGGCGTTGTCATTAAAGCTCAGCCGTCTTCCCTCGGCGTCCACCATCAGCATACCGAACACGAACAGCAGCACCAGCACGGTGCAGAAAAACGACATCAAAAACGCGCGGGAACACACACATTTGCGCATGCAAAACACCTCCGCATGCAGTATGCCCCGTCCGTTTTCCGCTATTCCTCCGCTATGTCGTTTAAAACCGCCAGAATCGTCTCGCCCAGCAGCTTTCCGGCGTAGTCCGCCTCCCTTTGCGTATTCACCTCTGTGCCGACCTCCACCAAAAGCGAGCCGTGCGTGGCGTGCATATTGTAGTTTCTCTGCGCGAAAAACAGCGGTCGAAACAGCCCCGGATATAATAAATCGCCTTTTTGCTGCAAGCGCAAGGCCAAATGCAAGTTTTCCCGCCAATCCGGGAACAGCGGGTCTTCCGAAAGGTCACACCCCGCCATGATCATGATCTGCGCGGCATTCTCTCCGTTCACCTCCGCCACGGGCTTATACCGTGTGCCGTCGTCCTCCTCACCGAACGCGTCTCTGTGCACATCCACGGTGATCTGTATCGTGGGGTATTTCAGCAAATTTTCCTGCATCGCATCCATTGAGCGCTGGTAGCTGCCGGAATACGTCTCGTCAAACCTTGTCGTGTCGTGGATCACGCCGAACCCGCCCGCTTCTATCACGTCTTTCGCCCTTTTTGCCACCGCCACAACGCTTTTTTCTTCTTCCTCCGTGCGAAAGCTCTCGTCGCGGTAATACCAGTCCGATTCATACTGCAAGTACGCTTCTGACGTATGCGTGGAGTAAAACAGCACCACCGGCGAGCCGTCGCGCTTCACGTGCACATCGGGGTCAATTAAAATTTCTTCCGATAAATCAAGCCCCGAGTCCGAAGTATCCTTCACAAAAAAGCCGTTTATCTCTTCTCCTCCGCCCATAAAGGTCGCGGCGACCGCTGCCGTTTCACGCTCCGGGTCAGGTGTCGGCGCCGGCAGTACGGGCAGCTCCGTGTCTGTTTCCTCCTGTACGGGCACAGGTGTCGCCGTGGGGAGCGATGTTGCTTCCGGCTCCGTTTCTTTTACGGCCTCCTTTTGGGGCGCAGGCGATGCTTCCGCTTGCGGCACTTCTTGGCTTGTTGCCGCCTGTAAGCCCGCCGCCCTAAGCGCCCACGCCGCGCCGTTTTCCTTTACAACCGGCCATAAATTATCCCCCATGCACCAAAGTGACACGGCCGCCGCCAGCACCGCGCAAATTCTGTATCCGATTTTGCCGATCCGTTCCTTTCGCATCGCACTGCCTCCATTTGTGTGGCATATCCGTCTTATCATGCTTATGATACGGCATACAAAATTATGCACATGTACACGGTTCGGACGCGGAAAATTCACAAATTCGACATTTTCACACAGCACCAATATGCTATAATAAAATATATCATTCTTAGTTTTGAACGATTTTAAAAAACTCGCAGAACCCCAAACGGGAAACGAAGAAAGGATGGACTGCATGGCTAGATCCGTATACTCAGAAATCACCCCCGAAATGGAAGCCCTCGCCGATCTTTGCGTGAAAAACGGTAAGATTGACCCGGAGCTCTATACAAAATACGACGTAAAACGCGGCCTGCGCGACATTAACGGCAACGGCGTTCTGACCGGCCTTACCGATATTTCGGAGATCCGCTCCAGCCGCATGGAAAACGGCGTGAAAATCCCCTGCGAAGGGCAGCTTTTCTACCGCGGTTACAGCATTGAAGATCTTGTCCGCAGCATGCCCTCTGATCACAGCTTCGGCTTTGAAGTGACCGCCTACCTGCTCCTTTTCGGCGAACTGCCGAGTAAAGAACAGCTTGACGGGTTCATCAAACAGCTTTCGTTCTACCGCACATTACCCACAAATTTCGTGCGCGACATCATCATGAAAGCACCGAGCGGCGACATGATGAACACCCTCGCCCGCAGCGTGCTGACGATGTATTCCTATGACGACGCCCCGGACGACATCTCCATCCCAAACGTGCTGCGCCAGTGCATTCAGCTCATCGCCATTTTTCCGCTTCTTTCCGTCTACGGCTATCAGGCGTACCGCCACTATCACGACGGCAAAAGTCTTTACATTCACCAGCCGAAGCCGGAGCTTACCACCGCCGAAAATATTCTGCGCATCCTGCGTTCCGATAAACAGTTCACCCCGCTGGAAGCCAAGGTGCTCGACATCGCGCTTATGCTGCACGCAGAGCACGGCGGCGGCAACAACTCCACGTTCACAACACATGTCGTGTCGTCCTCCGGCACGGATACGTATTCCGCCATTGCCGCGGCACTCGGCTCTTTAAAAGGCCCAAAGCACGGCGGCGCGAACATCAAGGTCGTACGCATGTTTAGTGACATGAAGGAGCAGGTCAAGGACTGGACGAACGAGAATGAAATCTGCGATTACCTCACCCGCCTGCTTGATAAAAAAGCATTCGATAACGCCGGGCTCATCTACGGCATGGGCCACGCCGTGTATTCCGTCTCCGACCCCAGAGCACGCATCATGGAGCGCTTTGCAGAGGGCCTTTCCAAAGAAAAAGGCCGTGAGGACGAGTACGGACTATACATGCGCGTCGCACGGCTCGCGCCGCAGGTCATCGCCGAAAAGCGCCGCATCTATAAAGGCGTCTCCGCAAACGTAGACTTTTACAGCGGCTTCATTTACAGCATGCTCGATTTGCCGATGGAGCTGTATACACCCATCTTCGCCTGCGCCAGAATTGCCGGCTGGAGCGCCCACCGCATCGAAGAGCTCATCAATGCCGGTAAAATCATCCGCCCGGCGTATAAAGCCATCCACCCCGAGCGCGCGTTTCCGGGTATGGAAAGCGAAACCTAAAGCTTCCGGCAACCTTAGCGAAGCGACGAATAAAATTTCGTCCACCTTTTCAAAGGTGGTAGTTTTCAAAGGCAAAGCCTTTGGTCGCTTTCCGCAGAAAGCGAAACTCTTTTGCCTACCATAGATCAGGAAGATAGGCGGAAACTTCCAGTGGACGTTTCCGCCGTAAGAAACCCTATCAAGGGGTTTCTTGAAGAACTCGCCACGCGAGTTCTTCAAAATGAAACATAGTATTAAAGCGCACAGCCCTCAAGCTGCGCGCTTTTTTCTTACAAAAACTATGATAAAAGCAATCACCAAACCCGCCAATCCGATCACCCAAACGGGAACCGTCACCGTCTGCGGCGAGCTCATCACCGTGACGACATATTCCGGCATCACACTTTCTCTTTCCGCGTGTACTCCACGCCATCCTGCGGGCTGAAAGGATTGAGATAGTCGTTCACGGACACGGTGATCTCATCGTCTTTCGTAACGGACACATTATTCAGCTGCAAAACGAGCACCGTGCGGTAATTTTCTTCCCCGCAAAGTCATTTTATTCTTCTTAACTACACTCTATCAAAAAGCGAACGGAGTGTCACCAGATTTCAATTCTCGGCTTCCGTCACAAGCTTCATCAGCAATGTTTTCAGTTCTTCCGTGGTCTCCACGGTGTAATCCGCGCCCGCTTCTTCCAGCTCGCCGGGTTCCGCAAAGCCGAAGTACACGCCGATGCCCGGTACGCCGCAATTTTTTGCGCCGATCATATCAAAGCTTCGGTCGCCGACCATGAAAAACGTATTGTTTTCCTTTCCGCCTGCGCGGCGCATGGCCTCCTGCATCACTTCGGTCTTATCCGTCATGGAACCATCGAGATTCGCGCCGACAATCTGGTCGAACAGCTCAAAGATCCCGTTTTGCTTCAAGATCTTCTCCGTGAACACCGTCGGCTTTGAGGTGGAAACACTCAATTTCACACCTGCGCTTTTCAGCGCCTCCAACAGTTCTTTCATGCCGGGATACAGACGGTTTTCGTACACGCCTTTTTCTTTGTAGCGCACGCGGTAGCGGTCTACCGCCTCAAACGCCTGCTCTTTGGAAAAGCCGTAGAATTCCATAAAGGATTCATGCAGCGGCGGACCGATGAACTTTTTCAGTGTCTCCATCGGCTGGTTCGGATAGCCGTAGCTGTCGAGCGCAAACTGCGTGCTTTTCGTGATGCCCTCGCTGTTGTCGACAAGGGTGCCGTCTAAATCAAACAAAACCCAAATACTCATCTTCTTCTGCCTGCACCTCCGCCATGCGTGGAGCCTCCGCCTGCGCGCGGCGCACCGCCGCCCGAACGGCCGCTGCCAAAGCCGCCGGAGCGTCCGCCACCGGGACGGGGACCGCCCGAGGGACGCGAGCCGCTAAATCCACCCGGTCTCGGGCCGCCGAATCCGGGACCGCCCGGGCCGCGCGGCGGACGGGGTCCGCGCCAGAAGCCGCCCATCGGAAGCGGCGGGGGCGGCGCGCCCCAACCTCTGCGGTAATACCGTCTGCGCGGACGCAGCACGCTCAGCGCAATAATCAAAATGACAAACAGAACGATGAAAACAAAACGTATTATCCGGGTAACCGCAACACGTCTCGCTTGCGAAAAAACATTTTGAACCCCGGATAAAAATCCGCCGGATGTATTATTATTCGCATAATTATAATTGGTGTTCGCATTCGCGTTGTTTGTTGTACCCGTGGAATACGAGACATTGTAGTGGTCTTCCAAAATCTCCACCGCGCGGGCGTAGACCTTTTTCACGCCGCTGTCGTACTCTTTCGCGGCAAAATCGTCCTCAAGGTAGTCATACAGCATCGCGTCCAGCACGCCGCCGGTAAAAACATCGGTCAGCCCCACGCCCGGCTCGGCGTAGTAATCCTCCGCACCGATAGAAAGCAGAATCAAGAGACCGTTATTCGCTTTCTTGTCACCGATGCCCCACTTGTTAAAGAGGTCATACGCATAATCGGCAATGTCCTCGCCGTCGGTGAAATCCACGGTCGCCACCACGACCTCCGCGCCGCAGGCTTCGGCAAGCGCGCTGCCCGTGCGCTCAATATAGCTTTCCGTCGAGGACGAAAGCACATTCGCGCCGTCATACACATAGCCCGTCGGGGCATCCGGCAACGCCACGGCAAATGCCGGCACCGCCACAAGTACGAGCACCAGCACCGTAAGCAGCACAGCGCCCGTCTTTTTCAAAACAGGATGTACGGTCTTTGTCATAAGCATTTCCTTTCCCTGTCCGTTTCAAACTTTTACGCGAACAGCTCCACGTCGCCGATGCCCACCAGCTTCGCCAGTGCATACGCAGGCGAATTGTGCAGCGCATCGTTGAATGCGGCGGCTTTATCGTTGTAATCGTCGCGCATCAGATAATCCAAGTCGGAATTGTAGTTCGACATCAGCGATTCGCGGTACGTTGCGTCCTCCTCGTTCATGTCGATATTCTTGATCTGGCGATACATCGCCTTCACCGCCGTCGTCAGGTCGTTTAAAGCTGCGTACTTGTCCGCCGGGCGCTCGGCCTTTTTCACCGCGTTCTGCGCGGTACGCACGGCATCTACAAGCGTCAAATCCGTCTCGCTGTATTTTTCCGCGACCGTCACCAGATTCGATGCTTCGGAAACCATCATCGAGACCTGGTCCAAAACGCCGTACACGTCGTCGGAGCCGTAATATTCCGCCGTCACATTGTTGCGCTCGCGCGACAAAGATATACACGCGCCGACTGGGATCGCCGCCAAAATTAACACCACCATCGCAATGACCGCCGAAACACGGCCCACGGCTTTTACGCCATCGTTTTTCTTTTTCATAAAAATTTCCTTTCTGCTTTTTTCTGTCTACATGCAAATCCATGACACGCAAATCTAAAGTCTATAAACGCACAGCCGGGCAGTACTGCAAGCACAACCCGGCCGGTGTTCTCTTTATTTACGCGCGAATGTCTAAAAGCTTCTGCTTCAGCTCGTTTTCCAAACGGCCGAGCTCCTGCTCCGCTTCGCGGCGGCGGGTCTTGCCCTCTTCCTGAATTTTCACAACTTCATCGAGTGTCGAGATGAGCGACTGGTTTGTCTGGCGCAGCGTCTCCATGTCAACAATGCCGCGCTCGGATTCGCGCGCCGTCTCAATGGTGCTCATCTTCAGCTTCTCTGCGTTCTTGCGCAGCAGCTCGTTCGTCATATCGGTCACTTCACGCTGTGCGCGCACCGCATCTGCAGAGTGCGCCACGCCAAGCGCCAATACCATCTGGCTCTTCCAAAGCGGAATGGTGTTCACAATGGTGGACTGAATTTTCTCCGCCATCAAACGGTCGTTGTTCTGCACAAGACGAATTTGCGGCGACATCTGCACGGAAACCATGCGGGTCAGCTCGAGGTCATGCAGCTTCTTTTCAAAGCTGTCGCACTGCTGTGCAAAGTCGTTTGCCGCCTGCGCATCCTCCGGCAGGCCGGAGCGCTGTGCTTTTGCTTTCAGCTCTTCCAGCGTCGTTTCGCGCTCTCTTTTCAGGCGCTTTTTGCCCGCCAGAATGTACATGGAAAGCTCTTTGTGGTACGCAAGGTTCGTTTCGTACAGCTTATCGAGCATCACGATGTCCTTCATCAGCTGCACCTGGTGGCCCTCAAGGGAAGACGCAATCTTATTCACGTTCACTTCGGCCTTGTCGTAACGCGCCTTCATGCCATCGAGGCGGTTTGCCTGCTTTTTAAAGAAGCCGAGGAAGCCCTTTTCCTCTTCGCCCGCATCAAAGCTTTTCAGCTCTACAACAAGGTTCGCGATCTCATCGCCCACTTCGCCGAGGTCCTTCGTGCGCACATTTGCAAGCGCCGTGTCGGAGAAGTTTGCAATTTTCTTCTGTGCGCCGGAACCATACTGCATCACGAGCGCAGAGCTTGTAATGTCAATTTTTTCCGCAAAGTCGTCTACGACCTTCTGTTCTTCGGGCGTAAGCTGTACTTCGGGCTGTTCCTCTTCTTTTTTCTCAGGGGCTACGGGCTTTTCTTCCTCCACGCCGTCCAGCGTCAGGGTAGGAATGCCGGCGGGGGTCTCCAGCTCGGGCTCTAAGGTCAATTTCACGTCGCTCATGTTGTTCGTCCTCCTTATATTCACCGTGTGCGTCACACGGTCAAAAATCACTTTGTCTGTGTTTTGCTTGTGTCGTTCGGGTCAAGGCCCGGCATTTTCATGTCTTCGCCGGAAAGGCCCTCCTGCTTCAAAATGGATTCCATCACGCTGATGTCCGCCGCAATGTCCAGCGCATCGTCATCAAACAGGCTATCCAGCTGCTTTTCAAACGCGCCCGCGATCGTCTCCATCATGCCTTCAATCTCAAACATCGTCTTTTGAATGTTCTCGCCCTTCACTCTCTGGCGGCTCAGCTTATCGTAGCTGTTCAGAAGCTTCAGCGTTGTCGGCAGATAGTAGTTCATAAACCGGCGGATCTCCGCTGCTTTTTCGGGGTGCTCCGCGATATACGCAAAAATATCGGCAGAAGCCACTTCCATGCGGTCAATGCGCTTTGTCATCACCTCATCCGGGATGCGGATGTTCACGTCGCGCAGCTCATGCAGATATTTGTAGCCTTCCTCAATGATCTTGTCCACCTCGGGATCGCCGGTGGAGACCTTTTTCTGCGGCTCCGCTTTCGGCTCCGGCTTCTTTTCGGGCTCGGGCTTTTTCTCCGGCTGTACGGATTCCGCCGGCACATAATACTTTTTGCCCTTGAAAATTTTGCCGCCGATGAAAAACGCCGCCGCACCCACCACAACAAACGTGATGAGGTCCTGCCAGCGGTAAAGCGGGCCGTTCAGCGCATACAGCATACACACGATGCCCGTCAGCCAATAGCGGCCGTTTGAGGGCTTGTACTTTTCAATCATGTCCTGCTTGCGCGGCGCTTTTTTCGGCTGCTGCACGGGCGCACCGTTCTGCGAAACGGTATTTCGCGGCGCTGTGCCGCGCGGCGGATTATACGGTCCGCCGGGCGCGCTGCTCGGAGCCTGATTCGGGTTTGTATTCGGGCGCTTGTAATTCGAGTACGCCGTCTGCGTGTAGGAATAGTGGTACGTACCGTCCGGATTCTGCCCCTGCGGCGACTGATAATTTGTCCGCGCGTTCGTGTTAAACTTGCGGTTTACGGTCTCCGCCACACGGTTCACTTCGTTTACAACGCCGTTCACCGCACCCTGCACCTCGCGGGAAATCTTCTCCCCATCGAGGTTATTCACGCTCTCCGTCACCTTGTCGCCCACCTTGTGGATAACGCGGTACGTTGCGGAGTTTTCAAACTCGTTTTGGAGCGGGTTCGTGTAATTCGCGCCGTTCGGCGTATTCGCGTTTCTGTTTTGTTCGTTCGGATTTTGTGTGTTCGTTTTTGGCACCGCCTTTCTAACGGTAATACTTCATAAATCTCCATTTTTGCTGTGGTGTGTCCCGACAAAGCCGGAACACGCCTACTTATTCGACTTTACTCCATTATTGTACGTTTTTCTGAAACCCGGGTCAAGAACTTCCGGGTGAATTTCAGAGTTTTTTTAGGAATTTTCCGGCGCGGGAGTCGGCGTTACCTGCACGGGATCTTTTCCGTCCTGCACAAGGTAATATTCCACCGTCTCTTCACCCGCTATGTGCAGCACGTTGTACTTTACATCCAGCAAGAATTCCGGTGCCGCGCCGAAGGATTGTAACGACGCCTCCGCGTCAAAACGCGTCATTAGAAGCTGCCGGTCGGAGGGCTCGCCCGCCGTGCCGCGCAGACCGAGCACAACGCCCGCGAAAATCAGGATTGCAGAAAGCAGCCACGCGCCGAGCGGGGCCATCCAGTTTGCACCCGTAAGCTTGCCCAGTACACTCACGCGTCTCTTTAAAAGGCTACGCGTCAGCGTAAAATGCAGCACCGGCACCACAATCATCAAAAGCGAAAAAAGCCAATTCTGCCCGATGATCTGCACAAGCCCGGCTAAAAATTCCAGCCCTTTTATACCGGCCTTCAGTCCCATGCAGACGCCGAACATCTGCCGGTATAAAAACTGCACGAACGTAAAGCCCCAAAGGCCCACCGTCCACACGGTTAAAAGCAGAAAGTTCAGCCCTTTTAACGGCGTCGTGCGCGAAAGCGCCAGCGCGACGCCGCCAAGTCCCAGCGCCATCCATACCTTCACGGGCGTTATGGGCATATGCGCAAAATATGCAAAAATAAATTCACTGTATAAAACCGATAAAAACGGAAGCAGCGATGCCAAAACCGAGACGCTTTTCTCCCGTTCCGCAGCCTGATGCCGCGCCATACTTCCCACCTCCAAATGCGAAACGTGCTGTTTTCAGCCGCTTTGTTCACAGTATACTATAAAAGCTTGAACTTTTCAATCATTTCCGGCAAACCGAAGAAAACGCATCGTTTTCGGCGTTTATTCCGCAAAAAGGCGGGCATTCTATGGGTAACGCGGCATACCGCCGCGCACGCTATTTTTGTAGAAAGGATCGATCCGATATGAAAAGAATTTTTCCCGCTCTGCTTGCTTTGCTCTTGGTGCTTTCATTCACGGGCTGCGCAAGCCGAACGACCGAAAGCTCGTCCTCCTCATCTGCCGCAAGTGAAAAGCCCGCGCAGTCTGCGTCGCCTTCCCCGGATGTGAGTGAATCCCCGAACGACACTTCCGTTATGCCGGAGACCGCGCTCGGCCTTTCCGCCTTCCGCGATGCCCTGCGTGAAGCCTATGGCGACAAATATTATCCCGATACGAAACTGACCGAAGATGAAATTCGCTCAGAGCTCGGCATGGACGACTCGCTTTACGAAGAGGTCTACGCCGAAACCACCGCGCAAAAGGCCCACCCGGATACGTTCATCGCCGTAAAAGTCAAAGAAGGCAAAACGGACGAAGTCAAAGAGAAACTCGCGGCTTATAAGCAGCGCCTGCTTGCAGATGAAGATTTCACCGCAAGCAAAGACAAAATAGAGGCCGCCGAAATTTACGCCGACGGCGATTACGTATTCTTCCTTCTGCTCGGCGAGCCGGAAACGAGCGGTGAAAGCAGCGAAGGCATGGCAGAGGCCTTCGGTAAAGAAGTACAACACGGCATAGACGCCATTAAAAAGGTCATTGGCATGGAGTAATTTTGTGTCGAAAAGCTCCATAAAACGCCCCTTATATCCTTGAAATACCCCCGCCTGCGTGGTATACTTCTAATGTATATGCACGTGGGCGGGCTTTTTTGTCCGCCTTTTTGAAAGGAGCTTTCATGTTCAAAGATTCCGAAAAGATCCGCGCCGCCATTTTTGATGTGGACGGTACGCTTTTAAACAGCACACCCATGTGGAATAAACTCACGTTCGCGTTCGCCGAAAAAATGGGCATCGCAGCACCCGACGATCTGTTCCGCACCCTAAACAGCCTCTCGCTTGAGCAATGCGCCAAGTATTACCACGATGTACTCCATGTTGAGGGCACCGTTGAGGAAATTCATGAGGGCATCATCGCACTCGCCCGCGAGGGCTACGCCAAAGAAGTGCCCGAGATCACCGGCGCGGCGGCGTTTTTAAAAGCGCTCTCAGAGCGCCATATTCCCGCAGCCGTCGCAACCGCCTCGGACATTGCGTCCTTAAGGCCCGCGTTCGATCGCCTTGATATGTCGCCGTACATTTCCGTCATCGAAAGCTGCACCACCATCGGCAAAAGCAAAGAGCACCCGGATATTTATTTAAAGTGCGCGGCCGATTTAAATGCCGCCCCGCATGAGACCGTTGTGTTTGAAGACGCGCTCTACGCCGCCAAAACGGCAAAAGCCGCCGGCTTTTCGGTCATCGGCGTGTTGAGCGAAGCTGTGGAAGAAGGCGACCGCATAGCGCTTCAAAAGCTCTGCGACCGCTGCATCACAGACTACACAGCGCTTTTGGGCGAGCTTTTGCCGCCCGAAGACCGATAAAAACCGTCAAACGGACGGTTTTCTTTTGGGAACAGAACAGACGCACGCAGCCGTGTCACGCGAAGCTCTGTTTTGATGATATAAATTTTTAAAAATCAAGCTTTAGGATATTTTGGAGGAGTTATGTTCAAAAAATACAAAGAAAAATTCATCGGCGACCGGGAGTTTTACGCAAACCTCATCCGCCTCATCATCCCGATGATCGTGCAGCAGGGCATCACAAGCTTTGTCAGCCTGCTCGATAACGTCATGGTCGGCCGCCTCGGCACCGAATCCATGAGCGGTGTCGCCATCGTCAATCAGCTTTTGTTCGTCTTTAACCTCACCATCTTCGGCGGCCTCGCGGGCGCGTCCATTTTCGGCGCGCAGTTCTACGGCAAGGGCGACCACAAGGGCGTGCGCTTTGCGCTGCGTTTCAAGCTCATTTTCAGCGTTTTAATGGCCGTCATCGCCATCGTCGCGCTTCTGTTCTTCAATAACCCGCTCATTTCGCTGTTCCTCTCGGAAAGCGAATCCGGCGGCGACCTCGTCTTAACGCTTTCCGAAGCGAAAAACTACCTGTTTGTCATGCTGATCGGTCTCATACCGTTCAGCTTCTCGCAAAGCTATTCCAGCACTCTGCGTGAAACCGGCGAGACCGTATCCCCGATGACCGCCAGCATCATCGCCATCGTCACAAACTTTGTCTTAAACTACATTCTCATTTTCGGCAGCTTTGGCGCACCACGCCTCGGCGTCGTCGGCGCAGCCATCGCCACCGTTATCGCAAGATATATCGAAGCAATCTATCTCATCATACATACCCACCGCCGCGAAAAAACATTTATTTTTGCACAGGGCTTATATAAAAGCCTGTATTTGCCCGGTGCCGTCGTGAAAAAGATCCTCCTCACCGGCACGCCGCTCATGCTTAACGAGCTCTTCTGGAGTATCGGCACCACGATGATCAACCAAAGCTACTCCACGCGCGGTCTGACCGTCGTCGCCGCCACGAACATTGCCGGCACAGTATGGAATCTCTTCTGCGTCATCATGTTCGCCATGGGCAACGCCGTTTCCATCATCATCGGCCAGCAGCTCGGCGCGGGTGAGATTGAAGAAGCAAAGCGCACGGATAATAAGCTTCTGTTTTTTACCGTCGTGCTGCACATCGGCGTTGGCGCGCTCATCGCCATCACCGCGCCGTTTATCCCGCTCATTTACAACACCACGCCGGAGGTACAGCGCCTCACAACCGAGCTTCTGTTCGTCGCCGGCGCAGCACTGCCTATTCAGGCATTTGCGCATGTCACGTACTTCACCATTCGCTCCGGCGGCAAAACGTTCATCACGTTTCTGTTTGACTGCGTATTTACTTGGCTCATCCCGCTGCCCATCGCGTTTTTCTGCAGCCGCTACACAGCGCTGTCCATCATCGGCATCTATGCGCTCGTGCAGTTTGCAGATATCATCAAGGTCATCATCGGCTCCATCCTGCTGCGCTCGGGCATTTGGGCGAACAATGTGGTTTCCGACGTTGACTGATCCCACATGAAGGAGAATTTATTATGGAACAAAGCAAGATAGACCGCATCAACGCCCTCGCAAAGAAAGCAAAAACCGAGGGTCTCACCGAAGCGGAGACCGCAGAGCGCAAAGCTCTGCGCGAAGAATATATCGCAGCCTACCGCAAAAACCTGCGTGCACAGCTCGATAACATGGTCATCGTAGAGCCGAACGGTGAGCGCCGTAAATTAAAGCCGAAAAAATAAGTGGAAGAAGGCATCCTTATGCTGTATAAATACGAGATGCACGTGCACGACAGCCTGTGCAGCCGCTGCGGCCACAACCCGCCGGAGGTCATTGCCGAGGTCTATTATGACCGCGGCTACGCCGGCATGTGCTTTACAAATCACTTTTTGCAGGGCAGCACCGCCATCGACAAAACCCTGCCGTGGGAAGACAAGGTCCGCGCCTACTGGAACGCCTACCTGCGCGTAAAGGACTGGGCAAAGGATAAGGATTTCGATATTCTGTTCGGCCTTGAGCACCACTACGGCTCCGGCAAAGAGGTGCTCACCTACGGCATCGATCTCGATTTTCTGCTCGCACACCCGAATATCGACGTCGCGCCCATCAAAGACTATTGTGACGCCGTGCACGAAGCGGGCGGATTCATCTCGCAGGCGCATCCGTTCCGCCGTGCGCCGTACATCGACCCCAACGTACTCCCGCAGCCGGAGCTATTGGACGCCGCCGAAATTTACAACGCCGGCAGCTCCGACGAAGACAACAGCCGTGGCTATGATTTTGCAAAAGAAAATCATCTTTACGGCACCAGCGGCGGCGATACGCACGAGCAGCACGAGCCGAACATCGGCAAAGCCGGCATGGCGTTCCCGTATCGCATCAAAACCGAAAAAGAGCTTGCAAACGCGCTGTTTCGCCACGACGGCCGCTGCATCATCAACGGTGTCATTCAGCCCCCGCAAGATATTTGACCCGATTTCTGAAAGGAAAACACATGGAATCACTCAAGGAACTTTACCGCATCGGCACAGGCCCCTCCAGCTCCCACACCATGGGGCCGGAGCGCGCCGCACGCCGCTTTAAAGAAAAACACCCGCAGGCAGACCGTTTTCTCGTCACTCTGTACGGTTCGCTCGCCAAAACGGGCAAAGGCCACTTGACGGACGACATTCTCGTCAAGACCTTTGCACCGCTGCCGGTGGAAATTCGGTTCGACCTTTCGGATAAACCTCTCCCCCACCCGAATACGCTGGAGCTCACCGCCATTGAAAACGACAAAGAGATCGGCTTTGAGCGCGTCATGAGCGTCGGCGGCGGTAAAATTCTCTCGGAGGGCGAAACGGAAGACGCCCCCGCAGACGTTTACCCGCTTTCCACATTCGCCGACATCAAAGCTTACTGCGCCTCGCGTCACATGCGCCTTTGGCAGTATGCGGAAGAGTGCGAGGGCGCAGAGATTTGGGACTATTTAAAGGAAGTCTGGCGCTGCATGCGCGAAGCCGTCACCCGCGGTTTAGAGACCGAAGGTACCTTAAAAGGCGGTTTAGACGTGCAGCGCAAAGCGAAAATGCTCTATCGCCAGAACCATATCGATGAAAGCGCCGAAACACGCGAAAACCGCCTTGTGTGCGCCTATGCCTACGCCGTCAGCGAAGAAAACGCGGCAGGCGGCATCATCGTCACCGCGCCCACGTGCGGTTCCTGTGGCGTGCTGCCGAGCGTTCTTTTGTATATGCAGGAACGCCGCGGCTTTACGGATACCGAGATTCTCCACGCGCTCGCGGCGGGCGGCATCATCGGCAATCTTATCAAGACGAACGCCTCCATCAGCGGCGCGGAGTGCGGCTGTCAGGCAGAGATCGGCAGCGCATGTTCCATGGCGGCGGCAGCCCTCGCGGAGCTGCACGGCATGGAGTTAGACCAGATTGAATACGCTGCCGAGGTCGCTATGGAGCACCACCTCGGCCTTACGTGCGACCCCGTGCGCGGACTCGTGCAGATTCCGTGCATCGAACGCAACGCCGTCGCCGCCATGCGCGCCATCAACGCGCTGAGCCTTGCGAATTTCCTCACCTATACAAGAAAAATCTCGTTCGACGTCGTCGTCAACACCATGTACGAGACCGGCAGAGATTTGTTCTCCAAATACAGAGAAACCGGCGAAGGCGGGCTTGCGAAGTATTATACGGGCAAGAAATAACACAAAGCTTACGTGAAAGCGTGTCTAAAAGTTTTTGATCCAACTTTTTTCAAAAAGTCGGTCAGGTTCCAAGGGTGAAGCCCTTGGTCGCTTTCCGCAGAAAGCGAAACCCTTTTGCTTACCCAAAATCAGGACTGGGAGAAACCAATGCTTCGCATTGCTATTAAGCAGTCCGGTGGACTGTTTACTCGTGGGAGACCCAATTAGGGGGTCTCCCGAAGAGCTTGCAAAAAGCAAGCTCTTAAAAAGAACACATATCAAAAAGTAAAGCGCACAGCCTCGAAAAGAAGCTGTGCGCTTTCGTTTTATATAAATTCTTTACTGATTCAAGATCTCCATAAACTCTTCGCCGGTGATGGTCTCTTTCTCGTACAGGAACTTTGCAAGCTCGTCGAGCTTCGGGCGGTTCTCCTGTAAAATCTGCACCGCCTTCGCGTGCTGCTTCTTCACAAGGTCAACCACCTGCCTGTCGATCTCTGCCTGCGTTTCGGCGCTGCACGCCAGTGAAGCATCGCCGCCGAGGTACTGGTTCGTCACCGTCTCCAGCGCGACCATATCAAAGTTGTCGCTCATGCCGTAGCGCGTGATCATTGCGCGGGCAAGCTTTGTCGCCTGCTCAATGTCATTCGATGCACCCGTTGTAACGGAATGGAACACGACTTCCTCCGCGGCTCTGCCGCCCGTGAACGTCGCAATCTTGTTTTCAATCTCCTCGCGGCTCATCAGGTAATGGTCGCCGTCCTCCACCTGCATGGTGTAGCCCAGCGCGCCGGACGTGCGCGGAATAATTGTAATCTTCTGCACCGGCGCAGAGTTCGTCTGCTTCGCCGCCACCAGCGCGTGACCGATTTCGTGGTACGAAACGATGAGCTTTTCGCGCGTTGTGAGAATAGAGTTTTTCTTTTGATAGCCCGCAATAACAACCTCGATACTCTCCTCAAGGTCGGCCTGCGTTGCGGAAGCACGGCCGTCACGCACGGCGCGCAGCGCAGCTTCGTTCACAATGTTCGCAAGCTCTGCGCCGGAAGCGCCGGAAGCCATGCGCGCGATCTTCGCAAGGTCAACGTCGGGTGCAACCTTAATCTTCTTTGCGTGTACACGCAAAATCGCCTCACGGCCCGCAAGGTCGGGCAGCTCCACCGGCACGCGGCGGTCAAAACGACCCGGACGCGTCAAGGCGGGGTCAAGCGACTCCGGGCGGTTCGTCGCGGCAAGGATAATAACGCCGTTGTTGCCCTCAAAACCGTCCATTTCGGTCAAAAGCTGATTTAAGGTCTGCTCGCGCTCATCATTCGTGCTCAGCTGATTATCGCGCTTTTTACCGATGGCGTCGATTTCATCGATGAACACGATGCAAGGCGCTTTTTCCTTTGCCTGCCTAAAGAGGTCACGTACTTTCGATGCGCCCATGCCAACGAACATCTCGACAAATTCCGAGCCGGACATGGAGAAAAACGGCACGTTCGCTTCGCCGGCGACCGCCTTAGCCAGCATTGTTTTGCCGGTTCCCGGAGGGCCCACAAGCAAAATGCCCTTCGGCATGGAAGCGCCAATCTCTTTATATTTATTCGGGTTATGCAGGTAATCGACAACTTCGGAAAGGTTCTCCTTCGCTTCGTCCTCGCCCGCAACGTCCGCAAACTTAATGCCGTCCGAAGACTGCACATACACCTTCGCACTGCTCTTGCCCATGTCGAACTTCATGGCGTTCGGGCCGCCCATTTTCTTCATGAGCTGCCGCGACAAAAGCTGTCCCAGCACCACAAAGAGCACAACCGGCAGCACCCAGCTCACGATAAAGCTCATCAGCGGGGACATCTGCTCCACAATCTCGCCGGAAAATTCCGCGCCGGAATCGTAAAGGCGCTGTACAAGGCCGTCGTCATTCAAAAGGCCGGTTTTATAAATCTTGCTCTTGTCCTTATTTGTGAACAAAATCTGGTTGTCTTCAATCTCCACCTGGCCGATTTCTTTGTTCTCCGTCATCTTGATGAACGTGCCATAGTCCACTTCTTCCACCTGGTGCTGTGTAATCAGTGGCATCACCAGCATGTTTAAAAGCAGCAAAACGACCATCGCAATGCCGTAATAAAAAACAAGCGGCTTTTTCGGCGTTTTCACTTCGTTCATGTTCTCTCTCCTCTCGCGCGCGATTAAAATAGGCGCGATGTTATTTTAGCCTATTCTATGCGTTTTTTGGCGGAAAGTCAATCTCAAAATTTCCAACTTTTCGTGAACAAATCATGAAAGCACGCGGATATTCTCCTGCACCGTTCCCGCGGGCAGCGCTCCTCTCCGGTCATAATCAGTCGCTTCTCGGCAAGGCCGGCAAAAACTCCCGAGAAAATATCGTCCTTGCCACAAAACAGCACCGCCCGGGTTGACACTTCACCCCGGCGGTGCTATGCTTTTTCCAAATTTACGATTTGTATTTGAGCTTTTAGGGGGTATTTTCATGAGCACTGTTTTGATTCGTGACGCCAAGCTTTCCGACGCACCGCGCCTTCTGGAAATTTACAGCTATTACGTAAAAAACACTGCCATCACCTTTGAGTACAACGTGCCGTCGTTCGAAGAGTTCCGACACCGCATGAAAAACATCACGCTGCGCTACCCGTACATCGTCCTCGAAGCGGACGGCAAGGTCATGGGCTACGCCTACGCGGGCTCATTCATCGGCCGCGCCGCCTACGATTGGTCATGCGAAATGACCGTTTACCTTGACCGCACCGCCAAAAAACTGGGCTTCGGCAGAAAGATCTACGAAGCCATGGAGCAGCGCCTCAAAGATATGGGCATTTTAAACCTTTACGCCTGCATCGGCTATATTGACAAGGAGGACGAGTACCTAAACCACAACAGTGCCGATTTTCACGCACACCTCGGCTACAAAACGGTCGGTATATTCAAAAAATGCGGCTATAAATTCGGCCGCTGGTACGACATGATCTGGATGGAAAAGTGCATCGGCACGCACACCGATACCCCTGCCCCCGTCCGCTTTTTGACCGATGCACCCGACCCAAACGCGCATTGATTTTATGCACCCCATACCTTACCGCATGGCAAGCAGCGCTGCGGACTTCTTCAATCTTGTTTTCGCGCGGTTTGCGCAGGCGGAAAGCTCCGCGGCGGCGCGGCAATCGTCCATTTTTAAAATGCGTTCCAAACGTAAGAGGGCTTTTTCGTCCCACTCTGCCTTGTTCTGCGCCGCAGCGCCCAGAAGCGCCATCGCATCCAGATAAACCTTTTCGGGCGTGCGCAGGCGGCGCAGCGTCTTTATAAGCGTTCTGCAGTCCATCTGGCCCTCGCTCTGTTTGTGTGCAAAGGCGAAAAGCTCGTCCGGGCGGTCGTGCAGCGTCTCGTACACGGCCTGCACCATGTCGGCGCTCATCATCTCGCCCAGCACCTCGCGCTCCGTGTTTTCTTCACCCGCAAGGCTCGCGCCAAGTGCCATGCTGCCGTCTTCTCCCTCAAGCTCACGGTCTAAGCTGTCCGGCACGGCTTTTTTAAAGCGATCGCCGAGGATATTATTCATCACATACGCGAACAGCGTCGGGATAAAATGCGCCTCCCCCTTTTTGAAAAATAAATCAAGGCGCACTGCGCCCTTGTTTTCGCCCTTTGTAATGGGGCTCATCAGGCCGATGAACGTCTCGTGCGTGTATTCGGTCTGCGCCGTCTCCGCTTCGCCGCCGCAAAAAGCGCACAGTGCGCGCAGCTTTACACCCGCCGCAGCACTGCCCAAAACGTCCTTTAAAAGAAACGCATACAGGGTTTCCTGAAAGCGTGCGGAAAGGGCCGCGTCCGCCCACAGCACAGCAACGCTGTTTTTTCCGCTTTCGTACACTTCTTTTAAAACCGCGCGGAACGTTGTTTCCTCCGCGCTCTTTTCAAATACCTTCGCTGCCATATCCGTTCCTCCTTAAAGCGTTTTTCTTGTGCTTTAAGGATAAAAAACGGTTCTCGGTACTATCCCGAAACGGTCTCGATTTTTTCTCGATTTTCGCCGAACAGCGTTGAAGAACCGCACATTCAATGCTATAATCGGGTTATCCATAAAAAAGGAGGAAACGCGGTGGACGAGCTTTATAAAATCCAAAACGTCACGTATAACGCCACGGGCGGTACTTTAAAAAACGATAAAGCGGTCATCGACCTCACCGCACAGCAAAACCGCCTGCTGCACTACCTTGTCTTAAACGCCGGGCAAACGCTCACAAAAGAGCAGATCACCGCGCATGTGTGGGGGTATGATGTCGATTCGGACGTCAGCAACCTCATTTACGATACCGTCTCCGCCGTGCGCCGCCTGCTGAAAAAAGCCGGGCTAAACGGCGCCGTCACCACCAAAACCGGCATCGGCTACGCGTTTACGGAAAGCGTCGAAAAAGTCAAACCCACAGCCGCCAAAACCGAAGAAACATGCGAAAGCCTGCCGCCCGTTTTTGCGGAAAGCGCCCCGAAATTCACGCTCGATACGGTCTATCTGCTGCTTATGGGCGACAGTATGTATAAAAAAGCGTGGTTTTTGCAGTCCGTCGGCCATGTTGAAAAGCTTCCGCCGCTCAGCTTGGAGCCCGGCTCAGCCGACACCGTCGCCGAGGACGCGTTTTACAGCTGGATTTTACCCGAAAGCATCTGGGCGCGCATTTTGTGCACATACCCCGAAGAAAGCGACCGCAGAGCGTTGTATGGCGGCGAAGGTGCAAGCGAACTGCTCCTCGACTTAAAGCAGGATTTTCAAAACGACAGCGGCTGGCGCGGGCGTGAGCTTACACGAAACTGCAAAACGTATTTGGAGCGTATGCTGATTCCGAGCGTGATTGAGACCACACTCGGCGCCGTGCTGCAAAATTCGCCGCAGCTAAGCGAGCTTTACCACCTGTGGCAACGGTGCAGCGAAGAAAACAACGTTCATCGCGGCGTCGCACTCGTCATTCTCTGCGCCCTGCTCGGCGAGCGGAATTTCAAAATGCTTGCGGAAACCTGCGATGTCATTGAACTGCTGAATGAAAATTTCTGACCGCAAACGACGAATAAAGTTTTTGATCGACCTTTTTTCAAAAAGGTCGTGGGGTCTCGGGGCAATGCCCTGAATCGCCATTCGCAAATGGCGAAACCCTTTTGCCTCCAAAAAATCAGGAGGGGAAAACGGAACAGTCCGGTGGACTGTTCCGTTTAGGGGAACCCTATTAAGGGGTTCCCCTAACGGCTCTCCCAGAGCCGTTCAAAAACAAACAAACCCATATAAAAAGAGGTGCAAAGCCACATGGAAACCCCTGTTAAAACTATCGCCCAAAACACACTGCATATCTGCTCCGCCGCAGAAGCGCTCGCTTTGCTCAGAAAGCACGGCGGGCACGGCAACGCCGCGTTCATGCGCAGCCTTGCGGATGCCGTCTCGGATGAAAACAACCACATCACCGGCACTGTCGGCGATTTCAACAACCTCATCGACCGCTTTGAGGCGCTCGGCGATTATTTCGACGCTTTGCGCGTGTGTGATTTTGCACTTAAAATCTATCCCCGCAGCGCAACGTTACTCGCCATCACGCTCAATACCTGCGCCCGCAGCGGCGCGGACGGCGAAACCTATCTTGCCGCAGCCGAAAGCCTCGGGCGCGAAAACTGGAACGAGCCGCGGCTTTTTAAAGACGCCGCCGAGTATTGCCGCACCCGCGCCTTGTGCTGCCCGCCGGAGCAGACCGAAGCGTATTTTGAAAAAGCGCTCTCCGTCTGCCGTGATTTTCAGCGTATTTTCCCGCTTGATGAGCGTGGTTACATGAAAGAAGCCACCGTGCTGCTCGACAAAAACCGCACCGCAGATGCCGAAAACGTCCTGCGCCGCGTCATTTTTGAGAAAATCACCGCAAACGGCCGCCCGCAGCCCTTAAACGCCGCAAACTGCTGCAAGCTGTACCTTACGGAAATTCTGAAGAAAAGCCTTGAATACGACCTCATCCTGCGCATTGCGCAAAAGGGACTTTCGTTCTCTGCCGCCGAGCAGAATTCCGAGCACATGGGCTACTTCAGCTACCGTCTGGCGCTCGCCAAAACAGCGCTCGTCATTGAAAGCGATTACCGCAATAAGGCCGATATTGAAGAAGCGCTCACGTGCTGCCAGCGCGCGTTCGACCTTGTGACGTTCCAAAGCTACGCGGATGATTTAAAGCGCTGCTACGTACAGCTGTGCGAAAACCCGCAGAATCCCATCGACCTCAAAACGCACCGCCTTGTAAAGCACGTTTTAAACACCGCAGAGACCGCTTCCGCACCGACGCAAAACTAAATTTAAGCTTTAAAATGCCTTGTTCTGTGAAAAGAACAGGGCATTTTTCTTTTGTGCGCTCAAAATTTCGTCTGCGCCGTTCGTAGTAAAGGTGAAAACAAACGGATCTAAGGAGGTTTTTACTTTGCCTACACAAAACAGCACCCAAACCTACGAAATGCTCAAAACATATTTGGATGAGACCGCGGACAGCTTTGAAAAGCTCGACGAGGAACCCGGTTTTTTGTACCGCAAAACGGACGGCCGCACCTCGCTCGTTTTCTGCGCCCGCGTGGATAAAGAGCTCGGCTTTCTGCTTTTAAGCGCCTACCCCGGCATTTTAGTCCGCACGTCTTACGTGCCGATGGTCGCCGATTACTGCCAGCGCATCACGCCGGAGGTCGGCGTCGTGTGTGTAGAATCCAATTTGTGCGAGGTCTATTACCGCACGGAGGTCGCCTTTGAGCACGCGCCCGTCTCCCGCGCCACACTGGAGCTTTTGGAGCGCACCGCGTTCGCCGCACTCACGCCGCACATCAGCGCTCTGCGTTCGCTCAGCGCGGGCGTACTGCCGGAGGCGCTCCCGGAGCCGCAGGAGATCCACATTCCGTCTCCCGCCCCGTCCCACGCGGAAGATTTTCTGCCCCTCATGGAGGAATATTTTCAAAAAACGCACTTTACCGTGCTTGCAAAACATGCGCCCGATGAAACCGGCGCGTGCTACCTCTACGAGTTTCTGGCCGCGCACCGCCGCTGGAAGCTGCACGTCACCTTAAATGATGAGAAGACCTTTTTCATCCTGCGCCTGTTTCCCGGCCGCAACGCCCTTGTTTTTGATCCACGCTACCTGCACGCCGCCGCGCAGATCTGCAACGCGGAAAACGATTCCGTAAAGTCCGGCGCACTCTTCGTCGGCCGCCGCCCGGAGGGTCTGTGCGCAAAAATGGCCCTTTCCGCACTGGAAGTTCCTACATCACTCGAAGAAACGCTGTACTCCGCCGTTTCCATCCTCGTTTCGCTTTTGTATAGCCGCGAAGCAGAGCTGCAAAAAGCCGCCGCAGGCGTGATTTTTCCGACAGGGTTTGATGCTGAGAAGCTAAAGCCCTCCGCGTCAGACCGCAAAAAACGGCTTGAAGACGCGCAACGATTTTTGGCCATGACCGCCCGCCCAAAGCCGCTTGATCCCGCGTCTGCCGAAAAAGAATTCGATGCCCTGTTCGGCGGCGACATCGCCGAGACCGATGACGACGACCCCGAACCGTTCCGATAAGGAGGCTCTTATGCCGGATTATTACATTGCCGAAGACGGCACCATCCACGACCGCGAAGCCGAGCACCGCAGCCGCACACAGCACACCGCAGCCCCCGCCGTTGCCGATACCACCGCCGAGGACACCCCCGAAGTCAGCTTTGCGCGCCAATTCGTTTACTGGCTTTTCGCGCTTTCCGCTTCCGTCTTTGCTGCTGTTTGCGTGTTTCATGAGATGCAGGCAGCGTTCACCCCGCCCGCGCACCTCGATTTTTTGGAAGACTACGTACAGCAGTTCGTGTTTGAGCACGCCAAAGCGCTCGTTATCATCCTAACCGTATTCTGCATCTATCTTTACGGCAAAACGGGCGCGAAAAAACACCGCTATAACGTGCTTGCCTACCTCTGCACCGTCTCCGTCTGCTGCTTTGCGCCGCCCGCCGCCGTGTTCGTACTCATGGCCGCGCCCATCCTTATGGCGCTCGCGCTTGCCGTGCTCGTGCTCGGCATCGTCGGGCTCGTCAAAATGGCGTTCGGCTAAATTTTTCGAAAAGGAGTTTTCCCATGAATGCACCGTTTTCCGCCGTTTTCCGCACGTTAAACGGCACCGCCGCTTCGCTTTCCGCGCTGCACGAAACGCTCCGCCGCATGGAAGCGGAGACCCGCACCGCGCTGCGCCTGAACGACCAAAACAGAGAACGCCGCGTCTGCGCCGTACAGGACGCAACCGACGAGCTTTTAGAAGACTTCGCGCACGAGCACGACACACTTAAAGGCGATGCCGAAAGCCTGATTTCCGCCGCCGAGATTGCGATGAACGACATTCTCGATCCGCACTTTCACCGCATGCAGCCGCAGTATTTTTCCGCCGCCATGCAAAAGCCGTACAACACCGCAAACGTGTGCGCGGAAGCACTCATTACACGCATGCAAAAAGCGCTTTCCGCCATTCAAGCCGGCGCAAAGAAAATCAAAAACGCGTTTTTGCTGCCGGACGCCGCGGGGCTCATCGGCTCCGTTTCTCCGGATTTCCGCAAATCGCTCTACATGCCCATCCTCGACGCCTACGCGCACATGCGCCGCTGCGCGGAGGCCATAGAAAACGCGCCCGCGTTTACCGAAAAAACCGCCCGCGCCCGCGCTGTCTGCACGCGCAAAACGCGGCAGATTGAAGCCGAATGTACCAATCGCCGCGCGGAGATTCTGCAAAAATTAAAGGTCGATACCGAAGCCGCAATCGCCCGCACAAACGCTGTGCTCTGCACACCGCCAAGCGCTGCAATTTTCGCCGAAAACGCCGAACATGCCCCGCTTTCCCTCGGCACGCTGCGCATCGCGCTCCCCTCCGGCAAAATGTTTGCAGCGCCGTTTACCTGTACAAAGCTCGACCGCAGCGTGCTGTTTTTAACGGATAACACCGCCCCGCACGCGCTCTTTTGCAGTTTGGCGCTCGATCTGCTTAAAAGCGATCCTGCCGCCGTCGTGCACCTTGCAGATCCCGCCCACTGCGGCAATGCGTACAAGGACGTTTTCGCCGCGTTTACGCCGAGCGGCCGCGCGGAAATTTGGTGCAGCACGCAGGAATTTACCCGCGGCATAGAAGCCTTGTGTCGCGCCGCCGCAGAAAATACGCCGAACTCGATGCACTACGTCTTCATCGAAAACATGGAGCAGAATATCCCGGAGCAGATGCTGGAAGATCTCATCCGGCTCATGCGCGCCAACACCTGCGTGCGTGTGCTCGTTTCCGTGCGCAAGGCGATCTCCCTGCCGCACGGTTTTCAACAGAAATTTCCCGCGCTCGTGCAAAACGCCGCGTGCTGCACCGCAAAAAACGACGGAATTTACATCTCCGAAGACGTTTTCACCGTCCCGCCGGAGGATCTCCCCGCCCGCCGCGCAGCAGCGCTTTCTGCCGTCACCGCGCAGGTTAAAAAAGCCGCCGTGCTGCCCCTCAACGCCCGTTTGCCGCATGCCGAAGGCTGGCAGAAAAAGAGCAGCGAAGCGGGCATTTTCCTTCCCATCGGCCAAAGCGATGTCACTCGTCAGCCCGTCACGCTTGCGTTTACGGAAGAAAAGCCGTATGCGCTCGTCATCGGCGATGTAAACTCCGGCAAAAGCGCACTTCTGCATACCGTTGCCTTGCAGATTTTCGCAAACTACACGCCGGGCGAAGTGAAGCTCGCCATTGCCGATTTCAAAGAGGGCGCGGAGTTCGCGCTTTACGGCGCATCGCGCCTGCCCGCAGTCGAAGCCGTCGTTGAAAACGATGACCCCGATTGCGCCGCATCCTTTCTTCGGTACTACGTTTCGGAGCTGCACCGCCGCCAAACCTGCTTTACGGCGCTCTCCGCCGAGACCGGCCGCCTCATCCGCAAGTACGAGACCTACCGCGCCGTGCAGCGCGAAACGGGTGCGTTGTCCGAAATTCTGCCGCGCATTTTGCTTATGATTGACGAATACCAGTCGCTTTTTGAGGGCAACACAGAGACTGCCGCGCTTTTAAGCGAGCTTGTCCGCAAAGGGCGCACCTACGGCGTGCACCTCATCATGGCGAGCCAGCGCGGCGTAAGCGAAAGCGCGCGCAACACGTTCACGGCCGAGCTGAAGGACCACTTTTCCACACGCCTCGTTTTCCGCTGCCCGCCTACCGCCGCCCGCCGCCTTTTCAGCGACCGCGCGGTCGATACTGGGCGCGAAAACACCGGCATTGCGGCTGCCGTGCTGCTGAAAACCGGCCACGCGCTTTTAAACGACGAAGCGGGCCAAACCGAGCGCGCCACCGTCTCCGCGCAATGCTTTTACGCCGGGGATGACCTCATCGGGCGCATGTGCAGCCTGCTGCCACGCGTAAACGGCACGGGCGAAACCGCGTGGCTGCGGTATAACGCCGCCTCCCGTGCTGCACCGAGCGCACTCCCGCACGGCGAAGTCACCTTCGGCGACTCCGTATGCCTGCATAAGGACCGCGCCGCTTCCGATGCGGATAGCTTAAAAGACGACGGCTTTGTCTCGCTTACACCGAACGGCACGCACATTCTGTGCACGGGCAGCGACCTGCGCGTGCCGGTCTCTGTGCTGTGCAGCGCCGTGCGGTTTGCGGAACAGGAAGGGCTTTCGCTGCATGTTTTCTGCGTGGAAAGCCACCCGCTGCTGCGGCTTTGCCCGGAAACCGCCACGGTTTATACCACACTTGCCGCACAGAGAGAAGCGCTTTCCCGTCAGCTTCGGGAAGGTCAAAACCGCGCCGTCAACGTGTTTTTGGAGATGAGCGCGGAAAAAGAATTCACCCAGCCGCTCGGCACACTGCGCCCCTCCGCGGATGTGGCGCTTCTCAAAAACGCCGTCGCACACAGCCGCCTTTCCGTCGTGTTTGAGCGCCGGTGCAAAATCGTGCGCAGCGAGCTGCCCCAGATTTTGGCGCTTGCGCCCATCCACATTACAGCCGTCGGCGACAGCGAAAATCTGCGTGCCGCCCTGCCCGATACCGCCCGCATTACAGCAACAGCCTTTGACGTCCCGCAAAAGGACAGCATCCACGCGTATTACTGTAATCGGGATACGGAAAAATGGGGTAAGGTCGTGCTGTTTCAGCCCTTTTCCTCTTGTCAAGGACATCTTTTCAAATCTCCTTGAGGTGTCGCAAAAAACAGACACCTGCCCTTTAAAACCTCGTTTTCCGAAAAAATCTTTGAATGTTCGATTGACAAATTACGAACATTTGTTTATAATACGAGATAGCAAAGAAACAAATGTTCGTAAAGCGCTGATATGCCGCACAGAACCGTCTGTACCATGCATCAACGCACAAGCGAAACTCGGATGGGGGTATTTTTATGATTCTGTTTCTCTTTAGTATTGCCGTTTCCTGCCTGTTGATCGCGCTTGCACAGGGTGCGGTTTTCTTGATCTCTCTTGTAGCGAAATCTGCGCACCGCGCGAAAAGCACCTCCGTGCGCCGCAGCGTGCAGAAATTTACGGGGCTGCCGAACCGTGAAGAAGTGAAGAACATATATTCCCTTTCAGACCAGTTTGCAGACCGCCTGCGAGAGGTCGTGCAGTCTTGACCGATACAGAATTGAACGCCGTGAAGGCGTTTTTATCCGCCTACCGCTACACGGAACTCGACCTCCGTGTACGCAGGGCGGAGCTCACCCGGCTGACAGCGCGCAAAGAAGCGCTGATTTTGGAAGGAAACACCGACCTTGTTTTTCACTTAGAGCACGCGATATGCGCAGCAAAAGACGCCATACGCGTGCTTTGCACAAGGCAGGCAGAAATTGAAGCCGCCATAGACACGGTGGAAAGTGCCGCTTTGCGTGAGATTTTGACACAGCACTACATCTGTGCGCTCGACCTCAAGGAGATTGCAGAGCGCATGCACTACTCGGACCGCCACATGCGGCGGCTGCACCGAAAGGCGATTGAAAGCGTTTCGCTTTCCGCCGTTTCGCCCTTTAAAAAGCGGGGATCCTCTCCGCGCACACTTCCTCTTGTCAAAAGAATTTGAGACTGCCGCGGCAAAGTCGTGGGGTCTCTTTTCTTTTCCTGAATTTCGGCATCTGCTCCGCACGGCAGACGCCGCCCGTTTTGCCGTGCCGTACCGCGGTGAAAACGGAGACTTTGAAAAGGAGTTTATTTGGAATTTATGAAACCGACTATGTTAAAAACCGCTTTTACCGTGGTGTTGGCAGGGCTTTCCTCGTACTTTGGTATGCTGACGCAGCCGCTTTTGGTGTTGTTTTTTGCCATGGTGCTCGATTACCTCACCGGCATGACAAAAGCCTATATTTTCTCACAGCTCAGCTCGCGCATCGGCGTGAAGGGTATTCTCAAGAAGCTTTGCTATATGGCCATGGTCGCCGTAGGCGCGGCGGTGGATTACCTGCTGCACGGCGCACTGAAGCAGGCAGGCATCGACCTGCACATCGAGCTTTTCTGCGGCCTGCTCGTCACCGTTTGGCTCATCATCAACGAGCTCATCTCGGTGCTGGAAAACTTAGCCGCCATCGGTGTGCCGGGCTTTCCTCGCCTCAATCGGTTACTCTCTCGCCTGAAAAGCACCGTGAACGAAAAGGAAGACGAACATGACACATGAAATGAGATTGAAAAACTGCAATGCCTATCATGCCGAGGCCCCTTTGAGCCTTGGCACAAAGAGCAGCAAGGTCAAAATCCGGGGCGCAAAAGCGTGAGGAGGAGCTATGGTACCAATCAAAGAAAATCTTGTGCCAAAGGACAAATATGCCATTAAATGCCCGTACACCCGCACACCGACGCGCGTTGTCATCCACAACACGGCAAACGATGCGCCCGCCGCAAATGAGATCTCCTACATGCGGTATAACGACCTTGAGATCTCGTTTCACTACGCAGTGGACGATGTAAACATTGTGCAGGGCAT
Organism: Neglectibacter sp. CSJ-5; assembly: GCF_032490475.1. Taxonomy (NCBI): domain Bacteria; kingdom Bacillati; phylum Bacillota; class Clostridia; order Eubacteriales; family Oscillospiraceae; genus Neglectibacter; species Neglectibacter sp. CSJ-5. The sequence goes on along the minus strand of NZ_JAVYJC010000005.1, from coordinate 94,605 downwards.
CCCGGAAAACCGCAACGCGTGGGCAAGCGGCGACGGGCACGGCAAGGGCAACATGGAGGGCATCCATATTGAAATTTGTTATTCCAAATCGGGCGGTAAAAAGTTCGATAAGGCCGAGCAGAATGCGGCCGAGTTCACCGCGAGTTTGCTCAAAAAGTACGGCTGGGGCATCGATAAGGTGACAAAGCACCGGGACTATGACGGCAAGTACTGCCCGCACAGGACGCTCGACCGCGGCTGGCAGCGCTTTTTGAGCATGGTGAAACGCTATATGGAGCCGGCAAAAGCGCCCGTCGCGAGCAAGTTTACCCCCTATCTCATCCGCAAAAATTGCCGCGATGCGCTCAACATCCGCAAGGGTCCGAACACGAACTACGGCATTTTAGGGCAGATCAAAGATACGCTGCGCTACACAATCGTTGAAGAGCGCAGCGGCCCCGGATCCGATAAAGGCTGGGGCAGACTAAAGGCCGGCGGCTGGATTGCACTCGACTGGGTGAAGAAGGCTTAAACTCATTGCAGCGCACAAATTATACATTTCAAATGTGACGTTATGCGCTGCAATGGCAGATTTACTCGAACGAAAGTGGGCACTCTTTTCCCCTCTGCCGCTTATACTGGGGTTAGGTAAAAGGAGGGACTTTATGGACAGAGACGTCAAGCAGAACATAGCGGAAAACGCGCCGATTGAAAATCCGCCGGAGGGCGGCGCGGGGCGCGATCCTTTGCAGGATCTCTCACCCGAGGCGCGCACGTTTGAGGTGTTTCAACAGCTAAATTCCAAAACGGGCACGCTGCGCGTGCAGGCGTATGCGGGACAGCGGACATTCCCCGTCCCCGGCGCTTCGGTACTTGTGACGCACGACTTTGCGGACGGCACGCGGCGGTTTTCTGCCGGGGTGACGGACGAGAGCGGTGTTTTCGGCGACATTTTGCTGCCCGCGCCGAATAACGCGTTGGCGCAGTCGCCGACGGGCGAGATGCCGTATGCGCTTTACGACATACGCGTGAGCCACCCGGGATGCCGCACGGAAATTTACCGCGCGGTGCCTGTTTTCCCCGGTGTGACGTCGATACAGCCGGTGCAGTTTTTGGCGGTCGGTGAGGGGTGATGCTATGCCGAACAATATAGACACGCCCGTTGTGCCGGAATACATCACGGTGCACCTTGGGCTACCGGACCAACCGGCCGAGAATGTGCGCGTACCGTTTGCGGCGTACATTAAAAACGTTGCTTCGAGCGAGATCTACCCGAACTGGCCGGAAAGCGCGATACATGCGAATATTCTGGCGCAGATTTCTTACGCAATGAACCGCATTTACACGGAGTATTACCGCAGCCGCGGGTATGACTTTGACATCACCTCGACAACGCAGTACGATCAGAAGTTTATTTTGAACCGCGATATTTTTGAAAACATCTCGCAGATCGTCGATAATATTTTCAACGATTATGTCGTAAAGCAAGGCACGGTGCAGCCGTATTTTACGCAGTACTGCAACGGCACGACCTCGACATGCCCGGGGCTTTCGCAGTGGGGCACGGTGGGATTAGCGCGGCAAGGGCTTGTGCCGTATGAGATTTTACAGCATTTCTACGGCGATGACATCAACATTGTGTTCAACGCACCTGTTGGGAACAACGAGGAATCATACCCCGGCGTGGCGTTAAGACTTGGGAACATCGGCGAAAGTGTGCGTGTGCTGCAAAGAGAGCTGAACCGCATCGGCGACAATTACCCGGCAATTCCGCGCATTCCGCAGATCAGCGTGTATTACGACCTGCCGACCGAAAATGCGGTGCGGGCGTTCCAGAAAATTTTCAATTTAACGCCAGACGGCGTGGTTGGTAAGGCGACATGGTACAAAATCAAGCTCATATACAGCGGCATCAAGCAATTAAACGAGCTGATGAGCGAGGGCATCACGCCCGAGGAGGCCGAGCGATTCTACCCGCCGGAGCTGAAAGAGGGCGACAGCGGCACGGCGGTGGAACAGATGCAGGACTTACTGACGATCATTGCGTATTTTGACAATTCCATTCCCCTGCCCGCAATGAACGGCGTATTTGACGCACGAACGAAAAATTCGCTCACGGCCTTCCAAACGCAGTACGGACTGGAGCCGACGGGCGTACTCAACCGGCAAAGCGTGAATATGCTTCTTTCCGTTTACCGCGACACGCGGGCGATGGCGACGGAAAACGGGAAATCCGTAAGTCGTCTTATCTACCCCGGGCGGGCAATCCTCAGGGGACGTACAGGCGCGGATGTGGAAGATTTGCAATCGCTCATCAACCGCGCAGCGGCACAAAACGCATTTATCCCGCAGGTCGCGGAAGACGGGATCTTCGGCGAGGCAACGGAGAATGCCGTGAAGGCCGTGCAGGCGCACGAAGGGTTAGACGTGAACGGAGTCGTAGGGCCGCTGACGTGGCAGGCTTTGCTGCGGCTTAGCGGGCTTTCTCCGTAGTGACAAAATGAAAAAGCACGCAGGAATTTAAGCCTGCGTGCTTTTATTTTGCCCTAACTATTACTCTTTGCCGATAAAGATGTATTCGCGGATGAGGATGAGGATGAGGATGCCGCAGAGGGTAAGGGCGGCACTTTACAGGGCTCATTTTATACGAAAACCGTGGGAAAAGCCACCATGTCAACTTGGAATTTCCGCAATTTTGAGTTGCGGCGGGCGATTTTCGGGGAATTTTGCAGACTTTTTGGGGGAAAGGCGTTATTTTGCTTCGTATTCTGCGTACATATCGCGGACGTAGCGGGAGACGTTTTCGTCGTAATCGGGATAGGTGTAGCCGTATTTTGCAGCGAAATTTTTAGCGGCATCTCGGAAGAGCTCGTGGCAGGTGAAAAGCGACCGCCATGTGTTTTCCACAGAATCCGTGCGATACGTGGAAAGAAGCGCTTGCCACTGCTCTGCGGGGAGATATTGATTGATGAATTTATAGTTTTTGCCGACGCTGAACGTGAAGCCGTATGCGCTGCCGACCTGCCACGAGAGCATGCGAAGAAGTTCATTGCGCATCATTGCGAGCAAGTCAATGGCGAATAACAATTCGCGGCGACAGAGGCCCTTGACGACATATGTCGTGATATTCCAGAACTCGTTGCAGCAGTCGTCAAAGCTGCGGGCGCCGGGCTTTTGAATGTGATATTCTTTGTCTGTAGGGGTGGGCTTTTCTTCGACGCGACCGTCTTTATCGAGCAAAATCTCGCGCAGGCCGTCGCCGTTTAAATAGTCTTCGAGCGCGGTGAGGGGCAAAATCGTGAGGTCGATCTTGTTGTAATCCGTGAAGAACATCAAGAAGCTGTACCCCTCCTCGACGGCGGGGAAAAGCTCCATGTCCTCGGGCTTTTGCATGATGAGGCGCTCGCCGAAGACATTTACCCATGTGTCGTCTTTGGTGTAGAGCGCGGGGTCATCGACAAAATAGGTGACATCGAAATCCTGAAAACGGTCTTTCGGGATGTTTTGATTTGTGCGCGAACCTTCCATGCCGACGACACGGATGTGCGCGTCGTTTTCGGCACGGGAGAGGATGAGATTCATCATTTCTTCGGGGGTTCTTTGGGTCATGGCGAGCTCCTTTTTATCGGTCTGCATCAAAAACGATCCGGACCGTTTTGTTAAAGTCTGTATGTTTTTATCAGTTGTCCGTGATCACAAATGATGAAGATCACCGATCTTCATCATTGGGAAAGTGATCCCAAAAGTTTTCAAATTCTGTGTTTGTGATGGTGCCGCTGTTGACTAAAATTTCGTACTGCTCGCCCTGCCAGATGTAACGTACCTCGGACGGGGTGTAGCCGTTGCGCAGGTAGAATGCGCGGCGCAGGTGGCGCTGGGGCTCGTTTTCGGCGGTAGGGATGTCGAGTTCCAAGTCAGCGATGAAGCGGTTTTTCGGGTACAGCGTGTGCATGAGCTTTAGCGCTTCACTGCCGTAGCCGTGCTCGCGATACTGCTCATCGATGGCGAAATACAGAATGTGCGTGATGTCTCCGTAGGTGAGCAGGCTTGCAAAGCCGCAGAAGTTTTCGTCTTTGTCGTAGAAGCCGACGAAATCGTGGCCGTCGTGCCGCATGAGACCGCAAATGGGCGTGCGCTCGTTTGCGGGGAACGCGCGGACGTAGAGGTTTTCGGTGCGGTGAAAATCTTTAGAGTGCTCCGTGATCTTTTCCATGTGGAGTGCGGACATATCAAGGTTCCTTTCGGTGTTTTTCGGCGGCAAGCTCCATGAGCTCGCGCTCGGTTTCGACATCGGCGAGAGCGGGATAACGCAGCGCGACGCGCTCGAATTGCAGGCGGATTTTTCGCGCGGCTTCGGCGTCGTTCCCATACAGAAGCGCCATAGCATACTCCGTACGCAGGGCAGCGAGGTTTCCCCCATTGTGCGAGCGAAAAAGCTCCCACGCGGGCGTTTTATAGCCTGCGGCGGACTTGTCTTCCATGAGGCAGAGGTAAACACAGTTATTGAGCAGATCGCCCTGCAATGGGAAGGGGCCTTCTGTGTTCTGCGCGAAAATGCGGTCGGCAATCTCTAAAGCCTCCGTGAAACGGTGCTCATCCATGCGTTTGCAGTGAAGCTGAAACGCTTCCTCTGCGCCGTCTGCCATGCGGAGCTCATAATCGCGCGGCATGTGAAGCCAGTCTTTCGGCATATCGCGCATACGCACGCCGGAGAGCTCGGCAGCAAGGCGGTTTAACTTTGCGTGGCAACGTGAAAGACTTTCTTCCGTTTTGCCGGCCATGACGGCGCTGCACGCGTGGTTGATGTAGTTTTCCGTGCGCAGCGGGATGAAATTTATAAGCGCCGACCAGAAGAAGAGAAACGCGGCTTCTGCGGCTGCGCAAAGCGCGAGGGGCACTACGCGAAACCGCACGGCCAAAAACGCGGCACAGGCGGCGAGGAGCAGGTTGAAAATGCTGCCGCCGAGGTAATAGAGCTTATACGGGAAACGTCCGTTTTCCATGGGCGGCGGCACCATGATGCAGTTGAGCTTTTTGGATGATGTGCGGCACAGGCGCAGCTTTCCCCTTTGCTTTGCGAGTGTGAACCGACCGAAAGAGAAGGACGAAAACTTGTAGCCCGTTAAAAGCCCGCAAAGCAGGCGACCGAGCTCCTCCGTAAAGGCCGCGAGGTAGTATAAAAACGCCATTAAAAACACTAAAATAAGCGTGACGGCGGCCGCTTTTCCGGAGCTGAAATGCCCCGGGTAAAACGTTTTTTCCAGATACCGAATGCACAAAAGGCAAGCGACGACGGGCATGCAATCGAGGGCAGTCAGAATACGGGACTTGATGAACATGGCAGCGCCTCCCCTTTTTCTTTGATTGTAGCGGAAAAAACACAAAAATGTCAAGCAAAAAGCGCGTATTCTTTTGCAATTTCTTCCTTTTTAGGGTGAAACTGTGATATACCACGTATGTATGCGGCATGATATTTCCATTTGGGGGGAAATTAATATAGCCGTCTTCGACCGATATGATAATGGAGGCACACTTCACAAGAAAGTGTGCCTCCAAATTCGTTTACAGGATTTTCTTAACCCCGGGGATCTTCTTCAGAATCCACGTTAGGATGAACGAGGCAAGGAAGATGCCGAGGGTCAGGCCGATCAAAACAAACGGACTGCCTGCGCCGTAGGGGTGGAGCTTCGTGTGCTTTAAAATACCGCGCACAAAGATCATGTGGATGAGATAAATGCCGAACGAACATTTATCAATCTCCAAAACGAACTTGCCGAAAACGCCGGGAGATTTTTCTTTTCGCGGTGCGCCGGTTTTGTCTGCCGCGCAGCCAAACAGCGTGAACACGCCGATGGACTGGAGAATGACAAAAATGGAAGAATAGCTGTAGAACACGCCTGCGGCCTTTATGGTGCCGTTTTCTTTCAGCACGGTGAACAGGACGACCGTCGCTGTGCCGATGAGGAGAAACAGCAGGCCAAGCCCGCGATTCACGCGCCACACGCCCTGCCGCAATGCGTAGCCGCAGAAGAGGTAGAACGGGTAAATGGTAGAAACGCAGATATAAAACCCGACGGAGATGCCGAACGTTTTTAAAACGGGCACAAGCGACAGGAAGATGACGTAGACAATCATGAGGTAGCGCAGCTCCCCTGCCGTGCTGTTTGACGCGATTTTGTGGTAGAACGGCAAAAGGAGATAGATGCCGATCATGAGGTAGAGATACCAGACGTGCGACCACGAGGTGCCGGAGAAAATCTCATAAAAGCCCGAAAGCAGCGTTTCGGCATTGACGGACTCATGATTGACGAGGATCTCCAATGCGCGGAACAGGAGACAGAACACGACGAGCGCGATGAACATGCGCGGAATGTACTTTGTGAGGCATTTTTTCACCGTGACGGGGCGCTCCGGGTTTAAAAGCAGCGCACCCGAAACCATCAAAAAGCACGGCACTGCCCACATCATGTTGTTGACGACGATGTTGGAGAGGAGGGCCTGCATGGCAGATGCTTCCTCCGGGAAAAGCGACACGGCACAGAACACCGTGTGCAGAAGCACGATGGCAAGGCACGCCGCAGCGCGCAGATAAGAGAACGAATAGACGCGGGAGTTGTTTGCGGAAGTCCCTGCTTCCGCTCTCATGTGGCGGCTCATCAGTTGAACAGCGCGCCGTTCACGCAGCCTTCCTGCCCGCCGTTATCCGGGTTTTCCGGGGCAGCGGGTTCTTCATAGCTCGGTTCCTCGTAGGAAGGCTCCTCATAAGAGGGCTCTTCATACGACGGTTCTTCGTAGGTGGGCTCTTCCGTAACGACCTCTGCCGCAGATGCGGGCTTTTCTTCGGTCTGTACGGAAACTTCGCCGTTTTCCGCTTCCTTTGTGGCGCGCTCCGCTTCTTTGGTATCGATCTTTTCCTTCGTGGAAACGGAGGTGTATGTGATGTAGGTAATGTCATCCTCTAAAAGAACAGTGCCTTCTTTGATATCTTCAAACGGGAAGCCGTGCAAAACGTAGGTCTTGCCGTCCTTCAGGGTGAGCTGCACATCATAGCGCGGGGAGACAAAATATTCGTCGCCGGAACCGGAGGATTCCTCTTCCGCTTTGGGCGTGTAGTAAAGCTCGAACTTTTCGTCCTTTGCGAGGGTCTCGCCCTTTTTCATCATGCTCTCCGGGAACTTTTCCTCGCTGCCGGTCTTAACGGACACGGCGGTGATCTCCTGCTTTGTACCGTTTTCAAGCGTGACGCAGAAGGTATCTTTGCTGTCGGACTTTTCGCCGACGACTTTCAGCTCCGGAACAGGTGTGGCGGTGGGCTCTGCCGTAGCCGTGGGGGCTGCGATGGGAGACGGTGTGGCCTCTGCGGAAGACGAATTCTCCGCAGCGGAGCAGCCGGCGCAAAGCACGAGCGCCGCGCAGACGAACGCCAACGCGCCCGTTTTCATTTTATTGTACATGGGGTAAATTTCCTTTCCGATTTAGGGTTTGCCGTTAATCTACACGGGCATAGTCGATATACTTGAACGTACCGGACATACCGTAGTTGATCTGGTAGCCGTTGCCGTAACCGCCGTACTCGAAGTTCGGGTCGAACACGTAGGTGGTGCCGTTCATGTCAATCTCAACCCACCCGTGGCGGCCGCGGCCGTTATACGTGCGGATGTAGCCCTCAACAAGGTGTGCATCATAGCCGAGCAGCTTTGCCATTTTCTGGAATGTGGCTGCCATGACGTAGCAGTTGCCCTTGTGATTGTCAAAGCCGAAGTTTGCGTACCACTCGGAATGAACGCTGTTGCCGGTGACCTCCGGGCCGAGCGTGTAATACGGAAGCGCGTGTGCGGACCAGTTGTAGGCCGCGCGCAGGTCCCAGCCGATCGTATCGAGGACGGCTTTTGCTTTCTGTTCGGCTTCGGTGAGCGTGGAGGGATCGGTGGTCTCCTCTTTCTTGACGCTGTTGATGTCGCCGGAGGTGACGGTGACATACTGGGCATAGAGGTAACCCTCTGTGCCATCGGAAAGTTTTACTTTATACCAGGTGTTGGTGGCTTCCGTGACCGTGACGGCGGTGTTATTGCCGACAACGCGGATAACGCCGTAATTTGTGCCTGCACCCTTGCGCAGGTTGACGTCTGCCGTGGTCTTGGCACGGACGGTGCCGTCTGCCGGGGCCTCGGTAGGCGCGGGCATTGCGGTAGCGGAAGTAATCTTGATGTACTGTGCGAAAATGTAGCCCGTGGAGCCGTCAGCAAGGCGCACGGCATACCACTGGGAGTTGCTCGTATCCGTTACGGTAATCGCAGTGCCGGATGGAATGACGCCCTTAGAGCTGTAATTTGTGCCCGGGCCCGTGCGGAAGTTGACGTATTCCGTTGTCTTGGCGGTCTGTTCTTTAGACGGATCGGACGGCGCGGGGGTCGGTGTGGGCGCAGGCGTTGCCGTTGCGGACGGTGTACTCGTGATTTTGATGTACTGTGCGAAAATGTAGCCCGTGGAGCCGTTAGCAAGGCGGACGGCATACCACTGGGAGTTGCTCGTGTCCGTTACGGTGACGGTGGTGCCGAGGGAAATGACACCCTTGGAGCTGTAATTTGTGCCCGGGCCCGTGCGGAAGTTGACGTACTCCGTTGTCTTGGCGGTCTTTTCATTTGCCGGGTCGGACGGCGCGGGCGTAGCCGTAGGCGCGGACGTATTGCCCGTGAGCTTCAAATACTGCGCGAAAATGTAGCCGGTGGAACCGTTAGACAGGCGAACGGCGTACCACTGGGAATTGCTCGTATCCGTCACGGTGACGGTGGTGCCGAGGGAAATGACACCCTTGGAGCTGTAATTTGTACCGGGGCCGGTGCGGAAATTGACGTACTCCGTCGTTTTCGCAGTCTGCTCCGCTTCGGGGTTAGAAGGTGCAGGTGTTGGTTCTGCCGGTGCGGACGGCATGCCGACATCGCCCGTGATGCGGATATACTCCGCATAGATATAGCCGGTGGAGCCGTTTGTAAGGCGCACGGCGTACCACTGGGAATTGCTCGTATCGGTAACGATGATGCCGGTGCCGGAGCCGATAACGGCTTTGGAATTATAATTCGTGCCGGGGCCGGAGCGGAAGTTCACATCCGCAGTGGTTTTAGCATTTACCTCCCCGTCTTCGGTAGTATTGCTGCCGGAAACGGAAATGTACTCGGCGTAAATGTAGCCGGTGGAGCCGTCAGAGAGGCGCACGGCGTACCACTCGGAATTGCTCGTATCCGTTACGGTGATGCCGGTGCCGGACGGAATGACGCCCTTAGAGCTGTAATTTGTACCGGGGCCGGTGCGGAAATTGACATATTCCGTCGTTTTGGCGGAGACCTCCTCCGCAGAGACCGCAAACGGCATTGCCGAAGCGAGCAGCAACGCGGAAAGTAACAGCGCCGTACCCTTTCGGATCATACGTTTTCTGTATTGCATTTGTTTTCACCTATCCTTAAAAACCCTGAGTTCGATCTGTTTTAAATGCAGATCTTTACAAGCTGATTTGATTATAACGCATTTTAGCGTTTGATGCAATTTATCCGTGCAAATTTATTGCAAAAAGTTATCTTCTGCGGCTCCAGGTGTCGGGGCTGAGGAGGAGCAGGAGAGGGAAAATCTCGAGTCTGCCGAGGAGCATATCGAGCGAAAGGACAATCTTCGAGAGATCGCTGTAAATGCTGAAATTTTGTGTGGCGCCGACAAGCTCAAAGCCGGGGCCGATGTTGTTGAAGCAGGACGCGACGGCGGAGAAATTGGTACCGATGGAAAAGCCGTCCACCGAGATGACGGCGAAGCTGAGCACGAGGATGACGCAGTAAATGGCGAGATAGGCGTTGACGTTGTCGCAGACCTCTTCGCTGACGGCGCGGCCGTCCATATAAACGGGCTGCACGCGGCGCGGGTGGAGCGCCTTGCGGATGGTGCGGCGAATGCTCTTCATCAGGAGCAAAACACGGGAGACCTTGAGACCGCCGCCCGTGCTGCCTGCGCTGGCACCGATGAACATGAGCGAAAGCAGGATTGCTTTGGAAAACGCCGGCCACTGCTCGAAATCGACCGTGCCGTAGCCCGTTGTGGTCATGATGCTGACGACCTGAAACGCCGCGTGGTGCACGGCCTCGTAGACCGTATTGTACATGCGGCTGATATTGATGGCGATGAGAACGATGGAGCTTGCGGCGATGCCGAAATACAGGCGAAGCTCCTCGTTTTTGAACACCGCTTTGAACTTGCGGAGCAAGAGCATGTAATAAAGGCTGAAGTTCACGCCGAAGAGGAACATGAACACGGTGACGACGGTTTGCAGGAAGTAGCTGTACCCGCCCATGCTGCTGTTTTTAATGGCGAAGCCGCCGGTGCCGGCCGTGCCGAACGCGATGCAGAAGCTGTCGAACACGGGCATACCGCCGAGCAAAAGACACACAATGCACAGCGCGGTAAGCAAAATGTAGATTCCGTATAAAATCATAGCGGTTTGGCGCAGGTGCGGCGTTAATTTATCGACGCTCGGTCCGGGGCTTTCCGCACGCATGAGGTAGATGCCGGTGCCGCCGTTTTTGCGCGCGCCGGGCACGACTGCCAAGAGGAACACGAGCACGCCCATACCGCCGAGCCAATGGCTGAAGCTGCGCCAGAAAAGGTTGCAGCGCGAGAGCGCTTCAACATCCGTCAGGATAGACGCGCCGGTCGTTGTAAAGCCGGAGACCATCTCAAAAAACGCATCGACGTAGCTCGGGATCTGGCCGCTTAAAAAGAACGGCAGTGCGCCGAACGCGGACATAAAAATCCACGAAAGACCCGTTGCGGCAAAGCCCTCCTGCGCGGAGAACATGCGGTTGCCGCCGCGGCTGAACAGCAAAAGCGCGCTGCCGACGAGCAGAATGAGACACAGCGACTCGATGTAGGCGAGTACATTTCTCGGCTCGTGATCGATGACGGCGATGAGCAGCGGGAAAAGCTGAAAAATGCCCGTGATGAGCAAAATCAAGCCGACGGTGCGGCTGATACTTTTAACATTCATTGTGCAGCCGCTCCTTTACACAAAAATGTCGTTGAACTGCAAAACCGGCTGCTCGCGCGTGGTGACGACGATGACGGTATCGCCGAGCTGATAGTATGATTCGCCGTCCGGAATGACCGTGTTGCCGTGGTGTGTGATGCAGGAGATCAGAATATTTTTCTTTAAGCGCAGGCGCAGGTTTTTCAGCGGCTCGCCGATATACTTCGACTGCTTATTGACGATGAACTCCAGCGCTTCGGCACGGCCGTCTGCAATGCGGTGCAGCGTGACGGCGGCACCCGTTTGGTGCTGCATGGCGCGCACATACTGCACGATATTCGCGCTGCACAGCTCCTTCGGGCTGACGACGCTGCCGATGGGGAGCGTTTCCACCATGCCGGTCGTCATGATGCGATTGACCTTTGTGACAATATGCGGCACGCCCTTTGCGTTGCCGACCATGGAGGTGATGATGTTCTGCTCATCGATGCCGGTGAGCGTGACAAGAGCGTCCGTTTCGTTGAGACCCTCCGCCTCCAGAATTTCCTGATTGGCGCCGTCTGCGCAGATGACCGCCGCCTCCGGCAGCATCTGTGCGAGCTGTTCGCTGCGCTGGGGGTTGTTTTCGATGATCTTGACATGGACGTCCGCGCCGATGAGCATTTGCGCAAGGTAATAGCTGACGCGGCCGCCGCCGATGAGCATGGCGTGGCGGATCTTTTTCTGCGTGATGCCGAGGCGCTTCATGAGGTAGGAAAGCACCGTGACCGGCGCGGTGACGTAGATGTGGTCGCCGCGGCGCAGCATGGTATCGCCGGACGGAATGAGTGCGTGGCCGTCACGGATGACGGCGCAGACGAGCACCTTGCAGCCCAGCACGTGCGGCAGGTGATTTAAAATGACGTTTTCGAGCGGGCTGCGCTCCAAAACGCGCAGCTCGACAATCTCTACACGGCCTTTTGCGAATGTTTCGCGCTTTAAGAAGCCCGGTAATTGCAGAAGACGGAAAATCTCCTTTGCCGCCTCGCGCTCCGGGTTGATGATGAGCGAAAGGCCGAACTCGCCGCGCATCATGTAGAGCTGTTCTCTGTATTCAGGGCTGCGCACACGCGCGATGGTGTGCAGCGTGGGGTTCATTTTTCTTGCTGTAAGACAGCACAGCAGGTTGATTTCATCGGCGCTTGTGGCGGCGATGAGCACTTCTGCCTGCTGTACCTTCGCTTCGTTCAGCGTGGCCATGGTGGCGCAGTTGCCCACCACGGTCATGACGTCGAACTGCTGCATATCCCGTTCCAAAACCGCCCGATTGGAATCGATGGTCACAAGGTCGTGGCCCTCCTGTGAGAGCAAACGCGTAAGCGCAAGACCCACTTTTCCGTCACCGGCAATAATGATCCTCATTTTTTTTCCTTTCTCGAACCGCTTTCGGTATATCCCGAACCGAAAACTTCCTAAACACGTAATACTCCGCCCGGGACGACACGTTTCCCCTTTGTATCGCCATGGGCATACATGGGTAGTATACACCCAAAGCGGTATATTGTACAGTGGCATTTTGTCCGTTTTTACGGGGCGGCTTTCGGCGAGTTTGTAGAAAGTCTGCGGGAAGATGGAATCCACGTAAAAGTGCAGCCGGTGTGTTAAATACACGGCTGCGCTTTTTACGATCGGTAATATTTTTTGTCCGGGCGCGTGAGGGGGTGCTCGTAACGGTAAAAAAGATGCGGGGCTTCGCCGCACTGCACGACGCGAGATGTGCCGTCGCGCGTAAAGCCGGCGGCTTCAAAGAATTCGCGGGCGCGGCGGTTTCCGGCGGGCAGCCAGACCTTGCAGATCTTAAAGCCGCTGATGTAGAGGATGGCGAGGGCGTCCTCTACAAAAGCGCGACCAATACCGCTGTGCTGCGCTTTCGGAAGGACGCACAGCGAGAAAATTTCCGCGCAGTACGGGGTGTCGGCATCCCGGCAGGCGTAGCGGCAGCAAAAGCCGACGACTTCGCCGTTTTGCTCTGCGGCCATGATGTACTCGAACCCGACCTTTTTATCTTCGAGCAGTTTATTCGGGTCAAAAAGTGCCGAAATATCTTCGGTCAGCGTTGTGCGCGCGATGTGTTTGAAAGCGGGCAGGTCTTCCCAATCGGCGGGACGGAGCGTAAAGCTTTGCATAAAATCACCTCGGCTTGACTACGAACGAAGCCGACGGATTTTACGGCTTCTCCCCCATAAATCTTTGCGGCCGCGCACCGAAATTTACGGTTTGCACGGCGGCGATGATCTCCTCTTTCCGTGATAAAAGGCTTGCGTCATCTATGCGCACGTCGTTTAAATCGTACGGGCCGTTGCGGAAGTGGCCGACGACCGCGCCGTGGAACACGCCGTCGATGAGAAGATATTGCAGTGGGTCACAATCATACGGCAAACCCTCTGTGAGGGATTTTGCAAGCGATTTTAACGCCGGCTCGAACGCTTTATAGAGCGGGTCATTGCGGTGGAGCGCATAGACGCTGTGAAATTCGGGTTCGGTGTAGGTTTTGAGCGTTTCTGCGTCTTCTTTTAGGAGATAGCCGCCGTCGGACTCGACCAAAACGTCTTCGGACACGAGTCCGGCTATCGCGAGCTTGATCTCTTTTTCGGGCAATTTGTAAAACGATTTCGCCATGGCGGGCGTGAACCACACAAAGCGGTGCGCAAAACGGCGGAGGACGATTTTGAGGGCTTCCGTTTTGGAATAGCGGTCGAGGCTAAAATCGGAAAAAAATTCGCCGAAGCGATACCAGCCGCGATCCCACTCGCCGTCGTACTGGTCTTCGTAGATGAGAAATGCCTCCTGCAAGCGGTGCAGGGCGGGCGTGATCTCCTTGACGAGCAGTCCGCTTTCCTCTTTCAGCTGCCCGATGGTGTACGGGCCGGACATTTCGATGCGCTCTAACAGCATTTGCTGCGTCATCGTCGCGTTTTTGAGCGGCTTGCGGTACAGCGCTGCGAAAAGCTCGAGGTCTTCGGGCAAGATCCAGCCGAGGTTGCCGCCCGCAAAGCGCCCTTTGATGAGTTCACGGCGGAACTGGCAGCTTTTATTATAGGCGAGGTCGTCGAAATCCGCGCGGAACGAAAGCGTGGGCGGTTGCCCAAAGCCGTTCCAGTAGACATTCTGCCCGGGCTGGAGGTCGCGGTACAACGCGTCGTATTCGGTTTCATTCGCCGGAGTAAGGAGATGCTGGCGCTCCATGCGCAGGGCGCGTATTTTTTCATCGTACATTACGGTTTTCCTTTCGTTTCCGCGCGCCATATTCGGCACTGTTCCACGCGTGCGCCGTGCGGCGTATCGCCCTGCTCGGGATCGCATGTATAGCTCCATAACAACTCACAGGGCAGTTCCGGACATTCTCCGCAGTGGTAAAAGCCTTTTTCCTGACAGCACTGCGCCACAGGGCAGGCTCCGTGGAACGGGTGTCCGTTTGTCTCTATACAGCCGCCGCACCCGCAGGGCTCTTTATACGTACAGGTCGTGCAATGCAGTCCGCATCTTGAATCGATCATGTGTGTTCCTCCTAAATTATGATATTCAGATCGTAACACACAGAATATGACAGCGGGGTGTCATGTTTTATAGCGCTTTTTCATTTTTTTGATCGCAGAACGCATTTTCTTTACCATTTCGGGCGGGGCTGTCACCTGCACGTCGACGCCGAAGCTCAAAAGCCAACGCAGGGCGTCCTCCGGGGTAGAAAATCCCCATTCGGTGTAGAGCTTGCCGTCTTCCCGCGTGATGAACGACGCGGGGCCGTATTCTTCCACAAGGCGGTATTTTACGGCGGGCTCGTAAACGGCCGTGACAATGTAATCATCCGTCATGCTTTCGGTGCGGCTGCGGTTCGGCTCTTTTTCAGGCGGGACTTCACGCGGGGTGAAAAATTCATCGGTCACGTTTAAATTCCACAGGCGGCGGAGCTTATAGAGGCGGAAATCCTCGCGTGCGGGGCAAAAGCCGAAAACGTACCAGTCCCCCCAGCGGAACACGACGCGATAGGGCTCGACAAGCTTATCCGCCTCCCCTTTGGCGTAATAATAGTGAAACACGATGCGGCGCGTCTCTTTTACGGCGCGGCGGATCGTCTCGATCTTCTCCGCCAAGTCGTTTTTGTAGAACGACGCGAGATCGATCTCCATGTCCCGCGGTATATCGGTATCTGCGCCGAGCTTTGCGGCGAGCAGGTCGGATGCAGGGGCTTTGGAAACGCTGTCGAGCGAGCGCAGCCCTGTGAGGACGGCGGAAAGCTCCTGCCGCGTGAGCACGGCGGCATCGAGCGAAAAGCCTTCCATGATGGAAACACCGCCGCCCGCGCCCTGTTTGGTAAGGAGCGGGATGCCGGCTTTGCAGATGTCTTCGATATCACGGTTGATGGTGCGGCGCGACACGCCGAATTTTTCCGCGAGATACGGCGCGGTAACAGTGCCTTTTTGCTGAATGGTCGTAATGATGCCGATGAGGCGGTCGGTTTTCAAATTAAAGCCCCCTTTTATCCACAGTATAGCACACCTATGTGGAAAACAAAACGAAAAACTTGCAATGCAAACGAAAATGTGGTATAGTACCTTAGAAATCAACAGGAACACGCCGTCTGCCACCGGGTAGGCGGAAGAACGTGCCCACAGAAAACCGATAGGTCTGCGCTTTTAAAGTGCTCAGCAGGTTTTCTGCGGGCACGTTTTGTTTTGGAGG
Organism: Neglectibacter sp. CSJ-5; assembly: GCF_032490475.1. Classification (NCBI taxonomy): domain Bacteria; kingdom Bacillati; phylum Bacillota; class Clostridia; order Eubacteriales; family Oscillospiraceae; genus Neglectibacter; species Neglectibacter sp. CSJ-5. The sequence goes on along the minus strand of NZ_JAVYJC010000005.1, from coordinate 78,902 downwards.
GACTATGCGCAAATATCTTCGTTTTGTTTCCCAGAGCGTTTTGGGCATGCTGGGGCTTTCCGTCTACATTTTGGCGGACACATTTTTCATTGCAAATTACATCGGTGCGGACGGGTTGGCGTCTTTAAACCTCGCGCTGCCGATCTACGGTATCATCAACGGCACGGGGCTGCTCATCGGCATTGGCGGCGGTGTGCGGTACACGCTGCGGCACACGCGCGGCGACGAAAACGCAGACAGCGTATTTACGGCAAGCTTACTGATGGGCGCTGTTTTGTCGTTCATTTATGTGCTGTGCGGCGTGTTCGGGGCGGAGCATCTGGCAAGATTGCTTGGCGCTTCCGGCACGGTTTTACAGCCGACAACCGTCTATTTGAAGGTTTGCTGCCTGTTTTCGCCGTTTTTTATTTTGAATAACATCTTAACGGCGTTCACGCGCAACGACGATGCGCCCGGGCGCGCGATGGCGGCGATGCTGACGGGCTCTTTTGCGAATATTGTGATGGATTGGTACATGGTGTGCGTCTTGAACGCCGGTATGCTGGGTGCGGTGCTTGCGACCGGCATGTCGCCGATTTTCGGCGTAGCGATCTGCCTGACGCGAAAGCGCGGGTATCACATCGGGAAGCACCGTATTTTTGAGGAAATTCCGAAAATTTCTGCGGCGGGTTTTTCCGCGTTCATCGGAGAGTTTTCTTCGACGGTCGTTATTTTGATATTTAACTATCTGCTATTATCACTTGCGGGCAGCACGGGTGTTGCGGCTTACGGCATCATTGCAAACGTGGCGCTTGTGGCAACGGCGGTGCTGACCGGCGCGGCGCAGGGCGTGCAGCCGCTGATCAGCATTGCGTTTGCGGAGCATGACCGCAGCACGCTTACAAAGCAGACGCGGCACGGCGTTGTGACGGCGGTTTTACTGGGCGCGCTGTTTACCGTGGGCGCTTTGCTCTTCCCGCGGCAGGTGACGGCGGTGTTCAGCAAGGGCAGCGCGGAGCTGACGGCGCTTGCCGTGCCGGGACTGATGCTGTACTTCTTAAACTATCTTGTGAGCGGTGTGAATCTGCTGCTTATCGCGCGGTTTGCGGCAGCGGCGCGCAGCCGGGACGCGGCTGTTTTGTCTCTTTTGCGCGGTGTGATCTTAGTTGTGCCGTGTGCGGTGGTGCTTGCAAATATATTCGGGCTGACGGGCTTGTGGCTTGCCGTGCCGACGGCGGAGGTGCTTTCTCTTCTTTGCGGGCTTTATCTTTTATACCGCGAAAAGAAAAGCGAAAAAACAGCTTTGCAGGCGGCATAAAACGCGGTATAATCTTTTAAAAGACGACGATTTGCGACAAAAGGAGACCGACATGCACATTCCGAAAAGCGACACGCAGCACACCGAAATTCTGACATTTGAAGAAGCACAGAAGCACCGCGAAGAAAGCGCCGTTTACGACCGCGAAAAATGGCTTTATATCCCGGATTTTTACTCCGAATACCGTTACATACTGGGTACCGCCGGTAAAAAGCCGCTCATTACCATCGGCATCAACCCCTCGACGGCGGAGCCGGATAACCTCGACAACACACTGAAATCCGTAGAGCGCATTGCGCTTTTTAACGGGTTTGACTCGTTTATCATGTTCAACGTCTACGCGCAGCGTGCGACAAACCCCGACCACATGGATAAGGCGTTTAACCGTGCGCTGCACGAGGAAAACATGAACGCGTTTCGCTGGGTGCTTTCGCGCAGCGGCGGAGAGCCCGGCATTTGGGCGGCATGGGGCACGATTGTGGAAAAGCGCGACTATCTTAAAACCTGCCTTGCGGACATGACGGCCATCGGCGACGCATTCCATGCAAAGTGGTATCAGGCAGGCAAGCCCTCTAAAAAGGGACACCCGCACCACCCGCTGTATCTGCGAAAGGACTCGAAATTGGAGGGCTTTGACATGGCGGCATATTTGAAGGCGCTTTAAAAAACTTGAAAATTTAATTTTGACTATAAAAAACGCTCCTTATGGTTCGTAGATCAGGTGGAAGCCGAAAACGGCAAGCCTAAACGAACTTTGAAGGAGCATTTTTTATGAAAACTTTTATCCCGCACTCTTATTTTTCCGCACCCGAAGACACCGTAGGCGACCTTGTGAACCAGATCCGCCGCGAGAGCGAGATCCCCGGCACGGCAGAACCGAAGCCGGAAATGAAGGACAGCGGCAAGAAAAACATCATTCCAAAGACGGTCGTTTCCGCTGCGAAAAGCGAGCTTGACCGCGTTTATGACCTGCTGACAAGCGGCGAAGACCTGCAGATGAACCCGGACGGCACGCTGAGCCCCGCCTCTTCCCCGAAAAAGCGCGCAAAGCCCGCGCCGGGCAGCGAGCCGAAAGCGCCGGTGAAGACGAAAAAGGAGATCATTCCGCACACGGTGGTCTCCGCGCCCGAAAAGGACACCGTGGGCGACCTTATCGAGCAGCTGCACAAGGAGCCTGAGCCGCTTCCGGAAGAACAGCCCGAGGAAAAGGCAGAAACGCCGGAGAAGACCGACGGCAAGAAATCCATTATTCCGAAGACGGTCGTTTCCGCGCCCGTGCAGCAGTGGTACAAGACGAACAAGGCGCTTTATAACGCGGAGGTCGCCGCCATGCGCAAGGAATTCAACGACCCGAACATGCAGCCGCATTTTATGTCGGACGGCCGCATGTACTGGCTTGTGAAGACCCGCCCGAACCTCGGCCGCGGCTTTAACACCATGACATACACAATGAAGCTTGTCTACGACCCCGACCACCCGAAGGTGCGCTATTCTTCCTCCGTGAAGCCGTATCTTGTTTCGCCGACGCTCGGCGAATTGCAGAAAATCGTCAACATGCTGCCGCACATTCCGCTGGACGCGGACGGCAAAAAACTCATCCCGCACACGCTGACGGACAACCGCGGCGAGCGCTATATTTGCTCCAGCGACGTGGCGGACGTACATGCGGAGGACACCTGCACCACGAGCGCCGTGACCTCCTTCCGCTTTGCCTACCGTTGGCTGATGGTGTTTGAGCTTGCCATCCGCAAGCCGGAAGCATGGAAGGATTTTCAGGCGCATGGGAAGATTTAACGGAGGCTTTTTTATGAAACTCTTTTCGACCCCGCCGGTGCTTTCCGGCAAGAAAAACAAGAAGCGCAAAAAGCTTTTAAAGGCGCAGCGCAAGGCGTTAAAGCGCGCCGACCACCCGTTTGAATCCGACAAAGCTGCCGACTGCCGCGGCGTAGTGCTTTCAAACCGCGCGTATCTCTCTGTTCTGAGCGAGGTGTATTCCCGCGACCCGTTGGAGACGGGCGGCATTTTCTTCGGCAACGTGAAAAACGGCGTGTGGTATGTGGCGGAAGCGAGTGACCCCGGCGTTTACACACTACACACGCGCGCCCACCACGAGATGGACAATAACTACCACAACCACATTTACCCGGTGCTTTCGCGCTTATATCAGCACGGGCTGTGCCTTTTGGGGCTTTGGCACCGCCACCCCGGCTCGCTCGACACGTTTTCAAGCGACGACGACCGCACAAATCACAGCTTTGCCGAGGTCATCGGAAACGGTGCGGTTTCGATGCTCGTCAACCTCGACCCCACTGCGCGCCTGACATGCTATTACCTCAGTAAAAACGGCGAATACCGCACCGTGCCGGTCATGGTCGGCGACAAATACTTTGCGGGTACCGGCTTTTTGGAGCTGACAACATCCGAGGCGCTTTTAAAGAACAAAGACCGTCTGCAAGCTGAAATTTTTGACCCCGAGGAGGCTTAACTGTGGAAAAAATCATCATCACACGTCGTGAGCTTATCAGACAAATTCCGGCTGATCTATCCGAACACGACAGAACCGTGTCACTTTTAAACGCACTTTCCGAGTACCTGCCGAAAAACACGGAAAAAGAGGACGTTGACTTACAGTCCGGCGACTTTGACGAGGCGTTTCGTTTGCTAAACGCGTTTGACCCGCGCACGTACAGCACCGTGCAGCTCGGCGAGAGCCTGCGCGAGGAGCAGACGGATACGGCAAAGGAGCACGTGGGCGTGCTGGGACTTTCCGACACGGCTTTGCCCGGCAATGATTATGTGGGTGAAGTGACCGGCGCGGGCAGCGCAGACACCGGCTACTACTACCTTTTGGCTACCGATGAGACCTATGCCGATACGTTCAAAAATCCCGACCACACCACCCGCGGTTTGATCGTATCGGGTACTGCATACACGGCGCTTTTGAGTGAAAACGTGGTGCTGACGGGCTACGATTACTTTGGCACCTATAAGGACGGCGGCTGGCTTTTCAACCGTTGCGACGAAGCGAAAAGCACGCTGACGGTGGACAGCTTTACGCTCATCCACGACCTTTTCAGTCGCAACACGGGCCTGTTTGAATCTGCCGAGATGCTGAAAAAGTTCGCTGTCATCATCGGCTGCGGCTCTGTGGGCGCACGCGCCGCTTTGGAACTGGCCCGCGCCGGTGTGGGCAAATTTCTGCTCATCGACGACGACATTTTAAAGCCGCACAACATCTGCCGCCACACGCACGGTATGCGCGACCTCGGCCGCTTTAAGGCTGACCTTCTGCGCAAGGATATTCTGAACATTGACCCCGCAGCCGAAGTGACGGCTTTCCGCGGCAAGCTGGAAAACGCGCCGCTTTCTCTCTTTGAAAATCTCGGCAAGAACGGCATTGTCTTTGCGACAGCGGATGACAGAAGCGCGAATGCGCTTGCAAATGCGCTCTCCAACACACTCGGCATGCCGTTTATTGCCGTAGGCTGCTGGGCACGCGCCCACGCGGGCGAGGTGTTCTACCACATTCCAAACCGCGGCATGAGAACCTACGGCGAGACCTTCTCCTCGCTTTTAAAGGACGCCCCGGCGCGCGACACGCACGGCGATTATTTTGGCGAAGCAGATGCCCGCGAACGCCTTCATTTTGAGCCCGGCACCTCTACGGACATCGGCTTTGTGACGCTGGTCGGCGTGAAATTCGCGCTTGACCTTTTGAACCTTGAAAGCGAAGCCTATACCCCGCGCGTTTTGAACGACTACACGCCGTATACGCTCGTCTGCAACACAAACCGCCCGGAAATCGGCGGTGAAAACGCGAAGATCTTCCCGTACCCGCTGTACATCAGCCGCTCCATTCGCCCGGCGGGTGAAGCATGACGGACACGGACGCGCTCACGGCTTACCTGCGGCAGCTTGAGCGCATAAAGGACGAGTGGGACGACCGCAAATACGCGGAAATCGAAAAAGACTGTCTTTTGCCGCTTTGGCAGCTCTGCCGCCGTATGCAGGAGACCGAGCAGGACATTTATGCGTTCATCTTCGGCACAGAGCACGAACTTGCACACATAGACACCGACATTTATTCTTGAAAGAAGGCATCGTTATGGCAAACGGAAGCGTTGTGGTACACGACATTGATTCCCTTGAAAAATTCGGCATGGAGCTTGCGGCGCGCAGCGCGGAGCTGGAATCGCTTTATAATGCGCTTACGGTGAGCTGCGCGGCACAGGAAACAAACTGGCACGACCCGCAGTACGACCTCTTGCACGAGCGCGTAGAGCTGTACGCCGGTGAAGCCCGCGCACAGCTGCTTGCGCTGAACGACGCGGTGCAGTATATTTCCGTGCTGGCCGCAAAGCTGCGCGCTTTGTGATATGAGCGACGTAAACGTATTGCTCTGCGCGGTGGACAGCGCCATGAATGCGCTTGCGGCCTTTGACCATGATCGCGCCGATGTGACCGCCCGCGTTTCGTTCGCGCTGGGCTCCGTGTTAGCGCGTGTGGCACTGGAGACCGAGCAGTGCCGCCGTGCGCTTGCAGACGCAGAAGCTACTTCCTATACGGACGAAGAAACCGGCAATACGGCAGAAAACCCGGAGGCCGCCCGCCTGCGCGCCAAATTGGATGCCTTGGAGGCCCTGAACGAGCGCTGCATTTTAGCCGGCGGTGCACTTTCCGCCGCATGGGCACAGGAAAGCCGTCAATCCGAAATGCACGTAAGCGATGCTCTGCACCGCTGCGGCGTTTATCTGAAAAAGCTGAACCGCATTGCACTTTCGCCCGGCCCCGGCAGCATAACAGTTTCAAACCACGGTGACGCGCCCGTTTTCGTCTGCATCGTGGACAGCGCACTGTACCCCGAAACTGCCGAGCACATCCGCGTGGCGCAGGACATCGGCTTTCCGGATATACTGACGCTGGACCGCGGCGGCGCGGCAGAGCGCAGAAAGGCCTCCCTTGCGCCGATCAAGGCGAGCCGCATCTGGGACCGCGACGAATACCCCTGCGCGTGCTTTAAAGAGGGCGGCGCAGGTGCGCACGTGATGTACGTTGCGGGCACGGATAACCGCGGCGCAGGTTCTTACATGGGCTGGCAGATGCGCGGCCTGCCCGACGGCGCAAAAGTGCGCGTGCGCGTGATATAAGGAGAAAACTATGACCCCGAACACTAAGATTTTCACAGACCTTTTAAGAGAAAGCCGCGCATTTCTTACCGTTTCGGCGGCGGAATACGGCGCGGGCCATAACGCCGCAGAAGCGTTTCGCATTCTGCCGGATTCCATGCTCGGCGTCCTTGTTTGCCACTGCGAAACGGTCTCCTGTGCGGGCGGCTTGCTGCACCTTTACGGCGGCGGGCAGCTTCTCGCCCGCAACACAAAAGACAACAAGCCGTTTTCTGAGTTGCTTTTCCTCGGCGACCTTGCAGACGGCGGCCTTTTCGCCGTCTCCCGCATCGATACTGCGAGTGCAAAGCGCGGCGAGATGCTGTTTCTCTCCCCGGGCGCGCTGAACTTTGAGCCTATGGGGATTGACACGGCGGAGTTCATCCGCTGGGCGCTCGAAAGCTGCGAAGAGACGCTGAAAGACGTTTGGCTGACAGGGGAGATTTTATCGCCCCGCGCGCTCAAAAAGCACATCACCGCAAAGCTTGACCTTTTAGACCGCCTTGACATGCTGAAAACGGAGGGAGACGCATGAAATTCTTTCCAAAATCCGCAGACGGCTTTCTTTCTGCCATGATGATGGCGGAAAACGCGCTTCTGCGTGATTTTTCACTGAACTGCCCTGCTTCGCTTTTTGGCGCAGAGCCCATGGAAAGCGCCAAAAAAGCCGTGAAAAGCTGCATGACGCTTTCATCGTTTCCATGTGCGCAAATGCTGAAAACAAACACGCGCTACGTGCACGACTTTGCAAAGCGAACGCTGACCGTGACGGTCAACGCGCGGTACATGAGCACCGGCAAAGAGGTGAACGACCTGCGGTGCATTGCGGCGGATATTGCGGAGAGCATAAAGCGCGGTCTGCCGGAAAACACCGACTTTTTTCAGGTGATTGCGGCTTATCAAAGCTGGCTGAAACGCTTTTTCGTCTACAAAAAGACCGGTGCTACGCGCGACCACGCCGCTGTGGGGCTCTTGCAAACGCGGCAGGGCGTGTGCCAGGCAATCGCCGCGCTTTCCATGGTGATTTTGCCGCACCTTGGCATTTTGGCGCGGTACGTTTGCGGCGAAGGGTATTCCGGCACGGATTGGGGCCCGCACGCGTGGAACGCGGTATGGGCGCCGAACGGCGCATGGCACCAGGTCGATTTCACATTCGGCCTGCACCGCAAAACGACGCCGAACACGTTTACTCTGCGGGACGACCTTTCCTTTCGCGAGCTGCACCGCTGGGACGAAGTAGCGCAAAGCCCCGCGCTGTTTCAAAACGTGCAGACCCTCGAAAACCGCCTGCAAGCTAAGACCGTTTTGCTGTTCGCGAACAACCCGTTCAAAGCCGAGATCGGCGGCGTCCCGATGCTGTTTGACGAACCTGTGTTGCAAAACGGCTGCGTGCGCCTTTTGCCGCTCCTCACCCTGCTCGGCGGCGGGTGCGAGCTGCTCGAAGACATGCTGCACATTGTGCTCGGCGGAAAAACGCACCGCATTCCGTGCGGCACGCCGATTTCAAACGGCTTTGTGCCGATAAACGAGGTCTTAGCGCAAAGCGGCTTTTGCACCGCAGAACAGCGCGGCGGGATGGTTGTGGTGAAGCTTAAGCCATGACCGCCTGTTTTTTCAGTAACAAGAAGATTCCCACGCATGTGTTTTAAAAAGGAACTCCCCGCGATGATGCAGAGAGTTTCTTTTTTACACCAATTTTTCCAGCAGCGCGATTTTCTCCGCGTCTTTTTTGCCGCGGGTGTTCACGCGGTAGCCGTCTTTTGCGGAGGCCTTGTAGACGGCGAGATACTGTTTTACGGAGAGCAGACGGTACTTTGCGCCGCTTTCCGTGCGCGTTTCGATCTCTGGAATCGGAACCTCGGCGAAGGTCTCGAGCTCCTCTAATGCGGCAAAGGAGCAGTGCACGCCACGTTTTTCAAATGTGTGCTCGTGCGCGTCAATCAGGCGCCAATCCTCCGCTTGCAGCAGGGTTTGAAACGCGCTCCACTGCTCGGAAAGCCACGTTTCCGGAAGCAGGACGTCGATGTCATCGGCGAAAATCGCCTCGCCTGTGCGGTGCCACAGCCCGAGCGAGCCGTACAAAAGCGGCGTTGCTCCGCGGCGGTTCAGCGTGCGTGCGACCTCTAAAAACAGCTTCCATTTTTCTTCGTTCATTTTGGACACCCCTTATGTTTTCGTCTGCCCGCCGGAAAACAAAAAATCTTCCGGCACGAGCAGCATAAGCCCCCGAACGCGCGGTTCGGCAGCTTTGCCATTCATGCGGAAGATTTCGCCTCCGTCATTATTTTCGGTTGACCCGGCAGACGCGCGCGAATGGTCGAATTGCGTGTCTGCGCGTTTACTGTACCATACCGCGCCGGGTTTGTCAACGCGTTTTTGCACGCGCCGACACTTGACATTTTCTCCCCCTCTGGGTTATAATACGTTTTACGGGACACGCCCGCTTTTAAAACAGAACACCGAGGTGTAGCGCAGATGGTAGCGCGCTTGGTTTGGGAGTGCCGTGGTTGTATCCGGGATAGGGTGAGGCGAAACGCCGCAAAGCCTTGCAGCGCCTGCGTTTGCGGGATTTCCCCCGGTTGCAGAAAACGGCACAAAAGCGGTTTTGACCACAGGAATGACCACAGACAGAAAAATCTTTGATTTTTCTTCTCGCCGTGATATAATGGCAGAAAAATGAATATCCGGGTATAGCGAAGTTGGTATCGCGCCTGGTTTGGGACCAGGAGACCGTGCGTTCGAGCCGCACTACTCGGACCAAAATCCCTCTGAAATCAACGATTTCAGAGGGGTTTTTCTTATTCTTTGTCTATTGCGGCGCAGAATTTGAGTTTGTCATTCTTAACATATCTTTTCGACAGTTCTTGTGCAAAGTGTGAAACGATTATACAAGTTATCAGATTGTCCTCTATTTTTAGCTGTATGCGAACTCCGTCAAGTCGACTAAGTAACTTTACTTTTCGCACAGAAAGTGCAGACCAAATATGTAGACAGGCATGCTTAATTACTATATAATGATTCTATATAATGCTATAACGACGGTAACTCAGTTGCCCTGCGCCTTGCGTAAAGAATCAGTCTATACTAAAGTGCAGCGGGAAGGGGAACAAATATGAACGAGGAGAATCGAATTACTTTAATCTTAATTGACACATGCGCCTTTAGGGATGCAAATAGTGATTTCCCTGGCATAGTAAAAAGTTTGCTTCCCTCTTTTTTCTCGACAGCAGATGAGAAAGGCATTACCTTGTTAACGCATCCAGTGCTCGAAAATGAAATTCATAAACATATTGAAGATTCCGGCATATTTAAAGACTACCAGTCACTACTTACTCAGCTTCGCAAGTGCACCAGCACTTTAAAACATTACAAACTTGATGATGTACTATTGTCTTCCAAGATTTCGGAGTTGGATATTCAGACTAAACTTTTCGAAGCTTATCAACAATATTACCAAGATGCGATTCGTCTTGATTTTGGTGACCCTGCTTCTGTATTTGAGCTTTATTTTAATAGTAAAGCCCCTTTTGCGATGTCTGGTAAAAAGAAAGCTGAATTTCCAGATGCCTTTGTTTTTGATGCTACAAGAAAATACCTTGAAAAGCATCCGAATGATATCTTGCTGGTCATATCTAAAGACAGTGATTGGACGACCGCATTTAATCAGATAGAGAATGTCATAATCTGCGATTCTATTTCTAATGCGCTAACTAAAATCAGCAATATCGATAGCATACTAAGTCAAGAAATGCTCAGCCAAATTTTCAGAGGTGCATATAAAGAAATAATTTCAAACGCACAGCAGAACGTTGAATGTGAATGTTTTGAACTTGATGATTACGAAAACCTCAACGAGTTGGAAATTGAGTCTGTAAAGATCGATTGTGTTAGCGATAATTTTATCCCGCTAAAGATTGCCCGTGATAGCTTGCTGCTAAGCACCAATGTCACAATTAAAGTTTCTGGCTATGCTGAAGTATTTGATGAGGAGAACTCAATTTGGGATAGCGTTGACAGAGAATATTTCTATATGGCATATGCTGATATAGATTTCACGGATGCTGAAGCAGAAGTTGACTGCGAAATTCTTATTTCATTTGACTTTGATGATCCCGAAAATACCGCTCAAGTAATGGAATTTCATCTTCTTAATCAAGGTAATATTTGCATTGACTGCGAAGGCGCATCAATTAGAGAGATTGATGAAGAGGAGTTGTCGGTAAGGGTCTTGCGTGAAGATAAAGGGTACCCTCGTAGAAATACAAAATAGTTTTTGTATGTAACTCAAAATGCCGCCTTGAATACTCAAGGCGGCATTTTACTTAATTATTTCTTCTTTCCCCGCTTGCCCTCCTTTCCCTCTATTGGCCGCCCATCACCTTTGCCCTCGTCCTTCAGCCGCTGCGCTTCCGCAATCTCTGCCTTCATCTCTACGATCAGCACCTTTAGCTTTTCCTCGCACTCCTCGCGGGTGTGGGCGTAGACATTGCGGGCGTGCTTTTTGCCGTCGGGCTATTTGGGAGAATAGCGTCCTTCAAAGAGGTGGTCGTTGATCTCACTGACGCAGCCGGTACCGGATCTGCGCTTGCGGCCCACGTAGGGCTTGAAGTCGGTCATACACGGCTTTTCCGCCTGGGCTGGGGCAGTTTCCTGCCCCGGCTCTGAAGCGTCCTCCTGCGGCGCTGCTTTGCCGATGCCACGGTCGATGTTGGCGGCGGCCGTGAGCCGCATATCGTCGGTGATGTGGGTATAGATGTCCAGTGTGGTGGCCGCCGACACATGCCCCAGCATGGCGGAGAGTGTTTTCACATCCATGCCGTTTTCCAGTGCCAGCGTCGCGAATGTATGCCCTTACGGTATAATAAGGACAAACGGAAAAACCCAGTGTTTTCAAGGGTTTCAGCGTTTGTCGTTGCCTATTCAATTCCTTTTCCAACCTTGATAGCCAGCGAAAAATCTGTCGAATGATGGGAGGTGTCACTTAAAAGACAAAATTGAATACTGCTGCAACGGTGCGGTGTTTTACCGGACCGCTGCTTATCAGGGCGTTTCATCTGATCTGATGGGCGCCCTTTTTTTTGCGCCCATTTTCAGAAATAGGAGGAAATTTACATGGAACTGAATGAAGAAGAAAAGAGGCAGTTGTTTCAGGTTGACGGCGACTGCCAGGCCAAAGTGCTGGATGAACTGTATATGACAGCCCGTTTTACCCGTAACCCGGAGCAGCGCGATATGGTGCGGGGACTCATGGCAAAGCTGCGGATTCTGTCAAATGAACAGTGCATGGATCTGGTGAAGGACATCCAGAAGAACTATCATCTGCCTTACCCCCGCACTATGGGTGAGCGGATCGCACTGGCCCGGCAGCAATCCGGGGCCGAAAAGTTGAAAGGGCATGACATCATGGCCCTGGAGCGGTTTGACCCGGAGGTACGCCACATGGTTGTCTTTGATGTGCTTTCTTTTGAATCCCCTGTCGGAGATAAAGGCGATAAGATGCGCCTGTTTCTCACAGACGAGGGGTATCGGAAAGCAAAGGAAAATCAGGAACGTGGCTTTATTAAAATTCAAAACCATGCCAAAGTACACAATGGCTATCTGAATTACGACCATAAGGACAGGGTCTTGTAGCTGCTTGCCCTGTATCAAACTTAGCAGAAAGGAGGCTATCACAATGGCTGTTTTTCGCGTTGAACGCACGAAAGGCTTTACAGTGATGTCAAATTATCACCTTAATGATAAGACTATCAGCTTGAAAGCTAAGGGCCTTTTGTCTCAGATGCTTTCTCTGCCTGATTCCTGGGATTTTACCTTGCGTGGGCTGGCAAGTATCAACAAGGAAAACCTTGACGCCATTCGGACAGCGGTTTTGGAATTGGAAAAGCATGGGTATATTACCCGCCGCCAAATGCGTAATTCGAGTGGAAAACTCGCCAAGATCGAATACACCATTTATGAACAGCCTCAGCAGGCAAGTCCATTGTCACCGCGTTTGGAAAATCCCAACACGGCGCTCCCGCCGCATTTGGGAAAACCGTGTTTGGAAAATCCGAACACGGTAAATCCAAATACAGAGAAACCGAATACGGATATTCCAACGCAATTAAATACTAAAAAACAAACTACTGAAAAATCAATTACGGATATATCAAATACCCATCAATCAATCTATCCGGCTTCTGGAAAGACGCCTGGTGATAACGCGGAGATGGATAGGGATAGGATTGATCGGATAGATACCTACCGGGAGATCATCAAAGAAAATATTGAATTTGAGGCTCTTGTCCACCGGTACGGGTATGAGCGTGTGGACGAACTGGTTGAACTGATGCTGCAAACCGTCCTCTCCCAACGGCCATATATCCGCATTGCCGGGGATGACTACCCCCGTGAGGTAGTAAAAAGCCGCTTCCTGAAAGTGAACTTCTCCCATGTGGAGTATGTGTTTGACTGCCTGGATAACAACACGACCAAGGTGCGGAATATCAAGTCTTACCTGCTGGCGGCTCTCTATAATGCCCCAACGACCATGGACAGCTATTACCGAGCCGAAGTCAATCACGATCTTTACGGATAGAGGGAGCGGCTTTGATGACAGAAAATATCGCAGAAAGGAGGCTGCGCGCCATGAAAAACCATGAAACGCCGAAATTATGCCGAGCTTGACCCAGGAACAGATCACCCAGGCAAGGGAAACGGATCTGTTAGATTATCTGCTTTCCCACGAAAGCGGCGTGCTGAAACAGGAAGGCGCCAATTACCGCCATAATGAGCATGACAGCCTGGTTTATGTGGCAAGCAAGAATTACTGGTATTGGAACAGCCGCGGACGAAAGATCAACGCCGTGGATTACCTCATGGAAATCCGCGGGTACAGCTTTGTGGACGCTGTGGAACATCTGATAGGCAGTGGAACCCCTGTCGTTTCCCATTATACAGCTCCCAGCAGACGGGAACAGCGGAAACCAGTGGAGAAAAAGCCCTTCCATCTCCCCAGAGAAAAACGCTGCGCCACCTTTGCTGTTTCTTACCTTCAACGCCGGGGAGTCCATTCGGACATCATCAGGCGGTGTATGCAGTTGGGCCTTTTCTATGAGTCCCGCTATAACAACGAGGCGGTTTGTGTTTTTGTTGGCCGGAATGATACCGGCACGGGCCGGTTTGCCTGTGTCCGCGGCATAGCGGGTGATTTGAAAAAAGACATCAGCGGCAGTGATAAGCGGTTTAGCTTCTGCTACCCGCCGGATCAGCCAGGCAGCCGCCACCTGGCGGTTTTTGAAGCTCCGATTGACGCCCTTTCCCACGCAACGCTCCAAAAGCTGGAGGGATGGCAATGGAATGGCTACCGCCTTTCCCTGGGTGGGACCTCCCATGTGGCCCTGGTCGCTTTTCTGGAGCGCCACCCGGAGATCACCCGTGTTGCCCTCTATCTGGACAATGACCTTGCCGGTCGGGTCAACGCCCGGAAAATCAAGTCGCTGCTGAAATCAGACCAGCGGTTTTCTAAAATCCGGGTGTCTGTCAACCCTCCCCGCGGCGTGAAAGACTACAATGAGAAATTACAGCACACGCTTCAAACGATCCGTGAAGAAAAACACGCAAGCCGCCAGAAACAGGCGGCTGTTTCAATTTAGGAGGAAAACACGATGAATAACGAAAAGTCTGCGATTCAGGTAATCGCCGGGGCTGCCCGCTGCCCGGAATACAGCCCGTCCATGGTTAAGGCTTTGATGAAAAAGCTGGAAACCAATGAAAAAGCCTTCGCCCTGCTGATGAATGTCACCCCTTCCACGGTGCGCCTTTGGACAACGGGCGCTGCCCAGCCCTGCGGCATGGCCCGGAGGCTGATGCAGATTTATGAATCCGGGCCGGAAATCGTAAGTAAGATTGCCGGGGAAAGCTGCTCGGAGAAAGGAGGACGCCGGACGAGTGAAACGAAGGAACAAACAGCTTCTTGCAGAAAATGAATATGTAAAAGAACTGCTGGCCGTCCTGAAAGAGAATCCTTCCCCAAGCGGCAGGGATTTTGCTGAAATGGTTGCCCATGTAGGCGAGCTGGAAAACCGGCTGGCCGAGGCCGTAGAGGAATTGAGAACCATGCGCCAGGAGCTTTTGCAGGTGCAGAACCGCTCCCTGAAAGCTGTTCTGCAAAGAAGCTGTAAAGCGTTGGAACAGAACATTTCTAATATGAGCCGGAAATTGTCAGAACTAAAGGAGCTCATAATTGGAGGGTGTAAAGAAGCCCTTGCTGCCTTTAAGAAACATGGTACGGCTGCCCTGGATGGCCTTTCCCGCTTTTTTCACATCAAGCCGCTGCTGGAGGGGATCAAAAAGGCGGCAGACGCCAGCATCCGTATTGACGATAACGCTGTCTCCAAAATCCAGAATTTTGCTGCGGAGTATCACCAGGCGGGCAGGCATTTAAAGAATATGGGCCGGACCCTGATAGGAAAAGAACCGGTGCCGGAGCCTAAAGCCCCCGGCAGACTGTCTAAAGCGATTGCCGCTCCGTACAAAGTCAACCGGGCCTGCATGACCGCCGCAAAGCGGAATATTGAAAAAGCTATCGGCAGTCTGGACCGTTTACAGGAATCCTCAGAGCGCAGGCCATCCGTTTTGAAGGCCATGCAGGAAAATAGTGAAAAGGTACAGCCTGCGGCAAAAAAGGAGGCGCCGGTTAAGGCGGCGGACCGGGTGGAATTATGATGATGCGTACAAATACTGATTTATTAGATACAATCGCAAGACGGTTAGGGGTGTCCCTTCCAGACCTGCGGGACTGGTGCCCGCTGTTATCTTTGCAGGCGCTTCTTGAAGTAGATAACCGTGCCTTTCCCGTAGAGGAATGGAACCGGGCGCTGGCTTACCTTTTAGGCAGACCTTGCGCCTTTTCTTATGTCTTTGAGGCAAAAGCATATACCAAAACCGTGATAAGGAGGTGGTGGTTTTAGTTGGCGAAGGAAATTGTGCATGAAGATTTTGGTGAAAAGATCGGCGGCGCTAAAAAAGACCTTTGGGCTGCCCGCGGGCTGTATGTGGATGACCTGCTGGGGATGAATGAACGCGAGGCCGAAAAGTATGTGAAAAAAGATAATGTCTGGAAAAAGCCGGATTATAACGCCTTGATTCAATCCGGTGTCCCGGTGGACATTCTGTATTTTCAGAAAGTGGTGCGTGACAGCCTGAACGCCTCCCCGCGGTATCTGCGTTCTGATGATACGCCTCAGAAGCGCCTGGCGCGGCAGAAAGAATATATCGCAACCGTCCGGCAGGTACAGGAAGCCGTTGAAAAGGTTCAGACAGTGCAGGATGCCATGGATGTATTCGACACCCTTATTATCGACGGTGGTTACTGCGAGCGTATTTCCCATGGGATCGGCGGCGGTTATATCCGGGCCACCCAAAAGGGCCGGGATAATCCGGTCATTACCGATAAGCTGGTAAATGCCCTGTATTTCCGTGGGGAACGGGACTTTGAAAGAAGAATCGTCCAGGGGGCCGTAAAAAAGCAGTTTGGCGTTCCCGCTGAACAAAAGGTCCCCCGCGGCTATGACATCCGGTTCAATGACGGCAAAAGGACCTACTCGAAAAACAATGACTGGCTTCCCGATACTTACTATGTCACAAAAGGCTATACGATCCTGAAAACGAACTTTGCCACCCGTGAGGAAGCCCTGAAATGGGTACAGGATCTTGCCCGGCAGCGCGGAGCCAGCGGAAAACAGCGGTTTGTCCCGCAGCAGCTTTCCCGCGTCCGGCGCACTGGCCCGGATTACCGCGGAAATCGTGATGTGATCGGGCAGGATTATCTTGACGCCTTTGCTTTCCGCGGCGGTGAATTTGGGAACTGGATGACGCAGAATGACCGGCGCGCTTCCCTGAACATGGGGTTTGACGCCCTCAAAGACCTGGCGGCTATCCTTAAAATCAGCGAAAAAGATATTTCTTATCAGGGAACGCTTTCGATTGCCTTTGGCGCCCGCGGCAGCGGCAACGCCGCCGCCCATTACGAACCACTTCGGAAGGTTATCAACCTTACCAAGATGCACGGGGCTGGTTCCCTGGCGCATGAGTGGTGGCATGGCCTGGATGATTACCTGGGTGTGAAAATGGGAGCAAAAGGCTTTCTTTCCGAACATTCCCACTTGTACGAGCCATTCAAGAAGCTGATTGAAACCATGAAATATAAGCCGGAAACGCCGGAGCAGGCCGCGGCCCGGACAGAGGCGCAGGCAGAGCGTATCCGGAAAAATGCGGCGGGCTGGCTGGATTCGGCGGTCCTTGCCCCGCTCAAACGGGCAGCGAATGACGAGATGCACATGGAGGCTTACGCAGTCCTTCGGGAAGAATTTCTTTCAGGCGTTCCCGGTTCTGTGGAACAGCTAAGCGCCTTTAAAAAGTCTGTGACCGGACGCGTTATTCCCAAAAGCGAACGTGACCGGCTGGAAATTTTTGAGCGTATGCTGTCCGGGATGCAGGATCAGGAACCTCCGCAGATTGGCCGTGTGGAAACGGATTTTTATAAAAACTCGGTCCGTATGGGCAAAGAGTGTGAAAAAGACGGCGGCTATTGGGAAAGCAATACAGAGATGACAGCCAGGGCTTTCGCCTGCTATATCAAAGATAAGCTGTCTCCTGAAATTTCGGATTACCTGGCAGGCCACGCGGACAGCGCCGCTGCTTTTGTCACCGGTAAAGATGGGAAAATGGAAATCTTGAAAGCTTTCCCGGAGGGTGAGGAACGGAAAGCCATCAATGCGGTTTTTGATGAAGTTTTTGCAGATCTAAAGCGGCAGCATTTTCTTACCCATTCCGACCACCCGCAGACATTAGAGGCAATCCGGCCGGCGGCGCCTGCGCCTTCCCGCATGGATTCCATGCCGGTTATCACGGATGCAGAACAGCTTTCCCTCTTTGGCGGGGAGAAGCCTTCCCTCTTAGGGCAGCTTGCCGCTGCTAAGGGACAGGGCAAAACGCCGGCAGAGCCAAAGCAGACGAAAGCCCATGAGCCGGAACTTTGATGGAGGTGAAAATTTGGAAGAAAACAAGGATTACCGTGTTTATCGTTATGGGGATGACTTAAAGCCTGGATATGAATTAAAAGTGGAACATAGTGTTTCCTGCGAAAATATTGATATTTCTGCTCTGATCGCCATGGGCACGGAAAGTTTGGAAGCCATGCGCCAGGGAAATATTGACGGGGAGCAGAAAGCCTATGAGATCGTTTTAGCCGCGGCTAAGCAATGGGAACAGCAGGCGGCGGCGACACAGGCCATCAACCGGGCGCTGGAATATCTTCGGATACCGGAGGTTTCCCATACGGCGAACCAGTGGCAATCAAAGGATAACAGGCGAAATAGTGAGGTAATCAGCAACCGCGTTTACAAGATGACCTGCAGTGTTTGGGAAGATACGAAATATGACCGGGAAACGAAACAGAGCATACCGGTTGCCTGGTATGTCACCTGGGATGTCTATGTAAATTCCCCTAAACGGGGGTACGGAAAAAGGATCGCCGGGCAGAACCAGAAACGCTATACCGATAAAAATGCTGCCATGAAGTATCTGGAAGGCCGGAAAAAAGCCTATTCTCATTTGTTCACGGAGATTTCCCCTCCGGTCCCAGAGCAATACAAAGACCATTTTACCGTACATGGCGCCCTTTTGCCCGGATATACCGTGGAAGGACAGGAACCGGAAAAGACTGTAACTGCGCCGGGGCGTGATTCGGGCAAGACAGGACGGGCTTCGGTGCTGGAAAAACTCTCAGACGCAAAGAGGCAGGAAAAAGCAGCGCCGCTAAAAGCGCCGGATAAGAAAAAGGAGGATATTCATAGATGAAAGTTTTAATGGTGCAGCCTGGGAAAATCCCCCATGAAACAGATATTGAGCCGGGGCTTGAATCTTTGCAGGCTGCGGTGGACGGCCCTATCCAGGCGGTTTATCCGTATGAGGACCCTGTGGCCCTGATCTGCAATGAGGAAGGGAAATTCCTGGGGCTGCCTTTGAACCGTGCGCTTCGGGATGATACCGGAGAGATTTACGACATCATTGCCGGTAATTTTCTTATCACCGGGCTTGGGGAAGAAAGTTTTTCAGATCTTCCCCCTGACCTGCTGGAAAAATATAAGGAGCAATTTCTGGCGCCGGAATCGTTTGCGCAGATCGGCGGTAAGATCCTTGCCGTCAAGCAGCCGGTCCCCTCGCCGGAAGATAAAGAGAGGACACAGAAGCCGCCCCATAAATCCGGGCCGGAGCTTTAGGAAGGAGGCCAAAGATGCTGACAGCGACACGCGGCCCGTATGTGCTGGTGATCCAGCCGGACGATGACCCGTTCAATCCCCGTGAGGATGATAATTTCGGGAGAATGGTCTGCTTCCACCGGCGCTATTCCCTGGGCGACCATCACAATTACATAGATAAAGATGACTTTCTCCGGGACCTGTACCTGAAAACAGTGGGTGACAATGAACGGGGCGCCCATCGTTATGAGCGGGCACTGGACCTAATGAATTACAAGATCAAAGCCCCTTTTGGTTCTCCGGCCTATGAGCGTGAGGTGGATGAACGGCTGATGAAGGTGATCTCACAGAAGTTTCTTATGCTGCCGCTGTATCTTTACGACCACAGCGGCATTACCATGAATACCACTGGCTTTTCCTGCCCCTGGGACAGCGGGCAGGTCGGATGGATCTACGCCTCCAAGGAAGATGCCCTCCGGGAGTTTGGCGGCAAGACCTTCACTGCCGCTACCCGGAAGAAGGCGGAGGACCGTATGCGCGGCGAGGTGGAATATTACGATTCCTACCTTCGCGGCGAGGCGTATGGTTTTGAACTGTATAAAGACGGCGAGCTGGAGGATAGCTGCTGGGGCTTTATCGGCAGTAACGAGGAAGCCTTAAAAGGCATTGAGGATTACCTGCCTGACGCGTGCAGCGGCATGACCGGTGAACTGGTGGAAAGGGATTCCCCCCGATCCATGCTGAAAATGTTTCTCGACCACGCCCGTGTGCAGGTGGCGCAGGCGGCCAAAGACTTTGAAAAGACGCCCCGGCAGCAAACCCTCCAAACGGAGGTCCGGTGATTTCTACTTATTATATATATCATGCGAAAGGAGGATGTGATTGCAGGAAGAACTTGAACGGAAATCCATATCCGTAACGATCCAGGCCACGAAGCTGACGGGCCGTGTGATGCGGGCCGCTGTTGCCGCCGCCCTGCGGAAGATTGAAAAAGAGCGCACTACCCCAAAAGTCGGCCGGAACAGTATGCGCCGCCTTACGGCGCAGACGCCGGACGCCCATAAGATCGAGGTTGAGGACCGGATTCGCTCTTTTGAGCGGTACGCGAAGAAATATAAAGTCCGTTACCATGTGGAGAAAGACATCACCGTTTCCCCGCCTAAGTGGACCGTGTATTTTAAGGCAAGCCAGGCTGACGCGATTGAAGCCGCCTTCAAGAAATATACGCAAAAGACGGTAAAACGCGAAAACAGGCCGTCCCTTCTCTCCCAGCTATCGAAATTCAAAGAGATGGCAAGGAAGCTGGCCCGCGACCCTGTAAAAAACAAGGAGCATGGAGGGCCGGAACGATGAAGATGACGGATATTCTGAAAAAGTATGTGCTTCCGAACCTCCCTTATCTTATATTCCTTTGGTTCTTTGCCAAGGTTGGCGAAGCGGTGCGGCTGGCCCCTGGTATTGACGCTTCTACAAAGCTGCTGGGGCTGGCGGATGGCTTTACCCTGGCCTTTCAGACTTCTATGCCCGGCGCGGCGGTTGACTGGCTGGTTGGGCTGGTCGGCGCTGCGCTGGTCCGTCTGGTGGTCTATGTGAAAGGGAAAAATGCCAAAAAGTACCGGAAGGATGTGGAATACGGGAGCGCCCGCTGGGGCACAAAGGCGGATATTGCCCCCTTTATGGACCCCAAGCCGGAAAACAACATCATCCTGACCCAGACGGAGGGGCTGATGATGTCCGGCAGGCCCAAAAATCCGGCTTTTGCCCGGAATAAAAATGTCCTTGTCGTTGGAGGAAGCGGCAGTGGTGGACTGACAGGCAATGCTTGAAATGCGCGAATGGGCGTTGCTTTCGCCGCCTCGACCAATACCGGCTGCAGGTCGAGGGTATCAGCGCGGAAGAAACCTGGGAGGGTGTCGCGCCCTAATCAGAGTGGAAGGCTTGCCCGTAAAAAGGAAGCCACACGCAACGCATAGAGCCTGAACCTGTTTCGGCAGAATATAACGGCTCCACGAGTCCGCGCCGCCTGCCGGTCTTTGCTGGGTGAAAAGGTATGCTATGCCGGGCATGGACGCCATGCCGATGGAAATGGGCGAAAGCCCCGGAGGGATAGATAAAAAGCTATCCGGTAATCACGAACAGAAAACCCGCTTCTTCATTAAGCCGAACCTGATGCAGCTCCATTCTTCCTATGTAGTGACAGATCCGAAGGGTACTGTCCTGGTGGAGTGCGGAAAGCTGCTCTCCCGCGGTTCTCCCAGGCTGGGCAAGGACGGAAAGCCCTTACGCAATAAGAAAGGCAAGATCATCTATGAGCCTTATCAGATCAAGGTATTCAATACCATTAACTTTAAGAAAAGTATGCACTATAATCCCTTCGCGTATCTACATTCGGAGAAGGATATATTAAAGCTGGTGACAGTGTTGATCGCCAATACCAAAGGGGAAGGAAAATCCGGGGACGATTTTTGGGTGAAGGCCGAAACGCTGCTTTATACGGCGCTGATCGGCTACATCTATTATGAGGCTCCCAAGAACGAGCAGAACTTCTCCACTTTGGTAGAAATGATAAATGCCATGGAGGTCCGGGAGGATGATGAATCGTTCAAAAACGCGGTTGACCTTCTCTTTGACGCTTTGGAGCAGAAAGACCCGGACCACTTCGCCCTCCGGCAATATAAAAAATATAAGCTGGCGGCTGGCAAGACAGCGAAGTCGATTTTGATTAGCTGCGGAGCCAGGCTTGCGCCTTTTGATATTGCGGAAGTCCGGGAGATCACCATGTATGACGAGCTGGAGCTGGATTTGGTCGGGGATCGGAAAACAGCGCTGTTCTTTATTATTTCCGATACGGACGCCACATTCAACTTCCTGGTGAGCATGGCCTATACGCAGCTTTTCAACCTGCTTTGTGAAAGAGCGGATGATAAGTATGGAGGCCGGCTGCCGGTGCATGTGCGCTGCCTGATCGACGAGGCGGCTAACATTGGGCAGATTCCGAACCTCGAAAAACTCATGGCAACGATCAGGTCCAGAGAGATTTCGGCCTGCCTGGTGCTGCAGGCGCAGAGCCAGTTGAAAGCACTGTATAAGGATAACATGGACACCATTATCGGCAACTGTGATTCCAGCTTATTCCTGGGAGGAAAGGAAGAAACCACCCTAAAAAGCTGGAGCGCCCTGCTGGGGAAAGAAACCATTGATATGTATAACACCAGCGTTACGAAGGGCACGCAGGAATCCCACGGCCAGAACTTTCAAAAACTGGGCAAAGATCTGATGTCCATGGACGAGCTGGCTGTGATGGACGGTGGGAAGTGTCTGCTGCAGGTGCGTGGCGTCCGGCCCTTCCTGTCCAGAAAGTACGATATTACAAAACACCCCAATTATAAGTACCTTTCGGATTTCAACCCGAAGAACACTTTCGATATAGAGAAATACCTGTCTACCCGCTTGCGGGTGAGGCCGGACGACCTGTTCCTCAATTATGAGATCAGCCCGTCCGAGCTGGCGGAAGAATCCGCAGACGATACCGAATAGGCCCGCCGATCTGCAAGTTTCCCATTCTTTTCGGCGGGCCTTGTTTTTTTATGCCCATTTTAAGGAGGTGCCTATTGGTAAGGAGCCGTGATTCTCCTGAATTTACTCACAGTCCGCAGGATATACGCCTGCGTTCGCCGCCCGCTGTTTGTTCTCTTTTCAAGCAGCGGGCGGCTTTTTTCGTTTCAGGCCAAAAAAACGGCCACAACATTATTTTTCATTTGATAAGGAGGTAATTACCCTAATATGAGTTTTTTCACTTCTGCTATTGATACCCTGCAGATTTTGGTTGTCGCGCTGGGCGCTGGTTTGGGCGCGTGGGGCGTCATCAATCTTCTGGAAGGATATGGAAATGACAATCCTGGGGCTAAAAGCCAGGGTATGAAACAGCTCATGGCTGGCGGCGGTATCGCGGTGGTAGGGATGACACTGATTCCGCTTCTGTCGGGCTTGTTCTAATCGTCCATGGACTGGTTATTTGGCTGGATAACAGACTGGATAAAACAGGGCTTAATCGACGCCATCACAGGACAATTTACGGGAATCTTTGAATCGGTCAACAACCAAGTAACCGATGTGGCCGCGCAGGTAGGCCAGACGCCCCAGGGCTGGAATGGCGGTGTTTTCAGTATGATCCAGACGCTATCGGAAACGGTAGTGCTGCCCATTGCCGGTATGATCTTAACTTTCGTGCTGGTGTATGAGCTGATCCAGATGATTCTTGAGAAAAACAACATGCACGAATTTGACACCTTCAACATCTTTAAGTGGGTGTTCAAGACCTTCGTTGCCACCTATCTGCTCACCAACTGTTTTACGATTGTGATGGCCGTATTCGATGTGGCGCAGACGGTTGTGGCGAACAGCGCGGGGATCATTAACGGAAATCTGGATGTGGCCGCGTCCATGGCCGACCTGGAAACGCAGCTTCAAGCCATGGGTATCTGGGAGCTGATCGGCCTGTGGCTGGAAACCAATATCATCAATCTGTGCATGTGGATTTTGTCTATCGTGATTTTTGTGATCGTTTACGGAAGAATGATAGAAATTTATTTGACCGTGAGCATTGCGCCGATTCCTTTTTCCACACTTGCCAACCGCGAATGGGGCGCGATGGGGACCAATTACCTGCGCTCCCTGTTCGCCCTTGGCTTCCAGGGATTCCTTATCCTGATCTGTGTTGCGATTTACGCGGTGCTGGTCCAATCCATCCCATCTTCCAGCAGCGTACACGCCGCGATCTGGGGCACAGCAGGCTATACGGTGCTGCTGGCCTTTGCCCTGTTTAAGACAGGTTCGCTATCCAAATCTATTTTCAATGCACACTGACGTATGTTTTAAAAAGTAAAGGAGATGTTTTATGAGTAATAACAATACTGCTGCAAATCCCACTGTCCCGGAAACAAGCGGGGACCTGCCTTTCAAGCTGGACGTGCGTGTCCGGCCTATCGCTCCTATGGGAAACCTGCTGGCCTACGCCAACGTCACCATCGGGGGCTGTTTTAAGATCGACGGCTTTCGGATCTGTTCCGGCGAAAAGGGGCTGTATGTCAATATGCCCTCCACCCAGGACAACAAAGGGAACTGGAGGGATGTCTGCTGGCCGGTGACGGCAGATTTTCGCCGCCAGCTCAATGAAGCGCTGATTGAAGGATACGGCGCGGCCATTGAAAACTTGCAGGCGACTTTGGAGGCTACGAAAGGCGCCGCAGAAAAACCTTCGCTGACCGGGGCGCTGAAAGAGAACGCCGGTAAAGTGAAAAGCCAGCCGGTGAAGGCAGCCGCCGCCAAAGACGGTCCCTCCCGCTGATGCCGGAGACTAAAAAATACGGGATCATCTATGCGGACCCTCCCTGGCGTTACGATATGAAGCGGGGCCACGGGGTTGCGGAAAACCACTATCCCACAATGAGTATTGAAGAAATCTGCGCGCTTCCGGTTGCGGACCTTGCGGCCAAGGACAGCGCGCTTTTTCTTTGGGGTACATTTCCTCAGCTTAAAGAAGCGTTCCGTGTCATAGACGCCTGGGGATTCCAGTATAAAACACTGGCTTTCCTGTGGCTGAAACAAAACCGCAAAGCGGACACCTGGTTTTACGGCATGGGGTTCTGGACGCGCTCTAACGCGGAAGTGTGCCTTCTGGCTACCCGCGGCCATCCGAAACGGCAGAGCGCCGGAATCCATCAGTTTGTCATTTCCCATATCGAGCAGCACAGCAAAAAGCCGGATATTGTACGGGAAAAAATCGTTAAGCTGATGGGCGACCAGCCCAGGGTAGAGCTTTTTGCCCGTCAGAAAACGCCGGGATGGGATGTCTGGGGCAATGAGGTCGATTGCACGATCACCCTCCCGGCGGGAAAGGAGGAAATTTGAGTTTGGAACAGGATGCAAAAAAACTGTTGATGGACAGACTGGACGATTGCCTGTCAATACACGCGGATATGCTGGACAGCACGAATATCGGCAGTATCTATGAATTGCAGGATTTGGCGGCCCTGCACTACTATCTGAAAGTTGAGCAT
Source organism: Neglectibacter sp. CSJ-5 (assembly GCF_032490475.1). Classification (NCBI taxonomy): domain Bacteria; kingdom Bacillati; phylum Bacillota; class Clostridia; order Eubacteriales; family Oscillospiraceae; genus Neglectibacter; species Neglectibacter sp. CSJ-5. Next base: position 54,139 of record NZ_JAVYJC010000005.1, on the reverse strand, counting down.
GAATTTACGCCTGCGGAGGTAGAGGCTCTGCTGTCTTTTCAAGATCCGTTGGATGTGGCTCACTGGTGCTGGGAAGAAAACACACACGAACACAGTTTCCCGATTTGCGAATTGCTGGATAAAATTGACGCTTTCCAGAGGTTTGAACAGCTCAATGAGAAAACGTCCCCGGACCGGATGCTTGGCCTGATAAAACGCCTGGGACAAAATTGGGTAAGCCTTCGGGATGACTGGCTCTCCATGGATAAAGAGATACTGATTGAAAAGGCCCCGGAGATTGCGGCTGTGCAGGATGTCTACGCTTATATAACACAGGGTATGACCTTTGAAAAAATCGAGGTGGAAGCGCTGCTGTCACTGGAAAATCCTTTGAAATATCTTGCCGACAGATGGCCGAAGCCGGTATCTGACCTGATTGATATGGATGATCTTCTGGAGGAATATATCGGAGATATTCAGAGCAGCCCGGAATACCTTGCCCAGAAAGGGGCAGCAACGGCGCGGGAGTCGGTGCATGACCGGCTGCAAAAAGCCGCCCAGCGGGTAAGTACACAGGGTTCCCACGCAAAAGAAAGCCGAGATCCCCAGGTTCGGTAATGCCGACATTTTGTGTTTCCCCGGACAGCCTGCGTCATACGGGGAATTTATGATACAGAAAAGAAAGAAGGTGATTTTTTGCCCTATGTGCCAGTTCCAAAAGATTTGACGAAGGTTAAGACTAAAGTTGCCTTTAATCTGACGAAAAGGCAGCTTATTTTTTTCAGCATTGCCGGGGCGGTTGGCCTGCCGGTGTATTTTCTCACCCGCACGGCGATTGGGAATACCGCTTCGGTGCTTTTGATGATCGGGCTTATGATGCCCTTTTTCTTTATGGCAATGTATGAGCGTGACGGCCAGCCCGCGGAGAAGATTCTGAAAAATATGATCCGCCACCGCCTGTGGCCGGAGACGCGCCCATATAAAACCCGGAACTTTTATAAAATCATGTCAAAGAAGGAGGAAATAAGTATTGCCAAAAACCAAACAGCAGGAAGCGCAGGAAAAGCGCCTGCAGGCAAACATCCAGCAGGCACGAAAAAACCGGTCCGCAGTAAAAAAGGCCGGTAAAAAATCTGGGCCTCATGCAAAGCCGCCTGGCAAGGGCGGCTTTTTCAGTGGAGTAAAGCGGGATGCGCCGCAGACAGCCCAGCAGACGATCCCCTACCGGGAGATCTATAAGGACGGGATCTGCCGCGTCAATGATAAGCTGTACACCAAGACCATTCAGTTTTTCGATATTAACTACCAGCTTGCCCAGGCGGACGATAAGGCGCAGATTTTCGAGAATTACTGTGATTTTCTCAATTACTTTGATTCTACCATCAGCGTCCAGCTCACCTTTATCAACCAGCGGGCCAATATGCAGGACTTTTCCAAAAGCATTGCGATCCCGCCCCAGGGGGACGAGTATGACGACATCCGGCGTGAGTACGCGGAGATGCTTAAAAACCAGCTCGAAAAAGGCAACAACGGCCTTGCCAAACGCAAGTATATCACTTTTGGCATTGAGGCGGACGACCTGCGTACCGCCAAAATGCGGCTGGAGCGCGTGGAAACGGATGTGCTGAACAACTTTAAGACCCTGGGCGTCCAGGCGGTCCCGTTAAGCGGGCTGGAACGGCTGGAGCTTCTGCACAGCCAGCTCCACCCAAGCGGCCAGGAGAAATTTAAGTTTGCCTGGAGCGACCTTGCCAAAACCGGCCTTTCCACAAAGGATTTTATCGCGCCCACCAGTTTTACCTTCTCGAAGGATGGCAAGACCTTCCGCATTGGGGAGTATTCCGGCGCCATGTCCTTTTTGCAGATCTTAGCGCCGGAGCTGACGGACCGGATGCTGGCCGAATTTCTGGACCTGGACGACGCAGTGACGGTCAACCTTCATATCCAGTCTATCGACCAGGCCACGGCGATCCGCAATATCAAGCGGAAAATGAGCGACCTGCAGAAAATGAAGATCGAGGAACAGAAAAAGGCGGTGCGGGCCGGATATGATATGGACATCATTCCCACGGACCTTGCCACCTACGGGGAGGAAGCCCAAAACCTGCTTCAAGATCTGCAATCCCGGAATGAGCGTATGTTTTTGGTAACGGTGTTGGTGCAGAACATCGCCCCGAAAAGGCAAAAGCTGTTCAGTGACATTATGGCCGCCTCCGGCATTGCCCAAAAGTATAACTGCGCGCTGAAACGCCTGGACTACCAGCAGGAACAGGGCCTTATGTCCTCCCTGGCGCTGGGCCAGAACCAGATCGAGATACAGCGGGGCCTCACTACCAGCAGCACCGCTATTTTCGTACCCTTTACCACCTGCGAACTGTTCCAGGATGGGCAGGCATTGTATTACGGCCTCAACGCCATTTCCTCAAACCTGATTATGGCGAACCGCAAGCTGCTGAAAAACCCCAATGGACTGTTTCTTGGCACGCCCGGCTGCTTTGCCGGTGATACCCGGATTCTTTTGGCAGACGGCAGCGCTGCCTCCTTTGAGGAACTGCTGGCGCGCGGTGTAGAGGAAATCGAGGTCAAGACTTTTGATGATGAAACCGGCCGGGTTATCACCGCCATGGCGCGGGATATTCGCGTTGAAAAATACGCGGATGTCTTAAAGCAGATCACGTTGGAGGACGGCACCACTTTCCGCTGTACGGAAAGCCATCTCATTATGGATGACGCCGGGGAATACATGCAGGCGGTGGATGTGAAGGAAGGCCAGAAATTGAGCGGCGGCCATACGGCAGTGCGGGTATCGGTGCTGAAACTGCCGGAGAAAGTGCCGGTGTATGATCTTACCGTACCCCGCTATATGAATTTCCTGCTGGAAAACGGCCTGGTCGTCCATAACAGCGGCAAATCATTCAGCGCCAAGCGTGAGATCGTCAATGTGTTCCTGCTAACGGATGATTCCATCATTATCGCGGACCCGGAAAATGAATACGGCCCGCTGGTAAAACGCTTTGGGAAACAGGGGCAGGTCATTGACCTTTCGCCCACTTCTTCCAACTATATCAATCCGCTGGACATCAACCTGGATTACAGTGATGACGAAAACCCCATTACATTAAAGAGCGATTTTGTCCTCTCTTTGTGTGACCTGATTATCGGCGGCAAGGATGGGCTTACCCCTATCGAGAAAACCATCATTGACCGCTGCACCCGCCTGGTGTACCGGGATTACCTGCAGGACCCCCGCCCGGAAAATATGCCGATTTTGGGAGACCTGTATGAGCTGCTTCGCAAACAGAGCGAGCCGGAGGCCCAGAATATCGCCACCGCCCTTGAAATCTACGTCAACGGCAGCTTAAATGTGTTCAACCACAGGAGCAATATCGACATGGACAGCCACCGCGTCCTGTGCTTCCAGCTTAAATCCCTGGGCAAAGCCTTAAAAGAGATTGGGCTGCTTATCATGCAGGACGCCGTGTGGAACCGCGTCACGGCCAACCGTGAGAAACATAAAACGACCTGGTTCTATATTGATGAATTTCATCTCCTTCTCAAAGGCCAGACCGGTGCTTTTTCCGTTGAGATCTGGAAGCGTTTCAGAAAATGGGGCGGGATTCCAAGCGGCCTGACGCAGAACGTGAAGGATTTGCTGGCCTCCCGTGAGATCGAGAACATCTTTGAAAACTCGGATTTCATCTACATGCTGAACCAGGCCCAGGGAGACAGGCAGATTTTGGCGAAACAGCTTGGGATCAGCCCGACGCAGCTTTCCTATGTGACCCACAGCGGCCCCGGCGAGGGCCTTTTGTTTTTCGGGAATGTGATTATCCCCTTTGTCGATCACTTCCCGAAGGACACCAGCCTGTACCAGATCATGACGACCCGCCCGGAGGAAGTCGCGGAGGCCGGGACGTGATAACCTTCTTCACCGCCTGGCGTATGGGAGGTGATGCAGTTGCCAAGGGATGAAGAATTTAGGGCAAAGGAAAAGAAATTCCACAAAATGACCCGTGACGGGCTGGTGGAGCGGGGCGCCGCTTCCGGCGAGGAAACCCGTATCAGCGGCCGGGAGCAGGATTTTGATTTGCGGCAGGCAAGGGATTCTCCTGACTCTTTGGAGGACCTTTCGGCCAAAGCCCGCCATACCCGGCAGCAAAGGCCGAAAGACGGAGACACCCCGCAGGCGGAGCCAGTGGAAAATGGGGAGGCTTCCCCTTTGGAGGATTCGCAGCCCCGGGCCCATGAGGACGCCCCGCAGGAGGAACTACGGGAAAAGCCCGGAAGCCGGCGTTCTCGGCATCAGCAGAAATTTTCCGAGTCCAGCAGTGCCAGTGAAGCGGCCGCCGAGCAGCCCCGCACCTCAAAACTGCAATTCTCTGAGGACGAGCTGCCGCCGGATGCCCCCGCTAAAAAGCTGGTAAAGGCCCAGCAGAAGGCGGAACGGACCGCCCGGAAACTGGAACAGGCCGAAGCCAATCTTCCGGCCAGGCGGAAACTGCGGATGGAGGTGGAGCCGGACGCTGCCACCGGCAACGCCAAACGGCGCTTAAAATTTGAAAAAGAGGTGATCTCCCAACAGGAACACATAAAAGGCGCCAAACCTCTGCGCCCAGTGAAAAAAGGCGCAAACGCGGCTATCGGATATGCCCACAAGAAGATCTATGAGAATGAGCATGAAAACGTGGGCATTGAGGCGGCCCACCGCACAGAGCTGGTAGCTGAGGGCGGGCTTCGCGCCTTGAACCACCGCCGGAAAACCGCGCCTTACCGCAAGGTGTCCCGGCTGCAGAAAAAGACGGTGAAAACCCGCGCAAGGGCGGCTTACCAGCAGGCCCTCCATGATAACCCGCAGTTACGGAGCAATGTGTTTTCCCGCATGTGGCAGAAATACCGCTTAAAAAGAGAATACGCCAAAGCTGCCCGGACCGCCCGGCGCACCGGGCAGGCTGCCGGGAAAACTGCCGCTGTCACGAAAAAAGCCGGTGGCGCTGTTGGCCGTTTTGCCAGCCGCCACCCGGCCCTCTGCCTGATGGCGGCGCTGTTGTTCCTGATCGTCGTTCTGATTTTTTCGCTCTTTTCTTCCTGTTCCAGTATGGGGACGGGCGGGATCGGCGCGATTGCGGCGTCCAGCTATACCGCGGAAGATCAGGACATCAACAATGCCGAGCTGGTTTATACGGAATGGGAAACCGACCTGCAGATGCAGATTGACAATGCCGAAGCAGACCACCCCGGCTATGATGAATACCGCTACCATGTGGGTAATATCGGGCACAACCCCTTTGAGCTGATGGGATTCCTCACCGCGTCCTATCAAGCCTTCCAGTATGAGGATATTGAGGCGGTGCTGCAGGAGATCTTTGCCGAGCAGTATTCCCTCGAATTTGTGGAGGAAGTGGAGACCCGCACCCGCACGGAAACCCGGACGGACCCCAGTACCGGCGAGACTTATGAGGTAGAAGTGACCTACGAGTGGCGGATTCTCAATATCAACCTGACGGCCAAATCCTTTACGGATGTGATCGCCGCCCGTATGGACACGGAACAGGCCCAGCTTTTTAATATCCTGATGATGACGAAGGGCAACCGCCAGTATGTCTCTAACGTGTTTGGCGATACCAACTGGCTCCCTTATGTCACAAGCTACTATGGCTACCGCGTCCACCCCATCAGCGGAGAAAAGAACTATCATAAGGCGGTGGATATTGGGATGCCCCAAGGCACGGAGATTTTGGCCGGGCATGACGGCGTGGTAACGCAGGCCGGGGAAGCAGGCAGCTACGGGCTGATCGTGGTGCTGGAGGGCGCCATGGAGGACGGGCGGACCCTTACCACAAAATACGCCCACTGCTCGGAACTTCTGGTGTCTGCCGGGCAGGAAGTCAAACAGGGGGATGTCATTGCCAAAGTGGGCAGCACCGGTGATTCCACCGGGCCGCACCTTCACCTGGAAGTGCTGGTGGATGGGCAGTACCTTAATCCCCTGTATTTTACCGATACCGGCGACCATACCGGAACCAGCCTGATCCCTGGAAGCGCGGGCGGGCCGGAAATCCCCGCATATCCCGGCGCTCCTATGGGCGATGGCGATTATGCGGCGCTGATTACGGAGGCGCAGAAACATCTCGGAAAGCCTTATGTGTTCGGCGCTTCGGGACCAAACAGCTTTGATTGCAGCGGCTTTGTTTCCTATGTCCTCAATCAGAGCGGTGTTGCCAGTGTGGGACGCTCCACAGCCCAGGGGCTTTTCAACATGAGCACCCCTGTTTCCAGAGAGAACGCCCAGCCGGGAGACCTGATTTTCTTCACCGGCACCTACTCGGCGGGCACGCCTGTAACCCATGTAGGGATCTATATCGGCAACGGGCAGATGATCCATGCCGGGGACCCGGTACAGTATGCCAATATCAATACATCCTACTGGACCGAACATTTTTACGCATTTGGGCGTATCTCAACCAATTAAAGATCGGAGGTAATAAATTGAATCCCAAAATTGACAAACTCGCAAGGGATATAGAAAAAACGGAAAAGAAAATCGCAGACCTGCAAAAAAAGCTGGAGCTTTTCAAAGAGGAAAAGACCCGGCTGGAGAACGAGGATTACGGCGATATTGGCCGTGATTTCCACCTGACCCCGAAGGAGCTGGCGGAATTTTTGAAGGCGCACAGGGCTGGGACCCTTACGGTCCCGGAGGCCGCCCCTCCTGCGGGAGAACAGGAGGCCGGCCATGAAGAATAAAGTGAGGAATGTTCTGGCGGCGCTTGTGCTTTGCATGAGCGCCGTTGCCCTGCCTGTCACCGCTTACGCTTCCACGGGCAGCGATACCACGCCGCCCACCCTTACCGCGGCCTTAAAGGACGATAAGCTGGCGGTGGAGGCCAGCGATGATATGTCCGGCGTGGAGGCGGTGTATGTGGACGGGACCCGGATCAACAGCCTTGTCAACGGCAAGGGTACCGTGGCCTTGAAGGATTATGCCGGGGACGGCAAGGAAGTGACGGTTTACGCGGTGGACTATTCCGGCAACCGCTCCAAAGAGGTAAAGCTGGATAACCCTTATTATGAGGAACCGGCGCAGATCCAGGCGGCTTCCTCTGCCGCGCCCCAATCTTCCAGTGGGGAAACCCAGGCTGCGCCTTCCACGCCACCCGCGCCTTCTCCTTTGGCAAACAATGCGTCCAGCAGTTCAAGCAATTCGGAAAGCAGCCAGGCCGCCGGGACCCCTTCGACCTCCCAGGCAGAAACAGAGGCTTCTTCTGAAAGCCCTGCCGCGGAGGACGAAACGGAGTCGGCTGTGCCGGAAGGGGCTTTTACCCCGGAAGGCACCGGCACGGTCCTGGACTCAGCTACCGGACAGGAAGATGATAAGCAGTTTTATACCATCACCACCGCAGATGGAAATGTGTTTTACCTTATCATTGACGGGAAGCGGGATTCGGAAAACGTCTACTTCCTGAATGGCGTTACGGAGGAAGATCTGCTCTCCCTGGCCCAGCAGGATAATGGCGGCGAAAGCGCCATTGAGGTTGTCACCTGCAACTGTCCGGAAAAATGCGAGGCGGGCGCGGTGAATACCGATTGCCCGGTCTGCAAAAATGACCTGAACGGCTGCCTGGGCAAAGTGACGGAAGAACCGGCGCCGGAAGAAACCGAACAGCCGGAAGCAGAGCCGGAGAAATCCGGCGGCAATACCGGCATGATTATCTTCCTGGTGATCGCTCTTGCGGCCGCTGGCGGGCTGGGCTACTACTTCAAGATCGTGCGCCCGAAACAGCAGGCGGCTATGGATGAGGACGAGTTCGAGGATGACGGTTACGGTGAAGATTATGAGCAGGATTTGGCATACAGCGATGAGCCTTCTTATGACGAGGATGAAGAATCCACACAGGACGGCAGATAACGCCGTCCTTTCCGTTTCCCAAACAAATTTTATGAAAGTGAGGATTACAGCTTGAATACAAAATCTATGCGCGGCCATGGCCTTTCCCGGCTTTTGGCCGGTTTCCTTTGTCTGCTGCTTTTGGTGGGGATCTTACCGGTCAGCGCGTTTGCGGCTTCGGAAGGCCAGCAGGCCAGCTCCGCTTATGGCGATACGGTCATTGGCTCAGACGGGCAGCCCTATTATTCCCCATCTGGCTATTACACGATGACCTACCACGACGATGGTTCCACTTCCTATGTGTATCATGGTGGGAATGTGGCCTACCGTCATTTCGTGCTGAACACGGATGGCGGCGGATTCCGCTGGGTGTACTGCATTGAGAGCGGCATCCGGTTCGGTGATTCAGACGATGGCTATTATTCCGAACAGACGGACAACAGCCAGTATTTCAACCAGTTGCCGGAGGCTTCCCGTCGCGGGATCATGCTGGCCTCCCTGTATGGCTGGCAGCCTGGGGCTTCCCTCCCCATGGCTGGTATCAACGCTGATGACTGGTACATGGCAGCGCAGTGTATCATTTGGGAATACCAGCAGCAGCTCCGCAGCGACGCTGCCAGCCGCCACGACAATGGAAGTGTTGCGGAAAATACTTTCTTCCGCATTGTGCAGGGACGCCCTGCCGAGCAGGTCTATTACTGGATTCTGGAGCAGATCGCTTCCCATTCCACTATCCCTTCCTTTGCCGGGACAACCGCAGAAAGCGCCCCGGTGCATGAACTGAAATGGGATTCCAATGCCAAGGTTTATACCCTGACTCTGACCGATGCCAACAACTTAAATATCGACCTGGAGGCCCTTACTGCAAGCGGGATCTCCGTGACCCGCAGCGGCAACAGCTATACCTTCACCAGTAAAGAAATGCTGGAATCCCCGGTGGCGCTTCAATTCCGCAAAAATGTGCCTATCGGCGAGGCCATGCTGATCTGGGGGCGCGAGGGCTGGCAGACCATGATGACGGGCGCCAAAGACCCCGTTTCCTTCTATATGCAGATCAAGACGGAAACTTATGGCAAGGCAAAGATCGTAAAGACCAGCGAGGACGGTATTGTTGAGGGGATTCCCTTTACCATCAGCGGCAACGGCGTGGAGGAATCGGTTGTCACCGGCGCGGACGGCACGGTGTCCCTGGATCTTCTGCCCGGCACCTATCTTGTAACAGAGCAGCCCATTGACCGTTATGTGACGCCTGCCGCACAGTATATCACCATTGAGAGCGGCCAGACCGCCAGCGTCCAGTTTTCCAATATCCTGAAGAAGTTCCGCGTGGAAGGCCACAAGGTAGATGCGGAAACCGGCGAGGCCCAGGGAGACGCTTCCCTTGCGGGGGCCGTCTATGGCCTGTATAAAGGCGGGGAGCTTGTAGATACCTTTACCACCGGGCCGGACGGCAGCTTTGCCACCGGCTACTATCCTTGCGGGGATGACTGGACCTTGCAGGAGATTTCCCCAAGCCCCGGCTACCTGCTGGATGAAACGGTGCATGAGGTGGGCGCTTCTCCTTCCCTTTATGAAATCGAGCTGAATACCACGGAAAATACGCTGCCGGAAACGGTGATCCGCGGTAATATCCAGCTTGTGAAGCATACGGATGACCCGGACCCGGATGTATCGGACGAGGAACACAGTGACGACGCCAATGCCGGTATGGTGGAAAAGCCGGAGGAAGGCGCAGTATTTGAAGTTTATCTGACAAGTGCGGGCAGTTATGAAAACGCCAAAGAAAGCGAGCGTGACATCCTGACGACAGATGCGGACGGCTTTGCCGCCTCCAAGGATATGCCCTATGGCCGCTATACCGTCCATCAGACCGCGGGCGAGGACGATAAAGCCTTTGTGCCGGATTTCACGGTATTTATCAGCGAGAACGGAAAGACCTACTCCTATATCCTGAACAATGACGCCATTACTGCAAGGGTGCGTGTGGAAAAACGAGACGCGGAAACCGGTGAGATCATTCCTATGGCCGGTACGGGCTTCCGTATTAAGGACCTTACCACCGGCGAATTTATCAGCCAGGAGATCTACTATCCCAACCCTGAAACCATTGACGTATTTTACACTTCGGATGAAGGCTGGCTGATGCTGCCGGAGCCGCTGCCCGCCCACGAATTTGAACTTTACGAAGTAACAGCCCCGGAAGGGTATGTCCTTTCTGACGAGCCGGTGCCTTTCACAGTAGATGGTTCCGAGGCGGTCGTTACCGTCGTACAGTACAACCAGCCGCAGAAAGCCCAGCTTACCATCAGCAAATCCGGCGAGGCTTTTGCCAGCGTGCAGGAAAACGATGGCTTCTATCAGCCGGTTTATGAGGTAGTTGGACAGCCTGGAGCTGTGTATGACCTGATTGCCGATGAAGATATTTATACCGGCGACGGCACGCTGCGGGTGGCAAAAGATACGGTAGTCGCTACCCTTACCACCGGGGAGGACGGAACGGCGGTCAGCGAACCGCAATACCTGGGCCGCTACCGTCTGGAGGAACGCCAGGCGCCGGAGGGCATGGTGCTGGACCCCACGCCGATTTATACCGAGCTTACCTATGCCGGTCAGGAGGTAGAAATCACCCAGGCGGCCATTGGGCTTTATGATGAACGCCAGAAGGTGGAGATCGACCTTCTGAAATCCCTGGAAACAGATGAAACCTTTGGCATTGGGCTTGGCGAGGAATACAAGGATATTTCCTTTGGCCTGTACGCTTCGGAGGACTTGACTGCCCTGGACGGCAGCGTGATTCCGGCAGGCGGGCTTCTGGAAGTCGTGGCGGTTGCGCCGGTGGAGGACGCGCCCGGCCAGTATTCGGCTGCCTTTGCCTCCGACCTGCCTTTTGGCAGCTTCTATGTCCAGGAGCGCACCACCAATGAGGCATTTGTTCTTTCCGATCAGCAGTACCCGGTAGTCTTTGCGTATGCCGGGCAGGAAACCGCTCTGGTTACGGTTGCGGTCAATGACGGCGAGGCCATTTCCAATGAGATGATCCGCGGGCGCATTGACGGTGTGAAATACGGCGAGGACCCCGAAGGCGGTGAGGACCTTACCCTGGAGGGCGCGCTGATCGGCCTGTTTGCTCCCGGCACGGAAGAATTTACCGAGGAAAATGCCCTGCTGGTGACGACTTCCGGGGAAAACGGCGCCTTCTCCTTTGAGGACGTGCCTTTCGGCCATTGGATCATCAAGGAGATTGCCAGCCCTTCGTCCCTGTACTCCATCAGCCCGGAACAGCACCATGTCTATATCGGCACGGATGGGCAGGCCATTGAAATTGAAATCGACAATACCCTGATCCACGGTACGGTGCAGGTCATCAAGACCGAGGCTGTGGACGAATTGAAGTCTATCCAGGAGAACGGGGAAACCCCTTCTGAAAGTGAGGCTGGCGAAACGGAAGAAAACGCTGCTGACGATACCGGCGAGGATTCCGCAGACAACCCGTTCCTCCACCGGCTGCCCGGCGCCGTCTTTGAGCTTTACGAGGACACCAACGGCGATAAGGCATTTGATGAAGGCGACGCCCTGATCGGGGAGCTGACGGAAACCGATGAAGGGTTCCATGAAATGAGCGGCCTTTTGGCGAAGGGCTATTTTGTCAAAGAGAAAACTGCCCCGGAGGGTCACAAACTGGACCCCAACGCCTACTATTTTGAGATCACCACGGATGGGCAGGTTGTCGTTGTGGAAAATGGCGAATCCGGCCGCGGATTTGTCAATGAGGCGTACCGCGGAAACCTGAAAATCACGAAGGATTCCAGTGATGGCCGCAAGGACGGCTTTGCCTTTGAGGTGAAAAGTGAAGATGGCACCTACTGCGAGACTTTCACAAGCCCGGAGGATGGTATCATCCTGATCGAAGGGCTGCGCGTGGGCAAATACACTGTGACCGAGGTGAAAAATAAGGCCAGCGAGGACTATATCATCCCGGATGGCGCCACGGTGGAGATCAAGGCCGATGAAACTGCCGAGGTGAGCTTCTTTAATGAAAAGCCGGAGGAAGAAACCCCGGAAACGCCTGATACGCCGGATAACCCGGATAGCCCGGCAACGCCTTCCAATCCTTCCAAGCCGGTCCCGCAGACAGGCGATGATTATAACCTGTATATCTGGATCGGCGTGTTGGGCGCAGCGGTGGTCGGCAGCGGCATTGCCCTTTTCCTGTGCGCTTACAAGAAAAAGGGACAGAAGGCCAGTACCGGGCGCCGCAAAGCGGCAGCCGGCGCGCTTCTGATCTGCATTGCCATGACGGTAGGCAGCGGCTTCATGCTGGCGCGGGAGATCGGCCAGTACAAGGAAAGCGCCGATACCTATGCCGGTCTTTCGGAATATGTCACCCCGGCAGAAACGGACGGGGAAAAAGAGAACGCGGAGGCGCCGGAGGAAACCGGCGCTTCCTCCGTTTCCCTTCCCACGGTGGATTTTGAAAGCCTGCTGGCCCAGGGGCAGGATGTCAAGGCGTGGCTGGAGCTTCCCGGCACGGTCATTCAGTACCCGGTAACACAGGGCGAGGATAACAGCTACTACCTGAAACACCTGTATGACGGTACGGCAAACAAGGTGGGCTGCCTGTTCATCGACTATGAAAACGCGGAGGATTTTTCCGACAACAACACGATCATCTACGGGCACAACATGCGTGACGGCTCTATGTTCTCCACGCTGGTGGAATACAAAGCGCAGGCTTACTATGACGAACACCCGGAAATGTACCTGGTAACGCCGGAGGGCGGCTATGTAGCCGAAGTATTTTCCGCGTTTGTGGCAAGCCCGGAGGAATCCGGCAGCGAAACTTCTCCTTGGGCGCTGGAATGGAAAGACAGCGGCGCATATACGACCTGGCTTTCCGCGATGCAGGAACGCTCTATGATTGAAACCGGCGTTTCCGTCACTTCCAGTGACAAGGTACTGACCCTTTCCACCTGCACCAATGGCGGCGCTGACCGCTTCATCGTCATGGGCAGGCTGGTAGCTGTAACTGAATAACATTTTTCGTAAGATGGCGCGGGATGCCGGATGCTCCCGCGCCTATCTCTATATATGGAGGATTTGCAATGGTAAATAACATTGTTCCCATTCCCGGATATGTCCATCTCTACCGCTCCATGCTGCGGTTTTACGATATGCCCAGCGCGGAGCTGAAAGAAATGCTCTATCTTCTGAATACCGCCAACCTGGACAGCTATGGCTTCCACCACCCGGAGGCGCATGTGGTCGAGAGCGGCCCGGTGGCCTTCTGCGGCTGGCTGGATCATCGGTATGCCCGCCCTTACCGGACGGAAGTGCAGCTTTATAAATCCCTGCTGGCCCTGAAACGCAGCATTGACCGGGATTGCATTGTCACCTCCCAGCGGGAGGCCCTTCAAATGCTCCGGTGCGTGATCTCCAATCTGGAATACCGCTTTTATAAAGCCTACAACATGGAATTTGAGGATAAGCGCACGGTGTATTCCGAGTGCGCCTTCCGGCTAATCCCGCGTGAGGACGAACCCAGCGTGTGCCTGATGCACGATTGGGTGTACCTGCCTACGGCGTAAAATATGTGCTTTGCTTCTTTTTTCTAACCATCAATCTAACCACCTGCTAACAATGATGGTTAGATTGGTTAGAATAGCCGCTTGAATTGCGGCAAATATTCCGGCCAAACCAAAATCACAATTTAGTTTAGCCAGAGATTTCATTGACAATGAGGATAATCGCACGGTGTATTCTAAGTGCGCTTTCTGGCTGCTCCCGTGGGAGGCCAAACCCGGTGTGCGCCTGATGCACGATTGGATTTATCTGCTGACTGTATAAAACACAACGAATACTGTATGGAAGCCGTTGCATGATATTTTTTGATTTGTCCCGAATGTTATACGGCACCGCAATTTCGATAGGGTTCTTATGGTGTTATTTATCGGTTCAATCGTGTCACTGCCTGGTTAGAAAACTGAATAGAAACGATTGGATATGACAATATTATGAACGGAAAAGCACCTTTTTGTGTTAAAAGACTGCTGCAATGCACCCGTTTTTGTGAACCTCATAAAAGTATCGGTTCATAATCGGTTCATAATCGGTTCAGGCTCGTTGACACGATTGAACCGATTTGCTATAATAGGAGCGTTAATATGAATGAAGGAGATGGCAGTATGCTTTTTCGGGAAAGTGAGACCATAGAACTGAAAGAAGTTGTTGTGGACGAAATCAAAAAAGAGATCATTGCTTTTGCTAACTGTGACGGCGGAAAACTGTATATTGGCGTCCAGGATGACGGCACGGTAGTCGGAGTGGATGACCCGGACGGTGTATCTTTGCAAATCAGCAATATGGTACGGGATGCCATCAAACCGGATGTAACAATGTTCGTGCATTATAAGACGATTGAAGAAAATGGAAAAGACATTGTTGCTGTAGATATTCAGCGCGGAACGGACCGGCCTTATTATCTTGCCAAAAAAGGGATGCGGCCAGAAGGCGTCTATGTCAGGCAGGGTTATTCTTCGGTTCCTGCTACGGATACGGCAATCCGCCGTATGATTAAAGAAACGGATGGGGACCGCTTTGAAGCCATGCGCTCTCTGAACCAAGAACTCACATTTGAAGCTGCGAAAAAAGAATTTGACCTTCGGAATGTAGAATTTGGTCCGCAGCAAATGCGTACTTTGAAGCTGGTCGATCAGGATAACCTTTATAGCAACTTAGGGCTGCTTCTGTCCGACCAATGCGTCCATACGATTAAGGTCGCAGTTTTTCAGGGGACAGACCAGACGGTATTTAAGGACCGCCGGGAATTTAGCGGGTCGCTGCTGCGCCAGATGAACGAAGTGTATGATTTTATTGACTTCCGCAATCAGACCCGTGCAACCATAGAAAAACTGCTAAGGATTGATGTCCGGGATTACCCTGAAATCGCTGTCCGGGAAGCATTGCTGAATCTGCTGGTCCACCGGGATTATTCCTTTAGTGCCAGCGCACTTATCAGTATTTATGCGGACAGGATTGAATTTGTGTCCATTGGCGGCTTGATGCCGGGAATTGACCTGGAAGATATTATGGTAGGTATTTCCGTATGCCGGAACCAGGACCTTGCGAATGTGTTTTATCGTTTACATTTGATTGAGGCTTATGGTACCGGAATGGGAAAAATTATGAAGGCATACGAAGGCATGGTGGAAAAGCCTGTGATTGAAACCACAAAAAACGCCTTTAAGATCATACTGCCGAATATTAACGCCAAATATGAAAAAGGCGCTGAATCTGTTCTTCCAGCAGAGCCATCCGCACATACTCCTGTTGGCACGCCATTAAGTGCCGGAGAAGAAAAAGTGTTGGAATATGCCCGGACACATGGTGCTGTTACAAGAAATGAAGTCATGGGACTGCTCGAAGTGAGTATCTCTACTGCTGCCAGAGTCCTGAAAAAGCTGGTAAAAAGCAATCTGCTAAAGCAGAATGGAAAAGGCAGAGGCACCAACTATATACCATTATAAATAAACGATATGCTGCACAGCCGATTGGAAAAATCCAGTCGGCTGTTTTTAGTTAGGAGGGATGCTATATTACACAAACAGAAGTCAACGCCGTATTTGACGAGCAGGTGAGGCTTTGCGCTGACACGCTGCAGAAGAAAACCAAGGAATATACCGGGGATGATACGGACCGGCTGGGGGCATTTAAGGCGGCTGCTGCTTTGCAGCACGCAACACCCCAGCGGGCGCTTGCCGGTATGATGGCAAAGCACATCATCTCCATTTATGATATGTGCTTTTCAGACCGGAAAACTTTTGAGCTGGCTGTCTGGGAGGAAAAGATTACCGACAGCCTCAACTATCTGTTCTTACTAAAAGCTGTGATAAAGGAGGAATTGGAACATCAACCAGATTGAAACAAAAATTTTGAACTGCACTGCGGTACAGGAAGCGGAGAAAAACATGGTGTTTGCGGCCAGGCTCACCCAGCGGGGCCATAAGATCCATTCTATGGATGACCTTCTGGCTCTTTATGAGAAAGGCTATACTTCCGAAACGGTCAAACGGATTGCCTCTCTGCCTCATCCTGCCGTACAGAAGTTTTCGGTTATCACGGTGGCGGTTGTGGGCGCCAGCAGGCGTTTTCTGGCGCAGATCACCCGGCACCAAAATGAAGTCAAATTTATCAGTGCGTCCCTGCAATACAGCAATTACGCGGGGCAGGCCGATTTTGTGGTGCCTTATGAAATCCTTACGGCCAGCCAGTGGGTGCATGATTTTTACCTGAAAAAATGCCGGGCTGCCATGGAGCATTACGCGGATATAGGCGCCTGCGGGATTTCCAGGGACGCCGCGGGGTACCTTGCCCCGCAGAGCCTCCGCAATGTGCTGATAATCAGCGCCACGCCTTACCAGTGGAAGCACATGATCGGCCAGCGGACTTGCCGCCGCAATACGGATGAAACACGCTTTGTCCTGCTGAAAATATGGGCGGACCTGTATGCGCTGGACCCGGAACTATTTAGCCCGGAACTTGCCGGTCCCTTCTGCCAGCGGGAGGGATGTCTGGAAAAAGATATGTCCTGCGGCTGCCCGTGTGAAAAAGGGGCGCTGCCTCTTGACCTGCTGCGCCAGGACTATCCTGCCGCACTGGAAGGAGGCCGCCAGTGAAAATCAGGATCATTGATTTCGGGCTGCCGGAGAACCACCGTCCCCTCCGCTCCCACGCCAATGACGCCGGGGCGGATGTCTATATGCCATTTGACTGTACCCTGGAGCCTGGCGGGATCGCTAAAATCCCGCTGGGCTTTGGCCTGGAGGTGCCGGACGGCTATGCTGCCTATGTGTTCCCAAGGAGCAGCCTTGCGGCAAAAGGGGTGGTCTGTGAACTGCCCCCTGTGGATTCCGGCTACCGGGGCGAAATCCATGCCATTGTCAGCAATGTGGGAAATGAGGCCCGGACGCTTCCGAAAGATTCCAGGATCGGGCAGCTTATCATCATGCCCGTGGTGATCGCGGACTTTGTAAATGACCTGGGCGGCGAACGCGGCAAGGGTGCTTTCGGCAGCACGGGGAAATAACTTTTGTCTTTGTATAAATATTTTCTGTGTGGATAACTTAAAAATAAGGCCAGGTACTATACAGATGTAACCAATCCTATATAATATTGGTTATATCCGGGAGCAAAATACGATTTTAAACTGTTTTATTCCTTACAAAGAATAGAAAGTGGCCAGCCTCCCTTATATGTGACTGACCACTTCTACTTTTTGTTATTCAGTTCTTTCATAATGCCGAGGATGTAAGACATTGTTTTGGAATCCAGCTTCTTTGCCTCTGTGATAAATTCCTTTAAAGCGGCGGGATTCGGATTGCCTTCATCGAAAAATTCCTGTGGTGTTACGCCCAGGTATTCACAGATATAAAAGAAGGACTGCATAGAAGGAAGCGTTTTCTTGTTCTCCACGTTGTTGATATAGTTGTTGGCCTGTCCAAGCGACAGCGACATATCCCGCGCGGAAACACCCTTCTGCATCCTCAGTTTTGCCAGCCTTTCCGGGACAAAATCTTCGTACACCATAGTCACCTCCTATTCTGTAATAGATTGTACCTTACAGGCTGGCTCTATTCGCTAAATGAAAAGGGGTATTTCTGTTGACACGCTAAATGTAACCTACTAAAATAAGAAATGCAGTAGTTTTCAACTATCAGCCATAAGGGAGGCAGGTATCATGGAACAAAAAATATGCGGAGTAACCGGACACCGGGAGATCCCCGCTGAATATATGGAGCAGGCAGAGCAGGACCTTCGCCGGGAAATTGAAAAAGCCATCGCAGACGGTTATACCTATTTTATTTCCGGCTTTGCTGACGGCGCCGATCAGCTATTTGCCCGGATTGTTCTGGAAAAGGCAAAAGAAAATCCGGCGCTGCGCCTGGAGGCAGCAATTCCTTACCGCAACCGCTATAAGCGGCTGATGGAGGATGGGCAGACCAAAGCCATGCTGGAGGCATGTGCGAAGGTTGCAGTTATCAGCGAGGAATGGGCTTCCAATGTCTATATGAAGCGCAACCGTTATATGGTAAGCCAGGCAGACCGGGTGATCGCTGTCTATGATGGACGGGAAAAAGGCGGCACGGTGTCCACGATCCGCATGGTCCACGCCCAGAGAAAAGAAATGCGGGAGGTCCCTGTGGGGCCTTATCTTCCTGAAAACATGATAAATCTTGGATATTTCAGGAACGCTTCGGGTAGATAAAAGCACTCAAATCTCAAATTCCAAAATTAAAACTGAATACCATGAATTTACGCCGCAGATCCTTTCTGCGGCGTTTTGCTATATAATCCTGGCGCAAAGGTGCTCTTATCCCTTTGCGCTTTTTTCATATTCAAAATTCAAAGGAGGTGCGGCACATGTGGAGCGCAGTATCACATTTTCTGTCTTTCACGCTTGGCACAATCGCAGGCGTAACTTTGATGTGTCTGCTGCAGGCCGGAAGGCAGGCAGATGAGCAGTTTACAAAATTCTTTGATAAAGAAGGAGGTTCAGACGAATGAAACTTGTAGTAGCCGAAAAGCCCAGCGTGGCCCAATCTTTGGCCGCGGTGCTGGGGGCAAAAGAGAAAAAGGACGGGTATCTGGAAGGCGGCGGCTGGCTGGTGTCCTGGTGTGTGGGCCATCTGGTGGAGCTGGCCCAGCCGGAAGCCTATGGGGAGCAGTACGCCAAATGGCGGTATACGGATCTGCCCATCCTTCCCGCCCATTGGAAATATGATGTGGCAAAGGATAAGAAAAAGCAGCTTGGCGTCCTGCGCCGTTTGATGGAGGATAAACGTGTGGACGCTGTGGTGTGTGCTACTGATGCCGGCCGGGAAGGAGAACTGATCTTCCGGCTGGTCTATCAGCAGGCCGGGTGCAGCAAGCCCATTCTCCGGCTTTGGATCAGCTCTATGGAGGACGCCGCTATCTGTGATGGATTTGAACACCTGCGGCCCGGCGCCGATTATGACCTGCTTTACCAGGCGGCGCTCTGCCGGGCTGGTGCGGACTGGATCGTGGGGATCAACGCCACCCGGCTTTTCTCTGTCCTGTATGGCGACACCCTGAATGTGGGCCGGGTAATGACGCCGACACTGGCGCTGATCGTCCAGCGGGAAGATGCGATCCGTTCTTTTAAGAGCAAGCCCTTCTATGTGCCGGAACTCGCCTGCGGAGGGGTTACCGCTGCCGGGGAAAAGCTGGAGGACAAGGCGGCTGCGGAAGCGATACGGGCAACTTGTGACGGAAAGCCTGCCGTTGTCCGCAAAGTAGAGCGACAGAAAAAGACTGTCCAGCCGCCCCGCCTTTACGATTTGACTACCTTGCAGCGGGAGTGCAACCGCTTGTATGGCTTTACTGCCCAACAGACCCTTGATTATCTGCAAAGCCTGTATGAGAAAAAGCTGGCGACCTATCCGCGAACAGACAGCCAGTATATCACAGCGGATATGCAGGCCACGGTTGGCTCTCTGGCCCTTTGGCTGTGGCAGAATATGCCTTTTGGCAAGGACAGCACCACGGCGCCGGAGCTGGAAGGGATCATTGATGACAGCAAGGTAACGGACCACCATGCCATTCTCCCCACGGTGGAGATAGCCCGCACCGATCTGTCTGCTTTGCCTGCCGGTGAGCGGGATGTCCTGATGCTCCTTGCCTGCCGCCTCCTCTGCGCTACCGCCCAGCCCCACCGCTTTGAGGCGGTGCTGGCAGTTTTAGAGTCCGAGGGCCACACATTTACCGCAAAAGGGAAAACGATTCTGCATGAGGGATGGAAAGGCATTGAACAGGCTTTCCGTGCCAGCCTGAAACAAAAACAGCCGGAGGACGGCGACGAAAATACGTCCCGCCTGCCAGAGCTGAAAGAAGGACAGCGATTTGAAAAGGCTGCCGCCACGATCCGGGAAGGCAAAACCAGCCCGCCCAAGCATTATACTGAGGATTCTCTGCTTGCGGCTATGGAGACAGCCGGTGCGGAGGATATGCCGGAGGACGCCGAACGGAAAGGGCTGGGTACTTCGGCCACCCGTGCCGCCACACTGGAAAAGCTGGTGTCCACGGGATTTGTCCAACGGAAAAAGAAACAGCTTTTACCTACGGATAAGGGCGTCAACCTGATTGCCGTCCTGCCCGATGTGATAAAATCCCCGGCGCTTACAGCGGAATGGGAGTCTATGCTGAAACAGGTGGAACGCGGAGAAATGACGGCGGACGCTTTTATGGAAGGGATTGCCGGTTTAATCCGTGACCTGATCCGGCAGAACACCGCCCCCGATCCTGCCTATTCCGTCTTGTTCGGGAACAAGAGCGCGGCCAGCCGGGAAGCTGTCGGGACCTGTCCCCGGTGCGGCGGCACTGTCTATGAAGGGAAGAAAGGCTTCTTCTGTGAAAATGAAGCCTGTGCCTTTGCGCTCTGGAAAGAAAACCGGTTCTTTTCCAGTAAAAAGAAAACCATCACAAAAACTGTTGCCGCGGCGCTCTTAAAAGAGGGCCGCGTTTCCATGTCCGGGCTTTTCAGCGAGAAAACCGGCAAAACCTATGACGCCGTGGTGGTGCTGGACGATACCGGCGAAAAGTATGTGAATTTCAAGCTGGAATTTTCGCAGCAGCGGGGACGGAAGAAATGACCGGCCCGCCGCGGGAGCTGACCCGCTCCGAGCGCGCAGCGATCCGAAGGCTGGTAACAGGCTTATGCGCCAACTATGACGAGCGGGAAAAGCTCTGCCTTCCTCTGGACTGTCCCTGCTATATGCTTCATAAATGGTGGACCGGCGGCCTTTGCCGGTATTTTGAGCTGTCGGTGCTGCCGGTTGAACCGGCTCTGGAAGCAGCTCTGACGGGAAATGATACTTCCCAGCGCCAGAAAAAATGCCCGGTATGCGGGAAGCTGTATCTTCCCACGACCAGCCAAGCGTATTGTTCTGACGCCTGCCGGACCTGGGCCAGACGGGACGCGGATAAAAAACGCAAGCGCCGGATTCGCCAGCACAAGGGATGATATGTCTGCAACTTAGCCTATTTATGCCTTGATTTATAAGGCTTTCCGGCCTCACTTTTACAGGCGGCAAGAGATTTATACTCTGCCCCTCCATAGGAAGGTTAAGTTGCGGACAAAAAGGTAAATGTAACCAACCGGATAATCAACTTTTAGGAGGGATGTGTATTTGAAGATTGCGCGTGTATTTCCACGCCGTACCAAAGCAACGCCGGATGATCCTCTGGCATTTACCGGCCCGCCGCCAAGGGACGGCCTGCCGGATATAGAAGAAGTGCATGTTTCTGTGGCCTTTACCTATGACATGGAGAAAGCGTGCCAGCTTGCCGAACAGTGGATGAAGCTGGGCGTCCCCGTCCACATGGGCGGTCCTGCCTTCAATATGCCTGGCGGTGATTTCGTGCCGGGGATGTATCTGAAAAAAGGTTATGTTATCACTTCAAGGGGCTGCCCCAACCGCTGCTGGTTCTGTTCCGTCCCCAGGCGGGAAGGCGGAAGGCTTAGGGAACTGCCGATCACCGAAGGGAATATAGTGCTGGACGATAACCTGCTTGCCTGTTCCCGGCAGCATATTGAAGCGGTATTTGAAATGCTGGGCAGGCAGAAAGAGCGTCCGGCCTTTACGGGCGGGCTGGAGGCCCGCCTTCTTCGGCCCTGGCATGTGGACCTTCTGCGGGAATCCAGGACGCAGCGCATGTATTTTGCCTATGACACCCCGGATGATTATGAGCCGCTTGTGGAGGCCGGGCGGCTTTTGCAGGCCGGAGGATTCGAGAGAAAATCACATAAAGCCTGCTGTTATGTCCTGATCGGCTACCGGGGCGATACCATGGAGGCAGCGGAAAAACGTCTGCGGGACGCCTGGAAAGCCGGATTTATCCCTTATGCCATGCTCTACCGGGATGAAAAAGGCATTGTAGACAGCGAGTGGAGAAAATTTCAGCGGCTTTGGGTCCGTCCGGCGATTGTAATGAGCCAACTGAAAGAATCTGACGGGAGGTGATGATACGGAGAAGGAAAAACTTGAAGTCGTGCCGGTAGTCCCCGCAATGATGAAGCTGGATGTGGCGGTCCAGGCTTTTGATATGCAGGATATTTCAAACCGGCGCTTTATGTATAATCCCAAGACCGGTATTCTGGTTTTGGGCCAGCAGTACGGGAAAGCAAGAGGGTTGCCCGGCAGCCATGCCGATGATCTGACTCAGGCCGGAATCAAAAACGGCTTTGATGATTTTGTGCGCGGCTGGGTGGGCACTGGAAAAAACTATCCCGCAGGGATCATTCATTTTGCCCCCAATGTGGACACCCAAAACATTTCCCTGTTCAACCGGGCGTTTGACACTTTAGAAATGTTTCAGCGCAACGGCGCGCTTCCCGATACTGTAGTCCGGGGATTTGGCAGGCAGTGGGAACAGGCGCTTTCCGAAGTCCTTTCCCCGGCTCATAACGAGAGGATCTCAAACCAGGAGGAATCTATGGAAATTCAGAATATCACGGTGGAGGACCTTCGCCGTATGGAGGATAAAGAAGGGCTTGTTTTGCAGGGCTGCGGCGGTGATCCTGGCGAATGGGTCCAGGGGATCAATGACCTGTTGGCGCAGAAAGGGATTCTTTTGGAAGGAACCACTTTTACCCATGTGAGCGTATTCCAAAATGAGGGGCTTACCTGCCTGCTGTTCCCTTTTGAGGATGTCAAGCTGGATATAGGGAAACTTGCCATGTGGCGTCTGCAAACCCATGATACTTTTGGCGGCACCTGGTTATCCGATTATATCGACAACCGCCTGGGCCATGAACCGGCGCAGGAAGCGCCAGGGAAACCGGATTGCCCGCTGATCGGCCAGGACGGGAACATTTTCAACCTGGTAGGCATTGCTTCCCGCACTCTCAAAGCCCATGGGATGCCAGAACAGGCGAAAGAAATGGCGGACCGGGTATTTTTCTGTGACAGCTATCATAAGGCGCTTTGTATTATAGGGGAATATGTCAATATCACTTCGGCTGACCGGGAGGCCGGGCGGCCTCACTCTATCCGGCAGCAGCTAAAAAATAATAAAGCCCCGGAAACGGCTGCCCCTAAAAAGGCGGCAAAGGAGCCGGAACGATAAGGAGGATGTGAAATGGAACAGGTATATGGAGTTTGGGCGGTAAGAAGTGCCGCTTCCATGTTCGGACATGCGGAAGCATGGTGCAAAGAAGATGGCCGCCCCTTGGAATTTGAATCCCTGGAGGCGGCCCAGGCTTATGCCCTGGAATTGAACCGTAAGGCAACGGCCAATGTCCGTTACTTTGTCAAAGAGAAGGAGCCGGAGCCAAACGCTGTAAGAGTCCCCGCCTCACAGCCGGATATAGAAGCTGTCGGCCCGGTGGACCGTGCGCCGAGAAATGAGGTTGCAGAAAAGCATAATGAGATCCCCGGCCGGCAGATGGCGCCGGAGGCGGACCCGGTTGTGGAGATCCGCTCTGCGGTACACAGCAACTATGCCAATATGGTCGCCATGCTTGCCGCTGACAATAAGGTATATCTTGGCCGGGAGGAACGCTATTCCTTTACCCCAGGCCAGTCGGGAAGCTATGACAACCGGGACGGCTCTTTATGTTTTGTGAGCGATATGCCGGAAATGTATTATTTCCTCTATGGGGAAGGCTGGTCGCACTCACAGGAGGAAATGCTGGACCGGGGGCTGACGATGGATCAGTATATGGAATTTGCCCGCCTGCAGGAAGGTGTTCTGCGGCAATTCACCCCGCGCCGGGAAATCCTGTTTGCGGGCCAGCCCTTCCAGGCGCCGGAAAACTATCTTCGCAACGCGGAGCTGGACCTGGAGGGTGAAAAGGGCAACTATAACATGATTGACGGCATTGTGAATAATGACCCGCCGATCCGGGCCGACCTTACCGATGGACAGACCCATGAGGAAGTCAAGGAGCCGGCCCCGGAAACGCTGCCGAATGAAAAGCCTTCGATCATGGAAAAGCTGCGGACAGACCGCATGGAGCATGAGGCCCGTGGTTTTCATCCTTCCCCGCCGGAAAGGGGGCTTTAATGCTTGAAGCTGAAATTTGAAAATGTGGATGTGGAACAATGCCTGCGCTCTGTGATGGAGCGAAACACAAAGCATTATCAATCTGATTTTGAATTTGATGTGGGCAGCATGGAGCGTATCGCTCAAACAAAGCACCCGGAGCGCACCCCTCTGTACTGGATGTCTCGCCCTTCCGGTACATGGTGCTTTCGGGAGCGGGATATTTTTATCCGGGATTCCGATGCGTTTCACACCTGGCAGTTTTACAAAGATACCCGTGATACGATCCTTGCGTATACGGTGGAGATCACTGGCATGGAAGGTGATTCAATCAAGGGAAATCTCTATACGCAGGATTACAGGGCTATGGCGGAGCATATTGAACGGACCGCTCTCCCCGCTGCGACTGTGATCGTCCAATTTGAAGGCCAGAGCGATCCAATGGAATTTAGTTATGCGTATTACCATGAGCATAGGCTGTCCCTTCACGCCCAATTTGGCAAGGCAGAAAAATTCCGGATGGAACCGGCTGTTCCGGGCCTGCTGCGCGGGATTCTGGCAAGCGAACAGAAATACCGGTATAACTTTATACCCGGCGTGTTTGAAAATCATCTGGATAAAATGATCGCGGCGGAAAAGCGTTCTGTTACCCACTTTCTGAAAGAGGCCGCCGCAAATACTCCGCGCCCGGCTCCTAATAAAAAGACAAAGGAACAGCCCCAGCGATGAAGGCCCCGAAAGAAAAACGCAGCGCCCAGATTCATATTTTGATTTCAGAACAGGAAATGGATAAGATCAGGGAACGCATGGCGCAGACCGGTATCACAAATACTTCTGCCTTTATCCGTAAAATGGCGATTGACGGATATGTGATTAACCTGGATCTGTCCGAAGTCCGGGAGCTGACCCGGCTGCTGCGTATCTGCTCCAACAATCTGAACCAGTATGCTCGGAAAGCCCATGAGACCGGCAGTATCTATGCGGTGGATATTGCAGATCTGCAATCCCGCATGGATGGGCTTTGGGAAATTGCAAAAAAGCTGCTGACGGAATTTACAAACATTCCATGAACATTCAAAAAAACGGTTGCTTTCCTGTGGCCGGGAGCGGTAGAATTTTTATAGAAAGAGAAAATCTGTTTTTGAGAAGGGAGGCCATCGTATGGGCGCTGCTTTACTGGCCGTTGGCATAGAATTGTTGATCGGCATTGGAATTGGACTGATTGTGACGGTGATCGGGCTGTTCTTTGGAAACATCATTGTTTTTGACAGCATTGCGCTGGCAATTCTGGCGGGCTTTCTTTCCCATGGACTTTTAGGCGTCCATCCCGCCCTGGCGATTGTGATCGGTATTGCTGTCCTGCTGGGGCTTCTCCTGCTTCACCGCACCCGTCCCGGCTTCTGGCTGATCGGCGGCGGTCTGTCCATTGTGTGGGGATTTATTTTTGCTACCATGGCCTATGAATTTTCCGGTAAGGATATGGTGTGGACCTATGTGGTGTGGGCGCTGGGGGCTATACTGGTCTTTGCCCTTCACCTGCGGGCACGGTACAAAATTGCATAAGGTAAGGATTTGGCCCGCCGATCAACCGGCGGGCCGTTTTTTTATTTATTCCAAATGTTTTGGCAACGCACATTTATCAAAGGAGGTGGACAATGGCGACCACAAGGCTGATGCCTTTGCATATCGGAGAGGGCCGCTCCTTCTCCACCGCAATCGAGGACATCATTGATTATGTAGAAAATCCAGAGAAAACCGACTATGGGAAACTGATTTATGGTTTTGAGTGTGATACCCGCACAGCGGATGCAGAATTTACCTTAGCCAAGCGGCAGTATATCCACAAGACCGGCAGAGTCCGGGGTGCGGATGACGTGATTGCCTACCATTTTCGGCAGGCGTTTAAGCCGGGTGAAGTGACGCCGGAGGAAGCCAATCAGATCGGCCAGGAGCTTGCTATGAGACTGACGAAGGGAAACAACGCTTTTATCGTCTGCACGCACATAGATAAGCACCATGTCCATAATCACATCATCGTGAGTGCGGTAAATTTGGAATGTACCCGGAAATTTCGTAACTTCTGGGGTTCCTCCTGGGCTTTGCGCCGGATCAGCGACAAGTTGTGTCTGGAGCATGGTCTTTCTATTGTCGAAGATCCTAAGCCCAGCCGCGGCCATTATGGGAAATGGCTGGGTGATGGAAACAAACCGCTATCCTTTCAGAATCAAATCCGACAGGCCATTGACGCCGCCCTGGAGCAGCACCCCTCTACCTTTGAGGATTTCCTGAAAATTCTGGAAGCGTCCGGTGTGGAAGTCACCCGGCGCGGAAAATCTATCAATTTCCGTGTCCCAGGGCAAAAGAGCCGAACTCGTTGCAATACGCTGAAAGGCGATTATACTGAACAGGCAATACGGGAAAGGATTGCCGGAACCTATATTTCCTCTGTTCAGCCCAAACGGTCCAGTTCTTCTGTGAGGATGCTGATTGATATTGACGCCGCAATGCGGGCCGGTAAAGGCGCCGGTTATGAGCGTTGGGCCAAAGTGTTCAATGTGAAGCAGCTTGCGAAAGCTGTGGCTTACCTGAAAGAGCACGGGGATATGAGCTATGAGGACCTTCAAGCAAAGGCCCAGGCCATGACTTCCCGGTTTAATGAACTTTCCACGCAGATCAAGGATATGGAAAGCCGTCTATCTCAAAATGGAGAATTGCAGAAACAAATCGTCAACTACTCAAAAACGAGAGCTGTCTACATTGAGTATCGAAAAGCCGGTTACAGCAAAAAGTTCCGGGCCGAGCATGAGGCTGACATCCTGATCCACCAGGCGGCAAAGAAATACTTTGACAGCCTGGGTGTGGAGAAGCTGCCTACCATAAAAGCTCTGCGGGAAGAATATGCCCAAGTGTTGGAAGCCAAGCGGAAAGCCTATGCGGAATATAAGCAGGTGCGGGAAGAAATGCGGGAGCTGCAAAATGTGAAAGCCAATATTGACTATCTGCTGGGGCCGTCCGTGGAGAAAAAGCAAATTATAGAACACTCTTAAAAAATCACCAAATTACCAACCTTATCATTTGAGTATTAGCCAGCTTATCTGTTGACACAGCCAAAAGAATATGCTACTATTTATACAGACCGTTGGTTTGTATGGAGGTGCGGGATGGCAAGAAACAAATACCCGGAGGAAACCGTGAAGCTGATTTTGGATGTTGCCACCCATCTGTTTGTTGAAAAAGGATATGACGCAACATCTTTGCAGGACATCATCAACGAAACAAATCTTTCAAAAGGCGCAATCTACCATCACTTTTCGTCCAAAGAAGAAATTTTTGAAGCGATCTTTCACCGTATAGGGGAAGAAAACACAAGTGCTTTGGCAAAAGTACGGGATGATAAATCCTTGAACGGGCTGGAAAAGTTGCGGGCAATCTTTAAGGCTGCTTTGTTTAACTCTAACCAAAGTCTAATGCTGACCGTTACGCCCTGCTTACTGGATAACCCGCGCTTTTTGGCGATGCAAATTGCCCAGCTCTATCAGATTGTTGCTCCTAAGTTCATCCAGCCGATCTTACAGCAAGGGATTGACGACGGTTCCATTCAGGCGACAAATCCCCATGAACTGGCAGAGGCCATCATGGTCTTGTCAAATGTATGGCTCAATCCGCTGGTTAGTATGACGGATGAAGCGGGAATGCGTAATCGTTGCGAAACATTCAATGACCTGTTACAAGGCGTTGGTATCAACCAGTTTTTGGACGATGAAATGATAAAGGGCTATATTAGCTACTGCAAGTCCCAGCACACGGCCTAACTCCCTAAAATGAGCTGCTCTCAATGAGCAGTTTATTTTAGACATACACCAAACCGACGGTCGGTTTAATATCGAGATAATGGAGGTATTTTATGCAGACAAAACTTTTCAGGCGTGATTTTACTCTCGTCGTGATCGGCCAGATCATTTCCCTTTTCGGCAATGCCATCTTGCGATTTGCCTTGCCGCTGTATCTGTTGAGAGAAACAGGTTCGTCAACGCTATTTGGTGTTGTGACCGCCTGTTCCTTTGCTCCGATGGTCATTCTTTCGATGGTCGGCGGCGTATTGGCTGACCGTGTGAACAAGCGCGACATTATGGTAGGGTTGGACTTCTCTACGGCAGCCATTATTATGCTGTTTTACTTTTCGTTGGGGAAGATCCCAACGGTTCCGCTTTTTATCGTTGCCTTGATGTTACTCTATGGTATTTCCGGCACATACCAGCCAGCAGTACAGGCAAGCGTTCCGCTTCTGGTGGTGAAAGAGAAACTGATGGCCGGAAATGCGGTAATCAATCAAGTCAATACCCTTTCTGGTCTGTTGGGGCCGGTAATCGGTGGCGTGATGTTCACCCTTTGGGGCATTTATCCGATTTTGCTTTTGAGTGCGGCGTGTTTTACTTTCTCAGCCATCATGGAAATCTTTATCCACATCCCGCATGAAAAACGCCCGCGTGAAGTCGGTGTGCTTCGGGTCGTCGGAATGGACTTGAAAGAAAGCTATCAGTTTGTAAAGACAGAAAAACCCATTTTCTTTTCGGTGGTCTTTCTGGTGTCCATCTTTAATTTGGTTTTAAGCGCGGTGATGATTGTAGGAACCCCCATTCTCATTACACAGGTGTTAGGGATGTCTGATACCATGTACGGCTTCACACAGGGGGCGCTGGCGTTGGGCGGTCTGTGCGGCGGAATTTTAACTGCAATCGTATCGGAAAAGCTGAAAATCCAAAATTCCTATGTGCTGCTTTTGGTTTGCTCCATTGCTGTGGCGGTTATGGGGATTTCCCTTTTTCTGAATATGCCTGCCATCGTATCGTATTGGGCAATCACTTTAATGAGCTTCACCGCTATGGGTGCCTCTACGCTCTTTATGGTTCAGGTTTACACACTGGTACAGACGCAGACCCCACCTCAATTAGTCGGTAAGATCATGGCGGCACTGATTTCTATTGCGATGTGCGGACAACCGATTGGACAGGCGATTTACGGTGTTCTGTTTGACATTTTTGCAGCGCATACATGGGTGGTTTTAATTGGGGCCGCTTTTGCAGCTTTGCTAATTTCTATCTATTCTAAGAAAGTTTTTAATCGGTTGGGTGTAAATTCAAATTAACTAACATTAAAGATTATTTCAAAGACAGAAGGTGATAAAATGGGAAATTAGCTGTATTAGATATATTGGAATCCGGCAGGCAAATTGGTGAAAAACTATTTGCTTTACTCTCTACTCAACAAAAGAAAGAGTTGGCTCAGTTTGTTCGTGACTATGAGGCTGGCAATATTCCGGCTGATGTCCCATACACAACACTCTTTCGAGGACAATATTTTATTCCACCACAGGAAGATCAGCCATTGACGGAGATCCAGAAGGGCGATTTGTATTTTTGCTTGGAGCAGCGCCTTGTTACTGTCCGAGGTCAGGTGATCCCGCTAACAGTTAAGGAATTTGAAATTTTTGCTTTGCTTATACTGAATCCAAAACGGGTGTTCACTTACGAAATGCTTCTGGATTTGGTATGGCATGAGGACTACACATACTATTCCCGAAAGGCAATCAACAACCATGTAAGCAACTTGCGAAAGAAAATCAGAATTGCCCCGGATCTGCCGGACTATGTAAAAAGCGTGTACGGTGTAGGATATAAATTCGATACATGAAAAGGGAAAGCTGCAGAGCAATTACCAACTCTGCAGCTTCTTTTATAAAAATCCTGTTTTACATCTACACGGTGTATGAAGGTTAACGGAACGAGCGAATAGCTCGATATTGCAGTTATCCAATGTGTACCGTAAAATAAAAAAAGATTTTCTTGTGAGGTTTCTGTGACATTTGGTTGATACTCTATAAAGAAAAGGATGTGAGCAAATGAAAATTTTAGTGGTTGAGGATGACCGCCTTTTGAATAATACCCTTTGCTATAACCTGTCTGCCGCAGGCTATGAAGTAGATGCAGCCTTAACGAAAAGCGTTGCCGAACTGTTTTGCAGAAAGCAGGAATATGATTTGATTGTCCTTGACATCAATCTGCCGGACGGCAACGGATTTGATTTTTGCCGGGATATTAAGGACAGCCACCTGGACACTGCTGTAATCTTCCTGACGGCAAACGATATGGAAAGCGATATGCTCAAAGGCTACGAGCTGGGGGCAGATGATTATGTGACAAAGCCTTTCCCCATGAGCGTATTTCAGAAAAAAGTGTCTGCATTGCTGGCCCGGATCAGAAAGCAATCTGGCGGTGACTTCTACAACGACGGCAACCTGTTTATCAACTTTACGGAAATGACCGCAACGCGGGGCGGGGAAAGCATTTCTTTTACTCCGATGGAATACCGGCTTTTGAAAGTGCTGACGAAAAATCCGCAGATCGTTTTGACCCGGCAGGTGCTATTGGAAAAGCTATGGGATATTGACGGGAATTTTGTGGATGAACACGCGCTGACTTCCACAATCAGCCGGGTACGAAACAAAATTGAAAATCCAGATCATTCCTATATTAAAACCGTCTATGGCATGGGCTATATGTGGATTGGGGGCGGTAACAAATGAGGACAGAAAAACTCTCTGTCAATAAAGTGTGCATGGTTGTGTGTGTAGCCCTTTTTCTGCTTTCGGTCGCCATGTCATGTACCATTTACTTTTTGACACGGAACATATTGGCGCTATGCTGCGGATTGCTCTATGCGGTTTTCGTCGCCGGGTGCATGGCTGCTTTTCTGGCCTTTGTACGCCGGAAATTAACGCTGTTTTCGGACGCTCTGTGCAAGCTGTTGGACGATATGATGTCAGCAGATCAGACCCCGCCGCAGTACACAGAGGAAGAAAACCTGTTCTATAAAATCCAGCACCGGCTTTCCCGGCTCTATGATGTGCTGCGGGAAAGTAAGAGCAGTATTGCAAAGGAACGGGCTGACTTGCAGGAATTGATTTCGGACATCTCCCATCAGGTCAAAACACCGATTGCAAACCTGAAAATGCTGGATGCCACTTTGTTGGAACAAAATGTATCACCGGAAAAGCAGAGAGAATTTCTTTTGGCGATGGACAGCCAGTTAGACAAGCTGGATTTTCTCATGCAGGCAATGATTAAAACGTCGCGGCTGGAATCCGGGGTAATTGCTTTGGAACCGAAGCCGCAGGCCATCTATGATACTCTCGCTGCGGCGCTGGGCGGTATTCTGCTGAACGCAGAACAGAAAAAGATCGCGGTCACCGTGGAGTGCCCGGAAACGGTAACGGCAACCCATGATCGGAAATGGACAACCGAAGCCCTGTTCAACATTCTGGATAATGCGGTGAAGTACACGCCAGAGGGCGGGAAAATCCATGTGGCTGTGGTGTGCTGGGAAATGTATGTGAAGATTGATATTTCCGATACGGGCATTGGTATTCCAGAACAACATCAAGGGACGATTTTCAAACGATTCTACCGTGAGGACAGTGTGCATGACGCCCCCGGCATCGGGATCGGCCTATATCTTACCCGTGAAATTATCACCCGGCAGGGGGGCTTTATCCGTGTTGCCTCGGAAGTCGGCTCCGGCTCTACCTTTTCGGTGTTCCTGCCTCGTTCTTGAAATGTCACAGGATTGCGACATTTCAAGGCATTTTAAGGGGAAATTCAAGAACCGCCGTGACATTTCTGCGAGGATTTCCTTTTACAATGGAACCATCAAAAAGAAAGGTGGTAGAACTTATGCCTATTTTACAGACAACAGATTTGAAAAAATACTATGGAGATGAGCCGAATATTACAAAGGCTCTGGACGGCGTTTCTCTTTCGATTGAGCCGGGGGAATTTGTTGCCATTATTGGCACATCCGGCAGCGGAAAATCCACATTGCTGAATATGATGGGTGGTCTGGATGTTCCTACTTCCGGCAAGGTTATTGTGGATGGTAAAGATTTATCTACATTGAATGAGGAACACCTTGCGATTTTCCGCAGGCGAAAAATCGGATTTGTGTTTCAAAACTACAACCTTGTTCCCGTTCTGAATGTGTATGAAAATATCACTCTCCCGGTTGAACTGGACGGAGATACCGTGGATAAAGCGTTTATGGACGATGTAGTTCGTATGCTGGCTTTGGACGATAAACTAAGCAATATGCCGAACAATCTTTCCGGCGGCCAGCAGCAGCGCGTCGCTATTGCCCGCGCCCTGATTTCAAAACCAGCTATTGTTTTGGCGGACGAGCCGACGGGCAACCTTGACAGCCGGACGAGTAATGATGTTCTTGGCCTGCTGAAAGCTACCAGCCACAGATTTCATCAAACGCTTATCATGATTACTCATAACAACGAGATTGCCCAGCTTGCAGATCGCATTATCCGTATTGAGGACGGCAAAATTTCAGAGTAAGGTGGTGAAAAAGAATGAACGACATTTTATTTGGCAACAATAATGGCCCGATTATAAAAAAATTGACAAAAAGAAGTTTGAAAGCCAATAAACGGCGAAACTTCTTTCTTGTTATGGCAATCATGCTTACCACCTTACTGATTGGCTCTGTTTTCAGTGTTGGCATGAGCCTTGTTGAGTCCGTAAAAATGGAGCAGATAAGATTTGCAGGAACATCGGCGCACGCTGCCGTAGGACATCCGACGGCGGAGCAGATCCAGCAGCTTCACGCATTAGACTATGTAAAAGAAGTTGGTACTGGTAACAGCGTTGGCGTTGTTCAAAATACAGCAGATGTGGGAAATATCAGTTTGACCCTTCATTATTTCGATAAAACCGAATGGGAAGAACTGCGCGCCCCCGCCTATGTTGATATAGTAGGGAACTATCCCGAAAAAGAAAATGAAATCATGGTTTCTCGTGGAGTGCTGGAACGGATGGGAATTGATACCCCGTCTATTGGCATGGAGATACCCCTCACCTATTACACAGATAGCGAAAGCAGAGATTCCATAATTCAGGAAACTTTTACCTTGTCGGGGTGGTTCACAAGCTATGCGTTTGTCCAATCAACGGAGACTGCCGATGTGATTTTCGTTTCTCATGCGCTATCACAAAGATATGGAAAGACTGTGGAAAATGACGGCTCTGCGTCGATCCTGTTTGTGGATGAGTCCAGAGTTTCAGAATATTGTAACGCATTAGTGGCCGATTTAGGGTTAGCAGAAAATCAACCTGTTGCGATGGTACAGCTTTATGAAACAGATGCCGGTCAGGGAACCGCTACTTTGCTTTCCTTATGTGCTATTGTGTTTTTCCTCATTTTTACAGGCTATCTGCTGATTTATAATATCCTATACATTTCCATCTCCCATGATGTGCAGTTTTATGGGCTTCTCAAAACGATTGGGACGACGCCAAAACAGATCAAGCGTATTGTTATTCGGCAGGTTATGCGCCTCTGTCTTATTGGAATACCTATTGGCATTATCCTGTCGTTGCTGCTTTCTTTAGGGGTGGTTCCATTCTTGATTTCAGAACTTGGAGCCATTTCCGCAGATGAAGCCGTTGTATCATTCTCACCGATTATCTATGTGGGAGCAGTGTTCTTTCCTTTGCTTACTGCCATATTAGCTGCTTCAAAACCCGCAAGAAAAGCCGCGAGTATTTCTCCCATAGAAGCGCAAAAATATACGGGAGTTATAGGCAATGTGAAACACATCCGATCACTGGCACACGGCAAACCATATCGCATGGCTTGGCGGAATATTTTCCGGGATAAAAAACGTGCAGGAGTGGTATTGTTCAGTTTGTTTTTAGGAGTGACGACCTTTCTATCAGTGACAACATTGGTTTTTAGTACGGATATTTCAAAGTATATTGATGCTACTTTTGAAAGTGATTTTGTGTTGGACAATGAGGCTTGGCCTACGCAGAAGCTGGATGCTTCGTTAGTGGAACAACTAATGCTAATTCCCGGAGCTGAAAATATACACTCTACAACATGGGAAGAAATGCGGTTGGATTACTCGGATGCTTTCAGAGAATATATTGCTAACCATCCCATGCAAGAGCAGATTTCCGCTTTGTCAGAACAGGATATTGCAGACAATTTCAATGGTTTTCTTCTTGGCGTCGATGGGGAAACTTTAAGAAACTATCACGACAGGCTCGGCAATCCCATTGACATTGAGGCATTTGAGCGTGGAGAAATTGCGTTGATTGCCACCGATTACCCCGAATTATTTTCCAATGTTCAAGAGCTGAATATCACGCCTTCTTATCGAGAAGAAAACAGCGTTTCCGACCAGCAAAAATATAAGTTTACTCTTGGTGGATTTGTTCCGTTCAGCTATAAGGGCGTTGGCACCAGCCTTGCACCAACTGTGATCGTGTCAAACACTATCATGCAGGAATGGTTCGAAGAGCCAGCCGTGAAACAGCTTGACATGAATGTTTCCAGCAGTTATGAGCAAAATGCTTTAATTGCATTGAAGCAGATTATAGGAAACGATTCTGGAATTTCTTTGACATCAAGAATTGAGTCTATGGAAGAACTGGATCGTGCAAAAATGGCCGTGCTGATTCTTGGTGGAAGCATTTCGTTTGTCATCGCTCTTATTGGAATACTCAATTTTGTTAATGTCATGTCGGTTAGTGTTGTTGCCCGCAAGCGCGAATTGGCAACGCTTGAATCTATTGGAATGAGCCGTAAGCAGGTTCGGAAAATGCTGATAAGTGAGGGACTTTACTATGCAATAATCACTCTGGTTCTTGTCTTGTCTGCTGGCAATCTGATTGCATACGGTATCTTCAAACTATTTCAGCAGCAAGTGAGCTTTGCGGTATTTACCTATCCGTTTATTCCGGCGACCAGCATTATTCTGGTGATAATGATAATCTGCTTTATAACGCCGGAGAGGATGTATCGCTCTCTTAGCAGAGAAAC
This sequence comes from Neglectibacter sp. CSJ-5, assembly GCF_032490475.1. NCBI lineage: Bacteria > Bacillati > Bacillota > Clostridia > Eubacteriales > Oscillospiraceae > Neglectibacter > Neglectibacter sp. CSJ-5. Next base: position 19,332 of record NZ_JAVYJC010000005.1, on the reverse strand, counting down.
AATAACGGAGCGATTAAGGGAGACAGAGTAATGTTAAGCATGTTTTTGAATCGAGGTGACAATAATATGGGAAATTAGCCGTACTGGATTTAGGCGATTCCGGCAGGCAGATAGGTGAAAAGCTATTTGCCCTTCTTTCTCCCAGCCAAAAGAAGGAACTGGCTCAGTTTGTTCGTGACTATGAGGCTGGCAATATTCCGGCTGATGTCCCATACACAACACTCTTTCGAGGACAATATTTTATTCCACCGCAGGAAGATCAGCCATTGACGGAGATCCAGAAGGGCGATTTGTATTTTTGCTTGGAGCAGCGCCTTGTTACTGTCCGAGGTCAGGTGATCCCGCTAACAGTTAAGGAATTTGAAATTTTTGCTTTGCTTATACTGAATCCAAAACGGGTGTTCACTTATGAAATGCTTCTGGATTTGGTATGGCATGAGGACTACACCTACTATTCTCGAAAGGCGATCAACAACCATGTAAGCAACCTGCGAAAGAAAATCAAGATTGCCCCGGATCTGCCGGACTATGTAAAAAGCGTGTACGGTGTAGGCTATAAATTCGATATATGAAAAATAAAAGCTGCAGAGCAATTACCAACTCTGCGGCTTTCATTTTGAAGATTTTTTTAGCGTCCACAGGACGCGTGGCCGTCACCGAAGGTGGCGATCTTGGGGGCTTGGGGGTTATCCCTCAACAAGCATTTTGGCCGGTGCAATCCGGCCAAAATCGCAAAACATGTATATGTTTGCATTGCTTGCCAGACTGTATTTGGGCTATATCTTGACTGAAAAGCAAAAAAGTTATATCATGATTAGCGGTAACTAACTTGAAAAGAGGTGAAGCTCATATCATGACGCATGGGAGCCATTATCTTGGCAAATTATACAATGATCTTATAATCAATTCTCCCCAGACAATTTCGATGGAAATTCCGTCTGATATGGGGCAAGGAAGAATTGCTCAAACGAAAATTAAACATGGAGTTATTCTTTCTGACTGGCAAATGTGTTATCAGTCTGATATGAATGTGCAGGGACCCGTCAGTAAGGAGTATATGCAAATTATTTTCTGCCTGAATGACGGTATTTCCTGGGGGATCATGGATGAGCGGCGTTCTGTTACTATTCAGAAAAATGAGTCCTGTATCTATGCCGGGCATGGAGGAACGGAATATATTTGCTACAAAAAGGACAGTAATTTCTCATTCAAAAGCATCAAAATTCCGATTTCATATTTCTCTCAACTTCTCTCTGATTATTTTGATGGACAGGAAGTAACCGCCTATGAGAAGAAACTTCTTAATGGAATTTCAAAAGTTCCCGTAACGCCCATCATGGACCAGATTTTATCGGAGACGAGCCGTTTTACTCAATATCGCGGTGGTTTAGGATATTTGTATTTGGATGGCAAGCTATTGGAACTACTGTCCATCTATTTGGGTGAGGTCCTTGAATTGGACATCCTGATGGGAAAAAGCACCTCTATGTCCCGGACGGAAAGGACCGCCATTATGGAAGCCAAGCGAATTATAGACAGTCAGCTTGCATTCGCCCCTTCATGCGAAGAACTATCTCGTATGGTACACTTAAGCATGACAAAACTGACACGTGGGTTCTCATCATTCTATGGTATGCCGATCCATCAATATGTTATTGAACAGCGTTTAGCACAGGCCGCACAGTTACTTTTAGAAGGAGACTGGAATGTAAGCGAAGTTGCCGCAATAGTTGGTTATGGGAAGGCCAGCAATTTTGCGGCTGCTTTCAAAAAGCGGTATGGTGTAGCACCCAAAAATTATCGGGAAAGCCGGTTCGATAGCGCAAAAAATAAAGTCTGACCGTTTTTGGGTCAAAATAGGCAGGTTTTGGGTTGGATTAGTCTGCGATAACTGATATTCTATGTGGTGTGGTTAGGTTCTGCTAACTACACCACATTTTAATTTTCCAACAAAGTGAGGAGGCATGAGCATGAAACAAAAGTTGAATGCGAAAGACTTTATTCTCATCGGTGTCCTGACTGCCCTCATGTGGATCATCTGCATGATTATCAGCACCATTATGAGTGTGGCTGGCCCGGTGACAAATGTGTTTTACCCGTCCGTTGTTGCTATCCCTAATGGTATCGTGATGATGCTCCTGCTGGCCAAAGTGCCAAAGAAGGGTGTATTCACCATCTGCGCCGCCATTCAAGCCATTCTGTTCCTGCTGGTGGGCGCTTTCTGGTTCATTCCCATCGGTCTGGTCATTGGCGGTGTCATCTGCGACTTCTTGGTTATGGGACGCAAAGAAATCACGATGAAATCTATGATGGCAGCGTATGCGCTGTTCAGTGCTATTTTTGCTTTCAGCGCCATCTGCCCCATCAAGTTCCTTCAAAGTGCCTTTGTAGGCGCGATGGAGAAGAACAATATTGCCCCGGAGTACATCGAAGGGATGCTGAATATTACTTCTGTTCCAATGCTGGTAGTCATTGTCGCTGTTGGGCTGGTAGGTGGTCTGATTGGCGGTTTTATCGGCCAGAAAGCGTTGAAGAAACACTTTATCAAGGCTGGACTCGTTTCAGTAAAATAACAGGATCAGCCCCCTGAAAATTCATCAGACAAACGCGGGCAAGCGGGCTGCCTGATTTAGAGTGCGGGGCTGAATGTGGTCCCGCACTTTGATTTTATAGGGAGGCATTGGAATGGAAGAAGCACAAATCAAACAGATTATTGAGCGGCAGCCCCTCCATGGGTCTGCGCTCCTGGATCCGCGCTGCAAGATCCTTCTCCTGGTTTGCATCGGCTTTGTCAGTTATTTTCTGGCCGGAGAAGTTGTCAGTCTTGTACTCATGCTGGTTTACGGATTGTTCATCGCCTTGGGTAATGGCGGAAAATGGGCTGTAAAAATGATAGTGACCTATATCATTGTCGCTTATCTCAATGCTCTGCTCCGTTATGTGCAGGTGCCGGTTTTGAGTGTGATTATGAGTGTGTTCGGCGTGACGGTTCTGAAACTGATCCCCATTGTAATGATGGGACTCTGGATATTGCGGACCACCTACATGGATGACCTGATGGTGGCTCTCCAGAGGATGCGGCTGCCGCAGGCAGTCACGATCCCTCTTGTGGTTATGTTCCGCTATATCCCTACTTTACGGATTGAATACCGGCAAATCCGCAGCACGATGGATATTCGAGGTATCAGCGATACCCTCTGGAAACGGGTATCTCATCCACTGGCGACGATAGAGTATATTTTGATACCGCTGCTGATGCGATGCCTGAAGGTCACAGATGAACTTGCGGCATCTGGCACAACGCGGGGGTTAGAACTGGAATGCAAACGATATGCACTGAGGCCGATCCGATTTGCGTGGCCGGAAATCATAGTATCTCTGCTGGGTATTCTCTTTTTGGCTGGCCTTCTCCTTATTGACCGGACCAAAATCGGGGAAATCATTTTGTGGAGGGTATGACGATGATCTCATTTCAGAATTTTAGTTTTCGATATGAAGAAAGTCAGGATTTTACTCTCCGTGGTATTGATATGACCGTACAGACCGGAGAATTTATCCTCTTGACTGGAAGAAGCGGCTGCGGCAAAACAACACTGATCCGTTCCCTCAATGGTTTAATTCCACACTTTTATCCTGGAGAAATCCAGGGCGACCTTGTGATGGACGGGTGTTCACTCCTGGAAATGAAACCTTCACAACTGGCCGGACAGGTAGGGACCGTATTCCAAGACCCGCGCTCTCAGTTTTTTATGACAGACACTACGCGGGAACTCGCCTTTGGATGCGAAAACATGGGGCTTTCCCGTGAAGAAACGGTTGAGCGAATCACAAAGGCGGCTAAAGATCTGGAACTGGCGGACTATCTGAACAGGAGCATCTTTGCCCTGTCCAGTGGAGAAAAACAGCAGATTGCCGTTGGCTCAGTTTATGCTCTATCACCCAAGGTCTATATATTCGATGAGCCATCCGCGAATTTGGATTATGCGGCAACCAAGCGGTTGGCTGAAATCATGGGAAAATTAAAGCAAGACGGTTATACCATTTTTGTGGTAGAACATCGCTTTTATTACCTGCGCGATCTGATTGACCGGGCATTTCTCATTCAGGATGGAAAGGTCGAACGGGAATTTACCAGAGAGCAGTTTTGTACGTTGCCTGAGAAAACACGGATCTCCTACGGTCTGCGGACAGTGTACCCGGAACGAGATGCGGAAAACTATCACGAAAAGAAACGCACTGCCGATGGAACGCGCCTGTTGGCGGTGAAAGACCTCGCATTCTCTTATGAGAAAGGTCCTGATGTATTTCAGAATGTCAGTTTTGAAGCTCATGCGGGAGATGTCATTGGGATTCTCGGCCACAATGGAGCGGGCAAGACAACTCTTTTGTCGATTTTGACCGGCCTCTTAAAACAGCGGCATGGGGAAATCAACTTTGAATGGAAGAAACTCACACCCCGTCAGCGGCGCGCCCTGTCTTATCTGGTGATGCAGGATACGGATTATCAGCTCTTTGCCAGCAGTGTGGAAGAAGAACTGTCCTTGGGAATAAAAGAGGATTGCAAAGAAAAAGTAGATGCCACTTTGGAGGCACTGGAGCTTTCAGAATATCGGGAGCGTCACCCAGCCTCCCTATCAGGCGGTCAAAAACAGCGCGTCACCATCGGCGCAGCCATCGTAAAGGATAGCCCGGTGATCTACTTTGACGAGCCCACCAGCGGCTTGGATTATGACTCGATGGTGCGTGTCAGCAATTTGATAGAACAGCTTTCTAATTCCGGGGTGATTGTTTTTGTGGTATCCCACGATTTTGAATTTATCGTCCGCACTTGTACGGAAGTGGTTCAGTTAGACGATCACGGAGCCATTCAAAATCACAGGCTTTCGCCGGAAATCTTGAAAACTCTTTCCGAAAAGTATTTTACCTGATGGGAGGTTAGACTTATGTTCCAAAAAGTATTTGAATACGCAGGGCCTCATAAAAAGGGGCTTTATGCGGCAACGGCGGTTGTGCTGGTCAGCGTCCTTATGGGGGTGCTTCCCTTCGTACTGGCCTACCAGGTGATCGCGCCGTTGGTTATGGGGGAAGCGATAGACGCCTCCTTCGTCATTCTACGAGTGGTTTTAGTATTGGTATGCCTGGTTTTGCAGGCAATTTTCTACGGCTGGGGATTGAACATCTCACACAAGGCTGCCTATGACACGTTGCTGCGTCTGCGGACTGCTTTGCAAAAACGATTTGAGAAGCTGCCTCTTGGAGTGATCCAGGATAAAGGTACGGGAACAGTTAAAAAGCTGTTCGTCGATGATGTGGACAGCCTGGAAGTTCTGTTGGCTCACTCTATGCCGGAGGGCATCGCAAATCTAATGATCCCGATTGCGGTTTATGTGGCGATGTTTTTCGTGGACTGGAAACTGGCGCTTTTGTCGCTGGCTTCTATCCCCATCAGCTTGATTGCCATGAGAACAATGTACTCCGTTGGTATGAAGAAAATGGGTCCCTATTATATGGCCGGGCAGAAGATGAACAATACCATTATTGAGTACATCAACGGCATGGAGGTTGTCAAGGTATTCAATAAGGACGCGGACTCCTATGAACAGTTCCGCAAAGATGTTTCTGACTATCGGGACTATACCTTGGAATGGTATAAGGCAGCATGGCCCTGGATGGCGATTTATAGTAGTTTATTACCCTGCACCATCATCCTCACCCTGCCCTTGGGCGCATGGTTTGTTCTTTCTGGCTGGTCAGCTCTGCCGGATCTGATTTTGGTACTATGCCTTTCCTTGAGCATCGGTATGCCGCTGCTAAAATCTCTTGGGTTCCTGCCTACGATGCCGCAGCTTAACTATAAGATTTCTGCGCTGGAGCAGGTTTTGGATGCGCCGGAGCTTCAGCAGACAGGTGATGGGTTCCACGGAAAAGATGACACCATTACTTATGACCATGTTTCGTTTGCGTATCAGACCATGCAGCCAGGCCCAGACGGGAAACCTACGGTTGTGGAGGATGAAGTCCTCCATGATATTTCTTTTATCGCAAAGGCAGGGCAGAAAACCGCACTTGTAGGCGAGTCCGGTTCCGGCAAGAGTACCTTAGCCAAATTGCTGATCCATTATTATGACCCGCAAAAAGGCAGTATCTCTATTGGCGGACAGAAACTTTGTGATATGAGCCTGGAGGCGCTGAACAGCCACATCTCCTATGTGGCGCAGGACCAATATCTGTTCAACACCTCGCTTCTGGAAAATATCCGGCTTGGCCGGCTGAACGCAACGGACGAAGAAGTAATGGAAGCAGCGAAGAAAGCCCAATGTATGGAGTTCCTTGAAAAACTGCCCCAGGGTATTCATTCTATGGCCGGTGACGCAGGAAAGATGCTCTCTGGCGGTCAGCGCCAGCGTATCTCCTTGGCGCGGGCGATCTTAAAGGATGCTCCCATTGTAGTGCTTGATGAGGCAACTGCTTACGCCGATCCAGAGAACGAAGAAAAGATGGAGGCCGCCATTGCAGAGCTTGTGAAGGGGAAAACCCTGGTTGTCATTGCTCACAAGCTGCCTGCGATTATGAACGCCGATCAAATTTGCGTTATGGATCGCGGAAAACTGGTGGCAACAGGCAAGCATCAGGAGCTGATCCAGTCCTGCCCTGAATATCAAAAGTTGTGGAAAGCGGCGCAGGACAGCGCCGAGTGGAGAGTACACACTGCAAAGGAGGGAAAATAAATGTTTGCTTTATTTTCAAGAATTTTGAAACTCTCTGGCCGATATAAAAGCCGTATCCAGGGAGCATTTGTCTGCGCATTTTTAGAGTCCATCCTCTCCAAAATGCCAATTTTCCTGGCCTTTGTAATTTTGAGCGGCTTTGCAGCCGGAACGCTGACCGGCCAGACTTGCCTCTATGTGGGCCTTGGTCTTGCTGCGGCTGTGCTTGTACAGATGCTCGTACACTATCTTAGCGACAGCTTGCAAAGTGCGGCGGGATATTTGATGTTCGCTGATAAGCGTATGGAGCTGGGCGGCCATCTGCGGAAACTTCCAATGGGATACTTCACTTCTGGCAACATCGGAAAGATCAGCTCGGTTCTTAGCACCGATATGGTGTTTATCGAGGAAGTTGCCATGAGTACCCTGGGCAATATGATGAGCTATCTGCTCTCCTCCCTGGTTCTGCTGGCTTTCATGTTTTATCTGAACTGGCAGCTTGGCTTGATTGCCGCCATCGTGACAATTCTGGCATGGCTGGTATCCAAGGGGATGAACAAAGTATCTTTTCGGGAGGCGGCGGGCCGTCAGGAACAGAGTGAACGGCTGACGGATGCCGTGTTGTCCTTTGTGGAAGGTATTGGCGTTATTAAGAGCTATAACCTGCTGGGTGAGAAGTCGGAAGAATTAACTGGGAATTTCAAGCGATCCAGAAATACATCCCTTGCCTTTGAGAGAAAAATGACCCCCTGGACCATGGGGCTGAATATCCTTTATGGCATTGGTATTGCGGCAATCTTCGGGCTGGCAATCTTTCTGGAACAGAATGGCGGCCTTTCCCTGGCTTATGTCCTTGGCGTTCTGTTGTTCGTATTTGATTTGTTCGGACCGCTGAAAGCACTCTATGGCGAGGCATCTCGTCTGACTGTAATGAACGCGGCATTGGATCGTATTGAAGCGGTATTGGACGAGCCAGAACTCCCCGATACTGGTAAGCAGCACTTGCCTTCCCAGGCACAGCCGGGGCAGCCGGAAGTACAGTTTAGCGATGTTGCTTTTGCCTATCAGGACAAAGAAGTGCTGCACCATATCAATTTCTCTATGAGGAAAAACTCTATGACAGCCCTGGTCGGCCCTTCCGGTGGCGGTAAATCCACTATCGCAAATCTGCTGGCTCGGTTGTGGGATATAAAATCCGGCAGTGTGACAATCAGAGGTGTGGATATTCGGAATGTACCCCTGTCGGAGCTGATGGATCAGATCAGTATGGTGTTCCAACGGGTGTACTTGTTCCAGGATACTATCTATAACAACATCAGCATGGGAAAACCGGATGCCACGGAGGAAGAAGTCTATGAAGCGGCAAAAAAGGCCCGTTGCTATGATTTCATCATGGCTTTGCCTGATGGGTTCCAGACCGTAGTTGGAGAAGGCGGCGCTACGCTTTCCGGCGGTGAGAAACAGCGTATTTCGATTGCGCGCTGTATTCTGAAGGATGCGCCTATCGTTATTTTGGACGAAGCTACCGCAAGTGTTGATACCGACAATGAAAGCTATATTCAGGAGGCCATCTCTGAACTGGTAAAGGGTAAGACCTTGCTTGTGATTGCACACCGTTTGAATACCATCCAGAATGCCGATCAAATCCTGGTAATCGACAACGGCCAGATCGCACAGCATGGCACTCACGAGGAACTTCTGGAGCAGCCGGGTATCTATCAGGATTTCGTCAATATCCGAAAGAGTGCTGCTGGATGGAGCTTGGCCTAATAGCGAAGGGAGGTCTTTATGAAACTTCATGCGTCCGGGGAGGACTATCTGGAAACCATCCTTGTTCTTCAAAAGAAACTCGGTATGGTGCGGTCCGTAGATGTGGCCCGGCACATGGAGGTGTCAAAGCCCAGCGTGTGCCATGCGGTGGCTACCTTGCGGGACGGCGGCTTTCTCACGATGGACGAAGATCACTTTCTCCATTTGACCGATATAGGCCGCGAGGTTGCCGAAAAAATCTACGAGCGCCATTGCTTTTTTACTGAGCAGCTTATCGCCGCAGGCGTTGACCCCAGGACAGCGGAGGCCGACGCCTGCCGGATTGAACATGTTATTAGCAATGAATCCTTTCAAAAGCTGAAAGATGCTTTAGAGGACTAAGGAGGTGGTGATAACATGGGAAATTAGCCGTACTGGATTTAAGAGATTCCGGCAGGCAGATCGGTGAAAAGCTATTTGCTCTGCTTTCTACCAGCCAAAAGAAGGAGCTGGCTCAGTTTGTTTGTGACTATGAGGCTGGCAATATTCCGGCTGATGTCCCATACTTAACACTTCTTCGAGGCCAGTATTTTATCCCTCCGCAGGCAGATCAGCCATTGACGGAAATCCGGGAAGGTGCTTTATATTTCTGCTTAGAGCAGCGCCTTGTTACTGTACGGAGCCAGATAATTCCGCTAACGGTCAAGGAATTTGAAATCTTTGCTTTGCTCATACTGAATCCAAAGCGGGTGTTCACTTATGAAATGCTCCTGGATCTGGTATGGCACGAGGATTATTCCTACTATTCCCGGAAAGCGATCAACAACCACATAAGCAACCTGCGAAAGAAACTCCGGGTTGCCCCCGACTTGCCGGATTATGTAAAAAGCGTCTATGGTGTAGGCTACAAATTTGAAATATAGAAAGGGTGCGGTATTTCTGCCGCACCCTTAAATTTTCGCTTTTTCTGCTGTGTGGATAATGCCTGATTTTGTCATGTATTGTTGATTAAATTCAGTAAAACCATGACGCTTCTGGAAGAATTATAGCATTTATCCCTATATAATGCCCCAAAATGAGGGAGGTGGACATAATAGGTAACTCTGCTCTCCTTCAATAAAGGAGGGCATGGAAAATGCTGCCGAGGTCAGAATACCGGCCTCGACATAGCCGGTCATATAAAAGAGATTCAAACCCCGTAATCCTGCGATGGATTGCGGGGTTTTTTCATTCGACAGGATTTTGCATTTTCCATTCTGCTCCGTCAGATGGTGACGGAATACGACAGGCGCAGCTTACCGCTGTACGGTGGGCGCTCTTTTTTACAAATAAGGCGCAGGACAAGCCTGCCGCCGGACCTGTACGGTGTAGATCACCGCCCCTCTGATTTCGATTTGCCCATTAACCCACTCAAAAATCGAAATTGGAGGATTACCATGAAAGAAATCAATCTGCGGGAATTTTACCCGGAAATATATAAAACGGATCTGTTTATCAGCCTGCCCGATGAGGTTGTAGATGTGCTGGTAGAATATCAGCGAAAAGAAGTGGCATATCGCCGCCGTACATACCGGCATAAGGCATTTCTTTCTCTTGATTATGGGGATGATATTGAACGCGAAGCTGTTCTTTTTACCCCAACGCTGCAGGAGATCGTAGAAAGGCACCTGGAGGAAGAACGGCTGTACCAGGCGATTTCTTCATTGCCAGAGAAACAACGCCAGCGTGTGTACGCTCACTATATTCTCGGCATTACCCTGATGGATATTGCCAAGATGGAAGGTGTTTCTCTCCATGCTGTCCATGAAAGTATTCGGCGCGGACTTCGGCGTCTGGAAAAAATTTTAGAAGAAAATTTCTAAACCCCCTATAAATGTACCCCCGAAAATGTCACGACTTATAGAAGGACAATTTTTTGGGACAATGCCATTTCGGTGAGTGAGAACCTTCAACGGTGCCACACCCACCTGTATATGCAGACAAGCTCCCAATCCTTCATCTGGACCTTGAAAACTGCATATACGGTGCCATAGGTACTTTCCCTGTATTCCGAGCGGCAAATGGAGCGGCGCGATGACAGGCGGCTTTAAGGAGGTGATGAAGCCCAACCGTCCGAGCGATCTACGCTATCCATTGATCTGGCTGTGGCAGGCCAGACGCGATGACTGATACAGGGTATAATGATACTTTCTCACGACCCGTCAAAGACTTGGGGGGAGTCCCTTCTGTGTTCGTTAGCTCTGGCGAAGCGACGGCACAAGCAGGGCTATGATGCGGTAAAGCTGGCCGCAGCCTGTGGCATCCCCGGCCCGGAAAAGGGCCTGCCGGGGGGCGTGGCAAATACGGCAAGCTACTAAGAAAACATCCATGCCGTTGTTTTGATTTTCGAGCAGCGGCATGGATTCTTATAAAATCGAAATCAGATACCATGAGGCCGGGCCGCTCTTTTTGTGTGTCCGGCCTTATTCATGTGATTTTGATGATCCAGTATGAAAAGAAAGGAGCTGTTGTTATGACTCAAACACCGGCCTATACGGTCATACATACCCCGGAAGCAGACAGACTTGCCGACATCCGGGATGTATCTGTCAATAAGGACCTGCCGCGGGAAGAAAGGATTGCCGAGTTTGTCCGGCAGATCCGGGACCCGTATCATTTCAAATGCGGCGGATTTGTTGTCAGGGCAAGTTTTTCCCAAGGAGGCGCTACCCTGGAAGAATGCCTCCGCGGAATCCTACGCTGAAAATTATTGATATTTTTTTATTTTGGGGGCTGATTTTTCCCGCATGGAGCGTTATAATAAACATGGAAAAGGAATTGAATACCGATACGTAGACTGCACTCCTTGAATTGCGGGGATTTTTCCGTGATGAAAGGAGTGTTTTTCTATGCAGGTTTATAAAGCTGCCAAATACATCCGCTTATCTTACACGGATGACAAATCAAACGAAAGCAACAGTGTAGGCAACCAGCGAAAGCTGATCGAAGATTTCGTGAGCCGCCACCCGGAGATCGAGCTGGTTTCCGAAAAGGTAGACGATGGGTACAGCGGGGTTATCTTTGACCGTCCGGCTTTTAAAGAAATGATGGATGACATCATGGAGGGAAAGATCAACTGTGTCATCGTCAAAGACCTTTCCCGTCTTGGCCGTGAGTATATTGAGACTGGCCGCTATATGCGCCGTGTCTTTCCGGCCTATGGCGTGAGGTTTATTGCCATCAATGACAATATTGATACTCTCAATGAGAGCACAGGCGATGACCTGACTGTATCAGTAAAGAACATTATGAATGAAGCTTACGCACGGGATATTTCCATCAAAACGAGAAGTTCCCTGGAAACTAAGCGTAAGAATGGGGATTTCGTTGGAGCTTTCCCGGTTTACGGCTATCGTAAATCCGAAGATAACCATAATCTTCTTGTAGTAGACGAATATGCTGCCCAGGTGGTGCGGAGCATTTTCAGGATGCGCCTGGAAGGATTCAGCCCCTACGCTATCGCAAATGAGCTGAACCGGCTGGGTACGCTCTCTCCTTTGGCATATAAAAAGTATTATGGCCTTCCCCATGCCAAGAAAGGCTATACAGACCGGAAGGATTGCCGGTGGTCGGCCAATACCGTCACCCGGATCTTGCAGGATGAAACTTATACCGGCACGCTGGTTCAGGGTCGAAAGGGTTCTCAGCACTTCAAACTGAAAGAGATGGAGAGCCGCCCTTCCTCCGAGTGGATTCGCGTGGAAAATGCTCACGAAGCCATTATTGATCGGAATGATTTTGACCTGGTGCAAAGGATTCGCAACCTGGACACCCGTACATCTCCCCAAAAAGATAAAGTCTATCTGTTTTCCGGCATACTGGTCTGCGGCTGCTGCGGCAGCCGGATGGTACGCAAAACGAACCGCTACAAAGACAAAGAATATCACTATTACTATTGTCCTACCGGAAAGAAGAACGGCTGCGCCCATCCGGTCATGGTAAAGGAACATGAGCTGATGGAGTGCGTGCGGGACAGCCTGAAAGGGTTTATTGCCAATGTAGTCTCTCTGGATGAAATCTTATCCGGCATAGACCAGAGCCGTATCAACCGTGAACTTATCAAGGAGTATTCGCGGCAGATCGCCCAGAATGAGCAGCAGTTGGAGCAGATTCGTCAATATAAGATGAAACTGTATGAGAGCATGGTAAACGGCTTTCTGGACAAGTCGGAGTTCCTTTATAACAAAAGCAGTTACAGCGCCCGTATCACCCAACTGGAACAGGCAGTTGCCGCCCTTAAGGAAAAACGGACCGATGTAATGGAAAACCGGAGTGAGCGGAATCGCTGGATTGAGAATTTCAGGCGTTTTTCCGATCTGGAAGAACTGGACCGCAAGGCGGTGATCCAACTTGTGCAGGTGATTACAGTGCTGGGGAAAGACGAATTGCAGATTCAATTTAATTATCAGGACGAATATGAAAAAGCCCTCGCCCTGATTACGCCGGTACAGGAAAGGATGGTGGTCTGAAATGGCGAGAAAGAGCAGGAAACATACTATGGCGCAGGCTGCCATGCCTGCTTCCCCGTTTATCAGCACGGCGCTGTATATCCGGCTGTCTGTGGAGGATAACAATAAACGTGGAAATTCTATCGAAACGCAAAAGCTGGTTCTCGAAAAATTCCTATTGGGAAAACCTGAACTGCGTCTTTATGACATTTATATCGACAATGGAGCAACAGGAACGAATTTTAACCGTGACGGCTTCCAACGGATGCTTTCGGATATTGAATCCGGCAAAGTAGGCTGTGTGATTGTCAAAGACCTTTCACGCCTGGGACGCAATGCCATTGACACGGGATATTACATTGAGCGGTATTTCCCTTCCCATAATGTCCGGTTCATCAGCGTTACGGATCAATTTGATTCTGAAAATCCTGATAATCTCCACGGCGGTATTATCCTTCCGCTGAAAAATATGATTAACGAAGCCTATGCTCTGGACATAGGACGTAAGATAAAGGCCCAGGCCCGTCAGGATATGAAAGAGGGCAAGTATGTGGGTGGCAGGGCGCCATTTGGATATATGAAAGACCCTGATGACTGCCACAAATTGATTATTGATCCGGTGGCGGCTCCTGTGGTACGCCAGATTTTCCAGTGGGCTTATGAAAAAGTCCCCCTCAACCGGATTGTGCTTCTGCTCAATGAAGGAAACTACCCTTCTCCCGGAATGTATAAGATGCAAACCGGGGAGATCACCCATCAGGCGTTAGCAGGGCGTGGCTACTGGCAGACCTGGACAGTTGCCAAGATTTTGAAGGAGGATAAATATACCGGCGACATGGTGCAAGGGCGAACAAAAACGGTCCTTCACCGGCAGGTGCCCGCAGGCGAGGAAAACCTGATTGTCGTTACTGGAACCCATGAGCCTATCGTTTCCAAAGAGATTTTCGATGCCGTTCAGAAGTACCGGGCAGAAGTGGCCGAGGAAAGCAAGAAGCACCCGGTTATCCCATACACGCCCAATATTTTTAAGGGGCGTATCTTCTGTGGAGACTGCGGGAGAAGCCTGCATCGGCAGCGCCAACAATGCAATGGTTCATATCGCTTCCACTGCCTGACCCCTACCAGGGTACATAAAGATAAATGCACTGGCGTTTCCATCAGCGAAACCGAGCTGATCGCAACGATACTGGATATTCTTAAAAGGGAACTTGCCGCCGTCCTGGGGGATTACGCGCTGCTTCTGAAAGACAACATGCAAAAGCACGAAAAAGAAGCTGCTTCCCGTGAGAAAGTCAACCGGGCAAAGCTGCAGTTTAACCAAAGCCGTGAGCTTTTGCAGACTCTTTATGAAAATCTGATGAACGGTGCGATTGACAGTGAAGAATACTTCGACCTGAAAGCGACCTATGAAAAGCAGATACAGGCAGCGCAAAAGGAGCTTGCTTTTTACGAAAAGCAGGCTGATGTCCGCCAGAAGCAGGCTGAAAAGTGCAAAGATCTGGAAAAAGACGAACAGGAACTTTTGAGTGGAGGCGTCCTGACTGCCGCCCTCATTGAGCGGTTGATTGAGCGGATCACAGTCTACCCGGATAAACAGGTAGATGTAAAATTCACGTTCCGCGCAGAATTTGAGGCGTTTAAGGAGGCGGAGGCAGAATGAAGAAGTACAGGATTGCTCTTTACATCCGTCTCTCTTTGGAGGACGCCAAAACAGACAGTATGAGTATTTCCAGCCAGAGAAACATCCTTCGGGAATATGCCTCTGAACTGCCGGAATATGCTAATGCGGAACTTACGGAATTTGTAGATAACGGGTACAGCGGGGCAAACTTCGAGCGCCCTGCGGTGCAGGAATTGCTTGACCTGGTACGGGCTAATCGGATTGACTGTATCATGGTAAAGGATTTTTCCCGCTTTGGCCGCAACAGTTTGGAAACAGGCTATTTTATCGAGCGGGTATTTCCGCTGTTCCATACCCGCTTTATCTCTGTCAATGATGATTTTGATACCCAAAAGCTGAAAGGCGATACCGGCGGTATGGAAGTCGCCTTCAAGTATTTAATCAGCGAGTATTATAGCCGTGATATGTCGGTAAAGACCAAAACGGCCAAATACCTGAAGTTCCAGCGGGGCGAATACCAAAGTAAAATTTGCCCTTACGGTTATCGCAAAGGGGAAAACGGACGGATGGTGCCGGACCCGGAGACTTCCGAAGTAGTACAGAAAATTTTTGAATATGCCGTAAATGGCATGAACGCAACCGATATTGCGCGGGAACTTTCCCGTCAGCAGATTCCCACACCCGGAGAGCATAAGGCCCGAAAGGGGATTAAGACACACGATGTTTCAAGAACTCACGGAATGTGGTGCAATTCTACTGTGCTTCGGATTCTTGCTGACGAACGATATATGGGCACTTATGTGATTGGCAAAAGAGAGGTTACAGAAATCGGCGGCCACAAGATGCGGAGCAAAGCGGAAAGCGACTGGATCAAAATACCGGACCATCATATACCGCTGGTGAATGAGGAAATCTTTTCAAAAGCCAATGCCTCTATTCAGCGTTTTAAGATTCCAAATAGGAAAAAACACGACTATCTCCTGCGTGGGAAGGTTATCTGCGGATGCTGTAAACATGCCTTGCACCTGGCAAATGGGACATCTTACCGGTGCCGCTTTTCCAGCACGATTCCTTCACTTGACTGCTATAACATTCATATCCGGGAAAAAGAACTGAACCAGCTTGTATATGAATTGCTATGCAAACAGTTTCAGGTAGCCTTCGGTATTGACAGCTTAGCGGATCTCCGTAAGGTAGATACCGTTGCTATACGTCAAGCTGACTTTGACCGGCAGATTTTTGAACTGCAGGAAGAAAAGCGGAAACTGTATGAAGCTCTTGTTTCCGGCAGGATTCCGCTCTTGGAATACAAGGATCAAAAAGAGCAGATCAGTGAAAAACTGTTGGAAGTACAGAATACCAAAGCGGTTGTCATGGCCCGTCTTGAAGCCGAACAGGAAGAACGGCAGCACCAGCGCCAGCAGATGGATATTTCCCGGATGCTGACGGAAAGCGATGGGCTGACTTCGGAATTAGTTGATCTTCTGATTGATAAGATTTATGTTTATCCTGATAAACGGGTAGATATTGCCTTTAAGATAAGGGACAGCTTTACAACTCACGACTGAGGAAAGGAATTGGTTATGCGGATTGCGTTTTATTGCAGAAAAGGCGGCACAACTTTTGGGTGTATGCTGCCGGAAGAAAAGGAGCGACTTTATGCGTTTTTTGCCGCCGAACAGAAACGGGAGGCGGCAAAATTCCTATCAAGAAAGCTGGAACGTGGGGACAAGAAAAAATAAATATTTTTTTGTCGTGGACTTGACATAAGGGTGGCGCAGATCATGAAATCTAACATGCTTGCACCCTGCGTGTTCCAGGATGAGCTGCAACCTGCGGCGCACCACGCCGGGGGTGATGGGACAGTCCTCCTTCACCGGCGACGGGAACATCCAGCGGGAGTTCACCGTCTTTTTGTACTCCCGCAGCACCGCCACCACAGCAGGCGGCAGGACGATCTTGCGGACGGAGTTCTTCGTCTTGGGCGTGCTGATTTGAAGTTGGCCCCGCACATCGTAGACCTGCTTGTTCACATTCAGCACGCCGGTTTTGAAGTTCAGGTCGTCCCATTGCAGCGCCATCAGCTCACCCCGGCGCAGGCCGGTTGCCAAGTCCAGAAGGAAGACTTCGTAGTACCCCTCGAACTTTGCCTGAATGAGAAACCGTTGCAGCTCCTCCCGCGTCAGCACCTGCATCTCCCGTGCCTTTTTCGGCGGCAGCTTGCAGCCGATGGCCGGGTTCACACGGATCAGCCCATCCTGCACCGCCTTCTCCAATGCGGAGCGGCAGGTGGCGTGGCACATACGCACCATTCGGTCGGACAGCCCTTCGCCGTACTTGTCGGTGAACCGCTTCCGGCCGCTTTTCTTGAGCCGACCGTAGAACTGCTGCAGGTCATTCTGCGTCAGCTTGTTCAGCGGGATGTTCCCAATCTCCGGAATGATATGCAGGTGGATGCGGCTCTCGTAGGTCTCCTGCGTAGTTGGGCGGATCTTAGGCTTGGAGTGATTCTCGTACCAGTATGTCAGCCAGTCCCCGAAGGGCATCTCAGACCGCACTTTTTCGGGCTTCAGCCCGCCGCATTCCTCCTTGAGCTTTTGGAGCTTCTCGACGCACTCCTTCTTCGTCTTGGCGAGGACATTTTTCGTCTTGGGGTAGCCATTGTCATCATAGCCGATGACAACTCGCCCCTCCCACCGCCCGTCCTTGCGCTGCCTTACGGTTCCGTCGCCGGCTTTTCGTTTTCTTGCCACGGTTTCAACTCCTTTCCGAAGATATCCTCCATGAAGCCGCCCACGATGCCCGAGGCTGTCTTCTGCATATCTGAGGTGACATGGGTATAGGTGTCCAGCGTGAAGGACGCATTGGTGTGTCCCAGAATTCCAGACAGCGTTTTGGCATCCACGCCGCTGGTGAGGGCGTGGGTGGCGAAGGTGTGGCGCAGATCGTGGAAGCGAATACTGGGCAGCCCCGCCCGCCGGAGCAGCGTTTTCATGTGGAGGTAGGCCGAGCCGGAGTTGACAGGATCCTCCGGCTTCGCTGGGTCGGGGAATATCCATTGACTGATGGTATCCGCCTTGCGCCGCCGCAGGATGTCCGCCACCGTCTTCGGCAGGAGGATGGTACGCATTCCCTTTCCCGTTTTTGTCTCGCCGACGGTGTACTCACCCTTCCTCTGGCTGTGGAGGGTGCGGCACACCTTCAGCGTGCCGGCATTCCCGTCGAAGTCGCTCCACTGCAGACCGCAGATCTCACCGCGGCGCAGGCCGGTCATCAGCTCCGTCTGAAAGAAGTCCCGCCACACCTCGTCCCGCTCCACCACCGCGAGAAAGGCGTCCAGCTCCTCGCCGGTCAGAATGCGCTTGGGCTTGTAGTTGGGTTTGGGCGCCGTTGTACCTTCGGTGGGATTTCTGGGAATGACATGGGCCTGCACCGCGTCCTTCAGCGCGGTGTGGAGGGTGGTATGGATGTGGCGCACCATGGAGTCAGAGAGCTGATGCCCCATCTCGGGGTGCTCGCGGATGCGCCCCTCCGTTTTCAGACGGTGGTACATCCGCTGGATATCCTGCTGAGAGATAAGCGAGATCTGCTTGTCACCCAACTGCGGCTTGATGTAGTATTCGATGTAGCGGCGGTAGCCCTCGAGCGTACCGGACCGCACTGTGCCCGCCTTGTATTCTGCGAGCCAGCGGTCCAGCCACTCGCCCAAGGTCATCCGGCTGTCCTCGGTCAGCTCCACATCACGGTAGCACTCGATGTTCTGGTGGAGCTTGTCCAGCAGTGCCTTTTGCGTCTTGGCGTAGACATGACGGAACAGCGGCTCGCCGTTTTCCTTGTGGCCAATGACGATGCGGCCCTCCCAGCGTCCGTCCTCCCGCTTGCGCACCATGCCGTCGCCGGCCGGTCTTCGTTTTGCCATGTATTTCACTTCCTTTGGATTCATTTTCTTTTTGCAACACAAACAACTACCACACTTTTGCGGAAATAGCTATCAGAACTTTGAAATGGTTTGCCATTACATCCGCATAGAAAACCCGTGGTACTGCTCGTACTCTTCATCTTCGTCATCTACGGCGTATTCCACCGTGCGGTCGATCTTGCCGCCGCGTTCCAGAATGCGCTGGATCTCCTGCTTACTGTGATGCAGCGTTTCCAGATGGAAGCGGTCATTGTCGCCGGTGTTCATCGCATCCAGAATGGAGATCAAACCGCAGACGGCATCGTCCACCGTAGGCAGGAGTTCACCGTACTCGGTGGCATCGATGCGGCTTTCCAGATACTCACAGCCGCCCATATCGAAGTAGGCTTCCATGCTGCTGCGCAGAAGCGTCTGGTCGAAGAGCTTATTGTCTCTGCATCGGACATTCTCCGGTGTGGTGTAGGTGATGTATTTTTGATTCGGCTCCCATCGCACCTTGTAGCCGTACTCCGCCATGAATGCGATGAACTCCTCACGGGTAGCACAGTTCTCCATAGCTTCCTTAATGGTACGGCACAGCCGTTTCTTCCAAGCAGGAATACGGAACGGATCTGCCTTGCTCTCGGTGAAGGACAAGCCATACTCCCGGCAGAGCTGGTTGCTGTATTCCTTGGCCTGCTGCATCTCCCGGGCGCTCTGGTGAAACTTCTGGCCGTTTTCAAAGTTTACCGAGTTCAGTAGGCTAAGTACCCAGCGCCTTGCCGCATTGCTGCGGTAGGTTTCCAGGCACTCGCCCCCGAACCGGACTTACAACTCTCGCTGTATCCGGCTCTCTATTCATTCACAGCC
>NZ_JAVYJC010000004.1:0-398832 GCF_032490475.1 Neglectibacter sp. CSJ-5 | reverse complement strand
GAGCTGTGATTTTCTCATTTTTTCTCATAACTTGCGCTCCTTTCTTCGGTTTTAGGTTGTGTGTTCTAAGAGACTTCCCAACCGCTTGATTAAGAAGTCTTTTAGAGCATACAACACCGGCGGCCAGCTTATATTTCTTATACTGGCGCACCGCAAAGTGATTTGGCTTCTCGGCTTCCAGTGCATCAAACATCAGGTCTACGGGGTTTTTGAACTCCTCGTCATCCTCCCTGACTTCCATCGCATTGATGAACTCAATGAGGGTGGAGAAGTTCTGCTCCTCCACCGGAGCCTCATAGTGGATATAGCCAATGAGCGCGCAGTACAACAGCGTCTCCGCTTTGACCCAGAAATCGTCGCCAGCCTTGCCTTCGCCTTTGGTGTTGGCAATCAGCGTCGTAACCAGCTTCAAGATGTCCTTTTCGCTGTGAATGTACGAGAAAGGATTGTAGTGCATACTTTTTTTGAAGTTGATGGTATTCAACACCTTAATCCGGTATGGCTCATAGATTACCTTTCCGTGCTTGTCCTTCATGGGCTTTCCGTCTTTCCCCAGCTTGGGTGCGCCCCGCTGGAGCATTTTTCCACACTCCACCAAAATGGTTCCCTTGGGGTCCGTAATTACATAGGACGAGTGCATCTGCATGAGATTTGGCTTCAACCAAAAGCGAGTCTTACCAGAACCAGAGCCACCAATGACCAGAACATTTTTGTTTCTGGCGGTCTTTGGGTCCTTGGGGCGGCTGTTCATTGTCAGGCTCTCCGTTTTCGTCAGAATCACGTTGTTCTGAAATACAGGATCAACGTAAGGTGCAATATCCTCACGGGTTCCCCAGCGGGCCGAACCATATTCCAAACCATGTCGATATTTCTTGGCGTTCTTGCTTTTAAGATACACCGCCAGCCTCAGACCAGCACCGCAGCACAGCCCTATCAACAAGTCCAATGGATGCAGGCTTGGCCAGAAACTTTGCAGCGTCCCAGGCAGAACCGCAACCAGCGAAAGAAACTTTTCTGAAGCATCTGCCCCTTGTGCCATTCGCCATGCCTCTCCAAAATTGGTAGCAAACAGCCCCAGCAGGATATACGGCATATTCAGCAAAATGAGCTTTTTGATGTCCAATGTCTTTTTCATCGTTCCAGCTCCTTCCGCTTGTTCCGGTCCACGACGGCGTGTTTTACCAGTTCTTTGAACTGGCTCAGCTTTGCCAGCACGGACGGGCGCTCGGATTTCTCCGCCTTTCTGACCTTTTTCCCGGTGTACTCGGTAAAAGCAGCGGTCAGGGCATCCGCGTCCCGACCCTTGAAAAAGATCAGGTACTTGGGTGGGGAGCTGCTGCGGTCCTTCTTCACCGCATAGTCCACGCCGTATTTCCGGGCGATCTTCTCAAACTCCTTGATGGAGGGGTCGGTAATCTCGATGTTGGAAACGCCCTGATTCTGGCCGATCAGCTGCTTCACCGTCTGCTTGCCGTGGGGAATCACGGGGGTATCCCGGCTTTTCTGCTTTTGCAGCTTCTTTTCCTTGCGGTGGGCAAGGTACTTGGTGATGGCGGCTTTCATCAACCGCCCGGTAAACTTTGTTCCGCTGACTACCAGCGTCAAAGTCCTGTTTTCCACTTCCTCCTGCATAGGTCATCGCCTCCTTTCCACGGATTTTGCAGGGGTGGCACTTGATACTAAGGCGGGACCACCAGCCGCCGCAGCAGGTATTTCAGCATGGCAGGCTCCTTTCAGCGCAGCTGGTCGGAGCGGTCATAGTACAGATGGCCCTGGCGCACTTTGGCATGGCTGAGAATCTTGATGTGGCCCTTTTCCTGGTTCTCCAGGCTTTTCTGGTATCCGGCCTCCGTCAGAAACAGGCGGGTCCGTTCACCTTTCCAGCCCACCGGGGAATCGTCGGTCAGCACATCGAAGATAATCATGTGCCGGGTGTCCTCGGCAAACCGTTCCAAATCCATGTACTCATGGCCGTGGTAGTTCTGCGCCCCGGCTTTGAGGCGCATTTCCTCCATCAGCTGGCCCACGGTCTTACGCTCAGGCATGGCGTGCGCCTCCTTTCCCACGTCCCTGGCCCTTCACGGCCAGGATACCGTCCAGGGTGGTGGCGGTGATCCGCAGGCGCTCGGCGGTGGCAATGTCATTCTTCACGGTCTCGTCGATGCCGTGGCCGCAGACCACCAGCACATGGGACCGGCGCAGGTAGTCCCGCGCCATATCCAGCCCGTCCTTGTGTTCCTGGGGAATCTCGTCTTTGAGGAAGGTAGGCAGGAACAGCACCGGGCAGATGGGCGAATACCCGGCATCGTACACCTGACGGCAGTAGGCCGCAGCGTTCTCGGCGTTCTCATACTGGCTGTTGCTCCAGGGAGCCGTAATGTAGGCAAAAGGTCGTTTCATGGCAAAATCCTTTCTCCCGGTGTTTTCGGGTAGCAGAAAAGCGGCTGTTTACCAGCCGCCTGCGTACATATCGTGGTTGACTTGTGCGGTGTAGTGGTTGCTGATCGTGGTCGGCGCATTAAACAGCACCGCAAGCAGATACTGCTTCATGTTGCGGATTTCGGTGGTATTATTCCGCAGGCATTCCATGACAAACTCGATGTGGGAGCAATCCAGCTTCAAAAAACGGGAGCGGACCACCTCATGGGGGAAGTCGCTGCCAGCAATCCGGGTGGTTTTCCGCTTGGCGCAGACGGTCTCCACCATCAGCTCCACAATCTCGTCCAGGTCCTCCCGATAGGTGGTAAACTCCCGGCACAGGTGGTCATACTCGATGTTCTCCAGAATCAAATCCCGATAACTTTCCATCTCTGAGACAGACATCGCATCCCTTCCTTTCCGTTCCGGCAGCTGTGCTGCCGCTGGCTTCCGGAAGGGAATGGAATCGGTACTTGCTCCCTGAGTAATTGATTTTTGAGTAATTGATTTTTGAGTATTTGATTTCTCTATATTTAATTCTGCGGGCTTTTCCGTATCCGGTTTATCCAGATACGGGTTTTCCGTATCTGGTGAAGCCATATCCGGCTGGGGCGTATCCGGGTTCTTCGGCTGTGGCTGCTCATATATGACATACTCCGTATCACTGATGCGTCCCTGGCGGTCACGCAGTTTGTGCCGCACAATGTAACCGGCAGCCTCCAATTCCCGCAACGCAGCGCCTATGGCATCCACGCCCTCCTTACAAATCTTTGCAAGACCACGGGTGGTGTAATTCCAGTCCTCTGGCAAAGACAGCATCATGGAAAGCAGCCCCTTGGCTTTTAACGACAGATTTGCATTTCGTAAATGATGATTGCTCATCACGGTATAATCACGGGTCCGTTCAATGCGAAAAACGGCCATCGACCTCACTCCTTCCGAATTTTTGGTACAAAAAACCGCAATCCTCATTCCAAAGAATTGCGGTGTTCAACACTTTTCAAATTTTCTTGCATAGAACCAAAACAGCGGCTTTTGAAGACGCGCCTCTGTAAATGGCTCCTCCTGGGCGAAAGGAAGTGTTTGCATCACGCGGTCAATATCCGTTGTATCCATGTCATGCTGAGATTTGCAATCTTCCCGGATTGCTTCTTGAATTTCCTTTACCGTACACATAGTCATTCCTTTCCTTTCGTTGTATGGGTTTATGAGCAGCGGCGTTTTCCCGGTTTGAAATCGAGGATATGTCCCTCAATCACACGAGCGTAACGCTTGATCTTGATCTCCCGGCGCTGCTGGCTTTGCAGAGCGGCCTGATACCCGTCCTCGGTCAAAAACAGCCGCATTTCCTCTCCGGGACTGCCGTAAGCTGCGCTGGGACGCAGGACGGAAAACTCAATCATCCAGCGTGTGTCATCCCAAAACCTCTCTACGGCGAGAATGTTGTGTCCTTTCAGCTCACGGGCTGAAATATCCCTCATAGGCGGCTCCTTTCATCGTTCCTGGTCTCTCTGACGCTTTTTCTGCCATGCCTCCAGCAACTTGATGATGGTTTCCTGCATCCGCTGGGGCGTATAGCTTTTAGGGAAATACTTCCGCAAGGTGTCAGAGGTAAATGTCACTCGGTCCAGATCGCTTTTCTTTTCCTCACCCATGATGACACGCATCATATCGAGGGTCAGATGCCCCTCCTGACTGTATTTCTTGAGCCGCTGGGCTTGAGAAAGAGAAGGGGTAGCCTGTTCGCTGTCCATCGCGTCCAGCAGGTCTACCTGTTCTTCCTTTTTGAGAAAGGACAGCTCATAGGCAGGGTTCAGGGCAATCTTCTTTTCATCTACCATATCCAGCAGTTCGGGGATAAGCTCCGTCAGGCGGATAAATCTCTGAATTTGATTTTTACTCTGCCCAACCTGTTCAGCTAAAACATCTCTGGATTTCCTACCATCGGACTTGTGCCCAAGTTGGGCACAAGTTAAATCCACTCGCTCTCCCTGATGTTTCATGGCGTCCAGCTTCATCTTGTAGGCAAATGCTCTTTCACTGGGGAGCAAGCTTTCTCGTTGCAAGTTGCTGTCAACCATAATGATCGTGGCGGCATCATCATCCAAATCCCGAACAATGACTGGCATGGTCTCCTTGTCTGCCAGTTCACTGGCTCTGTGCCGCCTGTGTCCGGCTACCAGCTCATAACCACCCTCCGGGTCCGGTCGAGCAATCGCCGGAACCAGAACGCCATACTGCTTGATACTGTCAGCGGTCTCCATCATGGCTTCGTCATCCTTGACTTTGAATGGGTGGTTCTTAAAGGGATGCAATTCAGACAGCGGAATCTCCTGAATCTTTTCCAGCTTTGCATCTTGACGGCCTTCTTCGGTGGAGAACAGATCATCTACCGAGGCCAGCTCTATTTTTTTCGCGCTGCTTTTCAAGTTTCAACACCTCCTTCGTCAGATTTCGATACCCCTCTGCCACTTTGCCGCCAGGGTCATGGGCGAAAATACTTTTTCCCTCTGCGCTAATTTCCTTTGCCCGGACAGAGTGGGGGATCTCTGTGCCGAATACTTTGATCTTGCTGCCATAGGTCTCACGCAGGAGCGCGGAGATCTCTTTGGCAAAGTTGGTTCGGCTGTCCACCATCGTCAGCAGGATACCGTCTATCTGGAGCTTGGGGTTGATCTGCCGCTTTACCTTGTTTACCGTGGAGAGCAGCTGTTCCAACCCTTTGGCGGGCAGATACTCCGCCTGAACGGGAATGATGATCCTATTCGCAGCGGCCAGCGCATTGACCGTGAGCATCCCCAGGGAGGGCTGACAGTCGATGAGAATATGGGAGTATTGCCCCTTCAGCGTGTCCAGATATTGCCGCAAGATAGTCTCACGGCTCATGGCATTTACCAGGGATACCTCCATACCGGATAACTGGATGTCCGCAGGCATCAGGTCAACGCCTTCCGCATGATGCAGAATACCTTCTCCAGTGCGTATAGGCTGATCCATCAGAATTTTGCCCATTGCATCGGACAATGTAAATGGCAACTTGTCCGGTTGCGGATTTCCCAGGCTGATTGTCAGGCTCCCTTGTGGGTCCCCGTCGATCAGAAGGACTTTCTTTCCGGCCTGCGCCAGCCCGATTCCCAAGTTGGCACAGGTCGTTGTCTTGCCAACGCCGCCTTTCT
Source organism: Neglectibacter sp. CSJ-5 (assembly GCF_032490475.1). Lineage (NCBI taxonomy): Bacteria > Bacillati > Bacillota > Clostridia > Eubacteriales > Oscillospiraceae > Neglectibacter > Neglectibacter sp. CSJ-5. The sequence continues at coordinate 393,238 of NZ_JAVYJC010000004.1, read as the reverse complement.
GGTTGGCAATGGCGATGATTTGCGTGTTCATTGACTTCACCTCATTTCTAATTATTGCTGTTGCTTCTGGAAATAGAAAAAGCCGCCACTTCAAAATTAACAGTGAAGTGACGGCTCTTTCTATCGCCGGAATACGAGTTCCTGAAATGAAAAAAGCACCCAGCATTTATACTGTGTGCTACATCAAATTCATATTCAATTATTCAAATTAGCTCAAACTATGCCAAACTGCCACAGCCAAAAAAACGAGGGGAAGGAGGGCTGAAAAGCGCCCCCAAAACACCCCCCAAATCGGCTCTCGGTTAACCACTTTGGGAACCACTTGACCCTCTTTTTACCCCCTTTTTGGCTGGTTAACCACTTGCGGACCACTAAAAATTGGGTGAAAACGGCTCTCGTTTTGCCAAATTTGGTCAAACCATATCAGCCCATTTAGGTATAAGAAAACCCCGGAAAACCTTGATTTTCCGGGGTTTTTGAACCATTTTGATATAGTCTGAGCAGTCGATTATCGCTTGCTGAACTGCGGAGCGCGACGAGCTGCTTTGAGACCGTATTTCTTTCTTTCCTTCATTCTCGGGTCACGGGTGAGGAAACCGGCCTTCTTCAGCGTAGCGCGGAGGTTCTCGGAATCGTACTGGAGCAGAGCTCTGGAGATACCGTGGCGGATAGCACCGGCCTGACCGGTAACACCGCCGCCTGCAACGCGGCAAACGATGTCGAACTTCTCTTCGGTACCGGTGAGAACGAGCGGCTGACGAACGATCGTCTTGAGGGTATCAAGGCCGAAATAATCGTCGATATCGCGGTCGTTGATCGTGACCTTACCGGTGCCCTGGTAAATTCTTACACGTGCAACGGAGCTTTTTCTTCTGCCGGTGCCGTAGAAATAAGGTGCCTTATCGTACATATTCGTTTACCTCCTATTAAAGTTCCCAAGCCGTCGGCTTCTGCGCCTCGTGCTTGTGCTCGCTGCCGGCGTAGACACGAAGTCTTGCTTCTGCAGCTCTGCCGATGGTGTTCGAGGGGATCATGCCGTGAACAGCAAGCTCCATCGCCTTTTCCGGCTTTGTGCGCATCAGGGTGTCATAACGGACAGCCTTGAGGTGGCCGATATAACCCGTGTGATGATAATAATACTTCTTTTCAGCCTTACCGCCGGTGAGGACAGCCTCAGCGCAGTTGATGATGATGACGTGGTCACCGCAGTCAACGTGCGGGGTAAAGGTGGGCTTGTGCTTGCCGCGGAGAAGAACTGCGGCCTGTGCTGCAACGCGGCCGAGCGGCTTGCCTGCAGCGTCAATTACATACCATTTGCGGTCAACCTGACCAGCCTTGGCCATATAAGTGGACATAGCGTTTACCTCCAAAATTGATTTAAATTATCTCGGTACCGGCAAACGCTTTGTGCGCTGCGATACGAAATCTCTGAAAATGCCCATAGCTTTCCCATGGGCGCTAAATGATAGTACCACACGAAAAACGGCTTGTCAAGCGCTTTTTTGCGGTTTTTTAAGCTGCGAATTCTAATCTCGTTTATTCTTCGTTTTTCTCACTTATACTTTTATTTTCAAAGGTGTGATTTCAAAAAATATTTTTGCGGCAAAATTTAAAAAGCACAGCTTTTCCGCCGTTTTTCGGGAAAGCCGTGCTTTTTACGGTTTTTATTCAGCTATTACTTTTTCACGCAGCGCGTTGCGACAAAGCAGGGCACGCCGTGCTCGTGCAGAAAGCCTCCGCCGCTTGTGTCTTCATAAATATCCGTCAGCATAAATCCCGCGCGCAGCTGGCCGCCGATTTCTTCGTCCAGTGTGTGCGAAAACTGCACGCCGAAGTCCAGATCCATCGCTTCCCGGTACAGCGCCTCGTCTTTCAGGGGGTTATACGGCAGCGTGTATTTGATAACCGTCTCGTCCTCGTCGAAAAGATAGTTGAAGCCGTTATCAAACCCGACAAGCAAAACGCCGCCCGGCTTCAGAACACGGGCGCACTCTTTCCAGATCGGCTCCAGTTCTTCTACATAACAATTTGAAACCGGGTTAAAAATAAGGTCAAACGTCCCGTCTTCAAACGGCAGCGGCTTTGTCATATCGGCGCGAACGCACTTTGGAGTATAGCCCTCCCGCTTGCCGACCTCTTCTTCGCGCTTTAGCTGCTCCGTGGAATAATCAAGCACGGTGCAGTCTGCGCCGAGCGCCGTGAAAATGGGAATCTGCTGCCCGCCGCCGCTGGCTAAACCCAGAATTTTCTTGCCGCGCATCTCGCCGAACCACGCGTGCGGCACGGTTTTCGTCGGCGTGAGGTACACGCCCCACGCGCCGTTTTTTGCTTTTTCAAACGTTTCGTGGCTGATGGGCCTGCCCCACTCCCAGCCGTTTTGCACCCAGCTGTCCACGATTTTTGCGTTGATATCGGTATAATTCATACGTTTATTCTCTCTTTCTAAAAGTTTTATCTTTTATGAATTTGCCGTGCAAATTCATAGGGAAACCCCTTAATAGGGTCTCCCTCGGACGAACAATTCACTGGATTGTTTTATAGCAATGCGAAGCATTGGTTTCTCCCAGTCCTGATTTTGGGGTAAGCAAAAGGATTTCGCGCTCTGCGGAGCGCGCCTCAGGGCTTTGCCCCGAGGCCCTATAAACTTTCTGAAGAAAGTTTAATCAAAGACTTTTAACCCAACTCGTCGTCCGCGGATGCGACGACATTTACGCCGGTGCCGCAAACGTTTTCAATGACGATGTCGCCGATATGGACGGGGGCGGTGATCTCCGCTGCGTTGATGGCTTTCATGCAGTCGAAAATTTTACCCTTCGGGATGTCCGTTTTCGTGCGCACGGCGACAACCGGGCGTTCACCGTTTAAAACGCGAACGGTAGACGTGACGGTACGGGCAGGCGCGGTAACTTCCTTCACGGCGTAGAGCTCGCCGCGCTTACACGTATTGCCTGTAACGCTTTTCACCTCGCCGTTTTCAACAGTGACGGTCAGCGGACAGCCCAAGGGGCAGTTGATGCAGATAAACGATTTCGTTTCCATAGTAATGCCCTCCTTATTCCGCTTCCACCGTGACGGTGACGGTGTCAAAATCAATATTTTGAAGGTCTGCTTTTTTCAGCAATACCTGCTCCATTTCGCCCGGTGCCATAACGGTCTTTTTGCGGTGCTGCACGCGTTGATCGCCGAAATAGACACTGATGAACGAATTTTTATAGATGCCGCCCACGCGGAAGCGCACCGTGAGCGTATCCGGCATATTTTCGGGGTGAATGATGCTCGGCACAGTGTAGCGCACACCGCCCTTGGCTTCGAGCTTGATGCCGCCCGAAAGCGGCTCTGCGGTTTCTTTGCTGCCGCCCTGCACGTACTTTGCGGCGGCACGGCCGGCCTGCGCGGCTTCTTCGGAAACATAGTCCACAAGGTCGTGCACATGCAGCACGTTGCCGCACGCGAAGATGCCCGGCACGCCGGTCTCGAGGCTTTCGTTGACAACGGGGCCGTTCGTCACACGGGAGAGCGGTGCGCCCGCGCCGAGGGTGAGTTCGTTTTCCGGGATCAGACCGACGGACAGAAGCAGCGTATCGCAAGAATAATACTCTTCCGTGCCCGGGATAGGCTTTAATTTGTCGTCCACGGCGCTAATGGTGACGCCCGTTACACGGTCTTTGCCGTGAATTTCCGTCACGGTGTGACTAAGCTTCAGCGGGATGCCGAAGTCATCGAGACACTGGACGATATTGCGCTTGAGGCCGCCGGAGTACGGCTGGAGCTCTGCGACGACGTGTACCTTCGCGCCCTCTAACGTCATGCGGCGCGCCATGATGAGACCGATGTCGCCGGAGCCGAGAATGACAACCTCGCGCCCGGGCATATAACCCTCCATATTGACAAGGCGCTGCGCCGTGCCGGCGGAGAACACACCTGCGGGGCGGAAACCGGGAATATTCAGCGCGCCGCGGGAACGCTCGCGGCAGCCCATGGCCAAAATGACCGCGCCCGCTTCCACGGTGAACAGACCGTCTTCGCGGCTGACTGCCGTGACGACCTTTTCCGGGGAAATGCTCAGTACCATTGCGCCGAGCTTGTACGGGATATGCAAAGCCTTTGCGCGTTCTTCAAAGCGAGCGGCGTACTCCGGACCCGTGAGTTCCTCTTTAAACGTGTGCAGACCGAAGCCGTTGTGGATGCACTGGTTTAAGATGCCGCCGAGACGCCCGTCTCTTTCTAAAATTAAGATGTCTTCAGCCGGAAGCCCGTTTTCCGCCGCGGCGACCGCCGCCGCAAGCCCCGCAGGACCGCCGCCGATGATGACAAGCGATTTTGTGATTTTATTTTCCATAATAAACCTCATTTCGTCTTCCCGAACACGATTTCGGAGCCTTTTTCGTTCTTTCGGATGGCTGTCAGCGGCAAGTTAAGTTCTCTTGCGAGAATATCCATGACGCGCGGGGAGCAGAAGCCTGCCTGGCACCGGCCCATTCCGGCTCTGGTTCTGCGCTTTACGCCGTCCAGCGTTTTCGCGCCGAGCGGACGGCGGATGGCGTCCACAATCTCGCCCTCGGAGATCGTCTCGCAGCGGCAGACAATACTGCCGTAGAGCGGGTTTTCACGGATTTTCTCGGCGCGTTCTTCGACGCTGAGCGAATTGAGGTGCACGACGCCGTGACGAACGGGGTTGAAGCTTTCTTTTTTCGTAAGGCCGAGCGCTTTCGCCGCCATTTCCGCCATATAAACACCGATGGCAGGCGCGCTTGTGAGGCCCGGGGATTCGATGCCCGCGGCTTCAAAGAAGTTCGGCGCGCTTTCCTCTAAGATGAAGTCGCCTCTGTCCGCGCAGGCGCGCAGGCCGGAGAACGATGTGATGATCTGTCGGCTCGGCACGTTTTTCACGCTCATACCAGCTTTTTCCAAAACAAATGCAAGGCCGCTCTGCGTTGTGGCCGTGTCCTCGCGGTCTTCGATATTCTCGGCGGTGGGACCGAGCAGCAGATTGCCGTGCACGGTGGGTGTGACAAGAATGCCCTTGCCGAGCTTTGTCGGCAGCTGGAAGATGGTTTTATCAACCAAATTGCCCGCGTTTTTGTCGCACAGGCAGTATTCGCCGCGGCGCGGGGTGATGGTGAACGCGTGCGGCAGCAGCATATCGTGAATTTCATCGGCGTGCACACCCGCCGCGTTGATGACGGCGCGTGTTTCAATCTCGCCCTGTTCGGTCTCGAGAATATAGATGTCGTTTTCGCGGCGGATATTTTGCACGCCGCACTCGAATTTGAATTCAACGCCGTTTTTCTCAGCGTTTTCGGCAAAACCCAAGGTCAATTCAAACGGGCATACGATGCCGGAGGACGGACAGAACAGCGCCGCGACAACCGTATCGCTGAGCGCAGGCTCCATTTTTCTTGCTTCGTCACCGGTGAGGATTTTTAAATTCTCCACGCCGTTTGCCACACCGCGCTCATAAAGCTCGTTTAACGCGGGCATGTCGTTTTCGTCAAAGCACAGCACGAACGCGCCGTTTCTGCGGAACGGAACATCCAGTTCTTCCGCAACCTGTGTCATCATGCGGTTGCCGAGGACGTTCATCTTGGCTTTCAACGAACCTGTTTTGGCATCAAAGCCGCCGTGCACGATGGCGCTGTTCGCCTTTGAGGTGCCGGTGCAGACGTCTTCGCCCTTTTCCAGTACGCATATTTCCGCCTGATACCGCGAAAGCTCACGGGCGATGGCGCTGCCCGTAACACCCGCGCCGATCACGACGGCGTCATATCGTTTTTTCTCCATTTTTGTTTCAATCCTTTCAAATACACCAAAAGACCGCTTCAAACGGCTTTTCCCCTATAAATCGCCGACGAAGCTCCTGTTTTTTATTGTATCATACAAAACCTCGCGTTTCAATTAAAATAGTCTGCATAATTTCAACAAAAAAGGCTTGACACAAATGGGAAAATGCTTCAAAATAAAACGGAGACAGAATGCCCTATATATTTGAAACCATTTTCCGAAAAGAAAGGACGTTAATATGAATTACCTTTTGGGTGTAGATCTTGGCACCAGCGGCACAAAAACCGTGCTTTTTGACGAAGACGGCAATGTAGTCGCGAGCAAAACGATAGAATACCCGCTGTATCAGGAAAAAAACGGCTGGGCAGAGCAGGAGCCGCTCGATTGGTGGAATGCGGCGGCGGATACCATTCACGCCGTGATCACCGAAAGCGGCGTCGATAACAACGACATCAAGGGACTCGGCATTTCCGGCCAGATGCACGGCCTTGTCATGCTGGATAAGGACGGCAACGTGCTGCGCCGCTCCATCATCTGGTGCGACCAGCGCACGGCAAAGGAGTGTGAGGAGATCACCGCACGCGTCGGCGCAGAGCGCCTGATTGAGATTACCGCAAACCCGGCTTTGACGGGCTTTACGGCATCTAAAATCCTTTGGGTGCGCAATAACCAGCCGGAAATTTATGCAAAGTGCGCGCACATTCTGCTGCCGAAGGACTATGTGCGCTACATGCTGACAGGCGACTTTGCAACGGAGGTCTCCGATGCTTCCGGCATGCAGCTTTTAGACGTGCCGAATCGCTGTTGGAGCGACGAAGTGCTTGAAAAGCTTGATATTGACAAGGCACTCTTGCCGAAGGTATACGAATCCCCGGAAGTGACGGGTGTCATCTCCGAAGAAGCCGCAAAGCGCACCGGCCTTGCGGCGGGCACCATCGTGGTCGGCGGCGCGGGCGATAACGCGGCAGCGGCCGTGGGCACCGGCGTTGTGGAGGACGGCAAGGCGTTTACAACCATCGGCACCTCCGGCGTTGTGTTTGCGCACACGGATAATATTTCCATCGACCCGAAGGGCCGCGTGCACACGTTCTGCTGCGCCGTACCGGGCGCATGGCACGTGATGGGCGTGACGCAGGGCGCGGGTCTGTCCCTTAAGTGGTTCCGCGATAACTTCTGCGGTGCGGAAAAAGAGACCGCAGCCGGCATGGGCGTAGACCCATATTACCTGATGGATCAGCAGGCGGCGCGTTCGCCGATCGGCTGCAACCGTCTGCTTTATCTGCCGTATCTCATGGGCGAACGCACTCCGCACCTTGACCCGGACTGCCGCGGCGCGTTCATCGGCCTTTCCGCCATGCACACGAAGTACGACATGCTCCGTGCCGTGATGGAGGGCGTAACGTACTCCCAGCGCGACAGCGTGGAGGTGCTGAAAACCATGGGCGTTTCCATTGACGGCATGCTCGCCTGCGGCGGCGGCGGTTCCTCGAAGCTGTGGCGCCAGATGCTTGCCGATACGTATAACTGCGCCGTGCGCACGGTCGTTTCCAAGGAAGGCCCGGCGCTGGGCGTTGCCATCCTCGCCGGTGTGGGCGCAGGGCTGTATCCATCCGTGCAGGAGGGCTGCCGCCGCGTTATTCGACTCAACGCCCCGCAGGAGCCGATTGAGGAGAATGTGCCGAAGTATGAGGCGTTCTACCGCATGTACACGAAGCTGTATCCGGCGCTGAAGGACTGCTACAAGGCACTTGCTGCGCTGTGAGCCGCGTGTTTGAAGCGCTGTGCGCCCACCTGAAAACACACCCCGAAGCCGAAGTGCAAGACGCGGTAAAGTTTTTGTACCAGGCGAGCTTTGGCGGCGGCCACTTTTTGAGCGACCCCGACGGCGCGTATCTATATTTATTAAAGGAAGCGGATATTGCCAATCGTGATGCACCGTACACAGAAACCCTCGGCGAGCAGTACGCGCGCATCAACTTGAGCGCGTTGCAGGAGCTTTCACCGAAAACACTTTTTGCTATGTTTAAAGCGTCTTCCGAAGACACGCCCACGGACAAAACGGCGTTTTTATCACTTTTGGACGAGCTTGAAAATGCCGATTTGTTCGACAAATCCGAAAACGCGGCGTTTTTGAAATCGTACCGCGCGGCGGGCTGCCCTGCCGTGCACCACAGCGAAGCGTACCGCCGTGCGTATCACCCGGCATACCGCGTGGTGAAAAAAGCGTATGCGGATTTTCTGTCGGCATTCATCGCGATCGATAAGTTGACGGCGGAAAAAGCCCCGGTGACGGTTGCAATCGACGGGCTGTGCGGCTCGGGTAAAACGACGTTTGCGGCACTTTTGCAGAGCGTTTACGACTGCAACCTGTTCCACGCCGATGATTTTTACCTGCCGATGCCCATGCGCACGCCGGAACGCTACGCCACCCCGGGCGGCAATGTGCACTGGGAGCGTATTTTGTCGGATATTCTGGAGCAGATTCCGAAGAACGAGTCGTTTTCCTACCGCGTGTTCGACTGCGGCGTTATGGATCTCGGCGACGCGGTGCAGGTCACGCCGAAGACGCTGAACATTTTAGAGGGCTCGTACTCTACGCACCCGGAGCTCATCGGGCGCTACGATCTCAAAATTTTTCTCAAGACCTCGCCGGAGACACAGAGCGCACGCATTTTAAAACGCAACGGCCCCGCGCGGCACAAGATGTTCGTGGAAAAATGGATCCCGCTCGAGAACCTCTACTTCACTTCCTACCCCGTTGAAAAGCAATGTGACCTTGTTTTTACGACGTAAATTTCAAAAAAAGTTTTTCATATCCGTATGTACCGCCGCGTGCATACGGATATTTTTGTGTTTTCAACTTCTATATTTAGAGAAATCGGTGAAATTTTAACTATATATAGGTTTCTCAAAACTTTTTGAAATTTTTTTGAAAAAAGGCTTGCAATTTCAGAATGGATGTGGTATTATAACAAAGCCGTCAGATGAGGCGGCAAACAGAATAGTTGGTGTTGATTACAACGAGGGTCCACCTGTTCCCATACCGAACACAGAAGTTAAGCTCGTTTGTGCTGAAAATACTCGGCTGGCAACGGCCCGGGACGATAGGTTGGCGCCAACATTTAAAGCGGACATCCAATAGGATGTTCGTTTTTTTTGTTTAAAAACAGGAATTCGGCTTGCAGGCGGTTTTATGTGCCGCGCATGCCGAATTCAAAAGATGAAGCCCGCAGTTTTTTGCGGGCTTTTGCTTACTCATTTAACGTGATGGCGTTGCCGTTTACAGGCGGCTTTTGCGTGGGGTCGGCGTTATCGTTTGCGATGAGCGTCATCTCAAGTTCGTTCGTATCGAGCTCGATGAACGAGACTTTGCCGTCTTCATCAAACTGACATTTGCCGCTAACCGTCATGTTTTCCGTATCGTTCACGGTGACATCGGCCGTAAAGCGCACCACGCGGTCTTTTTCTTCATAAGGCTCGGTCTTGACGGCGGTCACCTTCACGGTCTCGTTCATTTCGTTTGCCATTTTCTGTACGTTGAGCGGCTTTTCTGTAAAATCCATAAAGCCTTTTTCGCTGCACAGCGCCTTTTCGTCTTCCCAAGCATCTTTGTACGCCGTAAGGGCGCTTTCTTCGCCGTTTTCCAAAATACTGCCGAAGCGCTGCATGGGCTCGCTCGGCGCGGTCAGCATACTTTCCGCCAACGCGGCCGCGGCTTTTTCCGCATTTTTTGCCGTGCTGCCGCCCGAAGCGCAGGCGGACAAAAGCAGGAGCAAGCTAAGGCACAAAGAAAGCATTACGGTCATTCGTTTTTTCATAAAATTATCCGCCTTTCTGAAAATGGTAATATTTTTCTATCTTGATTATAAAGGAAAATGCGCAGCAGCGTCAAGGCGCAAGTTGACTGAATTTTCCCCCCCGTTTTGTCGTTTCTTCCAATTTAAGGCATATGCCAAAAATCTGCAAAAACACTTGCTTTTTGGCATATCCTATTGTATACTAAATTCGTGTAGATTAGAGTTCACGCGAAGTTTGCGGGAGTTTGATTTATACGGATAGATCGGGGCGACCCGATGGGATGCTATACCAAGAAAGGATGTTTTCAGATGGAAATCACAAAGCAGACCACTATGGGCGAAATGCTGGATTATGACCGCGGCATCGCTTATGTGCTGATGCAGTCCGGCATGCACTGCGTAGGCTGCCCGTCCTCCATCCACGAGTCCCTTGAGGACGCATGTGCCGTGCACGGCCTGGATGTTGACAAGGTCTTTTCTGCCATTCAGGAATATCTGAACAGCAAGAAGTAATTTTTCTAAGATAAAGATAAGCGCAGAGCATTTTTCGTGCTCTGCGCTTTCTTTTTGGCTGCATAAAGCGTTATAGTAAAACACCCGCAGGGCGGTTTTTCATGCCGTTCTGCGGGTGTTGGATTTATTTTATCAGAGCGTTACAACAACGTCGCTGAGGTCTGCGTTTACCTTCAGGACGGTGCCGAGCTCATTTTGCTCAACTTCTGCGCCGGAGACGTGCTTCACGTTCTCCACGTTGCGCAGCAGCACGCTGAGGTTCTCTGCCTTGCCGTCGAACTTGAAGGTGATAACGCCGTTCTCGTTCACTGCGGAAACGCTGAGCATATCATTGCCTTTGCTGTCGCAAACCTTTGCGCTTGCCTGATCGGAAAGCTCGAAAACGTGCAAGGTGAGGTCCTTGCCGTAATCGTAATCCGGCTGCTGGTTGTTCGCGCCGATGGCGATGATGGAGTTCTCTCTTGCAAAGAGCGGCAGAGAGAAGAAATCGTAGTTCTCGCGCAGCCAGTGACCGCCCTCGCGCTTTTCGTTCGAGAGCAGGTGCGTCCACTTGCCTTCCGGCAGGTAGTACGTGACGTCGCCTTCCTTCGTGAAGACCGGCGCGACCATCAGGCCGTCGCCGAGCATATACTGGCGGTCGAGGTCTTCGCACGGAATGTCGTCCGGGAATTCCAGAACCATGGCGCGCATGGTCGGCACGCCCGTTTTATGTGTATTGACCGCAGCAGAGAACATGTACGGCATCAGGGTGCATTTGAGCTCGGAGAACTTACGGACAACGGCTACGGATTCCTCGCCGTTCTCTTCACCCTCCTTGCTGAACAGCCACGGCACACGGTAGGAATTGGAGCCGTGCAGTCTGGAGTGCGTGGAGAGCAGACCGAACGCCGCCCAGCGCTTGTAAACGTCTGCCGGAGCCGTACCCTCAAAGCCGCTCATATCGTGACTCCAGAAGCCGAAGCCGGAAAGGCACAGGGAAAGGCCGCCGCGCAGGGATTCGGACATGGAGGAGTAGTTCGAGGAGCAGTCGCCGCCCCAGTGTACCGGGAACTTCTGCCCGCCGACCGTGGCGCTTCTTGCAAAGAGGCACGCCTCGTTCTTGCCCTTGTACCCTTCAAGCACTTCCCAAACGCACTTATTGTAAAGGTAGGTATAATAGTTGTGCATACGGAGCGGATCGCTGCCGTCGTAGTAGACAACATCGGTCGGGATTCTCTCACCGAAGTCGGTCTTGAAGCAATCGACGCCCTGGTCAAGCAGGTGGCGCAGCTTGGACTGATACCACTTCCATGCGCCCGGGTTTGTGAAGTCCACAATGCCCATGCCGGCCTGCCACAGATCCCACTGCCAAACATCGCCGTTCGGCTTTTTGAGGAGGTAGCCAAGCTCCTTCGCTTCCTTAAACAGCGGAGACTTCTGGCCGATATAGGAGTTGATCCAAACGCAGATCTTGAGGTTATTTTCGTGCTTCATCACCTGCAGCTGGTGCTCGATATCCGGGAACATGGCCTGATCCCAATCGAAGTTGCACCATTCGTTTTCCTTCATCCAATAGCAGTCGAAGTGGAACACGTGCAGCGGAATGTGGCGCTCTTTCATGCCGTTTACGAAGCCCATGACGGTCTCTTCGTCGTACTTCGTTGTGAAGGAGGAGGTGAGCCACAGGCCGAATGTCCATGCCGGCGGCAGTGCGGGCTTGCCGGAAAGCGTGGTGTAGTTTTCGAGCACATTCTTCATGCTGTCGCCGCCGACAACCATGAAGTCGAGCTTTTCGCCCGGCACGGAGAACTGTACGCGCGTGACATGCTCGGAGCAGATCTCATAGGAGACCGGGCCCGGGTCGTTCACGAGCACGCCGTAGTTGCGGTTCGTGATGTAGAACGGAATGCTCTTGTAAGAAATTTCGGTGCAGGTGCCGCCGTCTTCGTTCCAGGTCTCCACGGTCTGGCCGTTCTTCACGTACGGGGTGAAGCGCTCGCCGAGGCCGTAGACCTTTTCGCCGATGTCAAGGTCCATCTGGGCACGCATGTAGTTGCCGTCCGGGGTGGAGATGGTGCTGATCATCGCGCTGCCGAAGCGGTTGCCGACGCTTGTCAGCTTCTTGTCCTTATAGTAGTAATCAAAACTGCACGGGTTCTTGCCGATGACGAGCTTTGTGTTGCCGCTCTTGATCGTCACGGTCGTTTCGGTGTTCTCGACCTCCAGTGCGCAGTGTGCGTCGTTCAGCTCGAACGCCGGCATTTTCTGGTTGCTGCCCATAAAGTGGTACGCTTCCGTGCGGATGATATCCGGCTGCGGAGAGGAAATGTACATTTCCAGAAGCGGGCCGCCCATGGCGCGCATGTCTGCGTGGTACGGCACGGTGTAGAGGTAAACGCGGTCGTTTTCTACCTTGACTTCGCGAACCTGTACGGCGTCCGTGTTCGTCACGCCGGGAAGGTTCAGCCAGTAGCCTTTCGTAAATTTCATATTCAGCTCACTGCCTTTCAAAAAAATTCAAAAATTCCGTTATTGGCACTTGCGCTTTTCGCGCGCCTGCTCTATCATAAGTATAAGCGATATGCTTTGGAAAGTCTACCGCTAATTTGTCCGCTTTTATAACAATCCTGACCACTGAGCCTAAAAAAGGAGGTGCGTTTTACGGACAAAAATCAATTTGACCGCATGCGGGAGGCCCGCCGCCACGGCGACGCACTGATGCCCGTGATGAACTACTGCATTCGACGCGAAGACCGCTTTCATGCGCTTGATTGTCACTGGCACAGTGAAATGGAGCTTTTCCGCGTGATGCAGGGCACGCTGACCGTGCAGTGCGGCACCGATCTGTTTGAGGCCCACGCCGGTGACATTGTGTTTTTCAACAGCGGAGAGCTGCACGCCGCCGTGCCGGTGGAAGCCGGCGAGGAGCTTTACTTTGAAGCCATCGTGTTCAGCCCCGATTTGCTGTGCAGCACCGCAAATGACATCATTCGCGTAAAGTACATACAGCCCGTTTTGGACGGCGAGCTGACCGTGCCGCGGCTGATCCGAGCCGGAACAAATTTGCACGAAAGCGTTTCCGCCGCGTTCCAGACCGCGTACACGATGCTGGAAAACCGCCCGCCGTTTTTTGAGTTTCCCGTAAAAGCCGCCATGCTTTCGGCGTTCGGCGCACTGGTGCAAAACGGCGTGTCGGCGCGCATCAGCGCTTCTAAGCGCGCCGCAGCGGACAGCATCAAGGCTGCCATTGCGTTTATACAGGAAAATTACCGGTCTGCCGTCTCCGTACAGCAGCTTGCGCACGCCGCCGGCATGAGCGAGGGACATTTCTGCCGCGTGTTCAAACAGTATACACTGAAAACGCCGGTGCAATTCATCAACGGCGTGCGTTTAAGCCACGCGCTGGAGCTGCTCACCGCCACAAATCTGCGCGTGCTCGACATTGCCATGGACTGTGGCTTTAACTCCATGAGCTATTTCATCGAAGTATTCCGCACCGAATACGATGCCACGCCTTTGCAGTACCGCAAAAAGCTGGAAGAAATCAAGGTGCCGAAATAAACTTAAAAAGTAAAGTAGAGGGTAAAAATGATTTGGGGAATTTTAATCGTACTGATCGTTGTATGTCTGGGCTTTCTGGCGTGGCTTTTCTGCATTGCGCCGGCTTCGCCGCGCGGCGATTTTGCCGAGATGAAAAAATATGACTACGCCCACCGCGGCCTGCACGAAAAAGATCTTTCCGTGCCGGAAAACTCCATGGCAGGCTTTAAGGCAGCTGTGGAAGCGGGCTACGGCATAGAGTTTGACCTGCAGCTGACAAAGGACAAGAAGGTCGTTGTGCACCACGACCGCAGCTTAAAGCGCGTCTGCGGCGCAGATGTTTCCATCGGCGACCTGACGTATAAGGAATTACAGCAGTACCGTTTGCAGAACACCGAGGAGCGCGTACCGCTTTTCAGCGACGTGCTGGCGCTTGTGGACGGCAGAACGCCGCTCATCATTGAGCTGAAGCACTACGACGATGCCGATCTGCTGTGCCCGCTCGTGTGGGAGCTGCTGCGCAACTATAAAGGCCCGTACTGCGTAGAATCATTTGACCCGTACATTGTGCAGTGGTTCAGGAAGAACCACCCGTATGTACTGCGCGGTCAGCTGATGGGCCACTTTGAAGGCAAGGACGAGGAGTGCAAGGGCTTTTTCCGCGCGCTGTTCTGGAGAAACTTGTGGACGAATGTCCTCACCCGCCCGCACTTTGAAGCGTATGACGTGCATTTCAGGAACAACATCAGCCACCGCATTGCCTGCGACAAAATGAAGATGCAGGAAGTGAATTGGACACTGCGCACGGCGGAGGAGTACAAAGTGTGCAAAAACGCCGGCGCCCTGTGCATTTTTGAGTTCATCCGCCCGGAGATTACAGACGAAGACGAATAATACCCCGTTTTTTCCTGTTGATTTTTTCCGCGCGATGCGCTACAATAACCGTGTATGAGTTGTACATACAAATCGTCTGCGCCGTTTTTTCGGCACAAAACACATACACACCCGTTTATTTACAGGAGGAATCACTTTATGAACAACATTCCCCAGGTCAAGGTTGGCATTGTTGCCGTCAGCCGTGACTGCTTCCCGGAATCCCTTTCTGTCAACCGCAGAAAGGCACTGATCGACGCTTACACAAAGAAGTTCGGTGCTACCGAAATTTATGAGTGCCCCGTATGTATCGTGGAGAGCGAGATCCACATGGTACAGGCGCTTGAAGACGTAAAGAACGCAGGCTGCAACGCGCTTGTCGTTTACCTTGGCAACTTCGGTCCGGAAATTTCCGAGACGCTGCTTGCAAAGCACTTTGACGGCCCCGTTATGTTCTGTGCGGCCGCGGAAGAATCCGCAGAAGACCTCATGGACGGCCGCGGCGATGCATATTGCGGCATGCTGAACGCCAGCTACAACCTGAAGCTGCGCAATGTAAAGGTTTACATTCCGGAATACCCGGTCGGCACTGCTGACGAGTGCGCGGACATGATTCACGAGTTCATGCCGATTGCAAGAACGATCATCGGCCTGAAGAGCCTCAAGATCATCAGCTTCGGCCCGCGCCCGCTGAACTTCCTCGCCTGCAACGCGCCCATTAAGCCGCTTTACGACCTCGGTGTTGAGATTGAAGAAAACTCCGAGCTCGACCTCTTTGAGGCGTTCAATAAGCACGAGGGCGACCCGCGTATCACGAAGGTCGTCGAAGACATGGAAAAAGAGCTCGGCAAGGGCAACATGAAGCCCGAGATTCTGCCGAAGCTCGCACAGTATGAGATCACCCTGCTCGACTGGGTAGAGGATCACCGCGGCTACCGCGAGTATGTCGCCATTGCAGGCAAGTGCTGGCCGGCATTCCAGACGCAGTTCGGCTTTGTTCCGTGCTATGTCAACAGCCGCCTCACCGGCATGGGCATCCCGGTTTCCTGCGAAGTGGACATCTACGGCGCGCTCTCCGAGTTCATCGGCACCTGCGTCAGCCTCGATGCCGTCACGCTGCTCGACATCAACAACACCGTTCCGGCAGACCTCTACAACAGTGACATCAAGGGCAAGACCACGTACACGCAGAAGGATACCTTCATGGGCTTCCACTGCGGCAACACCTGCTCCAAGAAGCTGGCGTTCTGCTCCATGAAGTACCAGAAGATCATGGCGCGCTCCCTGCCGATTGAGGTTACGCAGGGCACGCTCGAAGGCGACATTGCCCCGGGCGACATCACGTTCTTCCGTCTCCAGAGCACGGCCGACACCCAGCTGCGCGCATACGTTGCAGAGGGCGAAGTGCTGAACGTACCGTCCCACTCCTTCGGTTCCATCGGTGTATTCGCCATCCCGGAAATGGGCCGCTTCTACCGCCATGTGCTCATCGAGAAGAACTTCCCGCACCACGGCGCAGTGGCGTTCGGTCACTACGGCAAGGCGCTGTTTGAGGTCTTCAAGTACCTCGGCGTCGAGAACATCGGCTACAACCAGCCGAAGTCCCTGCCCTATCCGTCCGAGAACCCGTTTCATAAGTAATTTCAGATAAAGCAAAACCAGCCTGCGCGGTGTTCAAACGAACCGTGCAGGCTGGTTTTTTATTAAATGGTGCGGAATTTCTGCCATTTTTTGCTCTTGAAGCGCCAAACGAACGCCACGGAGCGTGCAAGCCAATCCATGCCCATAGCGATCCACACGCCCACAACACCCATATTGAGCACGATGCCGAACAGCACCGCCGAGCCGATGCGAAAAATCGCCATAGAGCCGATGCCGATGTACATGGTGAATTTTGCGTCTCCCGCCGCGCGCAGACCGTTCGGCAGATTGAAGGACATCGGGTGGAAAAGCGTTGCAAAAATGTTGTGCAGCATCACGAGAATGTACGCATATCGGTACGTCTCCTCGGAGACTGCAAAGCAGCCCAAAATAAACGGCAGGCACAGCCACACGAGAACCGTCAGAACGGCCGTTGCGAGCCACGAAATTTTCATCATTTTTTTCAAATAATATTCCGCTTCGTCGTAGCGGTTTGCACCCACGCACTGCCCCACGACCGTCACGACCGCAAGGTTCATGGCGCTGACGACGATAATGGCGATGAGGTCCACGCTGCCCGCCACGCCGTTTGCGGCAATCTGCGCCGTGCCGAACATGGCGACGATGCCGGTGACAAGCACACGGCCGAGCGCAAAGAGACCGTTTTCAATCGCATTTGGAATTGCGATTTTCAAAATGCGGCGCAGCATCTCAAAGTTGCGGCAGAAAATGTTTTTCGCCTTGAGGTAAACCTCGTGCTTTGCGTTGAACGCAAGCGCCGTCATGACGATGCCCGCCACCGCGCGGGACAGGAGCGTCGGTACCGCAACACCTGCAACGCCTGCTTTCAGCACGAAAATACCGATGGCGTTGCCGACCACATTGATGACGTTCATGAGGAGCGAAACGTACATGGTCATGTTGGTCTTTTTCATGGAGCGGAACATCGCCGCCGAGGAATTATAAATGCCGAGGAATGGGAACGAGAACGCCGTGATAAACATATACGTTTCTGCCGCCTGCAAAACATTTTCTTCCGCAGATCCGTACAAAAGGTGCAAAATCGGGCGGTTAAAGCCGGCGCAGATGACGCACACCACGCCGGAAGCGAGCAAAGTACCGACCATCAGCTGCCCCGCCGCGCGGTTCGCATTTTCCTGCTCCTTGTTGCCGAGGTACTGCGAAACGATGACCGCGCCGCCCGTTGCAAGTGCCGTTAAGATTGTGATGACCATGTAAGCGAACATATCCACAAGGGAAACACCGGAAATGGCGGCTTCGCCCGCATAAGACACCATGACGGTATCCGCCGTGCCGACGAGCACTGCCAGAATCTGTTCGATGACAAGCGGCACGATGAGCTTTCTCAAATCTTTATCAGAAAACATAAAACCCCTCCGTGTACTGAATTTGGATAATTCCAGTATAACGAAAGGGCCTATAAATGTCTAATACTTATTTTGCAGAGTCAGAAATACAAAAAACGAATAAAAGAGACTTATTCCGACGCTGCGCTCCCGCTGATTTGTTCTTTCAAAAACTGCGAATAGTAGATTTTGCCGCCGAGGGTGCCGGTTTTCAGATTTATGATTTCCAGCGTCTGGCCGCTCGTCGTAGCCGTCACCACGTATAAATAACCCTTGTAGAGCAAAAGACCCTGCGTGGTGTCACTGAAATAAAAATTCGGGATGCTTTCCGGCAGCGTGTATGTGTAGTTTTCACCGCTTTCGGTAGGCTCTGCGTTTTCAAGCGCCGAAGTATTCATCGTCAGCACATTTTCATTTACGTTGTACGTGCCGATGACTTCGGTCTGCGCTTTGCCGTCGGTAATTTCAAGAGACATCACCGTGCATCCCTCTGCGGGGCGCTCCGGGAACTCCAGCATGGCGTTTTCGCCGCGCTGCACCGTGAGAGTAACAACGCAGACAATGAGAATAACCGCGATCAAAATTGCGCCGAATGCTTTTTTCATATACAAATCCTCTGTATTTTTAGATTTTAGCCGAACGCCAACGTGCCGTTAATATCGTATAATACGGCGCAAAGGTCAATGGCCCTTGTGCGGTAATAGACCATGATGCTCTCTGCCACGGTGATGGCCGCAAGGGGGTCATTCTCCGATACGGAATCGCGGATGTCCTGCAAAGCGGTGCTTTGCTCGTTCACCCAGTGGGACTGCTCCTCTTTGACGGTTTCGACCGTTTTATCATCGCCATACTCCAAAATCTGCGTGTAGACGGAATCAATCTGCTCTTTCCAGCTGTCGGAAGCCGTGTTGCACGCAGTAATCATGCCCGCAACAGAGCCCGCCGTTTCCATATCGTCCGCATATTGCGTATCGATGGGGTTGTTTTCAAACGCGGCGCGGAATTCCTCGCTGCCCGTTTCCGGTACCGGCAAGGTGCTTGTGTGGCGGTTTTCGCCCGTTTCGGAGGACGTGTTGCCTTCGGGCGCAGGGGTGGGTTCTTCTTCGGGGGCCGCTGTTGCCTCCGGCGCAGGAGTGATCTCCGGCGCAGGGGTCGCTTCTGCCGTGGCGGAAGACGTATTTTTATTGCCGCCCGAGCAGGCGGTCGTGGTGAGCAGCATCGCGGCGCAGCAAACGGCGCACAGCAAACGAATGCAGGTTTTCATATTCATGTTCCTTTCAAAAATGGGATATAGCACGCGGCACCGCCGCGAGAAATTTTTGGTTCTGATAAAATGTACCACATTCGCAGGATTTATGCAAGAGAATCCCGCCCGCGCCTTGCGAAATTAAGAAAATGTTTATATAATAGTAGGGTAATCTTCCCGAGAAAATCAAGCAGTTTTTATCATAAAGAGAAAGGAACGACAGTTTATGAAGCTCTTTGAAAAAACACTGACAAGCGAAACAAAGTTTGAGGGCCGCATCATCAAGGTGCTGCGCGACACCGTGGAGCTGGAAAACGGCAAAACGAGTGCAAGAGAGGTTGTGTGCCACAACGGCGGCGTGTGCGTGGCGGCGCTGACCGAACAAAACGAAGTGCTGCTTGTGCGCCAATTCCGTTATCCGTACAAGGAAGTGCTGCTGGAGCTGCCCGCCGGCAAACTGGAAAAGGGCGAAGACCCGTTTGAGGCCGTAAAGCGCGAGCAGATGGAGGAAACCGGCACCACGGGCGAAAACTACATTTCGCTCGGCAATCTGTACCCCTCTCCCGGCTACTGCGGCGAGATCATCCGCATCTGGGCGTGCCGTGTGGCCCAAAAAGGCGAAATGCACTTAGACGAGGATGAGTTCCTTGAAGTGGAGCGCATTCCGCTCGACAAAGCCGTTGAGATGGTGTTAAACAATGAAATCCCCGATTCCAAAACGCAGGTGGGCATTTTGAAGACCGCCGCACTCGTAAAGGCCGGCAAGCTTTAAGAGGCGCGCATGAAAAGAACATTCATCACGCGACTGCCGAACAAGGCCGGTGCGTTTTTGAAGGCTACGCGCATTGTGGCGCAGTCCGGCGCGAACATCACGCGCGTCAGCTACAATAAAGCCGTTGACCTGCACGTGCTGTTTTTGGAGGTCAGCGGCTCGCAGGCGCAGCTTGATACCATCGCCGTGCGTTTAAACGACGTAGGCTATATTTTAAACGAGGATAACCCCGGCAAAACGATTTTGCTGGAATTTCACCTGCCGAACGTACCGAGCGCCGTGCTGCCCGTTTTGGAGCTCATCGACAGCTTTAATTTTAACATCACGTACATGAGCGGGCAGGAAAACGACACCGACCATCAGGATTTAAAGGTCGGCATTTACATTCAGGATCCCGCACAGACGAAGGCATTTTTAGACCGCGCCGCAAAGCTGTGCGAAATGCGTGTTTTAAACT
This sequence comes from Neglectibacter sp. CSJ-5, assembly GCF_032490475.1. NCBI lineage: Bacteria > Bacillati > Bacillota > Clostridia > Eubacteriales > Oscillospiraceae > Neglectibacter > Neglectibacter sp. CSJ-5. The sequence goes on along the minus strand of NZ_JAVYJC010000004.1, from coordinate 373,272 downwards.
ACGACAAAAGCCAAAAGGTGCTCGACAACACGGTGTTTTACCTTTCGTTTGCGCACCAGCTGGCTTCTACTCTGCACCTGCCGCAGGAAGATATGGACGCACTGATTGCGGACTCCAACCTTTTGATGCAGCACCTTGACGAAAAAGGCGAAGCGCCGCACAAGACGTTTTCGTACATCGGCAAAATCGCCGAAATGCTGCACAGCTTTAAGGGTGAAAACTTCCGCGCGCGCATTTCGCAGCGCAGTCTGTTCGGCGGGTTTACAATGCACATCATCGAGCCGCCGTGCGGGGGCAATACGTATATTCTGGAGAAAAACCGCAAGCTGCTGTTCATCGACTGCGGCTTCCCGTGCTACAAGGACAAGATGCTGAAGATTTTTCGCAGCCTGTTCCCGAACTTTGACAATATGGAGCGCACGCTTATCGTCACGCATGCGGACATCGACCATTGCGGCCTGCACGACCTGTTCGACACATTCTATGTGAACGAGGAAACGCGGCTGAATTTCGCCTTGCAGAACAACGGTCTGCCCGATCTGCGCGAGCAGAACCGCATCTGTGCGCCGTATAACCGCATCTGCAAGCTGATGACGGGCTACACGCCACCCGATATGCACACGCTACGCGTCATTGAGCACACAGAGCCTGCAAGCGACGCGCCCATCTCCCCGCGCGGCACGCTGGAGTTTGAGGGTCTTACCCTGCGCGTTTTCGACGGCAACGGCGGGCATTTTAAGGGCGAGATCGTGCTTGTGGACGACGCGCACCGCATTGTTTTCAGCGGCGACATCATGGTAAACATCAAGGGCTTTTCAAAAGAGCAGTATGATTTTAACCTGCTTGCACCGTATTTAATGACCACCGTGAACCTCGATTCCCGCCGCGCTGCCGCGGAGCGCAAATATTTGCAGAGCCTGTTCCCGACGGACGTATACACCTACTGCTGCGGTCACGGCGCCATTATGGATCCGAACGCGTAACTAAAAAATTGCAAAAAGAGCGCCGGTCTTCTGACCAACGCTCTTTTTTATTGCCCGGAAAATTACTCTTCCGTGGTTTCTTCTGTTTCTTCTGCGGGTTCATCGTCACGGATGACATCTTCTGCTTCCGTTACGGGCTCATCTTCGCCCTCTTCGGCGGTGCCGTCGTCTTCTACGGCGCTGATTTCTTCCTCGTCGTCATGCGGAGCGCGGGCCATGGTGATAACCTTGCTGCCCTCGTTGACCTTCATCACGCGAACACCCTTGCTGGGACGTGCACAGACGCGAATGGAACCGGCTTCGATACGGATAATCACACCGTCATCTGCGATGAGAATGATGTCGTCATCGAGATCAACAACCTTAATGGCCGCGACATTGCCGTATTTTTCAACGTGGTAGTTGAGGATGCCCATGCCGCCGCGATGCTGCAGGCGGTAATCTTCGGGGTTCGAGAGGCGGCCGTAGCCGGTCTCGGAAACCGTAAGCACGAGACCGTTTTCGCGCAGGACGCTCATGCCGACCACAACGTCACCCTCTGCAAGACGGATAGCGCGCACGCCGCGGGCCTGACGGCCCATTTCTCGCACGTCGGCCTCGTGGAAACGAATGACCTTGCCGAAGCGCGTTGCAACGAGCAGATCGTCGCTGCCGCTCGTCAGGCGCACCCAGCTGAGCTCGTCGTCCTCGGCGAGATCGAGTGCGATAAGACCGTTTTTGCGCACATTGCGGAACGCAGAGAGCGCAACGCGCTTGATGACGGCGTTCTTTGTGACCATGGTGAGGAAGTGGTCTTCCTCCTCGGACTTTGTGACGCGCAGCATAGAGGTGATGCGCTCCTCGGGCTCAAGCGGCAGCAGATTTGTGATGTTCATGCCGCGGCTTGTGCGGGAGCCCTCCGGAATCTCGTAGCACTTTAAGCGGTACACGCGCCCTCTGTCGGAGAAGAACAGTACAAAGTCATGCGAATTTGCAATGAACAACTCGCTCGCAACGTCTTCTTCGCGGCGGCTCATGCCGGAAATGCCGCGTCCGCCGCGGCGCTGTGTGCGGTACGTGTCGAGCGTCTGGCGCTTTACGTAGCCGAAGTTCGTCAGCGTCAAGACGCAGTCTTCCTCCGGGATGAGGTCTTCCACGTCCATTTCGCCGGAAATGGCGGCGATCTCCGTGCGGCGCTCGTCGCCGAAGCGCTTTTTCATCTCCATGGCTTCATCCTTGATGATGCCGTAGCGGCGCGCTTCGCTTGCGATGATGTCGAGGAAATCCGCAATCTTCAGGCGCAGTGCGGCAAGCTCTTCCTCGAGCTTTGTTCTCTCAAGGCCGGTCAGCTGGCCGAGGCGCATCTGCACGATGGCCTGTGCCTGCACGTCGTCAAGGCCGAAGCGCTCCATGAGGGCGACTTTGCCTTCCGGGATAGACTTAGAATTTCTCAAGATGGCGATGACTTCATCGATGAAGTCGAGCGCGATCATGAGGCCTTCCAGAATATGGGCGCGCTCCTGCGCCTTTTTAAGGTCGAACTGCGTGCGACGCAGCACAACTTCACTCTGGAACTTGATGTATTCCTGCAGAATATCGCGCAGGGTGAGCAGCTTCGGCTGGCCGTCTACAATGGCCAGCATAATGACGCCGAACGTGATCTGCATCTGCGTAAGCGAATACAGGTGGTTCAAAACGAGCTGCGGGGAAGCTTCGCGCTTGATGTCGATGGCAATGTGCATACCGTTGCGGTCGGAATGATCGTCGATATTGGAGATGCCGTCGATGCGCTTATCCTTGACAAGCTCTGCGATGTTTTCGATGAGTCTTGCTTTGTTGACCTGATACGGCAGCTCGGTGACGACGATCTGGTAGCGGCCATTCGGCTTTTCCACGATCTCTGCGCGGGCACGCACGTAAATTCTGCCGCGGCCGGTGCCATATGCGGCGCGAATGCCGCTGCGGCCCATGATGATGCCGCCGGTCGGGAAATCAGGTCCCTTAATGTACTGCATGAGGCCGTCAAGGTCGATATCGGGGTTATCCACCATAGCGCACACGCCATCAAGCACTTCACCCATGTTGTGCGGCGGAATGTTCGTCGCCATACCGACGGCGATACCGGTGGAACCGTTTACGAGGATATTCGGGAAATGAGAGGGCAGCACGTTCGGCTCTTTCAAACGGTCGTCGTAGTTCGGGGAGAAATCGACCGTGTCCTTCTCAATATCCTTCAGCATTTCCACAGAAAGCTTACTCATGCGGGCTTCCGTGTAACGGTATGCAGCAGGCGGATCGCCGTCTACGGAACCGAAGTTGCCGTGGCCGTCAATGAGCATATAGCGCATGGAAAAATCCTGCGCAAGACGCACCAGCGCGTCATAAACCGAAGCATCGCCGTGCGGATGGTAGCGGCCCAGTACGGAACCGACGGTATCCGCGCACTTTCTGTAAGCCTTTTCCGGCCACAGAGCGTTTTCATACATGGTGTAGAGAATACGGCGGTGGACCGGCTTTAAGCCGTCGCGCACGTCCGGCAGCGCACGCTGCACGATAACGGACATGGAGTAATCGAGGAACGACGTCTCCATGATCTCTCTGAGGTCCACCTGTATGAGGTTTTCCTTCTTTTCTTCCATATTATCCATTGCTTGCTGATCCTTTCGCGCTTAAATGTCCAGATTCTTTACGTACTTTGCGTTGCGCTCAATGAACTCGCGGCGCGGCTCTACCTTATCACCCATCAAAATGGTGAAGATTTCGTCCGCCTGTGCGGCATCGCTCGGCGTGACCTGCAGCATGACGCGGGTCTCCGGGTTCATGGTCGTCTCCCAAAGCTGCTCGGAGTCCATTTCACCAAGGCCTTTGTAGCGCTGAATATCGTAGCCGCTTTGTAACTGCGCCATGATCTCGTCGCGCTCGTTATCGGAATACGCGTAATAGTGGCGCTTATTCTTCGTGATGCGGAACAGCGGCGGCTGTGCGATGTACACGTGTCCCTCTTCGACAAGCGGACGCATATAGCGGTAGAAGAACGTCAAAAGCAAAGTGCGGATGTGCGAACCGTCGACATCGGCATCGGCCATAATGATGACGCGACCGTAACGGAGCTTATTTAAATCGAACTCTTCGCCGATGCCCGTGCCGAGCGCCGTAATGACCGGCATGAGCTTGTCGTTGCCGTAAACGCGGTCTAAGCGCGCCTTCTCAACGTTCAGCATTTTACCCCACAGGGGGAGGATCGCCTGAAATTTGCGGTCTCTGCCGCCCTTTGCGGAGCCGCCTGCGGAATCACCCTCGACGATGTAAATTTCGGTCTCTTCCGGGTTGCGGGACTGGCAGTCTGCGAGCTTGCCGGGCAGTGTTGCGTTTTCGAGCGCAGATTTGCGGCGCACAAGGTCTCTTGCCTTTCTCGCCGCTTCTCTTGCGCGGGAGGCCGCCATGGCTTTGTCGAAAATGGCGCGTGCCACGGCGGGGTTCTCTTCAAGGAACGTCATCAGCTTATCGCTCATCAGATTGCTGACAAGGCCGCTGATTTCCGTATTGCCGAGCTTGCCCTTCGTCTGGCCCTCGAACTGTGCCTCCTTCACCTTTACGCTGATGACGCACGTGAGGCCCTCGCGTACATCCTCGCCGGAAAGGTTTTTATCGGCTTCCTTTAAGATGTTGTACTTTCTTGCGTAATCATTCATCACGCGCGTTAAGGCGCGCTTGAAGCCGTCTTCGTGCGTACCGCCGTCCACCGTGTGAATGTTGTTTGCAAAGGACAAAATCAGCTCGTTAAAGCTGTCCGTATACTGCATGGCGATTTCGCAGGTAGAGTTGTTGTCCGGCGCGGTCGCGGAGAAATAAATGACATCCGGGTGGATGACCTCCACGGCTTTTTTGCGGTTCAAGTACTCCACAAAGCTTGCTACGCCGCCCTCGTAGTGAAAACGGTCGCTTTTGATGTTCTCCGGGTCACGCTCATCGGTGAGGATGATGTTGACGCCGGCGTTCAAAAATGCCTGCTCGCGCAGACGCGTTTCGAGCGTGGCAAAATCATAAACGGTGGTTTCTTTGAATATCTCGGGGTCAGCCTTAAACGTAACCATGGTACCTGTCTGCTCCGGGTTTTCGATGGGGCCGAGATCCTGCAGGTCATATTCCGCGTTGCCGCGTGAGAAGCGCTGGCGGTACAGGTGACCGCCCTGACGCACCTCGACCTCCAGCCACGAGGAAAGCGCATTGACGACGGAAGCGCCAACGCCGTGCAGACCGCCGGAAACCTTATAGCTGCCGCCGCCGAACTTGCCGCCGGCATGTAAAATGGTGTACACAACCGTCACGGCCGGCAGACCCGTCTGGTGCTGCACGCCGACCGGCACGCCGCGGCCGTTATCCTGTACGCAGATGATGTCGCCGGGCAGGATGCGCACATCGATGCGGTCGCAATAGCCTGCAAGCGCTTCATCGATGGCGTTATCTACGATTTCGTAAACAAGGTGGTGCAGGCCGCGCGGACCGGTGGAGCCGATGTACATGCCCGGGCGCTTGCGGACGGCTTCCAGACCTTCAAGGACCTGTATTTGATCCGAATCGTAATTCGTATCCACATGCGTCATTTCGTTAATATCCATATTAACTCTCATTTTCCTTTCTTCGGCACGAAAACGCCGAATGTGTTTTTGTGCCTTTGAAATAAAAGACATTCATTCGTTATCCATTCAAAGAGAAATGCCGCCCGTTTCATTTGTACAGTTCCGCAGGCGGTTATCTTTATATAATAGTATAGTACAAAACGGTAAAATTTACAAGGTCATTTTTGAAAAATGTCCGCTGAAAGCTTAGATTTTCTGCGGTTTTTTGTGCATAAACATACAAAAGCATGTATATTTGAAAATGCACACCGCTTTCCCCTCTTTTTTGCGGTTTTTCGGTCGGTAAGAACGCAAAAAGAGCCGCCCGTAAATTACAATTCGGCAGCTCTTTTCCGTGTGGATTTTCTGTTTTTCAGGGCTTTACCCCGAGACTCTATAAGCTTTCTGAAGAAAGTTTAAGCAAAGACCTTTACATTTTACTTGCCGTCAGAATTCAGACGCGTCGGTTCACTCTGCGCTCCGGCTCGTTATTTTCTCTGTATCTGCCCGTATTCATCTCCGTAAACGTATCGTCACGGCTCGGAGCACGTCTCTCCGGCTCCGCACTGCGCTGCGGAGCCGGTCGCGGGGCTTCGCGTTGTACTCTGCGGATGACAGGGCGCTTTAAATACACCGTGAAAAGGCTTAAAAAGAAGAAAATCGCAAACGGGATGAAAATTTGCAGGCAAGTGAACAGCTTGATGTCATCCAAAACGAATTTATGGAAGAAATAGATGCACACGCCGGCGCAGATGGCCAGCACGGCAAACACATACACGAGCGGAGAAAGATAGATATTGGAAATACCGCCGCAGCGCGGGCATTTATACTCGCCCTCACGCTTCAATCTCCACGTGCGAACAAGGTTGACATGCTTTTTGCAATACGGACAGGTAGGAATGCCGAAATACTGCATAAATAAAGATCCTTTCTGTTACAGTCCCTTGGCGTGCGGTCTCAGCGCAATGCCGCCGATCTCCGCGCGGGAGCGTTTTAAAAGCGTGGCCGGGGCAATCTGCGTGATATACACGCGCTCGCCGCCGATATAGTCTCTGCAAACCACAATGGAACGCGGCAGGTCATAGCACACGTCTTCCACAAGGTTCTCTTTTTGGGCGCGCTTCAAAAAATCGCGCGTTGCGCCGGAGACCGTGGTGTTTTCCATATCGAAAATGCCCACAACGTCTTCTTCGCGCACTACAACGCCCATACCAAGGTGAATATACATACCATGCTCCTTATCATACCACAGGTTTACTCGCTTTCGCAAGTCGGCGTTTCGTTTTCCGCGTGCACTTCCCCTGCTTTTTCGTCCGTATCCTGCCGCACCGTGCCTTTTTCCACATAGAACCCGCGTCCCGCTTCCATCAGGCGCACAGTTTCCGGGTCGCAGCACGTGATGAACACCTGCCGCCCGTCAAGGTGATTCAAAAGATAATCGCGGCGGCTCATATCAAGCTCGCTCATCACATCGTCGAGCAGGATAACCGGGCGCTCGCCGGTTTTTCGGTACAGAATATCGGCTTCCGCAAGCTTTAATGCCAGCACGATGCTGCGCTGCTGCCCCTGCGAGCCGAACGTTCTGGCGGAAAGTCCGTCTATGGTGAGCGTCAAATCATCTCTGTGCGGGCCGACGGACGTAAACCCCGCGCGAGCATCGGCATTTCTGGCGTTTTTCAGTGCTTCGGAAAACCGCTCGGCAATCTCCGTTTTTGTCTCCGCACCGCCAAACGGCGCGTAAGAAAGCGTGATCGCCTCTCTGTTTTTCGCGATGCCCCGGTAAATTTCCGCCGCACGCGGCTCCAGATCTTTGCAGAACGCAGCGCGCTCCTGTACGACCTCCGTACCGAACAGAATAAGGCGCTCGTCCCAAACATCGAGCGTATCGATAAGCTCCGGGTGGCGCGGAATATCTTTTAAAAGCGCATTGCGCTGCATGAGAGCTTTATTATAATGCGCCAAAACGCGCGTAAATGCCGGGCGGGACTGGCACAACGCACCGTCTAAAAACGCACGGCGGCGCGAAGGGCCTTCTTTGACGAGCAAAAGATGCTCCGGCGAAAAAATGACGGCGCAAAACTTGCCCACAAGTGCCGAGCCGGTCTTTTTCTCCACGCCGTTGATGACACTGGAGCGCCGACCGTCGCGCAGTTCGAGCCTTAGTTCCTGCTCGCGTCCTTCTGTAAACAGCGTCATGGAAAGTGAGGCCGCAGGCGCATTTTTTCCGTCTTTTAAAACCGGCAACTCACTATCCTTTGTGCCGCGAAACGAATGTCCGCCCGTAAAAAGCCAGATGGCCTCAAGCAAATTCGTTTTGCCCTGGGCATTGCTGCCGTGAATGACATTGATAGTCTCGCCCGGAAAAATTTCTCCCGGGCACAAATTTCGGAAATTTTCAAAGCCGAGGCGCAGTACGTTCACCGGCTCATTCCTCCACTTTTACCGTATAGCGGCCGCCGTTATATTCGGCATAGTCGCCGTCGCGCATTTTTTTGCCACGCATGGTGCAGACTTCGCCGTTTACTTCGACTTCGCCGTTTTGAATGACGAATTTGGCCTGCCCGCCGGTATCCAACGCGCCGCCGAGCTTTAAAAGTGCATCCAGACGGATGAACTCCGTTGTGATCGTGATGATCTCATTTTTCATAATATATTCGATCCTTTATAAAATGAAGATAAATTTAATGTACAAATCTTTGCGTTTGTTCGTGCATTAAAGTTGTACGGAATTTATACTTTGGATTTTGGTATTAAAACGTCACAAGCTGATGTTTCACAAAAACCATAATACTTGTCCACGAGCAGCAGACAACGTGTGAAACATTAATCACATTTCGCTGCGCAGCCGCACCGGCAGGACGAGGAACGAAAACGCGTCGCCCTCCTTCGGCAGAACGAGCATCGGGCTGATCGGGCCGCCGAGCTGCAGTCGAACTTCGTCGGTCTCCGCCGCGCGGAGTGCATCGAGCAAATATTTGTTATTGAAACCGATTTCAAGCTGGTCTCCGGAAATTTCCGCCGAAATCTGGTCGGTGGCACGGCCCATTGTAGTGGTGCAGAAAAGCTTGACGGTGTCTTCGCCGATCACGCAGCGCACCGGGCTTTTCAGACGGTCGGTGATGAGCAGCGAAACGCGCTCGACACTTTCGATCATTGTGCGAGTGGAAACCGTAACTTCGGTTTTTTTGTCCTTCGGCAGTGCCGATTTATAATCGAGAAATTCGCCCTCGAGCAAGGCGGAAATAACCGTATAATTATCGATGCGGAACAAAATATGGCGGCGGCTCGGGCAGATCTCCACTTCACCCTCGCTGTCCTTTAAGAGCTTGAGTACTTCGGAAAGTGTCTTTCCAGGAACGACAAATTCGGTGTTGTTCGCGTAGTTAATCGCCTCGCGGCGCAGGGCCAACCGGTAACCGTCGACCGATACAACATCTAAATTTCCGTTTTCAATTTTGAACAAACTGCCCTGATGGATCGGCTTTGCGGTGCTGTCCGCGACGGCGAAAAGCGTCTGACGAATCATACTTTTTAAGAGTTCCTGCGGCATTTTGATTGTATCGGCGTCGGTGATTTTCGGTAGCTCCGGGAATTCCGCCGAATCCATACCGATGATGGTGAAGCAGCTCACGCCGGAGGTGATGGTGGCGGTGTTGCGGTCATCCACGTCAATGGTGATGTCCTCGTCCGGCGAACGGCGGACGATCTCGGCGAACAGCTTTGCGGTGAGGATGATCGCGCCCGGCGCGGAAATGATGGCGGGCAGCTCGGTCTGCATGCCGATTTCAAGATCGTAAGCGGTCAAAATGAGGCGGTTTTCTTCGCTGCGGATGAGGACGCCTTCGAGCGCCGGAATGGAAGTTTTGGAGGAAACCGCTCTTTGCAGATTGGTTACGGCTTCGTTCAACAATCTTTTTTCTACGGTGAATTTCATGTGGATAAGTTCTTCCTTTCTGCGCGGTTTTGTGGTTTCGGTCTTTTGTTTAGCATTTTGGACCGCAAAAGTTTTACCGCGCATTTTGGTTTTTCACATTTCTATGTGTTTTTGGGTGCGGAGATGTGGAAGGAGTAAGCTTGCGGTCCTTTTTTATATTTATTTTAAGTATAAGTTATAGCAGTAGTCGTAGAGGGTGTGAAAAAGTTGGAAACTCAAAAAAGTGGCTTTGGACAGGTAAAAATCGCGCGAAAGTTTTGCGAAAATGGATGTGGAGGGATTGTGGAGAGTGTGGAAAATTTGATTTCGTCCACAGAGTAGTTGAAAACTCTGTGTGAAATGTTGAAAACTCGTTGATTTTATTTTGGCTTTCGCGTGTAAGGATCCCAGCAATCGAACCCTATATCTTGTGGTTGAACCTCAAAGTCGGCCATAAGGAGCCCTGCGACAATTATACAGAACGTTATAGGAAATGCCCTGTATTTGATATTTTTAAAAGTGCAGCGGTTTTGCCGATATTCCAGTATATAGGAAAGAATAAGGGAATGGAGCACTTTAGGGGTGAAAGAGGATCAGCGGTCACGGATATTTTTGATGATGTCGCTGACGGTGGCTTTCGTCACGGGATCGCGCGCAGATTTTTCTTCGATTTGCTGGATGGCGTAAACGACGGTGGAGTGGTCTCTGCCGCCGAATTCCTTGCCGATTTCGACCATAGGCATCTGTGTAATCTCGCGCACGACATACATGGAGATCTGGCGCGCAAAGGAGACATTTGCGTTGCGCTTGGAGGACTTGATATCTTCCGGGGAAACGCCGTAGGTGCGGCCGACCTCTTCAATGATTTTGCTGACGGTGACAGGCGCGGGCTGCTCGTTGTTTACGATGTCGCTGATGGCGCGCTGTGCCGTGCTGATAGTGGGGGTGGCGCCTTCCACAAGGTGGATGGCGTTGAGCTTTTTGACCGTGCCTTCCAGCTGGCGGATGTTGCTCTTGAGCTTCTGTGCGATGAATTCGCAGACGTTGTCCGGCACACTGAGACCGACAAGCTCGGCTTTGCGCTTGATGATTGCCATGCGGGTCTCAAAGTCCGGCGGCTGCACATCGGCGGTAAGGCCCCATTCAAAGCGGGTCTTCAAACGATCTTCCAAGGTAGCGATGTCGCGCGGGGGACGGTCGCTCGTTAAAACAATCTGCTTTTTGGATTCGTATAATGTATTGAATGTGTGGAAGAACTCTTCCTGCGTGGATTCCTTGCCGGCGATGAACTGAATATCGTCGATGAGGAGTGCGTCGGCCTTGCGGTACTTTTCGCGGAAACTCACGGTGGTACCGGCGCGGATGGCCTCGATCAGCTCGTTTGCAAACTGGTCGCCCTTGACGTAAATGATATCCTTATCCGGGAAATTCTTTTTGAGCTCGTGACCGATGGCATTGAGCAGGTGCGTTTTGCCGAGGCCGGAGTTGCCGTAGATAAAGAGGGGATTGTAGTTTTTGGCCGGCTCTTTTGCAACATAGCGGCAGGCTGCGCAGGCAAATTTATTGGAGCTGCCCTCGATGAACGTTTCAAACGTGTACTCGTATTCGTCATCGTCCGGCACGCGCTCTTTTTCTTTTTTCTCCATCGGGGTGATGAGCTTATAGGTGAAAGCTTCGCCGAAAACGCTCTGTACGGCGTCGTTCAAGCACTTGTGAAAGCCGCGCTCGATGGTGGATTTGTTAAATTCGTTCGGCGCTTGAATGATTGCAACGCCTGCTCCGAAATCGAGCGAGATGGGGACGAGCTTGCTGAACCAGGTTTCATAGCTCACGTCGGTGACCTGCTTTTTGCAGTAGTCGCAAATGAGGTCCCATGCTTCTAAGAATGATTCCATTTCCTTATTCCCTTTCTTTTAGGTTTTGGTATCGGTATGCGCCCATAGCCGCGCCGCAGCGGTCATGATGACCGAAGAAGCGGCATTGAAAGTGCATTTTGACGCTAAAATACTAATATATAGTGTAGCACAAAACCGCAAAGTTGTCCACAGAAAACCTGTGGAATGTTGAAAAATCTGACGGACTTCACAGGCAAAAAGAGGGAAAGAAACGTGTTTTCGGCAATTTATACGCAGAAAGGGTGGAAAAAGGGAGCGCGAAGGCGGATTTTTAACGCAGGAATGGGAAACTTTGCCCCGAGCTCCCATAACCTTTCTTGAAAAAAGATCGATTAAAAACATTTGGTATTGCGCACTTTGCTTTGTGTTTTTTAGGCTGAAAAAAACATGTAGGCCTTCTATTTTCCTCTGCTTTTGCCTTTGCAGCGCTTCATTCCAAGTTTTTTTCCGTAAAAACCCGAAAAAAGGTTGACAGCTTCTACGGTTTTAAGGTATAATGCTTATCTGTAACGGACTGTTATTTGCAGACCGCATTTTGATAAGTAACCTCGTGAAAGGAGGGTTTTTGATATGCTGAGAACCTATCAGCCGAAGAAGCTCCACAGAAAGAAGGAGCACGGCTTCAGAAAGAGAATGTCTACACGCAACGGACGTAAAGTTCTGGCGCGTCGCAGAGCAAAGGGCAGAGCACGTTTAACCTATTAATGTATGCTTTGAGGGTCACCGCTGCGTGACCTTTCTTTGTTTTGCCTGATTTTTTCGGCGGCGAGGCTCTGCTATACTCAGCTTTGGCCTTACCGAACGGCTTTGGAGGCTTACCCATGGACATCCTTGTGCCGCTGACCGAAAACCACGAGTATAAGCGCGTTTACGCCCGCGGAAAAAGCGCGGTGCGCCCGGTGCTTGTGCTGTATTGCCTGCGCAATAAAAAGGTGAAGCAGGCGCGCGTGGGCATTACGGCCAGCAAAAAGATCGGCAACGCGGTCAAGCGGAACCGTGCGCGGCGCCTTCTGCGTGAAAGCATCCGTGCGCTGTATCCGCAGCTGAAGCCGGGGTATGACTTTGTCCTCGTCAGCCGCGGCAGAACGCCGTTCGCAAACTATCAAATCGTATCTTCGCAGTTAAAAAGCGCGCTTGAGGAACTCGGCGTGCTTGTTGCCCTACCCAAAGATAAAAATAACTCCGCAAAAACGGCGGAAAATGACTCCGAAAGGACGTCGGAGTCGGGCGAAGAAACCGCAAGTGTAACGAAAGAAGAATTGTCATAACGACAGATCAGAAAAGCAGTATGAGAAAAAAGAAAGAGCCTGTGTCTGCTGCGATACAATATAAAGGCGGACGCATTTCGGCGAAAAAGGGTGTGCGGTATTGGCCGCGCCGCGCCGTCATTGGGCTCATCCATCTCTATCGGAAGCTGAGACCGCGTGCAACGCGCGGCTGCTGCAAGTATATCCCCACCTGCTCACAGTACGGGGAAGAAGCCGTGGAGCGGTATGGCGCCTTACTTGGCGGCGTGCTTGCGCTTTGGCGCATTCTGCGGTGTAATCCGTTTTCCCGCGGTGGCTATGACCCTGTGCCGGAAAAGCGGAAAAAAGAATAAGTTTTGATCCGGGAAGGATTTGGTCAACTACTATGATGTCTATTTTTAATTTCTTCGGCAGCGTACTCGGTTATCTGCTGTGGTTCCTGTACACCGTTTTCAAAAACTACGGTATCGCGATCATCCTGTTCACGATCATCGTAAAGGCGCTGATGTTCCCGTTCTCGATTAAATCGCAGAAGAGCATGGCGGCGCAGTCCAGATTGGCAAGCAAGCAGCAGGAGCTGCAGAAGAAGTACGCCAAGGACCAGATGAAGTATAACGAAGAGCTGCAGAAGCTCTACGAAAAAGAGGGTGTGAATCCCGGCGGCGGCTGTCTGACGACGCTGCTTCCGTTCCCGATCATGCTCGGCATTTATTACTCCGTTATTTATCCGCTCTCGAACACCCTGCATATTGCAAAGGACACCATTTCGCAGGCTACGGAATTCGTTTCTAAGATTCCGGGCATTGCGAGCACAAACCAGTATGTAGAGCTTGAGATCGTTAAGAATTTCGACGCACTGAAGGACCACCTGACGATGTTCTCCGCGGACGATGTGCAGAAGATTGAGTTTTTCGGCAAGGGCTTCAAGTGCTTCGGTCTTGACCTGCTCGCGTCCCCGAACACGAGCTTGTTCGCTTCTATGCTGTGGATCATCCCGGTGCTGGCACTTGTGACCTACTGGGGCCAGTCCTTTGTCATGCAGAAGCTGCAGCCCACACAGCAGCAGGGCGCAGGTCAGGGCTGCATGAAGGTCATGATGTACGGCATGCCGCTCCTGTCCGCATACTGGGCATACATCATGCCGGCAGCTGTCGGTTTCTATTGGATTATTTCCGCGCTGGTCGGTTTTGCACAGACGCTCATCACGCACAAGTATTTTTCGCCGGAGCAGGTCTCCGCAAAGTCGGAAGCGAGCCGCTATGTGACGCTTTTACAGGCGGATCGGAAGGTAAAGCCGCTGCCCGCAAACCTGCAAAAGCAGATTGCCGATAAGATTGAGGCGAAGAACCAGGCGCAGGCAGAGCGCCAGGCCGCACAGAAGGAAAAGAAAGCGACCGGTAAAAAAGGCGGAAATGCGCAGAAAAACAAAGGCAATTCTACCGATTATCTCGGAAGCAAGAAATAAATAAAGGCTGTTATCCCCACCTCCTTTCACTCCGAAACGGGATAAAGATAGAGTATTGAAAAGAAGAAAGGAAGAAGAAAGCCATGGTAAAAGAAGCAATCGCAACAGGCGCAACCACAGAAGAAGCGTATGAAAAAGCATGCGCAATGCTGGGCGTAGACCCCGCAGATGCAGAGTTTGAAGTTCTTGAAACGGAAGAGAAAAAGCGCTTCGGCCTTTTCGGCGGCAGACCGGCAAAGGTGCGCGCGTTCATCCGTTCCACACCGGCAGACGCCGCAGCAGAATATCTGCGCAACGTTCTTTCCGGCATGGGCCTCGGCGACGTAAATATTGAGATCCGCGAGGAAGAGGCAGGCGCAGAGCTTGTGCTCACCGGCGAAAATATCGGCTTCATCATCGGCCACCGCGGCGAAACGCTGGATTCCCTCCAGTATCTTGCGTCTCTCGTTGCAAACCATGTGGACGAGTCTTATTACCGCATTACGCTGGACGTGGGCAATTACCGCGAAAAGCGCAAGGAAACGCTTGAAAATCTCGGCAGAAAGATGGCTGCCCGCGCCGTAAAGACCGGTCGCAATGCCTCCTTGGAGCCGATGAACCCGTATGAGCGTCGCATCATCCACACCGCCGTGCAGGAGGTTGAGGGTGCGAAGTCCTGGAGCGAGGGTGAAGACCTTGCCCGTCACGTTGTGATCGGCCCTGAGGGCGGCGAGCGCTACGTAAGACGCGATAACCGTCGCGGCGGCAATAACCGCGGCAGAAACGGCGGCTACAACCGCGATAATCGCGGAGGCCGCGCTCCGCGCAGAGATAACCGCGACAGCCGTCCGATGCAGAACCGCACCGCTCCCGCAGCACCGCGCGTTCTGGACGACGTTTCTACGCCTTACGGTAAGATCTCCAAAAACTAAAACTTTAAAACAGAGAACCTCCGTATACTTTGGTATGCGGAGGTTTTTGCGCTTTCTCTGTGATTTTCCTGCGTTTTCCGACATTCTGCGTGACAATCTTTTCGCCGCGTGGTATAATACAAAATGAGAAAGTGTTGCATGTGCAGCGAACGAGAAGAAGGGATAAACGATGAAGACCATTGCAGCAATCTCTACGGCGGCGGCGCCGGGCGGCATCGGAGTCATTCGCATTTCGGGCGATGAGGCCCGCGCGATCGGCGACCGTGTTTTTAAGTCGGTTTCCGGCGCGAAGCTCTGTGATATGGCGGGTTACACGTGCCGCTTCGGACACGTGTATGCGCCGGACGGCGAGCGCCTCGATGAGTGTGTTGCGACCGTTTTTGCCGCACCGCACAGCTTTACGGGTGAAGACGTAGTGGAGCTTTCCTGCCACGGCGGATTGTTCGTTTTAAAAGCGGTTTTGCAGGCGGTTTTTGCTGCCGGTGCGGTCTCTGCGGCGCCGGGCGAATTTACGCGCCGCGCGTTTTTAAACGGCAAAATGGACCTTGCGCAGGCGGAAGCCGTCATGCAGATCATCTCCGCGCAGGGGCGCGAAGCGATGAAAGCGGCGCAGGCGGGACACGACGGCGCACTTTCCCGCCGCATTGAAAAGCTGCGTTCGGATCTGACGGACATCGGTGCGCACCTTGCCGCATGGGCGGATTACCCGGACGACGACATTCCACAGGTGGATGAGACGATGCTGAAGACGCGCCTTGCCGCCGGAAAAACGGCGCTGAAAGATTTGCTCGCCGGTTTTGACGGCGGGCGCATTCTGCGCGAGGGTGTGGTGACGGTCATTGCAGGCCGCCCGAACGCCGGCAAATCCACGCTGATGAACCTGCTTGCGGGTTGCGAGCGTTCCATTGTGACCGATCTTGCGGGCACGACGCGTGACGTGGTGGAGGAGACTGTGCTGCTCGGTGAAATTCCGCTGCGCCTTGCCGACACCGCCGGCATTCGCGATACGGAAGACCGCGTGGAGCAGATCGGCGTGCGCATGGCTTTAGATCGCGTCAAAACGGCGCAGTTTGTGCTGGCGGTGTTTGATGCGAGCGAAGAGCTGAACGACGACGACCGCGCGTTGATGGACGCCATAGGCGATACACCGGCCGTGGCGGTCATCAATAAATCCGACCTCGCGCCGAAGATCGACCGTGCGGAGATCGATAAGCATTTCAAAGAGATCGTGACGGTCTCGGCGCTTTCCGGCGAGGGACTGCCTGCGCTGCAAAACGCGGCCGCGCGCGCACTGAAAACCGCTGAGCTGAACCCGAACGACGGCATTCTCTATACGGAGCGCCAACGCGCGGACGTACAAAAGGCGCTCACGGCGTTGGAGGAAGCGGAAAACGCTTTGCTTATGGGCATGACGTGGGACGCGGTGACGGTCTCGCTGGAGGGTGCCATTGCAGCTTTGAATGAACTGACCGGCGAGCGTGTTTCGGATGCGGTGGTCGATCAGGTATTTGAAAAGTTCTGCGTGGGAAAATAAAATATTAGAATTGTTATATTTTATCTTTAAAATAGGCAGTATTTCAGAATAAATCGGAAAAGAAGTTAAATTATGAGCTATGATGCAGGAAAATACGATGTTGCCGTGATCGGCGCGGGACACGCGGGAATTGAGGCGGCTTTGGCCTCGGCGCGTCTCGGCTGCCGCACGGTGATCTTCACAATAAATATGGACGCTGTGGGCAACTGCCCGTGCAACCCGAGCATCGGCGGCACAGCAAAGGGACACCTTGTGCGCGAAGTGGACGCGCTCGGCGGCGAAATGGGCAAAACGGCGGACGAATGTACGCTGCAAAGCCGCATGCTGAACCTTGGTAAAGGCCCTGCGGTGCACTCGCTGCGCGCGCAGATCGACCGCAACAAGTACGCGCGCGTGATGAAGCATAAGCTTGAGCAGTGCGAAAACCTCGTGATGCGCCAGGCGGAGGTCATCGACATTGAGCGAGACGGCGAAAACTGGCTGCTGACGACACGCCTCGGCGCGGTTTACACGTGCCGCGCGGTTGTGCTGGCGACCGGCACATTTCTCGGCGGGCGCATCTTCGTGGGTGAGGTTTCGTATGCGGGCGGCCCGGATGGCATGTTCCCGGCGACGGAACTTGCGGGTTCTTTAAAAGAGCTTGGCATTTCGTTGCGCCGCTTTAAAACCGGCACCCCGGCGCGTGTGCTGCGCTCATCCATCGATTTTACCGACCTCGAGGTTCAAAAGGGCGATGAACCTGTCACGCCGTTCTCATTTGATGCGGAAATGCCGCCGAAAAACTCGGCTGTGTGCTACGTGAGCTGGACAAACGACCGCACGAAGCAGGTCATTCTCGATAATATTCACCGTTCGCCGTTGTATGCGGGCATGATCGAAGGCGTTGGCCCGCGCTACTGCCCGAGCATTGAAGATAAGATCATGCGCTTTTCCGAAAAGCCGCGCCATCAGCTTTTTATTGAGCCGTGCGGCGCGGAAACCGAGGAGATGTACTTGCAGGGTATGAGCTCTTCACTGCCGGAAGAAGTGCAGATTGCGTTTTACCGCACGATCAAGGGGCTTGAGCACGTAGAAATCATGCGAAACGCGTATGCGATCGAATATGATTGCTGCGACCCGCTGCAGCTGAACGCCACGCTGGAGTTTCGCGATTATCCGGGGCTTTACGGCGCGGGGCAGTTCAACGGCAGTTCCGGCTATGAAGAAGCCGCCGCGCAGGGGTTTGTGGCAGGCGCAAACGCTGCACTGAAAGTCTTAAATCGTGACCCACTTATTTTGGATCGCGCGGGCTCGTACATCGGCACGCTCATCGACGACCTCATCACGAAAGGTGTCACCGACCCGTACCGCATGATGACCTCGCGCTCCGAATACCGTCTTGTGCTGCGGCAGGATAACGCCGATGAGCGACTGACGCCAATCGGCCGCGAGCTGGGGCTCATCGATGACCGCCGTTGGTCGAAGTTTGAAAAGAAGCAGGCGCAGAAAGAAGCGGAGATGAAGCGCGCGGAGAAAACGGTGTTTTCGCCGACGGACGCGCTGAACGAAGTGCTGGTTTCATGTGAAACATCGCCGGTCACGACGGGTGTGCGCCTTTCTGAGCTGCTGCGCCGCCCGCAGGTGACCTATGCGGACCTGACACCTATCGACATCGAACGCCCGAATTACCCGCGTGAGATTTTTGAAAGCGTGGAGACGGCGCTTAAATATGAGGGCTACATCAAGCGCCAGCTGCAGGACATTGCCGAAATGCGCCGGTTGGAAAAGAAGCTGCTGCCAAAAGAGATCAACTACGCCGAGATTTCGGGTCTGCGACTTGAGGCACAGGAAAAACTCAATCGCGTGCGCCCGGAAAACGTAGGACAGGCAGGGCGTATATCCGGCGTTTCCCCGGCGGATATTTCCGTGCTGCTGATTTGGCTCTCTGCACACAATGAAGGAAAGTGATGTCCACTACATTTTACATGTAATGAATTGAACTTGATTGCTATAATATTTATAAAACAAAACTGAAAGGACAGCTTTGCTTTAGGCGGGCTGAAATTTTGATTATGGATATTAAAAATCTGCTGATCTCAAAAGCGAAAGAGATTGGCGTAAAGGTTTCGCCTGCACAGGCGGAGCAGTTCCAGATTTATCTTGATCTGCTTTTGGAGCGCAACACCGTGATGAACCTCACGGCCATCACCGACCCGGAAGAGGCAGTCATAAAACATTTTGTGGATAGCTTGACGCTGCTGAAAGCACTTGAAATTAAAAAGAATGCGAAAGTTATCGACGTAGGCACCGGTGCGGGCTTTCCCGGCATTCCGCTCAAAATCATGCGCCCGGACATTGAACTGACGTTGCTCGATTCTTTGAATAAGCGACTTGTTTTTCTGCGCGAAGTGTGTGATGCCATCGGCATTGAAGCCGAGACGATTCATAAACGCGCAGAAGAAGCCGGAAAAGACACTAAGCTACGTGAAAGCTTTGATGTTGCAACGGCTCGTGCGGTCGCAAACATGAATATTTTGGCGGAATATTGCATTCCGCTCATTAAAATGAAGGGCTATTTTGCCGCGATGAAAGGTCCGAGCTTACCGGATGAATTGGAATATGCCCGAAAAGCAATCTCTTCGCTTGGATGCGATGTTGTAAAAACGGTTCCTTTCATTCTGCCGGATGAGGAACAGAGCGAACGTTTTGTTGCTGTAATGCGCAAACTGCGCTTTACGCCGAAAATGTATCCGCGTCACGGCGGTACGATTGCCAAAAAGCCGTTATTTTTAGAGCAGAAAGGGGAAGCAAAATGAACATTATCTATCGCAAAGCCGAATTGAGTGACATTCCGAAGCTGAACTCGCTTTTGGCGCAGCTTTCCGATGCCATGGCAGATCCGCAGAAAATGGCGGAAAAGATGAAAAAAATCGAAAAAAACGAGGATAACTACTTACTTGTAGCTGAAAATACGGAAAACGGCGACCTTTGTGGCTCTTTGATTGGTGTTGTATTTGAAGATATTTGCGATACCTGCAAGCCAATTTTACTCGTTGAAAATGTTGTTACGGACGAAAAGTACCGCGGAAAAGGCATTGGAAGCGGCATGTTTGAAGCCATTGAGACGTGGGGCAGAGAGAAAGAGTGCCACTACTGCATTTTGGTCTCCGGCCTGCAGCGTACCGGCGCGCATAAATTCTATGATGCCATCGGCTACAGCGAAGTGAAGGGCTTTAAGAAATATTTGTAAAAGCACTCAAAATTTAAGAGCAGCTATGCAGAGGTAATTCGCATAGCTGCCCTTTTTTTGTTTCACGTGGAACTTATAACTCTTTCACCATGAAGTATTCGCCGCGCGCAGTGCCGTCGGGATAGCGCAGAGAATTTGGTAAAAAGCCGTATTCTTTAAATCCGAGGCTTTCGTAAACATGCTTTGCGCGCTCGTTGCCTTCAATCACACCCAGTTCCGCTTGTGTGTATCCGCATTGCTTTGCAAGCTCCAAAAGTGTGCTTAATAATATACGTCCAAGCCCAAAATTGCAATATTTTTCATATAACGCGATGGAAACACAGCAGCGGTGCTTCATGCGGCGCTTATCACCTTGCGACGCCAGCGAACAGTTTCCGGCAAGCTCGCCGTTTACATAAGCGGTGAGCATGATCTCGTTTGGACTTTCCGCTTTGTTTTGCAAAATTGCGCGTTCTTTTTCGACGGTGAAATTCACTTCATCCGGCTCACGCAATAAAAACGGAGATTCGCCCGAAACGGTGCGCAGGTATTCAATCATTTGCTTGGCATCTTCGGGGCGTGCATTGCGTACGACGGCGGTGCACCCGTTTTTCAGCTTGATTTCGGTTTCTGCATAGATCATGTTCTTTCGCTCCTTTTCTCTAAAAATGGCGGGAATATGCGCTTTTTCGACGCTTTTCCGTTTGAATATTTCTATTATTATAGCACCGCGTTTTGAAAAAGCAAGAAAAACTTTTTGTACGGTGACAGATTGCGGCAAAATCTGCCTTTTCATTGTGGTAAGCTATTTCCTGTAAAGAGAACAAGCCCTCACAAAGGACAACTTCTTACACTGGAAATTCAAGCAGGAGGTGCGGCGTATGGCATTTACGGAAAAGAAAAAGCTTTTGGAGCTTTCACCGGATAAGATTGTGCCAAATCCTGCACAGCCGCGATTGGATTTTTCGCAGGACGAGCTTTTGCAGCTCGCAGAAAGCATTCGTCAAAACGGCGTTTTGCAGCCGATTCTTGTGCGCAGAGACCGCGACCGCTACATTTTGGTGGCAGGGGAGCGCCGCTGGCGTGCTTCGCGTATGGCGGGGCTCAAAACCATCCCGGCCATTGTGCAGGAGCTTTCTCCGCAGGACGGCGCGGTGTTGGCGCTTGTTGAAAATATGCAGCGCAGTGACCTGAATTTTTTTGAGGAAGCTGCTGCAATCTATGCTTTGATGCAGGACCGCGCTATGACGCAGGAGGAGACCGCACGTAGGCTCGGCATGAGCCAGCCGTCGCTTGCAAACAAGATCCGTTTGCTGCGGCTTTCCGGTGAAGAGCAGCGCATGGTGCTGGAAAACCACCTTACGGAGCGTCACGCGCGCGCTTTACTTAGAATGGAAGATCCGGGAAAGCGCATGGCAGCGTTGAAGACTGTCATAGCGCGCAAAATGAACGTGGCGCAGACGGATACGTATATCAAATCACTTTTGGAGCAGGAGGGACAGGCGAAAAGGCCGAAGAGGACATTCATTGCGAAAGATGTTCGCCTGTTCCTCAACACGATCGACCATGCTGTCCAAACCATGAAAGAGGCCGGCATCGGCGCGGCTTTTCAGCGTAAGGAGACGGATGAGTATTACGAATGCGTCGTCCGCATCCCAAAATCAGCTGCACACAAGGCAAGCTGATGCGCCAGAACTTAATATCGAGTACGAGGTAAACCCATTCCCTTATTCATTTCCCACAACACAGAAGGATTGTCGGCAAATGCCGGCAGTCCTTCTGTGTTTTTAATACTTTTTTCGGTTTAAAACTGCAAATGTTTCACATGAAACATCAAAATTTGCCAAAACGCGATAGAATCCGGCTGTTTCACATGAAACATTGCAAAAAAATGAACTTTTCTCTTTATTCTGTGCCGGATATGTGCTACAATATCCTATATAATAGAAAGAAGAAGGAAAGGGGCGCGGTACATGAGCAAGGTAATTGCCGTGGCGAACCAAAAAGGCGGCGTGGGCAAGACGACCAGCGCAGTAAATATTGCCGCATGGCTCGGCGCAAAAGGGAAAAAGACGCTTTTGGTCGATATTGATCCGCAGGGCAACTCCACGAGCGGCGTAGGTTTTGATCGCCGAACGCTGAAAACGACCTCGTATGATATTCTCATCAACGGGGCAAAGGGCGAAGATGCCGTTCTCGAAACAAAATTTGAAAAGCTTTCTGTCATTCCTTCCAAGGCCGATCTGGCTGCGGCAGAGATTGAGCTTGCGGATTTGAACGGGCGCGAGTCCGTTTTAAAGAAGGCTTTGGCGCCACTGCGCACAGAATTTGACTATATCATCATCGATTGCCCGCCGTCGCTGGGGCTTATCACAACGAACGCGCTGAATGCTTCGGACTCTGTTTTGATCCCGGTACAGTGCGAATACTACGCGTTGGAGGGCCTTTCGCAGCTGATGAGCTCCGTGCAGGCTGTAAAGCGTCGCTACAACGACCGTTTAGAGCTGGAAGGTGTTTTGCTGACGATGTATGACGGCAGACTGAACCTGACGCAGCAGGTTGTGACGGAAATCAAAAAGTATTTCCCGCGCAAGGTGTTTGCAACAGTCATTCCGCGCACAGTGCGTCTTTCCGAGGCGCCGAGCTACGGACAGCCGATCTTGTACTACGATAAATCCAACAAGGGCTGCATTGCATACGGTGCGCTTGCGGACGAAATTTTGAAGAAAAACCGCTGATTTCGGCGGCAAAACCGGTTTCATGCGCAAAATCGTGTGGTATCGGTATAAATGCGACAAGAAGGAGATGGTCTTTCGCAATGGCAAAAAAAGGAGGCCTCGGCAAGGGGCTGGACGCAATTTTCTATGACAATGCGCGTGAGGACGATGCCGGCGCGGTGGAGCTCAGCATAAACGACTTAGAGCCGAACCGTACGCAGCCGCGCCAGAGCTTTGATGACGGCGCGATGACCGAGCTGGCGGATTCTATTGCGCAGCACGGCGTTTTGCAACCAATCTTGGTGCGCCCACTGCTTTCCGGCGGCTATCAGATCGTTGCGGGCGAACGACGCTGGCGTGCTTCTCGCATGGCAGGACTGACGACCGTACCGGCGGTTATCCGCGACCTGACGGACAGCGAAGTGATGCAGCTGGCGCTGATTGAGAACTTGCAGCGTGAGGATTTGAAGCCGTTGGAAGAAGCAAATGGCTACAAGATGCTGATGGATAACTTCGAGTTCACGCAGGAGGAGATTGCAAAAACAGTGGGCAAATCCCGCCCGGCAATCACGAATGCACTGCGGCTTTTGAATCTGCCGGAGGATATGCAGAACATGCTGGAGCGCGGCGAAATGACTGCGGGCCATGCCAGAACGCTGCTGAGCTTCAAAAACGAAGACCAGATGAAAGCGGCGGCAAGACGCGTGACCATGGAGGGCATCTCCGTGCGAGAGCTGGAAAAAATGGCAAAGCGCGCAAACGAGGAGAAGCCGGAAAAGGCAGATAAACCCGCAAAGCGCCGCATCCGCTACTATGACGAGGCCGAGCTTGCACTTCGTGACGTTTTAAACCGTGTGGTGTATATCTCCGGCACAAAGAAAAAAGCGGCGCTGACAATCGAGTTTTATGGCGAGGAAGACCTCAAGAACCTGCTGTATGATTTGAAATTGACCGATAAAACGGGCGAGTAAATCACAAAGCTAAAGTGAACGGGGCAAATAAAGTTTTCGCCGGCCTTTTTCAAAAGGCTGTGGGTTCCAAGGGTAAACCCCTTGGTCGAGCTCCGCGGAGCTCGACATACTTTTTTGCCTATTGGAGTTTCGCAATGTGAAACCAACCCAAGAACCAAGAAGAACGCTTAAAAAGCCACAAATAACCGAAAGGAATGTTCCAAAATGATCGATATTAAATTTTTGAGAGAAAATCCGGACATTGTCCGCGAGAATATCAAGAAAAAGTTCCAAGACGCGAAGCTTCCGCTTGTCGATGAAGTCATCGAGCTGGACGCCGAAAAACGCGCTACGCAGCAGAAGGCCGACAGCCTGCGCGCTTCCAGAAATAAGCTCTCCAAGCAGATCGGTGCACTGATGGGTCAGGGTAAGAAGGCCGAGGCTGAGGAAGTCAAGGCACAGGTCAAGGCACAGTCCGATGAGCTCATCGCCGCAGAAGCGAAGGAAAAGGAGCTCGACGAGAAGATCCTCAAGATCATGATGACGATTCCGAATATCATCGATGCCAGCGTGCCGGTCGGCAAAGACGACAGCGAAAACGTCGAGGTTGAGCGTTTCGGCGAGCCGGTCGTGCCGGATTTCCCGGTTCCGTACCACACGGAGATTATGGAACGCTTCAACGGTATTGATTTGGATGCTGCACGCCGTGTTGCGGGTAACGGGTTCTATTATCTGATGGGTGACATCGCGCGTCTGCACTCCGCCGTTATCGCGTATGCACGCGATTTTATGATTGACCGCGGCTTCACGTATGTTATCCCGCCGTATATGATTCGCAGCGATGTCGTTACCGGCGTTATGAGCTTTGCGGAAATGGATTCCATGATGTACAAGATCGAGGGTGAAGACCTGTATCTCGTCGGTACCAGCGAGCACTCCATGATCGGTAAATTCATCGACCAGATCCTGACGGAAGCCGAACTGCCGCTCACGCTGACCAGCTATTCTCCGTGCTTCCGTAAGGAAAAAGGTGCACACGGCATCGAGGAGCGCGGCGTTTACCGTATTCACCAGTTTGAAAAGCAGGAAATGATTGTCGTCTGCAAGCCGGAAGACTCCATGAAGTGGTATGATAAGCTCTGGAAGAACACCGTAGACCTGTTCCGCAGCATGGATATCCCGGTCCGCACGCTCGAGTGCTGCTCGGGCGACCTCGCAGACCTGAAGGTTAAGTCTGTGGACGTTGAAGCGTGGTCTCCGCGCCAGAAGAAGTACTTTGAGGTCGGCAGCTGCTCCAACCTCGGTGACGCACAGGCGCGCCGCCTGCGCATCCGTGTAAACGGCGAAAACGGCAAGTACCTTGCCCACACGCTGAACAACACCGTTGTTGCACCGCCGCGTATGCTCATCGCATTCCTTGAGAACAACCTCCAGGCAGACGGCAGTGTTCGCATCCCGGAAGCTCTGCGTCCGTACATGGGCGGCAAGGAAGTTATCGTCCCGAAAAAGTAATTTTTGCAAATTAAATAGGTGACAAAAGAGGCACATGCAAAGTAAAATGCGTGTGCCTCTTTTGTCGTCTGCTTATAGAAAGACTTGCTCTGACGACCATATCAAAAAATAGGAGAAATGATGCAAAGCGGAACGAAAGAACATGAACTTTTAAAAGGCGGCAGTTTTCGTCATCGTCTTGTTCAAAACTTTTTCTGAGGATATGTGGAAAACCGATTTTCAACTTAAAGGAGTGAAAGAATATTCAACGGTTTCGAACGTATGTATCTCCGTTTGCAGACAAATTTCGACGGATATATACAGTTGTGTCCATGGTACGAGAACAAACAACCGTACAAACGCAGAATGGAACTATGTATAAATATACACAGTTCCGCAAAATTATGGTGTGGAAAACTCGGTGGAAAGTGTGGAAAAGCACACGGTATAGTGGAGAAAGCAAAGCTTTTCACAAGGTATCGGCTATATATGGAAAGGCAATATACTTTACGCATTCATTTTTACGACATGTTGCGTGCGGGTACGCTAAAAAGCAGCGTAAAATGGATTGGAAACGTCATTTCGACATATACAAAAAAGGCGTGTGTTTTCAGACAAAACAAAAGGCCCGCCGAAGCGAGCCTTTAAGAGCACAGAGTATTTGAAGGTCATGCCGCAGCCGTTTCTTTTTTATTTCGGTGGAAGAGAAAGCTTGCGGCAAAGATCGCAACGGAAACGAGGAATACGCAGGCTGTTACGCCATAGAACGCTTTGCCGCCGATGGTGTCAAACAGAACGCCGCCGAGCAGGTTGCCGAGAATGCCGGAGATTTGCGCCACGGAAATGAACAGGCTGTGCGCCGTGGCACGCAGCTCCACGGGTGCAAGCTCATAGATATAGTTCGTGCCCGTGCCGAGAAATGCACCGTTACCAAGGCCGTAAAACGCGGCAAACACCAACATAGTCGGCAGCGAATTCACAAGGAAGCAGAAGCACAGACATTCCGTCGCCATCAAAATTGCAGAAAGCATGATGAGGTATTTCATCTTGATATGGCGGCGCAGGCGGCCGATGAAGAAAAGAAACGGGATCTCCATCATAGCGCGCACGGAGAGAATAAGCCCAAGATTGACGGTATCAATCTGGATATCCGCCATGTAATACGTCAAAAAGCTCCCTTCAAACGCCACGGCCATCTGGAAGAAGAATGCAAAAATGAGAAACGCCATGTATGCGTAGTTTTTCAGCAGTACGCCGGCACCCGTTGCGCTCTTTTTTACACGCTTGCCGCTCTGCGGCTCAAAGCAGAAATACGTCAGTACAATGGCGGGAATCATCACAATGCCCATCACCCAGAATGTCGAAGGCACACCCGCCGCAGGAATGAGCGCGTTTACCGTGATAACACCGGCAATGGCAAACAAAAGCGAGCCGCTGCTGCGTACCATGCCGTAATTCAGTCGATGCTCCGCACAGTTGCGCACCGTAAGGTTATCGACAAACGGCGACATCGGTACGCGGAAAAAGTTGATGATCGGGATCAAGATTAGAAATAATAGCGTCGAGTAGGATTGCCCCGTCGGAATGAGCGGCACAAAAATGAAAAGGCCGCAGCCGAGCGTCAGCGTTAAAATGACAATTTTGCGCACGCTGCCGATACGGTCGCTCACCGTGCCCCAAAACGTCATGGCAAAAATAGCGACGGCACAGGCAATGGCGTTTAATAAGCCGAAATCCGTAGCGGGAAAGCCGATGCTTTGCAGGTAGACTGTTTGATAATTGCCTACCGCCATGGCCGCCCAAAAAATGCCCTGCACGCCGGCAAGGCGCAGCGTTTCCGCCATCTCCGGGGAGAGGGAGCGCAATCTGCGAAGCTTGTTCATGAAAAACCATCCTTTTAGCCCAATAGGGCCGAGTGTAATAGGGAAAGCGCGGAAAATATGCCGTGCGCCGAATATGTCGGGTACGGGAGATATGCTTTTGATACAGTAGTTTTAGGGTATATCAAACGGAGCGGAGTGTCAAGATATTTTGTAATTTCTGTATGAAGTTTTTTACAAATGGAGTGCTTTTTAGAAGTTCAGTCCGTCAAAATCCTGCAAAAATCGTCCCAAAATCTGGAAGTTAGCCACATAAAACCGCTTTTTGTGGCTTTTCCCTAAAAAGCGCATAGAACGCTCAGCGGGTATCTCTGTTTTTTCGAGGACAAAACAGTTGAAAATGTACCGCGAAAGTGGTACAATCTAATATCAAATAATATATTTTCTCCGGCTTGCCGGGAAATTTTTCCTATGCGGTATGCGGAAATTACCGCATAAAGACAACAAAACACGGTGCACAAGGCGAAAGGATGGTTGACGGTATGCTGAACACAGAATTCACCTCTAAGTTTGTCAAAGAGGGGCTCACCTTTGACGACGTTCTTCTGATCCCGGCAGAATCACACGTACTGCCCAGTCAGGTAGACATTTCCACTCATCTCACAAAGAAGATTAAGCTGAACACCCCCATTATGACGGCGGCTATGGATACCGTCACGGAAGCGGATATGGCCATTGCCATTGCGCGTGAGGGCGGCATCGGCATCATTCACAAGAACATGTCCATTGAGCGCCAAGCTGATCAGGTCGATATGGTCAAGCGCTCCGAGAACGGCGTTATCGTTGATCCGTTCTTCCTTGCGCCGGAGAACACCGTGCGCGAGGCGGATAACCTCATGGGCCGCTACAAGATCTCCGGCGTGCCGATCTGCGAAAACGGCAAGCTCGTCGGCATCATCACGAACCGCGACCTGCGCTTCATGTCCGGCTCCGATTTCGACCAGAAAATTGAAAACGTCATGACGAAGGATCACCTCGTCACCGCGCCGGTCGGTACCACCCTTAAGGACGCACAGGAGATTTTGCGCCGCCACAGAATCGAAAAGCTTCCGATTGTCGATGAAAAGGGCTATTTGAAGGGTCTCATCACGATCAAAGATATTGAAAAAGCCGTGCAGTACCCGAACTCCGCAAGAGACGAAGGCGGCCGTCTGCTCTGCGGCGCGGCTATCGGCGCTACGGCTGACGTTCTGGACCGCGTTGCTGCCCTTGTGGAAGCACAGGTTGACGTTGTCGTGCTCGATTCCGCACACGGCCATAACAGCGGCATCATCGAAGCAGTGAAAAAGGTCAAGAAAGCATACCCGGACCTCCAACTCATTGCGGGTAACGTTGCAACGGCAGAAGGCACCCGCGCGCTCATCGAAGCCGGCGCAGACTGCGTAAAGATCGGCATCGGCCCGGGCTCCATCTGCACCACCCGTGTGGTTGCCGGTATCGGTGTGCCGCAGGTCACGGCTGTGTATGATGCAGCATGCGCGGCGGCAGAATACGGCGTCCCGGTCATCGCAGACGGCGGCATCAAGTACAGCGGTGATATCGTCAAGGCGCTCGCAGCAGGTGCAAGCGTTGTTATGCTCGGCTCCCTTGTGGCAGGCTGCAAGGAGACCCCCGGCGAGTACGAGCTCTATCAGGGCAGACAGTTCAAGGTCTACCGCGGCATGGGCTCTCTGGGCGCGATGGGTAAGGGCTCCAGCGACCGCTACTTCCAGGCAAACAACAAGAAGTACGTTCCGGAAGGCGTCGAGGGCCGTGTGCCTTATAAGGGACCGCTCGCAGATACCATCTATCAGATGGTCGGCGGTCTGCGCTCCGGCATGGGTTATGTGGGCTGTGCAAATATCCCGGAAATGCACGAGAAGGCACAGTTCGTGCGCATTACGGGTGCGGGTTTGAAGGAAAGCCATCCGCATGACATTCAGATTACGAAGGAAGCCCCGAACTACTCCATCCACGGCTGATTTTAAATTTGCATTACGGAACCCCTTCGTCTGCACGGCGAAGGGGTTCTGTTTTGTTTTCCACAGTTGCACAAAAACCGGTAAGCGTGCATAGTGAAGGACATCTGATGCAAGCTAAAGCAAAAATCGATATTCTATATCGATACTAAAGCATCATATACTATATATATAGGAATGGCTTTGCAGCAAAAAACACGTAGAAAACAGCGCACATAGGGGAGAGGCAGGCAGACAAAATTTTGAAAATGTCCAACATATTTTCCGGGCAAACTGCATTTTTGCGCGTTCTCTTTCAAAAACAGGAGAAAACTTGCCGGATTTTGCCGTAAAATGCAAGAATTTGGCTTCTATCCGTCGTTCGTGCACAATACACGGAAACTTGTATTTTTGTCGAGGACACGCCCCTGAAGCGGCTTTTTTTGGCGGATTTTGGGCGGATTTAATTACAAAATTGCAATACTATCATGAAAAATTGCATGGTGTGTATATGCCTCAAGGTCATAATCCACAAAAATACATGGAAAACAGGACGAGATTTCCATAGTTTTGCCACTTGCGATTTAGCGCTTTATGCTGTATTATGTATGCAATATGAATTTTCTTTGAACGAAAATTTCATAATTCTATCACCTATCACATTAGGAGGAACAAGAAATGAAACTGAAGAAGGTTTTGGCTCTGGTTCTGTCCGCGGCGTTGGTTGTTTCCGCATTCGCAGGGTGCGGCGGCAACAGCTCCAGCTCCACGGCATCTACCGAGAGCAGCACAGCTTCCGAAAGCAGCGCAGAATCCACCGGTTCCGAAGATTCCACCCCGGCTGCATCCGGTGACGCTACGGCAATCTTCACCCCGAAGACCGTAGACGCTGCAAAGACCATCAGCCTGAACACAGGTATGGAGCCGACAGGCCTGAACACCCTGACCTCCACATACTCCATTGAGTTCGCCTTGTTCAAGCACATGTATGAGAACCTCGTCACCCTCGACGATGACGACAACACAGCCCCGGGCGCAGCTGAGAGCTGGGACTACGATGAGGATACCCTCACCTACACCTTCCACCTCCGTAAGGACGGCGTTTGGACAAACGGCGATCCGGTCACGGCTAAGGACTTCGAGTTTGCTTGGAGTCAGGCTTTGAACCCGGATGTTGCTTCTGATTACGCTTACTTCCTCTACTTCATCAAGAACGCTGAAAAGTACTTCAACGGTGAAGTTACTTGGGACGAAGTTGGTGTAAAGGTTGTCGATGATTATACCCTCGAGGTTACCATGGAGCAGCCGACTCCGTACGCACTGTTCCTGTTCTCCTTCGGCACCCTTGCTCCGATCAACCAGAGATTCTATGAGGCTGTAGGCGCAGACCTCTACTCCACAGAAGCACAGTACTTCTGCACGAACGGCCCGTTCGCTCTTACCGAGTGGAGCCACAACGATAAGATCGTTATGCAGAAAAACGATGCATGGCACGGCGCAGCAGACGTAGAAGTTGAAGAGATCGATTGGAAGATCATCACCGATGCCAACGCAGCTCTCTCCTCCTTCCTCGCAGGCGACCTGGATATGGTCGGTCTCGGCACCGGCGAACTCATCAAGCAGGCTACAGCAGCAGGTGCTACGATTCAGTCTTATACGGATGGTTCCGCATTCTACATTTACTTCAACAACAATGACCAGTATCTCTCCAATGTAAATCTCCGTCGTGCACTGTTCAATGCAATTGACGCGCAGAAGGAAATTGATACGGTTTGGCAGAACGATAACGAGCCGATGACTTCCTTCACGGCGCCCGGTGTTGCCGCTGCTGACGGCACCTCCTTTGCAGGTAAGGTCGGCGAGCTGTATGCGCCGTCCCGTGACCAGGAAAAGGCTAAGGAATACCTTGCAACGGCTCTCTCCGAGCTCGGCTGCACGGTAGACGATCTCTCCGCTCACCTCTCCATCGACTGCGGCGACTCCGCAACGTCTATTGCAGAAGCTTCCTTCTATCAGGAGCAGTGGAGACAGGTTCTCGGCATCGAGGTTGCCGTTAACTCCATGATCACCAAGCAGGGTTCTCAGAACCGTAAGACCGGCAACTATGTCATGTCCCTCACCGGTTGGGGCCCGGACTACAACGACCCGAACACCTTCCTTGACCTGTGGGTCACCGATGGCGGCAACAACCAGACCGGCTTCTCCAACGAGAGATACGATGAGCTCATCGACCTCGCATCCAAGGAGACCGACCTCGAAAAGCGTGAGTCTTACTTCATCGAGTGCGAGCAGATCATTGCGGATCAGCTCCCGATCGGCCCGGCCTTCTGGAGAGCTCCGTCCTATGCTTGCTCCGATAAGATCAAGGGCGGTATGCACAGATCTACGTTCCAGGATATCAACGCTGTTTACGTAAAGCTTTCCTAATCGAAAACCTTACGGGCGCTGACCCGGATACTTAAAAGAAATTCAAATACGGTTACGGCTTGCGGTGCATCTTAAAAGGGTGCGCCGCACCGAACTGTATTTATTCTTTTAATCTTTTACTTCAACACTTTTAGGTGATATACGCATCACTGTGTTGGGTGAGTAAAGCCTTGTTTCCCCGAAATTTTGGGGATTTCCGCGAACGGCAATACAAGCTGCATTCGCTAAGTTCACAAAATTGATGTGCCAAAGGCGGCAGAATAATTTCCGAGCTTTTGCGCACATTTTTTGTTATATTGTCATATTGTCGTTTATCGGACAAGGCCGCGGACGCTTTGGCGGCATCGTTCCCAAAAACGTCGGCGGCTTTGTCCGCATAACCTTTAATCATTCTATTAAACTATCAAAGAGAGGTGGATTGCACATGACTAAGTACATCTTAAAGCGCGTGGGCTATTCCATTGTTACCCTGTTCCTGTTGGTCGCGATCACATTCTTCATGATGCAGTTTCTTCCGGGCGACCCGTTCACCGGTGAAAAGCAGCTTCCCGCGGCACAGATGGAAGCGCTTTATGCGAAATACGGTCTGGATAAGCCCGTATGGCAGCAGTTCTTCATTTATATCGGTAATGTTGTGCAGGGCGACCTTGGCGTTTCCCTTACCTATAACCGTGCGGTCACATTGATGATCACCGAAGCATTTGCCGTTTCGTTTGATGTCGGTATCCGTTCCATTTGCTTTGCCTTCATCGGCGGCGTACTGCTCGGCACACTCGCAGCCATCAAGCGCGGCAAGGCAGCCGACACAGTTGCCATGATTATTGCACTGCTCGGTGTTTCCGTTCCGTCGTTCGTTGTGGCCTCTATTTTGCAGTATTTCCTCGGCCTCAAGATGTATCAGGCAACGGGCATGCGCCTTTTCGCCGTTACCGGCTGGGAAGGCTTCAACAGCCACATTCTCCCGGTTATCGCACTCGGCTTCGGTTCTCTCGCAACAATCTCCCGTCTGATGCGTACCAGCATGCTGGATGTTCTCGGTCAGGATTACATCAAGACCGCTAAGGCAAAGGGCCTTTCCCAGAGCGGCATCATCTTTAAGCATGCAATGCGCAACGCCATCATGCCGGTCGTCACGGTTCTCGGCCCGATCACGGCAGGCATCCTCACCGGCGGCTTCGTTGTAGAAAGCGTTTTCGGTATCCCGGGTCTCGGCAGGTATTTTGTGCAGAGCATTCAGGGTTGCGATTACACCATGATCTGCGGCACCACGGTTTTCTACGGCGCGTTCCTTATTATTGCGAACCTCGTAGTCGATATTGCGTATGGTCTCATTGATCCGCGCGTGAAATTGGAGGGCTGAGTATGACACAGATAGATAAAAGCCGTTTTGAGTGGATCGGTTCCGATTCCGCTCGCCGCGAGGGCATTTCCCGCCCGAGCACGACCTTCTGGAAAGACGCCATCGGCAGACTGATGAAAAACAAAGTTGCCGTTGTGTGTTTCTTTATCATCGTGCTTCTCATCCTTTCCTGCATCGTCGTGCCGTTCTTCTCTCCGTTTGAGAGCCGCGAACAGCACCTTGGCGAAGTCAACAAGGGCTTCATGACAGTTTGTACAGATTCCCGCTATGAGGGACAGCACCATGTACACTATTTCGGCACCGATAACCTCGGCCGTGACCTTTTCCTGCGCGCCTTTGAAGGCGGCCGCGTCTCTCTGATGATCGCGTTCGCAGCCGTGTTCGTCAACCTCATCGTCGGCCTGATCTACGGCGGTATTTCCGGTTATATCGGCGGCGCGGTTGATACCATCATGATGCGTATCGTGGAAATCGTCAACGGTATTCCGTACCTCATCGTCGTTATCCTTTTGATGATGGTGCTCCCGAAGGGCATCTTCACCATGGTCGTCGCCTACGGCATCACCGGCTGGACCGGCATGGCACGTCTTGTGCGTGGTCAGGTGCTCCAGCTCAAGAGCCAGGAATATATCGTGGCGGCAGAAGCCATGGGCGCAAAGAGCTCCAGAATCATTGCAAAGCACCTCATTCCGAATGCGCTTTCCGTTATCATCATCAACGTCACCCTCGCAATTCCGAGCGCGATTTTCACCGAGGCATTCCTTTCCTACATCGGTCTCGGTGTTCCGGTTCCGCAGCCGTCTTGGGGCGTTCTGGCAAAGGGCGGTCAAGATGTGTTCATGACGTATCCGTACCAGCTTGTTGTGCCGGCAGTTGCCATCAGCCTTACAATGCTTTCCTTCAACCTGTTGGGCGACGGCCTGCGCGATGCATTTGACCCGCGCTTGAGGAGGTAATTCAACATGAATAAAGTATTAGATGTGCAGAACCTGCACGTTTCCTTCGATACCTACGCCGGTGAGGTCAAGGCTGTCCGCGGCGTCACATTCTCGCTGAGCGAGGGCGAAGTGCTCGCCATCGTCGGTGAGTCCGGCTGCGGCAAGAGCGTCACGGCGCAGACCATCATGAAGCTGAACCCCATGCCGCCCGCAAGAATTAAAGAGGGCAGCGTGCAGCTCGGCGAGCACGACATCGTAGCCGCGAACGAAAAAGAAATGCAGAAGATTCGCGGCAAGGAAGTTTCCATGATCTTCCAGGACCCGATGACCTGCCTGAACCCGACAAAGCCTGTCGGCAAGCAGATTGTCGAGGCCATTCAGCACCACCGTCATCTTTCCAAGGCAGAGGCGAAGGCGGAAGCCATTAAATACCTCTCCCTTGTTAACATTCCGAACCCGGAAGAGCGTGCAAAGCAGTATCCGCACGAATTCTCCGGCGGCATGCGTCAGCGTGCCATGATTGCAATGGCACTTTCCTGCAACCCGAAGCTCCTCATTGCCGATGAGCCGACCACCGCACTGGACGTGACCATTCAGGCGCAGATTATGGATCTGCTCGCCGAGATCAAAGAGAAGACCAGCACCGCGATTATCCTCATCACGCACGACCTCGGCGTCGTGGCGTCCATGGCAGACCGCGTGGCGGTCATGTATGCAGGTAAGGTTGTAGAGACCGGCACCTGCGAGGATATTTTCTACCGCAATGCGCACCCGTACACGCAGGCATTGTTAAAGAGCCTGCCGTCCGTGGATATGAACAAGACCCAGCGCCTTGTTTCCATCCCCGGCACACCGCCGGATTTGCTGAACCCGCCGAAGGGCTGCGGTTTCGGTGCCCGCTGCACACACTGCATGAAGATTTGTCATGAGGAGCAGCCGCCGGTATTCAAGGTGGGCGAGGGTCATGAGGCAGCATGCTGGCTGCTCCATCCCGATTGCCCGAGCGCAGCAGAAAGGGGTGAGCCGGATGAGCAGTAATGAAAAACTGATCGTTCTGGACGACGTATGCAAGCACTTTAAGGTTTCCGGCGGTATGCTGAAGGCCGTCGACCACATTTCTCTCGATATTTATAAGGGCGAAACGCTCGGCCTTGTCGGCGAGTCCGGCTGCGGCAAGTCCACGCTCGGCCGCGTGGCCATGGGCATTTATCCCGCAACGTCCGGCAAGCTCTACTATGCCGGCGAAGAGCTGAATCTGAAAAACGCCGCAACGCGTTTCAAGTATGCGAAAAAAGCGCAGATCATTTTCCAGGATCCGTACGCTTCTCTGGATCCGCGTATGACCGTTTCCTCCATCATTGAAGAGGGTATGGTCATCCACGGCATGTACGACGCAAAGCGCCGTCAGGAGCGCGTATACGAGCTCCTCGAACTGGTCGGTCTGAACAAAGAGCACGCCAACCGCTTCCCGCATGAGTTCTCCGGCGGTCAGCGCCAGCGTATCGGCATTGCCCGTGCGCTTGCTATCGAGCCGGAATTCATCGTGTGTGATGAGCCGATCTCAGCACTGGACGTTTCCATCCAGTCCCAGATCATCAATCTGCTGCACGACCTGCAGCAGCAGCTCGGACTGACGTTCCTCTTCATTGCGCATGACCTTAACATCGTCAAGTACATCAGCGACCGTATTGCCGTTATGTACCTCGGCAATGTCGTTGAGCTCGCTTCTTCCGACGATCTGTATGCGCACACGCTGCATCCGTACTCCAAGGCTCTGCTTTCCGCAGTGCCGATTCCGGACCCGAGTGCAGAAGCGCAGAAGCACCGCCAGATTCTTTCCGGCGACGTGCCGAGCCCGATCAACACGCCGAAGGGCTGCAACTTTGCCGGCCGTTGCCCGGTCGCCTGCGACAAGTGCAGAGAGTCGAAGCCGCAGCTGCGTGAAATTCGTCCGGGTCATTTCTGCGCCTGCCATCTGGTAGAGCCGGAAATCTGATTGGATCTGTAAGTGAAAATCAAAGCTCCCGTTCACAGGCTTTCGTGAACGGGAGCTTTTGCTATAGGGTAAAACCCGGGAAATAAAATGCCCGCTGTGCAGAACGTTTTGGTTTCTGCATGGCGGGCATTTTGGTAAAAATTTGAAATCAGCCGTCAAATGTGCGGTCAAGCTCCGGGCAGGAGACTTTTTCGTTTTGGAGCAGCTTTTGCGCAGCCGGGAAAAGTGTTTTCGCAAGCTCCAGTGCTTTGCCGTACAGTTCGATAAGGTGCTCCGTGCACAGCTTGCAGCTCGGCACGTCCTGCGTGGTCATCATCATATCGGCAATGGCGTCGTGGTGGAACGTGATGTAAAGCCCGGTGTCAATGGCGCGGCGCAGCGCCTTGTTCGGCGTGAACAGCACACGGCCGTAGAATACCATGGAGGAGATGCTCTTTTCGGTCAGCGCCACAGTAGCTTCCGGCGTGTAGAAGGGCGTGATCACGGCGGCGTTGCGCGTGTTCACTTCAAAATGACCGCACGGGTCAAAGTGCTGTGGGTCTTTACCGTCTTTGAGTAACAAAGCGCGGTCGAAAGCGGTCTCCGTCGCCGCGTGCGTGACGTTGAATTCTTTCATCGCCGTGTGGATGTACGGGTGGCAGATAGAATCCAGCGTAAAGTGGCACAAAAGCCCGTAGAAATACGCGCGGGCAGCATCTTTGTCATGCGCAGACGCAATGACCTTCTGTGCGCGCTGTAAAAAGTAGCGCCCGGAGCGCTTGTGTGCCGCATAGCCGATGCGGTTCACCTTGTTCGGCAGAACGGGTCGATAGAAAAAGTAGATGTCCGGTCCGTGTAAGCCAATGTCAAAAAGCCCGCGGTGCGCGGTGCAAATGCTGCGGATGTCCTCCGGCAGCTGTTTTAAAACATCGCAGCCAAAGCGATAATGGGTATAAAAAGCAGGCATAACGGTAACTCCTTCCGTAAAGGGTTTCTATTTATATGTATCATAACCGTTTTTAAAGCGTTTTACAACGAAAATTTTCGTTCACGTGATTTTTTTGCAGAAACTTAACTGCGCGGCTTGATAAAATCCACAAAATCGTTTATCATTATAACAAAGAGAATACACCGTAAACGACATAGATCATGCAGAAAGGAAAAATAAAATGAGCAATCCGTATAAGATCGATTGGAACGAGTATGCCGCGCTGGCGCGTCAGGCTGTGGCGGAAGGCTGCGTGCTGCTGAAAAATGACGACAAGGCGCTGCCAATCCGAAAGGGTGAGCGCGTTTCCGTGTTCGGCAGAATTCAGTTCGACTATTATAAGAGCGGCACAGGCTCCGGCGGCGCAGTCAATACCCGCTACGTCACGAACATTCTGGACGCTTTAAAAGAAAACAAAGACATTTCCGTCAACGAGGAGCTGGAGCAGACCTACCGTGACTGGCTGAAGGACCATCCGTTTGAAAAGGGTATGGGCTGGGCACAGGAGCCGTGGTGCCAGGAGGAAATGCCCGTCACGAAAGAGCTCGCCGAGCAGGCTGCTGCAAAGTCCGATATCGCCGTTGTCATCATCGGCCGCACCGCAGGTGAAGATAAGGACAACAGTGCCGCAGAGGGCAGCTATCTCTTGACGGCCGCCGAGCATCAGATGTTAAAAGAGGTTTGCGGCGCGTTCAAGCGTGTTGCGGTTCTGCTGAACGTCGGCAATATCATCGATATGAAGTGGGTGAAAGAATACGATCCCGCCGCTGTGCTGTACGTCTGGCAGGGCGGCCAGGAGGGCGGCGCAGGCGCTGCAGATGTTCTCACAGGCACTGTCACGCCGTGCGGCAAGCTGAGCGACACCATCGCGCTTGACATCAGCGATTATCCGTCTACAGAGGGCTTCGGTGATCCCACACGGGTTATTTATAAAGAAGACATCTACGTCGGCTACCGCTACTTTGAGACGTTC
This sequence comes from Neglectibacter sp. CSJ-5, assembly GCF_032490475.1. Lineage (NCBI taxonomy): Bacteria > Bacillati > Bacillota > Clostridia > Eubacteriales > Oscillospiraceae > Neglectibacter > Neglectibacter sp. CSJ-5. The sequence continues at coordinate 335,882 of NZ_JAVYJC010000004.1, read as the reverse complement.
GCAAAAGACTGTGTGCTGTATCCGTTCGGCTACGGTCTCAGCTACACGACCTTCACCCGCACGGTTGAAAGCTTCAATTTCGACGGCGAGACCGTTACAGAGAAAGTCACTGTGAAAAACACCGGCGACGTGCAGGGCAAAGAGGTCGTCACCGTCTTCGTTGAAGCACCGCAGGGCAAGCTCGGCAAGGCCGCAAGAAGCCTCGCCGCATTCGCAAAGACCGAAACCCTGCAGCCGGGCGAAAGCGAAACGCTTACGCTCACGTTCCCAATCGCAAATCTTGCGTCCTACGACGACAGCGGCGTTACGGGACACAGATTCTGCTATGTGCTTGAAAGCGGCGCGTATAACGTCTACACGGGCGGCTGCGTGCGCTGCGCAAAGCTCTCCGGCAGCTTTGAAGTGAAAGAAGATACCGTCACTCGCACATGCGTGCAGGCGTGCGCGCCGGTCACGAAGTTTGACCGCATGGTGAATCACAATAACACGATCGCATTCGAGCCCGCACCGCAGCGCGAATACGATATGGCGGCCCGCAGCGCGGCGGCATTAAAGCCTGCAAAGTCGTATACGGGCGACAAGGGCATCAAGCTCGGCGATGTATTCGACGGCAAAGCGGAGCTGGAAGACTTTGTAGCGCAGCTTTCCGACGAAGACCTCATCTGCCTTATGCGCGGCGAGGGCATGAACTCTCCGAAGGTCACGGCGGGCACCGCAGGCGCGTTCGGCGGCGTCACGGAAAACCTCGTCAACTTCGGCATTCCCACAGCCTGCTGTGCAGACGGCCCCTCCGGCATTCGTATGGACTGCGGCACCGTCGCGTTCAGCCTGCCGAACGGCACCTTGCTTGCCTGCACCTTTAACGAAAAGCTGAATGAAGAACTTTTCGCCATGCAAGGCAAGGAGCAGCGCAAAAACCACGTCGACACACTTCTCGGCCCGGGTCTCAATATCCACCGCAGCCCCTTAAACGGCAGAAACTTTGAGTATTTCTCGGAGGACCCGCTGCTCACCGGCAAGCTCGCCGCCGCACAGCTGCGCGGTATGCGCCGCTTCGGCGTCACCGGCACCATCAAGCACTTTGCCTGCAACAACCAGGAGTTTAAGAGAACCGAGATCGATTCCGCCCTTTCCGAGCGCGCACTGCGTGAAATTTACCTGCGCGCGTTTGAAACGGCCGTAAAAGAGGGCGGCGCATACTCTGTCATGTCCACCTACGGTGGTCTGAACGGCATTTGGACGGCCAGCAACTTCGACCTGCTCACGACCATCTTGCGCGACGAGTGGGGCTTCACAGGTACCGTTATGACCGACTGGTGGGCAAAGGGCAACGATCGCGAGGGCGAAGAAGCCACCCGCGAGAACGTCGCCGCACAGGTGCGCGCGCAGAATGACCTCAACATGGTTAACGCGGACGCCGCCTCGAACAGCCAACACGATAATTTGGACGACGCCCTTGCAGACGGCAGACTGACGCGTGACGCGCTCGTGCGCTCTGCGATGAATATCTGCCGCACCGTGATGAACTCGCCTGTGATGGAGCGCAGCCTCGGCCGCATGAGCGATGAGGAGCGCGAAGCCGCAGAAGCGGAGAAGACGAGCGAAGATTACGTCGATTTCAACGGCGAGTATCAGTTCATCGATGACGAAGCCCCGCTCGACATTTCCGCAGTCAATACGGAAAAAGGCGCTTCCACCGTTCTCGGCATCCGCTATAAGAAAAACGGCCTCTATAAGTTCGTTATGCGCGTAAAAGCAAACGCCAATGAAGTGGCGCAGATTCCGATGTCTATCTTCATCGACGGTAACCTGCGCGGCATGGTCATGATCAACGGCACGAACGGCGAGGTCGTTACCGCAGAGCAGGACATCGGCGTGCTGTTCGGCGGCACGAATTATCTCAAGCTCTACTTCGGCCAGACCGGTATGGAGATCGAAGAGATTAAATTCGTCTGCACACAAGCATTTTAAGTGAATTCATATGCAAAATTGCAGGATTATTCTCTAAAAGCGGGGAATGACCCTATTTTTTGCATTTTTAAAGCCGTACACTTTCATTTTAGCGCAAAATTGCTTGCAATTTATTTTGTATACTATATAATAGGAATAAATACCGTATAAAATCAAAGAGAAAGGCAGTTGTTTACATTGAAAATATGATGAAAACCGTGCGTTCGCACTGCTCGATAAAATCGGCTTTACGCGCGTGGCCGGTTCCTCGGAAGAATTAAAAGCCGCGAAGCTTCTGAAAGCGGAGTGTGAAAGCTTCGGTCTGTCCGCTGTGATTGAGCCGTTTGAGATCGAATCCGCCGAGGTGGAAGCGACATTCGAGATTCTGGAGCCGTACCGCAAGAGCTATACCGTGCGCGGCTACCAGTGTGCGGAAAGCACCGCCGCAGACGGTTTTACGGCAGATTTTGTCTACGTGGAAAATGCGCTCCCGGTTGACCTGTTGAACGTCAAGGGCAAGATTGTGCTCGTCAACGGCTTCCTGCGCGTGCCGCTGTACCGCAGCCTGATGGAAGCGGGCGCCGCAGCTGTCGTCACCATGGACGGCGATATCCACGATGATCTTGAGAATACCGACCTTCATCAACGCAAGCTGCGCAGTGCGCTGCGTGCGTTCGGCAATGCACCGGCGGTACAGCTGCGCACTGTGGACGCTATGGAGATCGTCAACAAGGGTGCATCCCGCGCAAAGGTTACTGTACAGAACAAGAACATTACACTCACGTCGCACAATGTGATTGCGGAGATCAAAGGCACCGAGCACCCGGAACAGATTATCTCCTTCGGCGCACATTATGACTCCGTTGAATTTTCCAAAGGCGTATACGATAACGGCGCAGGCTCCGTCATCAACATGGAAGCGGCGCGTTGGTTCGCGCAGCACCCGCCGAAGCGTACCGTAAAGTTCTGCTGGTACGGCAGCGAGGAGATTGGACTCGAGGGCAGTAAGGCATTCGTGCGCGACCACAAGGATGAGCTGAAAGATCACGTCTTCATGATTAACGTTGACGTCGGTGCGCCGATCCTCGGTTATAACACGGCGGCTGTCACAGGCGAGGAATCCCTCGTACACTACACCGATTACATGCTCAAAATCAACGGCCTCTCCGCTGTGACGCGCCAGAGCATCTATTCTTCCGATTCCATCCCGTTTGCGGATAACGGCATCCCGGCAATCAACTTCTCCCGTGACGGTGCAAAAGGTGCGGCGTATATCCACAACCGTTTTGATACCATGGAGTTCCTTTCCGCAGAGGCACTCGGCAAAACGCTGGAGATTGTGCTCACGTATGCCGATACGCTGATCAATGCGGCGGTGTTCCCGGTGGAAAAGAAGATTCCGGACAACATCAAGGAAGACATTGACAAGTATCTTTATAAGAAGGAGCTTGCCGAGGCGGAGGCAAAATGAGCGAAGTCAAGCGATATACCTTACCCGAAGTTCCGCACCTTGTGCACGGGCGCACAAACGGCTCGTTAACGCCGCTCACGCTGTTCTGGACGGCGGCGGGCTTAGAGCTTAATGTGCGCGGCAGCGAGCTGTGGGTGGAATTTACGGCGGATTGGGACATCCACGAGCCGTGGTACAGCTTTATGGTGAATGGCGAGTTCTTCTCCCGCCGCATGGCGCAAAAGGGCACGGAGCGCGTGTGCGTGTTCCGCGGCATGGACCCCGAAAAGGTCAAGAACGTGCGCATCTTTAAAGATACGCAGGCCATGAACGCCGACCCGGAGAGTGTTTTGCAGATTAACGCCGTCGAAACAGACGGCAAATTCCTGCCCGTGCCGGAGCGCAATTTAAAGATCGAATTCATCGGCGACAGTATCACGAGCGGCGAGGGCGACATCGGCGCGAAAGCGGAAACAGACTGGATTTCCATGTTCTTCAGCGCGGAGAATAACTACGCTGTCATGGTGTCCCGTGCTTTAAACGCCGATATCCGTGTTTCGTCGCAGAGTGGCTGGGGCGTGTGCTGCGGCTGGAACAACGACCCAAACAGCGCTATTCCGCCCATCTACGGGCAGCTTTGCGGCCTTTTGAGCGGCGAAAAAAACATTGCCCTCGGCGCGAAAGAGCCGTATGATTTCACAAAATGGCAGCCGAATTACGTCTTCATCAACCTCGGTACAAACGACTGCGGCGCGTTTTCACAGCCTGCCTGGACAGATGAAACAACCGGCGAGACGTTTCAGAACCGCCGCACGGAAGACGGTAAGCTGAACCCCGAAGACGAAGCGCGTTTTGCGCACGGCGCGACCGCGTTTTTAAAGCAATTGCGTGGGTATTACCCCAACGCCCGTCTTGTGTGGATCTACGGTATGCTCGGCTTGGAGCTTGTCCCGGCGCTGCAAAAGGCCATAGACGATTACAAAGCGGAAACGGGCGACGCGAACGCGGAATTTCTGTCGCTGACGGATGACCTCAAAAATCGCGGCTGCCGTGACCACCCCGGTGTGGGCGCACACCGCACCGGGGCAAACGAGCTTATCGCTTATATAAAGAAACAGAACGCATGAGATAAAGCATCACGGTCGGCCCCAAAAAGCTGCCCGTGATGTTCTATTATATATAAGAAGCAAATCAAAAAACGTTCGCGGCACGGAAACAAAACTCTATGTAAAACACGGGTTATGTAAACTTAACGTGCGTATTCTATACATCGGTTGACGATAATTTTTTCTGCGGACACGGTGAGACGCATTTCGACACAAAATCGGCCCGATTGAAACGGACATCCCGCTTCCAAAAGCCGCAAATGCGATTTTTTCGGAGAGCTGCCCAAAATACAGCACGCTTTTTATGAAATATACCTGCCTTTTGACCGCGGTTTTTTGAAAATTTCTGCTGTAAAGGAAAAGTGCCGCACAGCACATGAAATGTATCAAATTCGGAACAATATACGATATAAAACGGGAAAATGCAGAAAGTTCGCGAAATTCATCGAAATGAATATGCAAGAATATACAATATTAAAGTATAAGAAAATTTGTTCGATACTTTCATCTTTGCAAAATTTTTGCAAATTGCACAGAGCGCCGCAAAAAAGTTCCGTAAAAAAGGCAAATAGTCGCTTTCAAAAATATCAAATGAGTTGTTATGTAAATTAAAACACCATGCGTAACTCAGCATATTGCACAAAAATAACCTTTTGAAAAACTTGACAGACCATCATTTTCACATTATACTCTCAAATGACTTTTGGAAAGGGCATTTTGTACCCGTATTTCAAAGGTCAGAAAAGGTAGTGGACGCAAAGCAAGAGGGCGGGGTGGCCGCCGAAGCTTTGCCAAATCGAAGCGCAAAACGCTTCACAGTTTTTTGAAAGGAGCAAGAGCTATGCGGCATGTTAGAAAACAGCAAAAGAGCCTGATGCCGAAGATCCTTCTGATCGTCGTTTTGGTTGCAGCGCTCAGCATCTCTTCCGTTGTTACGGTTATGGCAAATACCGCCGATATCACCGTATATGACGGCTCCGAAACATACAGATTCAGTATGATCGGTCAGAACCCGCAGGATATTCTTTCCCGCGCACAGACCGAGGGCATGGCGCCCGTTTCGGACATCGATACCTACGACTTCTCCCCGGAGAACGGTACGCTCACCGTGCAGCGCTTTGTGCGCGTTTCCGTCAAGGAGGATAACGCCTCCCAGATGATTTTAGCCCCGAAAGGCAAAACGCTTTCCGACGTGTTTGCGGAAAACGAGATTACGCTCGGCGCAAGAGATACGGCAGATGCCGATCTCACCGCCGCGCTTACGGCAGACATCGCCGTGCAGATCACCCGTGCAAAGCGTGTGTTTGTTTCGGCAGACGGCAAGCGCCGCATGGAAGACCTCAACGAGGGTACCGTAGAAGACGCGCTGAAAGCCGCCGGCATCACGCTCGGCGAAAATGACACCGTCACACCGGCCATGGATACCGCACTTACAAATGGTATGCGCATCCGCGTGCAGCGTTACCTTGACCTCACCGTTACGGCAGACGGCAAAACGACCGAGAAGAGCGTTGCCGCCGAGAATTACAGTGATGCCGTAGAAGCCATGGGCATTACGCTCGGCGAGAACGACCGCATTCTGGTCGCGACCGCAGAGGGTGAAAAGCAGGTGAAGGCAGAGGATAACGTATCGAGCGGCGATGTAATCCGCGTTGTGCGCATCCGCACCGAAGAGGTTACCGAGAACGAAGCTGTCGCGTACAGCACGGTATACGAAGACACCGAAGAGCTCTATGAGGGCGAAACGGAGACAAAGACCGAGGGTGTGGAAGGCGAAGCTAAAGTTACCTATACGGTCACGTATGCGGACGGCAAGGAAGAAAACCGCGTCGTCAAGACGAAAGAAGTTTTAAAGGAAGCGAAGAGCGCGGTCGTGCTGCGCGGTACAAAAGAGAAGCAGAACGTTTTCACGGATGCTTCCGGCGCACCGTCCTCCTTTGAGTATAGCCTTACGGGCTCCTGCACTGCATACTATGCACCGGCAGGCGCCGTCACATCCATCGGCGCTACACCGCAGGTCGGTTATGTCGCCGTAGACCCAAACCGCATCCCGTACGGTTCGCTGCTGTACATCACCGCGGTGGACGGCTCGTGGACATACGGCTACTGCTACGCCATGGACACCGGCGGAGCGGCTATGTGCGGCGACATCGTGGCAGATCTCTACTATGATACACTGGAAGACTGCACCGCATTCGGCAGACGCGATATGATCGTCTACGTTGTGCGCGCAGGCTGGTAAATAAAGTTAACCCCCCTTGATAACAAGAGACATGTTATCAAGGGGGTTTTAGATAATATTTCAAAAATATTAATAAACTGTTGACAATAATAGAATGGTATGATAATGTGGAATAAACAGAGAGCAGAATAATCTGGATTTCTGAATTTATTATCAAGGAGATGTTGTTATGTTCAAGAAGACCGTTAGCGCGTTATTGGCATTTGTGATGTTTACAGTAGCAAATGTCAGTACTGTACAGGGTGCCGAGGTATCTCGAGAGAGTGCAGAAGAAATTCTTTCAAGATACCATCAGGAAATTGCTGAAGTGGAACAAGGACAAATTAGTGTGGTTGCCGCTCACGGTTCAAACAATCTTGAATCTAACGGCAATCGAATTAGAGAAATCCAAGAAAATACAGTCGCAGAGCTAAAAGCGTCAGGGTATGATGCGTATAATGTGAATCCAGAAACATTTGAAGCGATGCAGGAGGTACTGCAAACAAACTTTGAGGACATAGGGTTGGATGCGTCTTGTTCCTATATTGTTATTGTAGATGGAAACGATGCAAATAATGCTAATGGTGAAGTTACGCCGTACGGTGCAGGATCATCTTTCAACTATACCTCGGGTGGTACGACGTACAAGATGCGATACTTTACTATTACAGCTGCCGATGATTCTGGATATGGAAAGGCATCTACGGTGAATTTATTACGCTCAGCATCTAAAGAGCTTATTCAACGTTGTCTGGATATGGCGATCATTGCCTATATTTCTGCTTTTTCAAAAACGCTTGGGACAGTTGCTTCGCTTTCTGGTCTAAGTGTCTCAAATTTCGGCACATCGCAGTCGTCTACGATGGATTTATATGGTGGTACAAACTGGACAAGAGTATATACACAAGTGTGGAGCGATTATGACGAAGCGTGGGAATCGTGCTCGAGTGTGGAATATGCAAAAGCAACCTCACACATTTCGGGGCAGTATTATTCTGCGAGTGCAAATAGTTATGTAGGAATACCGTATAAGCCTGTAAGTACTACTTTATACTCTAGCAAATATTCTGATTATGAATGGAGAAAAAGCCAAGCGGTAAATGGATATATGCACTCGGTCATTAATTATGATACAACAGGTCCGGTGCGGTATAGATATGGATCGGAAGTGAAGATTACCCATACATTAAACCGATAGTTTCTTATGATAGGGGTATTACTGTGAAGAAACTAAACCGGAAAATTATCGGGCGGGTCTGCGTGGGCATCGTGCTGCTCGCGCTTGTACTCTGGCTTGTGCCGCTGCCCCTGCTGTTCCATATTTCCCTCTCCGGCGTGCGGGTGGAGGGCAGTACGGCGGCGGAGCCCGCCGCGCTGGAGGCCAAGGGCTGGCGGCTGTGCCGGTTCCTGCGTAGGACGGAGCTGCGGGCGTCGTTTACGGTGGAGACGGCGCAGGGAACGAAAATCTACGAGCCGGTGGATTGCCTGTGGGAGCTGACGTTTCCGGATGGGCCGATCCGCCATGCGGACGGCGGCTGGTATGATCCCGCGTCAAACGCAATTGAGACGCTGCGCTTTGTGTACGGCGCCGACGGCACGACCGCCTTTTTCGAGGTCATGGACGATGGGCAGGATAAGCGGTTCGTGTTCTCTGCAGACGGGCGTGAGCCGACGGAAACGATGGATTTCCTGCGCGTAGAGCCTGTAGACGCATAGAAAGTGTGCGAGAAAAAGAAAGACGGGGCGGCCGGGCCGTCCCGTTTTTTGCTTCGTCGGTTGTATGCCGCGCGGGTGAAAGCACAAGATACGGCGCAAATTGAAAAAACGGAAAAACCCGCAGAAAATCTGAAAAATTTTTCGAAAAAGGGGTTGCAATTTCATACTTTGCCTGTTATAATAATACTTGCGTGACTGCGACAGATATGCGATGAAGCGGGAGGTTGCGGCTGAGACATGCCGGTTTTTCCGTGGAGTATGTCCGATTTCAAACCGGGCGACACAATTTGATACGCTGAGCGGCTCCTACGGGAGTGGCGCGCGGAACCATGCGTTGATTTCTAAGGCGCACAGGCCGGACAAAAAAGGCAGATCAATGGTTTTTTATGAGGGTTTTGTGATTTTACACCGACCCAAAAGCATCCCGGATTTCACAAAAGTGAATATCCGGTTTTTATATGGCTTCTTGGTGAAACACCCGGGCCAGTGTTCATAAAAACCCCGCCCGCCAACTAAAATTTAACAGGAGGCGATTTAAGTGGCAGTCAAAGAAAAGATCAGGATTAGAATTAAGGGTTACGATCATCAGGTTGTCGATCAGGCAGCTGAAAAGATCGTGCAGACCGCAAAGCGCACGGGCGCAAGAGTTTCCGGCCCGGTACCGCTGCCGACAGAGAAGCAGATCGTCACGATTCTGCGCGCTGTTCATAAGTACAAGGACAGCCGTGAGCAGTTCGAGATGAGAACCCATAAGAGACTTATCGACATCCTGAGACCCAGCAACAAAACCGTTGAGGCGTTGATGGGCTTAGAGCTCCCCGCCGGTGTTGAGATCGAAATCAAGCTCTGATTTCGTTCGGAAGATAACCGCTCAACCTACAGGCAGGAGGGTCATGTCGGAGAGATCCGACCAATAACCTAAAGGAGGATACAAAATGCAGAAAGCAATCATCGGCAAGAAGATCGGCATGACGCAGATCTTCGACGAAAAGGGCAGAGTCGTGCCCGTAACAGTTGTTGAAGCCGGTCCGTGTGTTGTCACACAGAAGAAGACTGTTGAAAACGACGGCTACGATGCAGTTCAGGTTGGCTTCGGCGATCAGAAGCCGCAGCGCGTGAGCAAGCCGCTCACCGGCCACTTCAAGAAGGGCGATGTTGCCCCGAAGAAGACCCTGAAGGAATTCAGATTCAGCGATTGCGGCGCTTACAACGTAGGCGACCTCATCAAGGCTGACGTGTTCGCAAACGGCGACAAGGTCGACGTAACGGGCACCAGCAAAGGTAAGGGTTACGCCGGCGTCATCAAGCGCTGGAACTTCCAGAGACTTAAAGAGACCCACGGTTCCGGCCCGGTTGCACGCCACGGCGGTTCCAACGGTGCTTGCTCCAGCCCGTCCAGAGTTTGGAAGGGCCTGAAGATGGCTGGTCACCTCGGCGCAGAGAAGGTCACAGTCCAGAACCTCGCTGTTGTCAAGGTAGACGCAGAAAACAATCTCATCGCAGTTAAGGGCGCTATTCCGGGCCCGAACGGCGGCACCGTTGTTCTGCGCGACAGCGTGAAAGCGTAAGGGAAGGAGGAATAAAGAATGCCTACAGTAGCAGTTTTGAACATGGCAGGCAAAGAGGTCGAAAAGATCGAGCTTGCAGAAGGCGTTTTCGGTATTGAGCCGAACGTTTCCGTCATGAATGATATGGTCAAGGCGTATCTCGCAAACCAGAGACAGGGCACACAGTCCGCCCTCACCCGTTCCGAAGTTTCCGGCGGCGGCAGAAAGCCGTGGAGACAGAAGGGCACAGGCCGTGCAAGACAGGGCTCCACCAGAGCTCCGCAGTGGACACACGGCGGCATCGTGTTCGCACCGAAGCCGAGAGATTACACCGTCACCCTCAACAAGAAGGTGAAGCGTCTCGCTATGAAGTCCGCACTCTCCAGCAAGGTTCAGGATAACGAAATGATCGTTGTCGATTCCATCGCAACCGAGGGTTACAAGACGAAGAAGATTGCTGAGATGCTCAAGGCGCTCGGCAGCGAGAAGAAGGCGCTCATCGTTCTCTCCGAGGTCGATGCACAGGTCATCGCTTCCGCAGCGAACATCCCGGGCGTTAAGACCGCACAGGTCAACACGCTGAACGTATATGACATCCTCAACGCGGACAAGTTCATCGTTGTAAAGGATGCCGTCTCCAAAATTGAGGAGGTGTACGCATAATGAAAGCGCAGGACATCGTCATTCGCCCCATCATCACGGAGAAATCCATGACCGGCGTTGCGAATAAGAAGTACACATTTGAAGTCTGCCAGGATGCAAACAAGATTGAAATCGCTAAGGCGGTTGAAGAGCTGTTCGGCGTCAAGGTTCAGAAGGTCAACACCCTGAACGTTCGCGGCAAGTTCCGCCGCCAGGGCAGATATGAAGGCTACACCAGAGCTTGGAAAAAGGCTGTTGTAACCCTTACCGAGGGCAGCAAGTCCATCGAGTTCTTCGAGTCCATGGTTTAATTCGGCTCGAGTAATTCGAACCCCAAGGGCATGAATGGGAATTTGCCCGATCCCGCAAAGCCAAACAAGGAGTGAAACACAATGGCAATCATTAACTATAAGCCGACTACGAATGCTCGCCGCAACATGTCCACCACGGACTTCAGCGCATTGAGCAAGACGGGTCCGGAGAAGAGCCTGCTGGCTCCGAAGAATAAAGCTGCCGGCCGCAACAGCTACGGCAGAATCACCGTTCGCCACAGAGGCGGCGGCAACCGCAAGAAGTACCGTGTGATCGACTTCAAGCGCCAGAAGAACGACATGGCTGCTACGGTCCTCACCCTCGAGTACGACCCGAACCGTTCCGCTTTCATCGCACTCGTGCAGTACGAAGACGGCGAGAAGAGATACATCATCGCACCGAACGGCCTGAAGGTCGGCGATCAGGTGTTCTCCGGTAAGGATGCAGATATTAAGCCCGGCAACGCACTGCCGCTCGCAAATATCCCCACCGGTACCTTTGTCCACAACGTTGAGCTTTATCCCGGCAAGGGCGCACAGCTTGCCCGTGCAGCCGGCATAATGGCTCAGCTGATGGCTAAGGAAAACGGCATGGCTCTGCTGAGACTCCCGTCCGGCGAGCTGAGAAATGTTCCGGATGCCTGCATGGCAACCGTCGGCCAGGTTTCCAATATCGACCACGAGAACGTGAAGATCGGTAAGGCCGGCCGTAAGAGAAACATGGGTTGGAGACCGACCGTCAGAGGTTCCGTCATGAACCCGAATGACCACCCGCACGGCGGCGGTGAGGGCAAGAGCCCTGTTGGTCGCCCGGGCCCGGTTACACCGTGGGGCAAGCCGGCTCTTGGTTATAAGACTCGTTCCAAGAAGAAGGCAAGCAACAAGTTCATCGTTAAGCGCAGAAACGGTAAGTAAGGCACGGAAAGGAGCTTAAAAGAACATGAGCAGAAGCTTAAAAAAGGGTCCTTTTTGTCAGCCCGCACTGCTTAAAAGGATTCAGGCAATGAATGAGAACGGCGAAAAGAAGATCGTCAAGACATGGAGCCGCGCTTCCATGATCTTCCCGGATTTCGTCGGTCACACAATCGCCGTCCATGACGGCCGCAAGCACGTTCCGGTTTACGTGACAGAAGATATGGTCGGTCACAAGCTCGGCGAGTTCGCCCCGACCCGCACCTTCAAGGGTCACGCCGGTTCCAAGACCAGCCGCTAAGAGAAAGGAGAGTATAAGATGGAAGCAAAAGCAGTTCTGAAGTATACCCGAATTTCTCCCCGCAAGGTTGAGATCGTTCTGGACCTCATCAGAAACAAGCCCGTTGACCTCGCAATGGCAATCCTGAAGCACACCCCGAAGGCGGCGTGCGAAGATCTCGAGAAGCTCCTCAAGAGCGCGATCGCAAACGCAGAGAACAACTTCAACATGGACAGAAATAACCTCTATGTTTCCGAGTGCTACGTTTGCCCGGGTCCGATGCTCAAGAGAATCCGCCCGAGAGCTCAGGGAAGAGCTTACAGAATTTTGAAGAGAACCTCTCATGTCACACTCGTTGTGAAAGAGAAGGAATAAGCGAGGAGGTCACATAAATGGGTCAGAAAGTTAATCCCCACGGCTTACGCGTGGGCGTCATCAAAGACTGGGATTCCCGCTGGTTCGCAAAGAAAGCTGATTTCGGCGATACGCTCGTTGAGGACTACAACCTCCGCAAAACGCTGAAGAAGCAGCTCTACCTCGCAGGTGTTCCGAAGATTGAAATTGAGCGCGATGCCTCCAAGGTTCGCATTCACATTCACTGCGCAAAGCCCGGCATGGTCATCGGTAAGGGCGGCGCAGAAATCGAGAAGCTCCGCGCACAGTGCGAGAAGCAGCTCGGCAAGCCGGTCGTTATCAACATTGTTGAAGTTAAGCGCCCGGACCTCGACGCACAGCTCGTAGCAGAGAACGTTGCGCAGCAGCTCGAAAAGAGAATCGCGTTCAGACGTGCGATGAAGCAGTGCATCGGCCGCTCCATGAAGCTCGGCGCAAAGGGTATCAAGATCATGTGCTCCGGCCGTTTGAACGGTGCGGAAATCGCAAGAAGCGAGCAGTATCATGACGGTACCATTCCGCTGCAGACCATCCGTGCGGACATCGATTACGGCTTTGCAGAAGCAGCTACCACCTACGGCCGCATCGGCGTTAAGGTTTGGCTGTACAAGGGCGAAGTGCTCAACGAGAGCAACAACACCCGCAGAAACAATAAGAGAGAAGGAGGACGTGCGTAATGTTACTGCCTAAGAGAGTTAAATACCGCAGAGTGCACAGAGGTCGCCTGACCGGTAAGGCATATCGCGGCAATAAGGTGACATACGGCGACTTCGGCCTTCAGGCTCTTGAGCCCGCATGGATCACCTCCAACCAGATCGAAGCAGCCCGTGTTGCTATGACGCGTTACTGCAAGCGTTTCGGTAAAGTTTGGATCAAAATTTTCCCGGACAAGCCGATCACACAGAAGCCGGCTGAAACCCGAATGGGTTCCGGTAAAGGTTCCCCGGAGTACTGGGTAGCCGTCGTTAAGCCCGGCAGAGTTATGTTCGAGCTCGGCGGTGTTTCGGAAGAGACTGCACGTGAGGCACTTCGCCTTGCAAGCAACAAGCTTCCGATTAAGTGCAAGTTTGTAGCAAAAGAGGAGGGCTAAGAGTAATGAAAGCTTCTGAAATCAGACAGCTCACAGCAGAAGAGCTGAACACAAAACTGAATGACCTCAAGGCTGAGCTCTTTAACCTCAGATTCCAGCTCGCTATTAACCAGCTCGAAAACCCGATGCGCATCTCGGCGGTTAAGAAGGACATCGCTCGTGTTAAGACAGTTATCCGTGCGAATGAGCTTAGCAAAGAGAACGCATAAGGGAAGGGAGGATTAGACGTGAGCGAAAGAAACATGAGAAAGACAACTGTCGGCAAGGTCGTCAGCAATAAGATGGATAAGACAATCGTTGTTGCTGTTGAGGACAGTTACAGACATCCGCTTTACAACAAGATCATCAAGCGTACCGTTAAGAGAAAAGCCCATGACGAAGAGAACGTCTGCGGCATCGGCGACAGAGTGCGTATTATGGAAACTCGTCCCCTCTCTAAGGATAAGAGATGGCGCCTGGTTGAGATTATCGAGAAAGCCAAATAATCGGCTTTAGCAGAAGGAGGAATTTACTGTGATTCAGCAGCAGACTTACCTCAAGGTGGCCGACAACACAGGAGCGAAGGAGCTTATGTGCATCCGCGTTCTCGGTGGTACAGGCCGGAGGTATGCAAATATCGGCGACGTCGTGGTAGCATCTGTTAAAAAAGCAGCACCCGGCGGAGTTGTTAAGAAGGGCGACGTAGTTAAGGCGGTTATCGTAAGATCCGCATCCGGCGTTCGCCGCGAAGACGGCACCTACATTCGTTTCGACGAAAACGCAGCCGTCATCATCCGTGATGATAAAAACCCCAGAGGCACACGTATCTTCGGGCCGGTCGCTCGCGAACTGCGCGACAAGGAATACATGAAGATTCTGTCCCTCGCCCCGGAAGTTCTTTAATTGGAGGTGTCCTGAAATGAGTAAAGTTCATGTTAAAACCGGTGACACCGTCGTTATCCTCAGCGGTAAAGACCGCGGCAAGAAGGGCAAGATCATGGCTGTTTCCCCGAAAGAGGGCAAGGTCATCGTAGAGAATGCCAACATTGTCTCTAAGCACGTAAAGCCCCGCAAGATGGGCGAGGCCGGCGGCATCATCAAGGCAGAGTCCGCGATCTACGCCTGCAAGGTCCAGGTTGTTTGCCCCCGCTGCGGCAAGCCGACCCGTGTCACCCACAAAGTGCTTGAGGATGGCACAAAAGAGCGCATTTGCAAAAAATGCGGCGAGTCGCTTTAATCTGGAGGGAATAAAATGGCAAGACTGAATGATTTTTACAAAGCAGAGGTCGCACCCGCTCTCATGACGAAGTTCGGCTACAAGAGCGTTATGCAGATCCCGAAGCTCGATAAAATTGTGATCAATGTCGGCGCCGGCGAGGCAAAAGACAACGCGAAGGTCATCGATTCCATTTCCGGCGACCTCGCGAAGATCACCGGCCAGAAGCCCATCGTTTGCAGAGCTAAGAAGTCCGTTGCAAACTTCAAGCTCCGTGAAGGCATGCCGATCGGCGTTAAGGTAACGCTGCGCGGCGAGAAGATGTGGGAGTTCATGGACCGCCTGTTCAACGTAGCGCTTCCGCGCGTGCGTGACTTCCGCGGCATCAACCCCAACTCCTTCGACGGCAGAGGCAATTACAGCATGGGTATCAAAGAGCAGCTCATCTTCCCTGAGATCGAGTACGATAAGATCGACAAGGTCCGCGGCATGGATGTGTGCTTCGTTACGACGGCAAATACCGATGAAGAGGGCCGCGAGCTCCTGAAGCTCATGGGCGCTCCGTTTGAAAAGTAAGGAGGGAATACTGTGGCCAAGACTTCAATGAAACTCAAGCAGCAGAGAGAGCAGAAGTTCTCTACGCGCGAATATAACAGATGCAAGATCTGTGGCAGGCCGCATGCCTACCTTCGCAAGTTCGGCATCTGCCGTATCTGCTTCCGTGAGCTGGCTTATAAGGGCCAGATCCCGGGTGTTAAGAAAGCAAGCTGGTAAAAGCTTTATAGGAGGTTAATAAATCATGCAGATTACAGATACAATCGCTGACCTGCTTACCCGTATCCGCAACGCTCAGTCTGCGAAGCATGACACTGTTGACATCCCTGCTTCTAACATGAAGAAGGCTATTTGCCAGATTCTTGTTGACGAAGGTTATGTCAAGAGCTTTACGGTTACCGAGGACGGCAAACAGGGCGTCATCACCGTAACACTGAAGTATGTTGAAGGCGGCGTGCCGGCAATCAAGGGCCTCAAGAGAGTCTCCAAGCCGGGTCTCCGCATCTATTCCAACGCAGCAGAGCTGCCGAAGGTCATGAAGGGCCTCGGCACCGCCGTCATCTCCACCTCTAAGGGCGTTATGACCGACCGCGAGGCAAGAAAGATGAACATCGGCGGCGAAGTTCTCGCGTTCATTTGGTAATCAGGGAGGTGCAATAACATGTCCAGAATTGGAAGAAAACCGATAAATATTCCCGCAGGCGTCGAGGTTAAGGTAGACGGTAGCTGCGTAACGGTCAAGGGCCCGAAGGGCACGCTGACTCAGAAGTTCCAGCCGAGCATGAACATCGCTGTGGAGGGCGCTGAGATTGTTGTTACACGTCCGAACGACGACAAAGAGAACCGTTCTCTGCACGGCCTCACCCGTACCCTTATCCACAACATGATCGTGGGTGTAACGGAAGGCTTTAAGAAAGAGCTCGAAGTCAACGGTGTTGGCTACCGTGTTCAGAAGCAGGGCACAAACCTGGTTATGAACCTCGGTTTCTCGCATCAGGTCATCGTTCCGGAAACGAACGAGATCAAGATCGACGTTCCGGCTCCGAACAAGATCATCATCAATGGTATCGACAAGCAGAAGGTCGGCCAGTTCGCAGCGGAAGTCCGCGAGAAGAGACCGCCGGAGCCGTACAAGGGCAAGGGCATCAAGTACATTGATGAGGTTGTTCGCCGCAAGGAAGGCAAGACCGGTAAGGGTAAATAATAGGTTAGGAGTGAGATAAAAATGGTTAGTAAGGCAGATAAGAACGTAGCCAGACTGCGCCGCCACAAGAGAGTTCGCGGCAAGATCAGCGGCACACCGGAAAGACCGCGCCTCGATGTTTTCCGCTCCAATATGCATATTTACGCTCAGATCATCGATGATGTGAACGGTGTTACACTGTGCGCAGCATCCTCGGTTGAGAAGGCGTTTACCGGCAACGGCGGAAACAAAGAAGCAGCACACGCAGTAGGCAAGCTGATCGCAGAAAGAGCAGCAGAAAAGGGTATCACCGATGTGGTCTTCGACCGCGGCGGCTATATCTTCCACGGCCGCGTCAAAGAGCTGGCCGACGGCGCCCGCGAGGGCGGCCTCAACTTCTAAGAAGGAGGAATATTGTTTTGGCTATGAAAATTGACGCATCCACACTCGATCTGAAGGAGCGCGTAGTTGCTATCAACCGCGTTTCCAAGACCGTTAAAGGCGGCCGTATCTTTAAGTTTGCCGCTCTTGTTGTTGTCGGTGACGGCAACGGCATCGTAGGCTTTGGCATCGGCAAGTCCGGCGAAGTTCCGGACGCGATCCGCAAGGGCATTGAAGACGCTAAGAAGAACCTGCAGAAGGTTGCTCTGCGCGGCTCCACCATCCCGCACGAGATCGTCGGCGAATTCGGCGCAGGCCGTGTTCTCTTAAAGCCGGCAGCACCCGGTACCGGCGTTATCGCGGGCGGCCCGGTTCGTGCCGTTGTTGAAAGCGTTGGCATCAAGGACATCCGTACAAAGGCACTGCGTTCCAACAACCCGTGCAACGTTGTACGCGCAACCCTCGCCGGTCTCTCCGAGCTGAGAACCGCAGAAGAGGTTGCAGCTGTTCGCGGCAAGTCCGTAAGTGAAATTCTGTAAGGAGGTTTGCAATATGGCAGACGTAAAGATTACGTTGAAAAAGAGCCTCATCGGCTGCAAAAAGCCCCAGATTGCAACCGCCGAGGCGCTCGGCCTGCATAAGGTCGGCGATACAACCACTCAGCCCGATAATGCACAAACAGAGGGCAAAATCAAGAAGATCATTCATTTGGTCGAGGTTATCAAAGGCTAAGGAGGTGTGTTTGAATGAAGCTCAATGAACTCAGAGCTACCCCGGGCGCAATGCAGGACGCAAAGCGCATCGGCAGAGGTCATGGCTCCGGCAACGGTAAAACAGCCGGTAAGGGCCACAAAGGTCAGAAGGCAAGAGCGGGCCACGGTTTCCGCCCCGGTTTTGAAGGCGGTCAGATGCCGCTGCAGAGAAGAATCCCGAAGAGAGGTTTCAACAATATCTTCGCTAAGGAGATCGTTGCGATCAACCTGAACGCCCTCAACGCCTTTGAAGACGGCGCAGTCGTCGATCAGGCAGCACTCGTTGAAGCAGGTATCATCAAGTCTGCATGCGACGGTGTTAAGGTTCTTTCCAATGGCGCGCTGACCAAAAAGGTTACCGTTAAGGCTAACGCTTTCTCCGAAGCAGCCAAGGCGAAAATTGAGGCTGCAGGTGGGAAGGCCGAGGTGATCTAAGTGTTTAATACACTCAAAAACGCTTGGAGGATCCCGGATCTCCGTAAGAAACTCCTGTATACGCTTTTGATCATCATTGCTTTCCGTTTCGGCTCTGTTGTGCCGGTACCGTTCCTGAACGTTTCCGCGCTCAACACGCTGATGGCAAGCGCCAATGAAACTGCACTGGGTTATATCAATATGTTAACGGGCGGCGCGTTCGCAAATGCAACGCTGTTTGCAATGGGTATCACCCCGTACATCAACTCTTCCATCATCATTCAGCTCCTCACGGTGGCAATTCCCGCCTTGGAGCGCATGGCGAAGGAAGGCGAAGAAGGCAGAAAGAAAATTGCTGCCATTACGAGATACACCACGGTGGGTCTCGGCCTCATTCAGGGTACCGCTTATTATTTCTACCTGAGAAACAATAAAATTACCCTGTACAATGAAGGTTTCTCCGCAGTATTTACTGCGATCATTATTGTTCTCACGTTCACCGCCGGCACGGCGCTGATCATGTGGATGGGTGAGCAGATCAACCAGAAGGGCGTAGGCAACGGCATCTCCATCATCTTGTTTGCCGGTATCGTCGCACGTCTTCCGGTTACGATGGGTCAGATCTGGAGCTACTTCTCGGCTGCAATGCAGTCTCCGGAGAGCTACGGCAAGTACTTTGTCTTTGCACCGCTGTTCATCATCCTTTTCCTCGCGGTTATTTGGGTCATCGTTTTCATGAACGATTCCGAGCGCCGCATTCCGGTGCAGTATGCTAAGAAGGTCGTTGGCAGAAAGGTTTACGGCGGTCAGAGCACGTTCCTGCCGATCAAAGTGACCATGAGCGGCGTTATGCCGGTCATCTTCGCGTCTGCGATCCTCTCCATTCCGAGCACCATTCGCCTCTTTGTCGGCGAACCGACCGGCTTCTGGAAGGGCTTCTTCAATGCCTTCTCCTCCACCGGTTGGCTGTACAGTGTTCTGTACCTGCTGCTCATCGTTGTGTTTGCTTACTTCTACATGACGATCCAGTACAACCCGATTGAAATGGCGAACAACCTCCGCACCAATAACGGTACGATCCCCGGCATCCGTCCGGGCCGTCCGACGGCGGAGTTCATCAGCAAGATCCTTTCCAAGATAACGCTCATCGGCGCGATCTTCCTCGCGTTCGTTGCGATCCTGCCGATCCTTTACAGCAACCTCACCGGCATGTATGGCCTTTCCATGGGCGGCACGTCCGTCATCATCATGGTCGGCGTTGCGCTGGAGACTGTAAAGCAGATCGAATCTCAGATGATGATGCGCCACTACAAGGGCTTCCTTGATTAAGCCCCCGGGCGCATAAGATACGAAAGGAGTCATGAACAATGAAGCTGATCCTTTTAGGTGCACCGGGTGCCGGTAAAGGCACCCAGGCAGAAGTTATCTGCAAACATCTCGGAATACCCGCTATTTCTACGGGCAATATTCTGAGAGAGGCGCTGAAAAGCGGCACGGAAATGGGCCTCAAGGCGAAAGCCTTTATGGACGCCGGCCAGCTTGTCCCGGATGAGATCGTCATCGGTATCATCAAGGATCGTCTGGCAGAGGAAGACTGCAAAAACGGTTTTATCCTCGACGGTTTCCCGAGAACCATTCCGCAGGCCGAGGCTCTGGACGCTTCCGGCGTTGTGATCGATCGGGTCATCGATATCGAAGTGCCCGACGAGAAGATCGTCACGAGAATGTCCGGACGCCGTGTCTGCGAAAAGTGCGGCTCTTCCTACCACCTGCTTTACAAGAAGCCGGCAGTGGAAGGCGTCTGCACGAACTGCGGCGGCACCCTTGTTCAGCGCAAGGATGACCACCCGGATACCGTTAAGGACCGTCTGCGCGTCTATCACGAGCAAACCGAGCCCTTAAAGGAATACTACGAGAAGCAGGGCAAGCTGCACATCGTAGAAGGTCAGGAGGAGGTCGCCGATACGACCGCCCTCACACTCAAAGCATTAGAGGCGTAAGCATGATTAACCTGAAAACGACCCGTGAACTGCGTTATATGCGTGACGCGGGAAAGATTTCGCAGGAAGCATTGCTGAAGGCCGGTGAAGCGGTCCGTCCGGGTGTTTCTACACTCGAACTGGACAAGATCGTCAGAAGAACAATCGAGAAGGCGGGCGCCGTGCCCAGCTTTCTCGGTTATGGCGGTTTTCCGGCGAGCGCCTGCATTTCGGTAAATAATGTGGTTATCCACGGCATACCTTCAGCACACGAAATTCTCAAAGAGGGCGACATCGTCTCCATTGACGTTGGCGCAATCTATGAGGGATTCAACGGAGACAACGCATGGACCTTCCCGTGCGGCAAGGTTTCCGAAGAAGCACAGAAGCTGATGGATGCGACCCGAGAGAGCCTGTTCCTTGCGATTGAAAAGGCTGTGCCGGGCAACCGCATCGGCGATATCGGCTCCGCAGTGCAGCAGTATGTCGAAGCTCGCAATTACTCGGTGGTACGGGAATTTGTCGGCCACGGCGTAGGTGCGAAGCTGCATGAAGACCCCAGTGTTCCAAATTACGGCACCCCCGGCAGGGGTGTACGCCTGTTACCGGGCATGACGATCGCGATCGAGCCCATGGTCACGCAGGGCAGCTGCGAGGTTAAAATTCTCAAAGACGGCTGGACCACCGTGACGAAGGACGGCAAGCTTGCCGCCCACTTTGAACACAGTATAGCCATTACACCCGACGGCCCTGTGATTCTCACATCGTTGGATTGAGGTGTCAGATGGACTGTGTACGCGGACAGATTATGCGGTCGCTTAAAGGTCATGATAAAGGCGATTTTCAGGTGGTGCTGAAAACGGACGGCGCGTATGCCTACATGGCAGACGGCAAACGCCGCAGGATGGAAGCACCGAAAAAGAAAAAGCTGATGCATTTAGCCCCGACGGCGACGGTGCTCAGCGAGGAGAGCCTTTCGACCAATCGACAAATACGCACGGCGCTCACAGCATACAGAGCGCACACAACGTAACATTTAAATGTAAGGATTGGTGAGACAAGAATGTCAAAGCAGGACGTAATTGAAGTAGAAGGAATCGTAAAGGAAGCTCTGCCGAACGCGACGTTCCAGGTAGAGATCCCGGGCGGGCATATGATCCTGGCTCACATCTCCGGCAAGCTGCGCATGAATTTCATCCGCATCCTTCCGGGCGATAAGGTCACACTGGAAATGAGCCCGTACGATCTGACAAAGGGACGCATTACGTGGCGTTCCAAGTAAGATAAAATAGATTTGAAGACCCCACAACGCATAAGGAGGGCACACAAATGAAAGTCAGACCTTCTGTTAAGAAGATGTGTGAAAAATGCAAGATCATCAAGCGCAAGGGTAAAGTCATGGTCATCTGTGAAAACCCGAAGCACAAGCAGCGCCAGGGCTGAGGCTCTGAAATATTTATGGAGGTGCAATAAGCATGGCTCGTATTGCTGGTATTGATTTACCCAGAGACAAAAGAATCGAGATTGCTCTTACCTACATCTTCGGCATCGGCCGCAAGACAGCGTCGGACATCTGCGCTGCTACGGGCGTTGATCCGGACATCCGCGTAAGAGATCTTTCTGAAGATGACGCTACAAAGTTGAGAGAATATATCGACCACCACTACACCGTTGAGGGCGACCTCCGCCGTAATGTTGCGTTCGATATCAAGAGACTCGTTGAAATCGGCTGCTACCGCGGTGTCCGTCACCGCAAGGGCCTGCCGGTAAGAGGCCAGCGCTCTAAGACCAACGCAAGAACGCGCAAGGGTCCGAGAAAGACCATGGCCAACAAGAAGAAGTAATCGGGAGGGATTTTAAATGGCAGCTACAAAAGGCGGAAAGAAAGCAGTAACCGCAGTCCGCAGACGCCGTGAGCGCAAGAATATTGAGCGTGGCGCTGCACATATCCAGTCCACCTTCAACAACACGATCGTAACCATCACTGATACGCAGGGCAATGCGGTATCCTGGGCAAGCGCCGGCGAGCTCGGTTTCCGTGGTTCCAGAAAGTCCACGCCGTTCGCAGCACAGACCGCTGCGGAGACCGCGGCTAAGATTGCTATGGAGCATGGCATGAAGAGCGTAGAAGTCTATGTTAAGGGCCCGGGCGCAGGCCGTGAAGCCGCTATCCGTGCACTGCAGTCGGCAGGTCTTGAGGTCAGCATGATCAAAGACGTAACGCCGATCCCGCACAACGGATGCCGCCCGCCGAAGAGAAGACGCGTATAACAGATTAGGAGGTTACAGAATATGGCTAAGAACAGACAGCCCATTGCAAAGCGCTGCAAAGCGCTGGGCATTTCTCCGGCCGTTATGGGTTACAGCAAGAAGACCACCATCCGCAATCCGGGCAACGGTATGCGCAGAAAGCAGTCTGAATATGCAACTCAGCTCAAGGAGAAGCAGAAACTGAAGTTTATTTACGGCGTTCTGGAGCACCAGTTTGCAAGCTATTTTGATATGGCTGAGCGTCAGACCGGCATGACGGGCGAAAACCTGCTTCGTCTGCTGGAGCGTCGTCTCGATAACGTTGTGTTCCGTCTCGGCTTTGCTTCCACCCGCCGCGACGCACGCCAGCTTGTCAACCACGGTCACTTCACCGTGAACGGCAAGAAGGTCAACATTCCGTCTTACCTTGTGAAGCCGGGCGACGTCATTGCTGTGCGTGAAGCTAGCCGCAGCAGCGTGAAGTTCTCCAAGCTCACCGGCGCAGACGCACCGCTCGTCACCACTCCCGAGTGGATGGAGCGCAACAAGGAAGCCCTTGAGGGCAAGATCCTTCGCATGCCGGAGCGCAGCGACATTGAATTTGAGGTAGAAGAGCATCTCATCGTTGAGTTGTACTCCAAGTAATCCTGTAAAACTTAACATTATTTTATGGGTTTTACGAATTACGTCAAATGTGTAAAGGAGGATCGCAAATGATTGAGATGATACAAAGACCGAGAATAGAGACCGAGGAATTATCCAACGATAACACTTACGGCCGGTTTATGGTAGAGCCGCTGGAGCGCGGCTTCGGCACTACGCTGGGCAACAGCCTGCGCCGTGTGCTTCTTTCCAGCCTGCCGGGTGTAGCCCCGAAGTCGATCAAGATCGACGGCGTCGTACACGAGTTCTCCACCATTCCGGGTGTTAAGGAAGATGTCACCGAAATCGTTCTGAACATCAAGGGTCTCATTGCCAAGTTGCACTGCGAAGGCCCGAAAACCGTGGAGATTTCTGCTGAAGGCCCCTGCATCGTAACGGCAGATTCCATCAAGTGCGACAGCGAAGTAGAGATCCTGAACCCGGACCTGCACATTGCAACGCTTGGTGAAGGCGCAAAGCTGTACATGGAGATCGTGCTCGATGAGGGCCGCGGCTATGTTTCCGGTGAACGCAACAAGCAGAATATGCCGCAGGGCGTGATCGGTGAATTGGCAGTTGATTCTATTTACACACCGGTGTTAAAGGTTAACTTTAACGTAGAGCCTGCCCGTGTAGGCCAGCGCATCGATTTCGACAAGCTGACCCTTGAGGTATGGACAAACGGAGTTATTACCGCACAAGAGGCGGTGTCGCTCGCTGCCAAGATCCTTACAGACCAGCTGAACCTCTTCGTTGACCTTTCCGAAAAGGGTAAGGCGATGGATACCATCGTAGAGAAGAGCGGCAGCGATGATGCACAGGTGCTCAAGATGACGATTGAAGAGCTGGACCTTTCCGTCCGTTCCTTCAACTGCTTAAAGCGCGCCGGCATCAACACGGTGGAAGACCTTGTTTCAAAGTCCGAAGAAGACATGATGAAGGTCAGAAACCTGGGCCGCAAGTCGCTTGAAGAAGTCATCTGGAAGCTTGCGCAGCTCGGCTACAGCCTCCGCAAGGACGATGAATAATTTAATTACCATTACCAAACGATAGGAGTGACAATCATGCCGGGAACAAGAAAACTCGGAAGAGACACTGCACATAGACTGGCTATGCTGCGCGGCCTCGTTACGTTCTTCTTCGAGAACGGAAAGATCGAGACAACTGCAACAAGAGCACAGGAAGTCCGCGCTCTTGCTGAAAAGATGATCACAATCGCGAAGGAAGATACCCTTGCAAACAGAAGAAACGTCATGGCTTTCATCACCAAGGAAAGCGTCACGAACAAGCTGTTCAAGGAAATCGCTCCGAAGTATGCTGACCGTAACGGCGGCTACACCCGCATCACGAAGCTCGGGCCGCGCCGCGGCGACGCAGCTGAGATGGCGATCATTGAGCTGATCTGATCTCAATATAATCAGTGAAATTGGCTGTCGGCTTTTGCCGGCAGCCTTTTTGCGTTTTGCGGGGAGCGTGAATTCTTCATTACTCCGCAAAAGGAGAAGAAGGAAAAATTTTCGGTTATAAAATGTGAGAATTCCGATATTTTGTGTATTTTCTGCGGATTTCCTTGTATTTCGGGGCACTATCCGTTATAATAAAGCAGGTCAACAAAGAGAAGATAAGGCGTATGTCTTTAGAAAGGATAGGATACCATGGGTTATGTATATGCAGCCATGTGGCTTATTGCAGGACTGATCTTGATTTTCCGTCTGTCGAAAGAGAATAAGATATTCTACGTTGCAGGCGGATTTTTCCTTGTGCTTGGCGTGTGGTGGCTTTTGGATTCGCTTTTCCCGGATTGGAAAGTGTTTCAGGGCACACCGGGCGCCGTATTAAAAGTGCTCACGTTCATCGTTCTCGTTGTGCTGGCAATCGTGTTCTTTATTCTGAACCGCAGAGGCTGGAAAGCGGAAGCCGCCATGAATAAAATGCAGGAAAAGGACGACGAAAAAGATAACTTTTAACCGAAAAATCCGTAAATTTCTTCTCATAGAAAGAAGTGGTAAAAATGAAAATTGCACCTTCTATGCTCGCAAGCGACTTTACCCGCATGGGCGAGTGCGCAAAGTCCGTCAGCGCGGCCGATTGGCTGCACCTCGATATTATGGACGGTCATTTCGTGCCGAACATCAGCTTTGGCCCGGATGTCGTCAAGGCACTGCGTCCGTTAAGCGACCTTACGTTTGACGTGCACCTCATGATCTCGCACCCGAAGCAGTATATCCGCCAGTTTGCGGAGGCCGGCGCGGAGATCATCACGTTCCATGTGGAGTGCGACGACGACATTGATGAAACCATCACCGAAATTGAAAAGTACGGCGTAAAGCCGGCGTTGTCTTTAAAACCGGGCACGCCCGTTGAGTGCCTGTACCCGTACCTCGACCGCCTTTATATGGTGCTCGTCATGACGGTGGAGCCGGGCTTCGGCGGCCAGAAGTTCATGGCAGACCAAATGGAAAAGCTGCGCGCGCTGCGTGCAAAGCGCCCGGAGCTCATCTTAGAGGTGGACGGCGGCGTGAACCGTGAAACCGCGCCCATCTGCCGCGAAAACGGTGCAGACGTTGCCGTGGCAGGCACAGCCGTGTTCCGCGCGGAGAACATCCCCGCCGAGATTGCACTGCTGCGCGGCGAATGATTTTTTAAAATACCGCGTGTGTACAGGCGGTGTACGGTTTGTGAAGAGTTCACATTTTGTTCATACTTGCGAATTGTTTTTTCACATAGCCGTCACAGAAAGCCGCTATAATGCGGATAACTAAAGTTATCGTTTGTTTTGTTAAGTCAACACTGCGCAAAGCACGTTCTTTATGCAGTGTTGACTTAATTTTTTGCCCGAAATACGGCATGGCTATTGCAAAACGGCGAAAACTGCGGTATGATAATTTGTGCGCTTCCGCTGCCCTGTATAGGGGCACGGAAACCAAAACAGAGGATCTAAACGGTTCCGGAAGCGGTCTCCCTTTTTCCACAAAAGGTTCACCGCATGTTCAAAACCGTTTCGAGCGACGCGCAGCTGCGCGGGCGCCATTGGGGAGGACTTTGCACGGGAATTTCCCGGGTACATATTTCCGTCCCGCAGAGAAAGGATGGTCATCAAACATGATCGAGGTCAAAAACCTCACGAAGCGCTACGGTACAAATACCGCGCTGAACAATGTCAGCTTCACGGTTGAAGAGGGCACCATCGTCGGCTTCCTCGGGCCGAACGGTGCAGGTAAATCCACAACCATGAATATCATCACCGGGTACCTTTCCGCCACGAGCGGTTCGGTTACGGTGCAGGGCAAAAATACCCTGGAAAACCCGAACGAAGTGAAAAAGCTCATCGGCTACCTGCCGGAGCTTCCGCCGCTTTACATGGATATGACGGTCAAAGAGTACCTCAACTTCATGTATGAGCTGAAGGGCGTCAAGCTCGACCGCAAGCAGCACATCGGCGAGATCTGCCGCCTGACGAAGATCGACAACGTCTACACCCGTCTCATCGGCAACCTGTCCAAAGGCTACAAGCAGCGTGTCGGCATTGCGCAGGCTCTGCTCGGCAACCCGCCTGTCCTCATTCTGGACGAGCCCACCGTTGGCCTCGACCCGAAGCAGATCATCGAGATCCGCAACCTCATCAAGAGCCTCGGCAGAAACCACACGATCATTCTGTCCTCCCACATCCTGCCCGAAGTGCAGGCCGTGTGCGAGCGCGTGATCGTCATGAACAACGGCTGTCTTGTGGCGGACGGCGCAACGGATACGTTGGCGCACGACCTTTCCGCAGAGCACCGCATAATTGCGCGCATTGACGGCCCGGAAAGCGAAATTCTGCAGGCTATCCGCGGCATGGAGCACATTGTGGAGGTCTATTCCCTCGGCGAGAAGGAAAAGGGCGTCTTCGAGATTTCCATCGAGGGCGAGCCGAACTACGACCTGCGCCGCAACCTGTTTGCGCTGCTCACCCGCAAGGGTTGGCCGCTGCTGGCTTTGAGAAACACAGACCTCACGCTGGAGGAAGTCTTCCTGCAGCTTACAAGCGGCGATGCTTCCCACGCTGCTCCGGCAGAGCCTGAGGTTGAAGTGGAAACAGAACCCGAAAATACCGAAGCATCTGAGCCCGAAGAGGCTGAAACGAAGGAGGATGCAGAGAAATGAGAGCAATATTCAAAAGAGAGATGAGAGCGTACTTCGCTTCCCCGGTCGGCTATGTCGTTGTGGCGGCGCTGCTTGCGCTTTACGGCTTCTTCTATTATCAGGTTATGGCCATCGGCTCCAGCTCGTACATCACGCAGGTGTTCAGCACCATGTTTATGTTCAGCATGATGATCATGCCGATTATCACGATGCGCAGCATGAGCGATGACCGCAAGAATAAGACCGACCAGGCGCTCATCACGGCGCCGGTCAGCGTGACGGGCATCGTTATGGGCAAGTTCCTCGCGGCGTTTGGCGTGTATTTCATCGCGAACACCCTGGCACTGCTGCCGGCTATCACGATGGGCTTTTTTTCCTCCGCGTTCCCGTGGGGCATTCTCTTTGGCAACTACATCGGCACGCTGCTGTACGGCGCGGCTATGATCTCCATCGGTGTGTTCATTTCCGGCCTCACCATCAGCCAGGTTATCGCGGCTATCGGCACGTTCGTCATTGCCATTTTCCTGATGTTTGTCGACCAGATTGCGTCTGCGCTCTCCGGCAACTTCATCGGCACCATCCTCACATGGATCTCGTTCACCTCGCGATATGATACCTTCACGCAGGGCATATTCAGCGTTTCAAGCTGCGTGTACTTCATCAGCGTGGCGGCTGTGTTTGTGTTCCTGACCGCCCGCAGGGTGGAAAGCCGCCGCTGGAACTAAGGGAGGAGCATAGAGATGAGTAAGAAACCGAACCTTTCCGCAGTAAAGACCGCGGTGCATAAAGAAAAATTCAAGCACGGCTCTTTGGCCGTTGTGTTCACGGTTGTGTTTATCGCCGTGATTATCGTCATCAACGTTCTGGTCTCTGCGCTGACCACGCGTTTTCCGTCCATGAACTTCGACCTCACGAAAGAGGGCCTCAATACCCTGAGCGATGAAGCAACGGACGTGGCAAAGGAGATCGTCAACGAAACGACCATTTACATCATCGGCTCCGAGGACGCGATCCGCGGCGATGAGGTCTATTCCAATTACAGCTTAAAGTACAGCCAGGTCGCGAACCTCGCAGACCGCCTGCACGAGCTGAACGATAAGATTAAAGTCGAGTACATCGACCCGGATATGAACCCGCAGTTCATCAGCCAGTATGCGGAAGATTCCCTGACGACCGGCAAGGTTATAGTCAAGACGGATAAGCGCCACAAGACGCTCGCCGTTACCGACCTGTTCAGCATCCAGCAGGATTCTTCCACCCAGCAGTATAACTATTATTCCAAGGTCGACGGCGCACTTGCAAACGCCTTATACCTCGTCAATCTCGATACCGTTCCGGTCGTCGCATTCGCAACGGGCCACAACGAAATGCTCACCGTTTCCGATAACCTTTCCACGTTCACCGGCATGCTCAACGACAACAACTTTGAAGTCAAAGAGTTCAACATGCTGACGGACGACATCCCGGAAGACGCTTCCGTCGTTGTGCTCGGCACGCCGACCACGGACTATACGTCCGAAGAACTTTCTAAGCTTGAAGCGTATCTCGATGATGAGAAAATGGCTTCCTCCAGAACGCTGTATGTCACGGCATACCCGACCCAGAGCTGGGCAGACATGCCGAACCTCAAGTCCTTCCTTGCAGAGTGGGGTCTTGAGCCGCAGACCGGTGTGCTGTTCGAGAGCGACATGAACAACGTGCTCACCACGCAGAACGCTTCCCCGGCTTATCTTTTTGCAAATGTCACCGATAAAGTGCTCAGCGGTACGTATGATAACGTTATCGCCGCCGCAGCAGCACCGGTAAAGCGCCTGTTTACCTCCAACAACGATATCGCTACGTATTCCATTTTGGAGACGAGTGACACCGCTTACCTCACGACCACACAGGAGGTTGAGGAAAACCCGAACACCGATACCTACACCATCACCAGTCTTGCACAGCGCTACATGGATAATCAAGGCAAGATTTGCGCGAATGTTGTGGTAGACGGCAACTCCATGGGCTACCTCAGCACCTTCCTCGGCAACTCCACCTTCGGCAATAAGGACTATACGCTGGACTTCATTAAGAACCTCACCGGCACGACCGATACCCGCGTGGGCCTCGTTGTCAACCAGACCCAGACGAACACACTTGATATCAGTGCTTCCTCCGCGGTCATCCAGACCATCGGTCTTGGCCTGTTCACCATTGTGGTGCCGGTTGCCGTCCTTGTCATCGGCCTTGTCATCTTCCTCAGAAGAAGACATCTGTAAGTCGAAGAAAGGAACCTGCTTTCCATGAAGAAAACCACAAAATACATTATCATCACGCTCGTTGTGCTCATCGTGCTGGGCGCGGCTGCCGCAGCGCTGATCCTCACGTCTCCGAAGGACAGTGAAGACGACGCAAGCAGTTCCGGCACCGTTTCCGAGAGCACGGAGCCCGCACTGATTGATAAGACCGCCGAAGACGTGAAGAACATCGGCATTGAAGACCTCG
This sequence comes from Neglectibacter sp. CSJ-5, assembly GCF_032490475.1. Lineage (NCBI taxonomy): Bacteria > Bacillati > Bacillota > Clostridia > Eubacteriales > Oscillospiraceae > Neglectibacter > Neglectibacter sp. CSJ-5. The sequence goes on along the minus strand of NZ_JAVYJC010000004.1, from coordinate 306,307 downwards.
CCGCGGACGACAGCTATACGATCATCCCGACGGAAACGACCACCTCGAGCGGCGACACCGAGCAGACCTTCACCATTGAAGGCTGGGACGACCTTGACGTGCTCTACTCGAACGTAAAGAGCCTTGCGGACCGGCTATACTCCATCACGCCGACGAAGAAGATTGGTAAGGTGGAGGACCTCTCCGAGTACGGACTCGGCAGCGGCGAAGGCTATAAGATCACCATGAACTACACGGACGGCACGTCCCAGACGTTCACCGTCGGCAATAAGGCCGGTGAATCCTCCGGCTCTTACATGCTGTATGAGGGCGAAGTGTACATCGTGCCTGTTTCCACGTATTTGAAGCAGTCTAAGTACGACTTCCTCAATAAGTCTCTCATCGCAATTCCGACGCCGACCATCACCGCGACGGACGGCACCGAGACGGACAGCACAAGCGAAATCAACAGCCTGCACCTTTCCGGCCGGAATTATCCGGAAGAAATTCAGTTCGGCCTTTCCGATGACGAAGTGCTCGCGTACGACATCACAGAGCCGATTTACGCCGGCATGAACTCCGGCAAGATCGACGACTTTGTGAAGCAACTGCAAAACGTGACGGCTGCCGGTGTCCTCACCGTACATGCTACGGAAGAAGACGTCGCAAAGTACGGTCTGGATAACCCGGTCGCAGTGTGCGATTACACGATGAACGATGAGCACCATGTCATTAAGCTTGGCGATAAGACCGGCGACCTGTACAGCATGATGGTGGACGACGACACAACGATTTACACCATCACAGACAGCGCCGTGACCTCTTGGGTGAATATTGAAGTGTATTCCCTGCGCGACGGCTTTGTGCGCCTGCCGTACATCAAGAGCGTTTCCCGCGTGACCCTCACTTCGTCCACCGGTACGGATGTCTACGACGTGACCCGCATTGAGAACGAGGAGAAATCCACCGAGACGAACACATTCTACGATTTGGAAGTCTCGAAGGACGGCAAGGAAATCAACTACGATTACTACCAGCCGTTCTACCAGATGCTGCTTGCCGTTTCCGTTTTGAACGAGGACATTCAGGAGCCGCAGGGCGACCCGATTCTTACGATCAAGTACGATTTCTTCGACGGCAGAAAGAGCGAGGAGATTAAGTTCTATGCAGACCCGGCATCCGAACGCCGCGCCGTTGCCACGCTGAACGATCAGCCGACCGGCTCCGTGCGCATGAGCGATATCCAGAAGGTTCTGGAAGCAAAGGAAGTCATCGCGCAGAATAAGCCCGTAAAGGGTGATGAGGAAGAGAGCACGACCTCCGAACTTGAATCCGCAGCGGAATAAAACAACACAAACGACGGGCGTGACCGCATAAAAGCGGCGCGTCCGTTTTTTGTGTTTTTCGGGAAATAAAGCGCACGGACGTTGTTTTGCGCGGCAGGGGCAAACAGCCTGTGAAAAATGCCGTGCCAAAACGTAAAAACACACCCGTATTTGTGCGGAAAACTTTGTTTTTCTCCTTGCAAAAAAAGCGGCGCTGTGGTATAATCTTTACGGTAAGATAGTAGGATGATGAAAGAGTGGGGCGACCCGCTCTTTTGTTTGTATTAGGGTGTATATCCAAAACAGACACAGCCGCCGAAAAGCGGGCGGAGAAAGGAAGCTGCGTATGGCAGAGAAAAAGAAAGGCAGCACCACGGAGATCGTGCGCGCGCTGGCAGAGCCGCTCGCAAAGGAGCTTGGGCTCATAATCTGGGACGTTACGTTCACGAAAGAGGGCGCGGATTGGTATCTGCGCATTTTTATTGACAAGGAAGGCGGCGTAGGCATCGACGACTGTGTAGATCTCACCCACGCCATCAACCCCGTGCTGGACAGCGAAGACCCCATTCCGCAGGAATATACCTTGGAGGTCTCCTCGCCCGGCATCAACCGCAAGCTCACCCGCCCGGAGCACTTTGAGGCTTTCCTTGAAGCGCCGGTGCGCGTAAAGCTCATTCGCCCGCTTGAAAACGGCGTGCGCGAGCTCGAGGGCATCCTCATCGACGTTGCCGAAAACGGCGACTTTGAGGTCATCACCGAGGAGGACACCACGGTCACGTTCACCAGAAAAGAATGTGCCAGCGTCAACCTCATCGAAGATTATGACTGACCCGGGAAGGCTCCCGTTTATAATACAAAAATTTGAAAGAATAATACCGGAAGGCAGGTAATTTGAAAAATGGCAAGAAAAGCAGCGCAGAAAAAAGAAGTGAACAATGACGGCAAGGAGCTGTTTGAGGCTCTGAAGCTCCTCGAAGCGGAAAAAGGCATCCCGGTCGATTTCATGATTGATAAGATCAAGAAGGCCATTGCCACCGCCTGCAAGAACAGCTACGGCAACGAAGACGTTGTCATCGACATGGATCCGGAAAGCGGCAAGTTTGACGTGTTCCTGCGCAAGGAGATTGTGGAAGAAGTGGAAAACCCGAACCGCGAGATTGCACTTGAGATCGTCAAGCAGTACGACCCGCGCGCAGAGATCGGCGGCTTTGTGCGCCACCGTCTCGATACAAAACAGTTTGGCCGTGTGGCAGCGCAGACCGCAAGAAACATCATCCGTCAGGGCATCCGCGACAGCGAGCGCGACCAGATGATGCAGGAATTCAAGGGCCGCCATCAGGAACTCGTCAGCGCCCTTGTAGAGCGCGTAGACCCGAAGACCGGCGCGCTGTCCCTGAAAATCGGCAAGGCAGAAGCCATTTTGCCGAAGGGAGAGCAGGTCGGTACCGAAAACGTCAAGGAAGGCGACCACGTACAGGTCTACGTTGTAGACGTTAAGGAGACCGAGAAGGGCCCGAAGGCCATCATCTCCCGCACGCACCCGGATCTTATCCGCCGCCTGTTTGAAAAGGAAGTGCCGGAAATTTTCGACGGCACCGTAGAAATCAAAGCCGTTGCCCGCGAGGCCGGCTCCAGAACGAAGATTGCCGTTATGTCCCATAACCCGGACGTAGACGCTGTGGGTGCCTGCATCGGTACGCGCGGCACGCGTGTTTCCGACATCGTCAACGAGCTTGGCGGCGAGAAAATGGACATTGTCGACTACAGTGAAGACCCGGCAAAGTTCATTGCAGCGGCGCTTGCACCGGCGACCGTGCTTTCCGTTGAAACGGCAGAGGACGGTTCCCACGTTTGCAAGGTTACCGTGCCGGACAGCCAGCTTTCCCTCGCCATCGGCAACAAGGGCCAGAACGCCCGCCTTGCGGCTAAGCTGACCGGCTGGAAGATCGACATTAAGCCGGAAAGCGGCTTCTTCGGCGAAGAAGAGGAAGCGTAAGCTCTTTTGAAACTTGCATCTCGCAGAAAGGAACGTGATACAGCGTGAAACAAAAGAAAATACCGCTCCGTATGTGTGCGGGATGCGGTGAAATGAAGCCGAAAAAGGAACTGGTGCGCGTGGTGCGCGCCCCCGTTAAGGAAGATGAGAACGGCGTGCAGACAGGCGGCGAGGTCTCTTTGGACCTTACAGGCCGCAAGCCCGGCCGCGGCGCGTACGTTTGCAGGGACCCCGAGTGTCTGAAAAAGGCACAGAAGGCGCGGCGCTTTGAACGCGCGTTTTCCTGCAAAATTGAAGACGCCGTGTACGACGCCATGTATCAGGAGCTGTGTACAGATGTGAAAGGAAAGGCGGGCGAGGCGCAAAAATGAACAGAGCACTGTCCGTTTTGGGCCTTGCAAGACGTGCGGGAAAGCTCAACTGGGGCTTTGATACCGCCGTGGAAGCCATGCGCAGCGGCGCGTGCGGCGTTGTGATTCTTGCCGCAGACCTTTCGGACAAAACGAAGAAGAACGTGCGCTTTGAAGCGGAAAAGTATCATGTATCCGTTTTGGAGCCTGCGTTTACCATGGAAGAAATTTCCGCAGCCATCGGCAAAAAGGCCGGTGTGCTTGCCGTGTGTGACCGCGGATTTGCGGAAAAACTGAAGCAGCTCATCGCAGACGGAGAAAGAGAGGAAATGCGTATATGATGATTAAATACAGAGTGCATGATGTGGCAAAGGATCTGGATGTGCCGAACAAAGAAGTGCTGGATATCCTCGGCAAGTACGTAAAAGAGCCGAAAAAGCACATGACGGCGTTAGAAGAAAACGAGCTCGATATCGTTTTTGACCGCTTCACGCAGGATCATGCCGCACAGAACTTTGACGCGTACTTTGCAACGCGCAATGCGGCAAAGACCGAAGAGAAGCCGGCTGAGAAAACAGCGGAAAAGCCGAGCGAAAAAACCGCTAAGAACACGCAGGAGCCGAAGAAGCAGAACGTGAATAACAATAATAATCGCAACAAAAATAACGACCGCCGCAACAATAACGGCAACAACAGAAACCAGAACGCGCAGCAGAATAAGCCGCAGCGTCCTGCGCAGAACAACCAGCCGAGCAACAACACTCCGGCACAGGAGGCCACAAGCGAAGCTCCGCGCCGCCGCGTGGTCGATACCAGAACGGTCAACGTCAACATCGACAAGTACAACGAAAAGTACGACCGTCTGGCGTACGACAAGGTGAAGAACGACACCGTTGCCGCAAAACAGAAGATCAACCAGAAGAGCCAGCGCCGCGGCAAGCCGCGCAGCGCAAAGCGCGAGACGGAAGCAGAAAGACTCAACCGTATCGCGGCGGAACGCAAGGCGAAGGCCATCACCATCACCGTGCCGGATGAGATTACCGTCGGCGAGTTTGCCCTCCGCCTGAAGGCAACGAGCGCCGAAGTCATCAAGAAGCTCATGGCAAACGGCGTTTTCGCTACCATCAACGACACCATCGATTTTGATACCGCCGTACTCATTGCCGATGAGTTCCACGCAAAGGTTGAAAAAGAGGTCGTCGTCACCATCGAAGACCGCATCATCGACGACAGCGAAGACGACGATGCAAACCTTGTGCCGCGCGCACCGGTCGTCGTTGTCATGGGCCACGTTGACCACGGCAAGACCTCCATTCTGGACGCCATCCGCCACGCAAACGTTACCGCGGGCGAAGCCGGCGGCATCACGCAGCACATCGGCGCATACCGCGTCAATATCGACGGCAAGGACATTACGTTCCTTGATACGCCGGGTCACGCCGCCTTCACCACCATGCGTGCAAGAGGCGCCATGGTTACGGATATCGCCGTGCTGGTCGTCGCAGCCGATGACGGCATCATGCCGCAGACGGTAGAAGCCATCAACCACGCTAAGGCAGCGGGCGTTTCCATCATCGTTGCCATCAACAAAATGGATAAACCGGCCGCAAACCCGGATCTCGTCAAGCAGCAGCTCACCGAATACGAGCTCGTGCCGGAAGAGTGGGGCGGCGACGTGCCGTGCATCCCGGTTTCCGCACACACCAAAATGGGTATCGATGATCTCCTTGAAATGATTCTGCTCGTTGCGGAAATGAAGGAGCTCAAGGCGAACCCGGACCGTGCCGCAAAGGGCACCGTCATTGAGGCGCGCCTCGATAAGGGCCGCGGCCCGGTTGCGACCGTCCTCGTGCAGAACGGTACGCTGCATACCGGCGACATCGTGGTCGCAGGTACCACGGTCGGCCGTATTCGCGCCATGATGAACGAGCGCGGCGAGCGCGTAAAGAGCGCAGGTCCGTCCGTGCCGGTTGAGGTCACGGGCCTCAACGAAGTGCCGGTCGGCGGCGATACGTTCAACGCCGTTTCCGACGAGCGTCTGGCACGTGAGCTCGTTGAGCAGCGTCTTACCGAGCAGAAGGAAGAGATGTTCAACTCCCAGACAAAGGTTACGCTGGATAACCTCTTCGAGCAGATGAAGGAAGGCGAGATGAAGGAGCTCAAGGTCATCGTCAAGGCCGACGTGCAGGGCTCTGTTGAAGCTGTCCGTCAATCCCTCGAGAAGCTCTCCAACGACGAAGTGCGCGTGCATGTCATCCACGGCGCGGTTGGTGCAATCAGCGAAAGCGACGTCATGCTGGCAAACGCCTCAAACGCCATCATCGTCGGCTTCAACGTCCGTCCGGATCCGGTCGCGGAAGAAAACGCAAAGCGCGACGGTGTCGATATGCGCCTCTACCGTATCATCTATGACTGCATCGAAGAGATCGAATCCGCTATGAAGGGCATGCTCGCACCGAAGTACCGCGAAGTGTTCCTCGGCAAGGCAGAGTGCCGCGAGGTCTACAAGATCACGAACGTCGGCATGGTCATCGGCGGTCACGTCACCTCCGGTAAGATCGTGCGCGGCGCGCAGGTGCGCCTTGTGCGTGACGGCATCATCGTTGCCGATGATAAGATTGCTTCCCTGCGCCGCTTCAAGGACGACGTGAAGGAAGTGCAGGACGGCTACGACTGCGGCATCACGCTGGAGCGCTTCAGCGACATCAAGCTGGGCGACATCCTCGAAGCCTACGAAATGGAAGAGTACAGAGACTAAAAGTCGGTTCAGCCGCGTCCCCATCGCGGGACGCGGCTTTGCTTTAGAAAGGCATTTCCTATGAATTTGAACGAATACGTTCTCGCGAATCACCAAACGGCGCTGGAGCTGCTGCGCACGCTGTGCTTGATCCCGTCGCCGAGCCACCACGAAGAAAAGCGTGCCGCATTCTGCAAAGCGTGGCTTATGGACCATGGCGCGGAAAACGCTTTTATCGATGAAGCGAAAAACGTCATTTACGAATATAACGCCGAAAACGATGTGCCCGTCGCAATTTTCATGGCGCATATCGACACGGTTTTCCCGGAGTCTGTGCCCCTTGAACTGACCGAAAAGGACGGCAAGTGGTTCTGCCCCGCTGTGGGTGACGACACCGCGAATGTCGCTTTGCTTATGCTTATGGCGGCTTATGTCGCAAACGAAAAGCCGAAAACGAACGGCGGCATTGTATTTGTCATGAACTCGTGCGAGGAGGGTCTCGGTAACTTAAAAGGCAGCCGCGCTTTAAACGTACGGTACGGCAAGCGCATAGAGCAGGTCATTTCATTTGACGGCTACCTTGACGGCATCGTCGGCATGGCGGTCGGCTCTCTGCGCTACAAGGTCACAGTGAAGACCACGGGCGGTCACTCGTTTGCCGATTTCGGAAACGTAAACGCCATTGAGCGCCTTTCTGCCATCATCACGGAGCTCTATCAATACAAAGTTCCCGCAGGCAGCGCGAAAACGACATTCAACGTTGGTACAATCTCGGGCGGCACGACCGTCAACAGCATCGCGGCACAGGCGGAAATGCTGTACGAAATGCGCTCGGACGATTACGCGTGCCTTATGGATGCCAAGGCATATTTTGAGAAAATACTGGAAGAATTTAAAGCAGAGGGCGTAGACGTCACGGCAGAGCTGCTCGGCGAGCGCCCTTGCGGCAACAAAGAAAATCACGACCCGCGTCAGACCGCACTTTTAACACAGTGCGCGGACGCGGTGGAAAACCATTTCGGCACGCGCCCGGGCGTGTATGCCGGCTCCACAGACTGCAACATCCCGCTTGCAAACGGCATTCCTGCCGCGGCAATCGGTCTTTGCATCGGCGCCGGTGAGCACACACGCGGCGAGTGGATCGAAACAGAAAGTCTGAAGGCGGGCTTTAAAGTTGCAGCGGAGCTCATTTCCGCGCGCTTCCTGCCGGAAGAGAAAGGAGAATAAACGATGCCGAGTTATAAATTGGGCAGAACCACGGAGGATATCCGCCGTGAGGTTTCCGCTATTTTAAGAGAACTCAAGGATCCGCGCGTCAGCGGCTGCATGCTGAGTGTGGTGCGTGTGGAGGTCACAAACGACCTTTCCTACTGCACAGTGTATGTCAGCGCCATGGAGGGCATGGAGACGGCGGAAAATGCCGTTAAGGGTCTTAAAAGCGCCGCGGGCTATGTACGCCGCGAGCTCGGAAACCGCTTAAAGCTGCGCCATGTGCCGGAAATGATCTTTAAGGCGACGGATTCCATTGAGTACAGCGCCAACATTTCGCGCATTCTGCACGACCTTGAAAACGAGAAAAAATAAGCTTCCCGTAAAGATTCAAAGAAAGGAGTGCTTTTGGGCGTAATTTTCGCCCGAAAGCTTGGTCACGCTTATGGCAAATCTGGAGGATGCCGCACATTTCCTGCGCGGCGCAGACAAAATTTTGATCCTCAGCCACCGCTCGCCGGACGGCGATACGCTCGGCTGCGCTTCGGCGCTCAGCCGCGCACTCATCGCGCTCGGCAAATCGGTCATGTTCCGCTGTGCAGACCCCGTGCCGCCGAAATTCACATACCTTTTTGAGGGCATCGAATACGGCGAGTTCGAGCCGGAGCATATCGTGACGGTTGATGTGGCCGATAAAACGCTGCTCGGCTCTTTGGAGCCCTACGGCGACAAAACGGATTTTGCCATCGACCACCACGCGTCCTGCCGTCCGTTTGCCAAAGAAACGTGGGTAGAAGGCACCGCAGGCGCGGCGTGCGAGCTCATCGCGCGTTTGATTCCGGCGCTCGGCGCGGAGGTCACGCCGAAGATCGCGGACTGCCTTTATACGGGCATTTCCACCGATACGGGCTGCTTCCGCTACCCGAACGCTTCCGCAAACACGTACCGCATCGCGGCAGATCTTTTGGAGCACGGTGCGAACGCCGCGGAGATCAACCGCCTGATGTTTGATACCAAAAGCCGCGCTGCCGTAGCGCTGCTGAAACGCCTGTACGGCGACATGGAGTTCCACTGTGACGGTAAGTGCGCGGTGTTTAGCCTGACGAATGACGTCATCGCAGAGACCGGCGCTTCCGAAGACGATCTCGACGGCGTTTCCGCCATAGTGCGCCAGGTGGAGGGAGTTCTGCTGGGCTTTACGCTGCGCGAGCGCGAAGGGGGCGTTTGGAAGGTCTCCATGCGTGCCACGACCCCCGCGGACGCGTCCGTCGTCTGCACCAAATTCGGCGGCGGCGGGCACAAGGGTGCGGCAGGCTGCTCCCTTACGGGCGAGCTTGAAGACGTAAAAGCGCGCGTGGTAGCCGCCTGCGGCGAAGCCATCAAAGCGCTCGAAAATAAGTGAAAATCGGCAATTTAATTCAGCTGTAAATCAGCTGGGAGGAGTTCACATGAAAGAATTGACACCCGAAGAAATTCGCGCCATCACAGAAAGCCGACGTGGCTTTTTAAAGCAAGATGCAAGCGATGAGCCGGAGGGCTACAAGACCGACCAGCAGAAAATGCTGCCGCAGCCGCCGCTGACGAAAGCGCCGGTGAGCGATGCACGTATCGACCTGCCGCGCGATTTTAAGCCGCTCGGCCTTGAAAAAGACCTCTTAAACGTCATTTTCAACCGCTGCTCTTCCCGCGTTTATACGGAAGAGAACCTGTCCCTTTTGGAGCTTTCGTTTTTACTTTGGGCAACGCAGGGCGTAAAGGGTATCCGCGGCAAAAAGTATGCAACGCTGCGTACCGTGCCGTGCGGCGGCGCAAGACATCCGTTTGAAACATACCTGCTCGTGCGCCGTGTAGAGGGCTTAAAGCCCGGCAAATACCACTATCTGCCGCTCGAAAATCAGCTCGAGTATCTCGGTGAGGTGGAAAACATCGAAGACGTCATCGACAAGTCCCTGTGCGATCAGCACTGGGTGAAAAAGTCGAGCGTTGTGTTCTATTGGTCGTTCGTTCCGTACCGCACAGAGTGGCGCTACGGCATTTTCAGCCACAGAGGTTCCCTTGTTGATATGGGCCACGTGGGCGAAAACCTGTATCTTGCGTGCAGTGCTTTAAATCTCGGTACCTGCGGCATCGGTGCATACGACCAGAATTTGTGCGATACGCTGTTTGATTTGGACGGCGAAGAGGAATACATCATTTATACCGAGACCGTCGGCACCATCCGCGCAGAAGACAAAGACGCGGAAAAGGACTTCTACAAATTCGTGGAAGAGGCGGGCTGGTAATACGGAGGCAGCATGGAAGGCATCATCGTTTTGGATAAACCGCAGGACTTCACGTCGTTTGACGCCGTGGCGGTCGTGCGCGGGTTGACGCGCGAAAGGCGCATCGGCCACACGGGCACATTAGACCCCATGGCAACAGGCGTTCTGCCGCTTTTGCTCGGCCGCGCTACAAAAGCCGTGTCGCTTCTGCCGGAAACCGCAAAGACCTACGAAGCGTCTTTTCGGTTTGGCGAAGCGTATACCACCGGCGACGTGACCGGCGAAGTTATCAAAACGGATGAAACCCCCGTTTTAAGAGCTGCGCTCGAAACTGCACTGGAGTCTTTTCGCGGCGATATTTTACAGGTGCCGCCTATGTATTCCGCTGTCTCCGTCAACGGACAGAGATTATATAAGCTCGCGCGGCAGGGCATCGAAATAGAGCGCGAAGCGCGGCCCGTACATATTGCGGAGCTCACGCTGCTCGAATATAACGAGAATGAAAAAACCGGCAAGCTGCACGTCACGTGCTCGAAAGGCACGTATATCCGCACGCTGATCGAAGACATTGCCCAAAAATGCGGAACGGTCGGTGCCATGACGGCGCTCAGAAGAACAGCAGCGTGCGGCTTTACGCTCGCAGACGCCGTTTCGCTTGATACATTAAAGGCGATGAAAGAAAACGGGGAAAGCTTTGATGAAATTCTTCGCCCCGCGGAAAAGCTCTTTTCGATGCTCACTGCCGTGTCTGTCACACCGGCGCAGGCACAAAGATATTTAAACGGCGGTGCACTCACAATTTCGCGCTGCCGTGCACCGAAGATCGCCATGCCGGAGGGTACGCAGGTCGCGCTGTACGAAGACGGCGAGAAGTTCTTGGGACTCGCCCGCGCGGAAAACGGGGAATTCAAATACGTTAAGTCATTTTCAGAAAAATGAGAGGGAATCGGCACATGCACGTCATTCGCAATACGGAAGAAATACGAAAGTTCATCGGCGAGAAAAAAACGGCGGTCGCGCTCGGCGCGTTTGACGGCCTGCATATCGGGCATTATAAGGTCATTCGCACGGCGGTGGAAAGCGGGCTCACACCCGTTGTTTTCACGTTTCGGGATAACCCTGCGGAGTACCTTACAGGCACCTGCTGCTATCTCACCACCGTTGAGGAGCGCATGCGCATTTTGGAAAGCTGGGGCGTGGAGTATGTCATCATGCCGGATTTTGCGCAGGTCGCAGAGTGGCCCGCGGAGCGCTTTGCAAACCTTCTGCGCTTCGGTTTGAACGCGAAGCGCATCGCCTGCGGCGCGGATTTCCGCTTCGGTAAGTTCGCGGCGGGCGACACGGAGTGGCTGAAAAAGCTCTGCGAAGCCCACGGCGGCGAAATGCACGTCGTGCCCACAGTGGAATATAAAGGCGAGCGGGTCAGCGCTACGCGCATCCGTAAAGCGATTGAAAACGGCGAGATGGAAGACGTCACCGCCATGCTGGGCAGACCGTTCGGCTTCTGCTTTGAGGTCGTGCACGGCAACCACATCGGTCATACCATCGGCACGCCGACCATCAACCAGAATTTCCCGCCGCGCTTCGTGCTGCCGCGCTTCGGCGTGTACGCCTCCGCCGTGTATGTGGACGGCAAAACCTACTGCGGCGTGACGAATGTCGGCGTAAAGCCCACCGTCGGCTCCGACCACGCGCTTTCCGAAACCTGGATGCCCGATTTCACAGGCGGCGACCTGTACGGCAGAACACTGCGTCTGGAGCTTTTGAGCTTTGTCAGGGACGAAAAAAAGTTTCCCGATTTAGACGCGCTGAAAGCGGAGATCAGCCTGAACGAAAAAACCGCAAGAACGTTGTTTGAAGTGTTTGAAAAGGAGGTCCCCGCACATGCTCACCCAAATCGACATGAAAGAATGGGAAAAAACCTGCCGCGAAAAAACGGGACTCGGGTTTGAAACATTCAAAACCATCGCGCATTGCGATGCCGAAACGCTCGATGCGCTTTTGGAAGCCGCGTCGGGCAGCATAAAGGGAACCATGTATTTCGATTGGCTCATGGAGTACCTCTCTTTGGCGCAGAGCGGCAAAAATGCCGATGTAAAAACCGTCGTTGACGACATCGACGCCCTCGTCGAAATGCTGGGTATCACGCCGGAAGCGTTCGAGCGGTACTGCGATAAAACGACCGAAGACGTCAAAGCCGCGTTTCAAACGCCGCTCACCGAGCGCGAACAGCTGCTTTTCCGCTTTTTAAGCCTCAAAGGCCTGCTTGGCAGCCTCCATAACCGTGCCGCAAGCATTAAAATGCTTGAACATAAATAAGAAACCCCTCGCTGTGCTTCAAACGAACACAGCGAGGGGTTTGTATGTAAACGCAAAAATCACTCAAAATATTCAAAGCAGCCGAGCGCTTTTACGCCGGAGCTGACGTGGCAGCAAATGCTGATGGGGAGCTTGTAAAGCTCAATGCTGTTGTCATCAAAATACTTGCGTATTGTCTTGCGCCACTCGAGCGCGGGCTTGATGTCGCCGGAGTACGCCGCCGCAATGTGCACCTTTTTGCCCGCAAAACGCGTTTGCAGGTCTTTTTCGAGCGCCTTCAGCATCGTTTTTTCGGCGTTTGCCATGCCGCGCACCTTCGCGTAAGCGTCCAGCTTGCCGCCCTGAATCTGCAAAACGGGCTTGAGGCCCAGCAGCGTCGCGAGCGCCGCACCGGCCGGCGTCACACGGCCGCTCTTTTTTAAGAGCTCCAGTGTATTTACAGCAAGGTAAATGCTCGCGTTATATGCGGTGTTTTCAAGCTGCACGCAGATTTCGGCAGCGGTCAGACCCTTTTCGGCCAGCGTCAGCGCGTCCAGAACGGATTCGCGCTGCGTGATGGAAATGCGCTTGTTGTCCACAACGCATACGCGGCCGTTGTATTCCGCGGCGAGTGCCTTTGCAGTGTCGCAAGAGCCGCTCAGCGCCGAAGACATCGGAATGTGCACAACGGAATCGTGCGTCGCGAGCGCCTCCTCCCACATCGCCGTGAGGGATTCCGGCGAGGGCTGAGAGGTGGAGACCTCTGCACCGGCTTCCAGCATCTCAAAGAAGTGCTCATACGTGCAGGTGACGCCCTCAAAATACTCCGTGCCGTCTACGATGATCGGCATGGGCAGAAGATAAACGCCCAGCTTTTTCGCTTCCTCGCGGGTGATGCCGCTGTTTGTATCGGTAACAACTGCAATTTTGCTCATTAAAAATATCCTTTCTCCGGCGGAAAAACCTCCGCGCCCATAACGCCTTTTCGTGTCGTTTGTGTTCAGTCTTTCACGGGTAAACTTGCTTTTGCACGGTCGTTTCGATAATTAACTGTTTAATAGTATACGGATTTCAAAAGCTTGTCAAGATGCACAATGTCGAAAATGTCCGAGTTTCGCAAAAAAGGCAGGAAGAGCCGTGAAAAAGTCGGTTTTGGGCCGGACGTTTTCGTCATTTTGTACGGAACGAAAAATCTGCGCCGCAGAGGAAAAACCGCTTGCAAACTTTGAAGAATTATGCTATACTTTCAAAGTGCCCGTCCTCGGATCAGGGACTAACCCTTTTGGGAGACATCTCCGCAGGGATAACACCGACCCAGACCTGTGAGCGCGGCAAATATTTTAGAAAAGGTGGAAAACACAATGCTGAAGAGCGAAAAGACAGAGATCATCAAGAAGTATGCACGCCATGAGGGCGACACGGGTTCCCCGGAAGTTCAGATCGCCGTTCTCACCAAGAGAATCAACGACCTCACCGAGCACCTCCGTACCAACCAGAAGGATCATCACTCCCGCCGCGGCCTGCTGAAGATGGTCGGCCAGAGAAGAAGCCTTCTCAACTACCTCATTAAGGTTGACATCGAGCGTTACAGAGCAATCATTGCAGAACTCGGTATCCGTAAGTAATTTTTTGTCTTTTTTCAGCTGCGCGCGACCCGCGCAGCTGATTTAATATCTGCACAAAAGGATTCCAAGGGCTGTTTAGCAGTGAAACGGGCGCATACAGGTCGTAAAACACGTGTGCGTCGGTTTAATTGTTAAACGGTCTGCGGAGTCGGAAAATCCCGGCTTTCGGGGGGAAGGAAAATAACCTTTATGTTTGAAAATTTCAGAGTATTTGAAACGGAATTTGCCGGACGCCCGCTGAAGATCGAAACCGGTAAAATGGCACAGCTTGCAAACGGCGAGTGCCTTGTCCGTTACGGTGAGACCACCATCCACGTGGCAGCCACCGCTGCCGCAAAGCCGCGTGACGGCATCGACTTTTTCCCGCTTTCCGTTGACTTCGAGGAAAAGCTCTACTCCGTCGGCAAGATCCCGGGCTCTTTCTTAAAGCGTGAGGGTCGCCCGACCGATAAGGCGATTCTTGTCTGCCGTATGATCGACCGCCCCATCCGCCCGCTGTTCCCGAAGGACATGCGCAACGATGTTTCCATCGTCTGCACCGTCATGTCCGTTGACCCGGATTGCTCCCCGGAGATTGCCGCACTCGTCGGCACCAGCGTCGCGCTGTCCATCTCCGACATTCCGTGGGACGGCCCCATCAGCGGCGTTTCCGTCGGCCTCATCGACGGCGAGTTTATCATCAACCCGACGGCAGAGCAGAGAAAGCTCTCCCAGATGGCTGTTACCGTCGCTTCCACCGATGAGCGTATCGCAATGATCGAAGCCGGTGCAAACGAAGTGTCCGACGAGGATATGTTCAACGGCATTATGGCAGGCCATGCGGAAAACCAGAAAATCATTGAGTTCATCAAGGGTATCCAGAGGGAGATCGGCAAAGAGAAGTTCTCTTACCCGTCCAATAAGCCGGATCCGGAGATGTTTGAAGAAATCCGCGATTTCGCCATTGATGACGTGAAGGCCGCACTCGATACGGACGACAAGACCGTTCGCGACGAGGGACTCAAGCCTGTTTACGAAAAAGTGCACGAGCACTTCGACGAAATTTACCCCGATCAGGCGGCAAAGATCGACGAGTGCATGTATTTGACGCAGAAGTTCGTCGTGCGCCGCTGGCTGCTCGACGAGCAGAAGCGTGTTGACGGCAGAGGTATGGATGAGATCCGTCCGCTTGCCGCAGAAGTCGGTCTGCTGCCGCGCGTACACGGCTCCGGCATGTTCACCCGCGGCCAGACGCAGGTGCTTACCGTTGCAACGCTCGGCTCCACGCGTGACAACCAGCTCCTCGACGGCATCGACGACGAAGAGTCCAAGCGCTACATCCACCACTACAACTTCCCGTCCTATTCCGTAGGCGAGACGAAGCCCTCCAGAGGCCCGGGCAGACGTGAGGTCGGTCACGGCGCTCTGGCAGAGCGTGCACTTGTGCCGGTTATCCCGCCGGTTGAGGAGTTCCCGTACACCATCCGTCTGGTTTCCGAGGTGCTTTCCTCTAACGGTTCCACGTCTCAGGGCTCCATCTGCGGCTCTACGCTGGCGTTGATGGACGCAGGCGTGCCGATTAAAGCGCCGGTCGCCGGTATTTCCTGCGGCCTCATCACCGAGGGCAGCCGCTGGATGACCATGGTCGATATCCAGGGCCTTGAGGATTTCTTCGGCGATATGGACTTTAAGGTTGCCGGTACAAAGAAGGGCATCACCGCCATTCAGATGGACCTGAAGATTCACGGCCTCACGCCGGAAATCATCAAGGAAGCGTTTGCAAAGACGCACAAAGCAAGAAATTACATTCTGGACGAAGTTATGCTGCCGGTTATCGCAGAGCCGCGTCCCGAGCTTTCCAAATATGCACCGAAGATGCTGTCCACCATTGTGCCGGTCGATAAGATTCGCGAGGTCATCGGCTCCGGCGGTAAGGTCATTCAGAAGATTTGCGCCGAGTGCGACGTTACCATCGATATCGAGGATGACGGCCACTGCTATGTTGCGGGCATCGACATTGAGAAGTGCCGCCGCGCTATGGACATCATTGATACCATCGTCAACGACCCGGAGCCGGGCTCCTATTACAGCGGCCGCGTGACGAGAATCATGGACTTCGGCGCGTTTGTGGAGATTGCCCCGGGCAAGGAAGGCCTTGTGCATATCTCTCAGCTCGACATCAAGCGTACGGAGAACGTCACGGATGTCGTCAATGTCGGCGATATCGTGAAGGTCAAGGTGCTTGAAATCGACGATAAGGGCAGACTGAACCTCTCTCGCCGCGAAGCGCTGATCGACCTTGACGGTGCCGTGCCGGAGAACGTCCTGCCGGAGAAGCAGCCGCGCCGTGAGCGCAGCGACCGCCCGCGTGGAGATCGTCCGCGCCGCGACAGAAACGACAGACACTAAGTTCGATAACGGGGGACAAGCCGAGGCTTGTCCCTTTTTGTTTTCTAAACCAGAAAGGCATGATAAACGTGGAAACGAAACTTGTTTTACTCGGTACGGGAACACCAAACGCCTGCCCGTGGGCGAGTGGCCCGGCTTCCGCCGTCGTTGTCGACGGCCATGCGTACCTCGTCGATTTTGGCCCCGGCGTCGTAAGACGCGCAGCGGAAGCGTACCGCCGCGGCGAAGATGCCCTTAGACCCGATCTGCTCGATACCGCGTTCTGTACGCATTTGCATACCGACCATACCGCCGGGTTTGCAGACCTCATTTTCACCCCGTGGGTGCTGGAACGGGAAAAACCGCTGGGGGTCTTTGGCCCGAAAGGAATTCGAAATATGGCGCAGCATCTGCTCTCTGCCTATGCGGTCGATATCGATTTTCGCCTGCACGGCTTTGAGCGCGCGAACGAAAACGGCTATAAGGTGGAAGCGACAGAGATTGAACCGGGCGTCATTTACGAAGACGAACGTGTTACCGTGGAGGCGTTCACCGTCAGCCACGGCACACTCGAAAGCTACGGCTATAAGTTCACAACAAAAGACGGGAAGACCGTTGTCATCAGCGGCGATACTGCCCCGCTTGACATCGTCGCGGAAAAGGCCAAAAACTGCGATATTCTGCTGCACGAGGTCGAGTATGCCGCCGGCATTGCCGCGCGCGAACCGAAGTGGCAGAAATATCACCGCGAGGTGCATACGCTCAGCACGGACTTAGCTGAGGTTGCGAAAAAAGCGCAGCCAAAGCTGCTCGTCACCTACCACCGCATTTACCACATGAATATTCAGGATAACACCATTGATGTCGAAGCCGAAGCGCGCCGCCGCAGCGACCTCATTTTGCAGGAGATCCGCGATGCGGGCTACACGGGCAAGGTCGTAAACGGCGAAGACTTAGACGTTTTTAATGCCTGAGTTTTTGCAAAAAGGCTTTCTTTTTACGTTGTTTCCATGTATAATGGAGCAGAAAAGAGAATGGGGAAAGGACGTTTTTGCTGCGAATTTGCGGTGAAAACAAATAAAATCATGGATTTAAATACAGTAAAAACCGTTGTGGTGAAAATCGGCACCTCAACCTTGACATACGAAAACGGCAAAATGAACCTGCGCCGCATCGATAAGCTCTGCCGCACGCTGTGCGACCTGCAAAACGGCGGCCGTCGCATCGTGCTCGTTACGTCCGGCGCCATTGGCGTGGGTATGGGCAAGCTCGGATTGCCGGAGCGCCCGGACGACACCGCCAAAAAGCAGGCGCTTGCCGCCATCGGCCAGTGCGAGCTGATGTTTGCCTACGATAAATTCTTCGGCGAATATCATCAGAACGTCGCGCAGGTCTTGCTCACGGCAGATGTCACCTCGCAGCCCATCAGCCGCCGCAACGTGGAAAATACATTCCGTGAGCTGCTCGATATGAACGTCATTCCGATCGTCAACGAAAACGATACCGTTGCGGTCGATGAGCTCGAGGGCCGCAACTTCGGCGATAACGATACGCTTTCCGCCATCGTCGCAAGCATCATCAACGCAGACGTGCTGATGATCTTAACGGACATCGACGGCGTATACGACAAAAACCCGAAGGTCTACCCCGACGCAAAGCGTCTCAGCGTCATCGAGAAGATCGACGACGAGGTGCGTGCCATGGCGGGCGGGGCAGGCTCCGCACGCGGTACAGGCGGCATGGCGACGAAAATTCGCGCCGCAGAGATTGCAGGGCGTGCAAATATCCCGACATATATCCTCTCCGGCGAAGATCCGGAGAACCTCTACCGCATTTTCGACGGCGAGGACATCGGCACGGTGTTCATGCCGTAATTTACAGAAAGGGACACAACGCGTATGACAGAACTTCAAAAAATGGGTGCCGCAGCCCAAAAAGCCGCCGCCGTTCTGCGCACCGCGGGCGAAAAAAAGCGCACGGCATTAAACGCCGCCGCGGCTGCCCTGCGCGCGCGTCAGGCAGAAATTCTTGCCGCGAACGAAGAAGACCTTAAAGCCGCAAAAGAAAACGGCATGAGCGAAGCCATGCTCGACCGCTTGGCGCTCACGCCTGCCCGCATTGAGGGCATGGCAAAGGGCGTGGAAGACGTATCCGCCCAACGCGACCCCGTGGGCCGCATTTTAAGCGGCGAAACGAACCCCAAAGGGCTTAAAGTGGAAAAAATCACGGTGCCGATGGGTGTTATCGGCATCATTTACGAAGCGCGTCCGAACGTGACGAGCGACGCGGCTGCGCTGTGCCTTATGGCGGGCAGTGCCGTTATTCTGCGCGGCGGCAAGGAAGCGTTCCGCTCCAATAATGCCATCGCCGAGGTTCTGCGCGATGCGATAGAATCCGCCGGCCTCCCGCGCGACAGCGTTCAGCTTGTACAGGATACCTCCCGCGCGTCCAGCGTGGAGCTCATGGGCATGACGGAATACCTCGATTTGCTCATTCCGCGCGGCGGCGCAGGGCTTATCCGCGCCGTGGTGGAAAACGCCAAGGTACCGGTCATCGAGACCGGCGTCGGCAACTGCCACGTATATGTCGACAAAGACGCAGACATCGAAATGGCGGCGAATATCATTTTCAACGCGAAAACCTCCCGTCCGTCCGTCTGCAACGCCATCGAAACGATCTTGGTGCACAAGGACATTGCCGAAGCGGCGCTGCCCGTCATCTCAAATAAGCTCAAAGAGAAAAACGTAGAGCTGCGCGGCGATAAGCGCACATGCGAACTTCTGCCCGAAGCCAAACCCGCGACCGAAGCGGACTGGGCAACGGAATACCTCGATTATATCTTAGCCGTGCGCGTCGTAGACAGCCTTGACGCGGCTATCGCGCACATTGCGCAGTATTCTACCGGCCACAGCGAGTGCATCATCACCGAGAACCTCCGTGCGGCGGAGCGGTTCACGGCACAGGTCGATGCGGCGGCGGTCTATGTAAATGCGTCCACGCGCTTCACGGATGGCGGCGAACTTGGGCTCGGCGCGGAGATCGGCATCTCCACGCAGAAACTGCACGCCAGAGGCCCCATGGGCTTGAATGAGCTCGTTTCCTACAAATTCATCATCCGCGGCGACGGTCAGATCAGATAAGCAGATAAAAGAGCGCGAACAAAAGCTCCGCACTGCCGCCTTCGTTGTAAAGCAAAAGGAGGAGTGCAAGCAAAAGCGTGCGCTCCTTGTCTTTTAGCAGCGTATCGAGAGGAGAAAGAGGTCTATTCTGAGCAGCCTGAAATTCCTTCGGCATTTCAGTTGACGTTTCCGCATTTCCCTGCGGCGATTCCTCCGTTGGCTTTTCCGGCGGGGGCGGCGCGTTATGCGCCGAGCGCCCCTGCATTTCCCGCGCGCGGCGCAAGGCTTCTTCCACGGCGCGTGCGTCCGGCATGTTACTCGGCATTTTACTCCGCCTTTCTCAAAGAATATTCTGTAAAACGCCGCTCTCTTTCAAAAGCGGCAAAAGGTGCAAGAGCTTCAAAATTTTCGAGGCTTCATCCAGCTTTTTCTGCCGTGCTTCGCCGAGCAAAGGGCGCAGCGCCGCAAGCAATCGCGTGGAGTCATCCTCGCGGTTCGCGCTTGCCAAAAGCGGCGCGGCGCGCAAAAGCATCGCTGTCATCGGATCGCTGCTGTTTAGAGTGTTCAGCAAATTGAGCGGTGCGGCGGCCGCCGGTTTTTGCTGCACCGGCGGCGTAGCCGGGGCAGGGGCTTGCGGCGGATTCATGCCAAGCGAGTTCATCACGCCCTGCAGCTGCGCCATGCTTTGCGGGTCGTTTAAAATGGATTGTACGGCTGCGGCCAGGTCTTCCACCGCCGCTCACCTCCTTTCTATTTTTTGCCGCCGAGAGCCTCAAACAGTTTCTGCGCGGCGGGTGTGGAAAGCAGCTTTTTCGCGGCCTCCGGGTCGCTTAAAACGCGGTTTAGCTGCGAAGCCGCCGCGTTATTTTGACCGCCCGTAATGTTCTGCAGGTCGCCGTTTTCGGCGGCGGCGCGCAGCGCTTCCGGCGTGGTGTGCAGCCGTTTCGCCGCCAAAGTCAAAAGCGATTGCATTTCACGTTCGTTCATGGTAAACCCTCCCTTTAGGGAAACTTCCGTTTACAGTTTATGCGCGGCGCGAAAAAATGAGACCTCATCTGTGTTAAATTCAAAAGAAGGAGAATTTTCATGAAACTGCTGGTTTTTTCGGATTCCCACGGCATGCCGCTCTATATGCGTGAAACGCTCGAGAAGCACAGAGACGTGGATGCCGTCATTTTTCTCGGCGACGGGCAAAACGATTTTCAAATGATGCGCGCCCTGTTCCCGAATATCGCATTTTACTCCGTGCGCGGCAACTGTGACCTCGGCTGCGCAGACGTGCCGGTACGCGAAATTTTAGACCTTGACGGCGCTAAAATTTTCTGCACACACGGGCACCTTTACCATGTGAAATCAGGGCTCTATACCGTTGTGTGCGCCGCAAGGGAGGCGGGTGCGAATCTTTTGCTGTTCGGCCATACGCACGAGGCGCTCGAGACCTACGACGACGGACTGTATATCTTAAATCCCGGCTCCTGCTCGGGCTTTCGCGCGACCTGCGGACTGGTTGATATTTCGCCCGCCGGGATACTAACAAATATTTTACACATAAATTGACATGGAGAGACGCAATTTGTCATTGACATTGCACAGATAAAATGGTAATCTAATTATAGCGTGTAGGTGCGGGTCATCCGCATTTAACATAAGGCAGATACGTTTTTTCGCACTGCCGAAAATTTAAACCATGGAAGGAAGAATAGAGTATGACCGAGTATGAAAGATGGCTTAGCGTCGAACTGGACGATCCCGACTTGAAAGAAGAGCTGCTTTCCGTTAAGGATCAGCCCGAGGAGATAAACGACCGTTTTTACAGAGACCTTGCCTTCGGCACCGGCGGCCTTCGCGGTGTCATTGGCGCAGGCACGAATCGAATGAACGTCTACACGGTGCGCAAGGCGACACAGGGCCTTGCAAACTACCTGAATAAGCACAACACGGAGGGTAGGCCCCTTTCCGTTGCCATTGCACACGACAGCCGCAACAAGGGCGTGCTGTTCTCCAAAGAGTCCGCAGCGGTGCTCGCCGCAAACGGCATCAAGGCGTACCTCTACCCGCAACTCATGCCGACCCCGGCGCTGTCCTTCGCTGTGCGTCACCTGCACTGTGATGCAGGCATCTGCGTTACCGCAAGCCACAATCCGGCAAAGTACAACGGCTATAAGGCCTACGGCAACGACGGCTGTCAGGTAACGGAAGGCATGGCAGACGGCATTATGGCGGAGATCGAAGCGCTTGATATTTTCGCGGACGTGAAGAAAATCCCGTTTGAGGAGGCCCTTGCTTCCGGCAAGGCGGAATATATTGGCGTAGAGACCGTCAACGCGTTCATCGACGCGGTTTACGGCGTGAGCATCCTCGGTAAGCCGGCGGATAACCTCAAGCTCGTCTACACCCCGCTCAACGGCAGCGGCAAAATGTGCGTGCTGCGTATCCTCGACCGCATCGGCGTGAAGGATATCACCGTTGTGCCGGAGCAGAGCGAGCCGGACGGCAACTTCCCCACCTGCCCGTACCCGAACCCGGAAATCCGCGAAGCACTCCAGAAGGGCCTTGACCTCTGCAAGACCGTAAAGCCCGACCTGCTGCTCGCGACCGATCCGGACTGTGACCGCGTAGGCATCGCCGTCAACCAGCACGGCGAGTATGTGCTCATGACCGGCAACGAAGTGGGCATTCTGCTCCTGAACTTTATTGCACAGTGCAAAACGGAACTCGGCACCATGCCGAAGGACCCGGTCGCGGTCACGACGATTGTTTCCACCGATATGGTCAACGACATCGCGAAGGATTACGGCATTGAAATTCGCCGTACCCTTACCGGCTTTAAGTATATCGGCGACCAGATTGCGTTGCTTGAGAGCGAAGGCCACCCGGAGCGCTACCTGCTCGGCTTTGAAGAGAGCTACGGCTACCTCTCCGGCGGCTATGTGCGCGATAAGGACGCCGTGGACGGCAGCATGATCATCTGCGAAATGGCTTCCTACTACAAAGAAAAGGGCATGACGCTCGTCGATGCCATCAATGTTCTGTACGAAAAGTATGGCTACTACAAGAACGCCCTGTGCAACTTCGCGTTTGAGGGCGAAGACGGCATGAAGAAGATGAATTCCATCATGGATCATCTGCGCCACAACGCTCCGGCAGAGATTGCCGGTTTCAAGGTTGTCGGCGACAGCGACTATCAGCTTTCCGTGCGCACAGAGGGCGCGGAGAAGACGGAGATCACGCTTCCGAAGTCCAACGTACTCGAGTATCGTCTGGAGAACGGCAGCAAGCTCATCGTCCGCCCGTCCGGCACAGAGCCGAAGATCAAAATTTACCTCTCCGGCAAGGGTAAAACCGTCGCAGAGTCCGATGAGATCATCGCAAAAATGGAGAAAGCGGCAACCGAACTGCTCGGTCTGTAATTTCTACATAAGCTAAAAAAGGGCAGAGTTCCGGTTTTCTCCGGGGTTCTGCCCTTTTTGCGCAAAAAGATGTCCGCCGATATCCTGTGATGTCCTCTTAACTGTCGCTTTTTCGCTCATCTCAGCAAGAAAAGAAAATATGTTCGAGAAAACCGTTGCTTTTTTTCGACGGATTTAGTATAATAGAGGCAGTAAAAAAAGAGTTTCACCTTTGGAAACCACAGCCTTTTGAAAAAGGTTGGCGAAAACTTTAACCACGCTCGACGGAAACACAATCAATCAGGAACCATAACCCAAATTTCAAAAGAAGTGAGGATATAACCATGGCGAAGGAAAATAAAAGCCCCGTAAGCAAAAAAGTGGAGGACATCAAGCCCGAAGACAAGCGCAAAGCGCTTGAGACTGCGTTGACGCAGATTAAAAAGCAGTTCGGCGAGGGCGCTGTCATGCGCCTTGGCCAGAACAACGGCATGCACGTGGATGCGATCTCCACCGGCTCTCTTTCGCTGGACCTCGCGCTCGGCATCGGCGGTCTGCCGCGCGGCAGAATCATTGAGATCTACGGGCCGGAATCCTCCGGTAAGACCACCTTGGCGCTCCACTGCGTCGCCGAAGGCCAGAAAATGGGCGGCAACGCGGCGTTTATCGACGTGGAGCACGCACTTGACCCGGTCTATGCGTCCGCGCTCGGCGTAGACGTGGATTCTCTGCTCGTTTCGCAGCCGGATACCGGCGAACAGGCGCTCGAGATCACCGAGGCGCTCGTGCGCTCCAACGCCATCGATGTTATCGTTGTGGACTCCGTGGCAGCGCTCGTTCCGCGCGCGGAGATCGAGGGCGAAATGGGCGACAGCCACGTCGGCTTGCAGGCGCGTTTGATGTCGCAGGCGTTAAGAAAGCTTGCCGGTGCCATCTCGAAGTCAAACTGCGTCGCCATTTTCATCAACCAGCTGCGCGAAAAAGTCGGCGTTGTCTACGGCAATCCGGAGGTCACGCCGGGCGGCCGTGCGCTGAAATTCTACTCCTCCGTGCGTCTCGATGTGCGCAAGAAGGAGGTTTTGAAGAGCGGTACCGACATCATCGGCTCCCGCACAAAGGTCAAGGTTGTGAAAAACAAGGTTGCGCCGCCGTTCCGTGAGGTCGAATTCGACATCATGTACGGGCAGGGCATCTCGAAGGTCGGCGACCTGCTTGACCTTGCCGAAAGGCTCGAGATCGTGCAGAAGAGCGGCGCGTGGTTCTCCTACAACGGCACGCGTATCGGTCAGGGCCGCGACAACGCGAAGAACTTCCTGCGCGACAACCCGGATATTTTTGAGGAAATTTCCGAGCTCGTCCGTCAGAACGCGGATAAACTCTACGCAAAGTCCATCAAGGGCGGCAGTGCGCCGAAGCCCGTTGAAAAGGCCGAGGAGGAAGAATCCCCCGAGCAGGCGGAGAACACCCGCAAGAACGTGCAGGCGGACATCGACATCACGGTCGATGACGACGAATAATGAAGATTACGGACATCGCCCCGCGCCGCCACAGACTTTCGCAGCTTTATATTGACGGAGAAGCGGCGGTGAAGGTGGACACGGAAACGCTTTTGCGCTGCGGCATTTCTATCGGCGACGAGCTCGACGACGAGGAGCTGCACGCGCTTTTGCAGGCCTCCGCAAAGCACCGCGCCGAGGAAAAGGCGCTGTACCTTTTGGAGCACCGCGCCCACTCCAAAAAAGAGTTGGAAAATAAGATCACCCGCGCGGAATTTGACCGCGAGGCTGCCCGCAGCGCCGTGGAGCACATGGAAGAGCTGGGCTTACTAAATGACGAGGACTACGCCCGCCGCCTTGCAAACGAGCTTTTCACACGCAAAAGATTCGGCGCGCGCCGCGTAAAGCAGGAGCTGCGCCAAAAGGGCATTGACGACGCGCTCATCGCCGCGGTGATGGACGAGTTTTCCACAGAACGTTCGGAAACAGAGGAAAACATCCGCGCCATTTTGGAGCGAAAGTATCCCATGGCGCGCGAAGACGAAAAAGTGCGCCGCCGTGCCGTAGCCGCCTTGCAGCGCTACGGCTACGGTTTCGACGAGATCTTCTCTGTCTTAAATTCAGAAGAATGACCGTAAAACGGCGCTGCTTTGGTTGCAGGGCTGTTTTGTGCGTTGCGCGAGACGGACAGGGTGCGCAAAAAAGGCATGATTTCCGGGCGGCAAGCGTGTTTTTGCGCGTATAATTGTATGATTTTTGTGAACGGGCGGCATTTCGATTGAAAAGCCGCTCGTTTTCTGCTAAAATAGGTAGCGGCAAAACAGAAATTATATAAGGGCATGTCTAAGGCTTGGATATGCACCGAGAAAGGGTTATATACATGGCAATTAAAGTGGGAATGGTCAGCCTTGGCTGTGCCAAAAACCAGGTGGACGGCGAAATGCTGATGGCGAACCTGAAAAACGCGGGCTTTGAGTTGTGCGATGACGCTGCGCTTGCAGACGTTGCAATCGTGAATACCTGCGGCTTTATCGACAGCGCGAAGCAGGAATCTATCGATGAAATTCTGGAGCTTGCGACGCTGAAAAAAGAGGGCCGCATCAAGAAGATTGTGGTGACGGGATGTCTTGCGGAGCGCTACCGCGAGGAAATTCACAAAGAGCTGCCCGAGGTGGACGGCGTGTTCGGCATCGGCGCGAACGCGGACATTGCGGCGTGCATTGAAAGTGCAATGAATGATTTTACGGAGAGCTTTCCCGAAAAGAGCAAAATGCCGCTGTGCGGCGAGCGCGAGCTTTCGACCCCGAGCTATTTTGCGTATATCAAGATTGCAGAGGGCTGCGACAACAAATGTACTTACTGTGCGATTCCGATGATCCGCGGCGGCTACCGCAGCCGCACGATGGAGAGCATCGAGGAAGAAGCGCGCGGTCTCGTTGAAAACGGCGCGAAGGAGCTTATCCTCATTGCGCAGGACACGACCCGCTACGGCATTGACTTGTACGGCGAATATTCCCTTGCAAAGCTGATGCGCCGCCTGTGCAAAATTGACGGCCTCAAGTGGCTGCGCGTGCTCTATTGTTACCCGGACGCTTTGACGGATGAGCTTTTGGAGACGATGGCGGAGGAAGAGAAGATTGTGAAGTATATCGATCTGCCGCTGCAGCACGCTTCCGCACGCGTTTTAAAGCGCATGAACCGCACCGGCGACCGTGAGAGCCTGACGGCGCTGATGAAGAAAATCCGCGAGAAGATTCCGGGCGTGACGCTGCGCACAACGCTTATTACGGGTTTCCCGGGCGAGACGGAGGAGGAATTCACCGAGCTTGCGGAATTTGTGAAAGACATTGAATTTGAGCGCCTCGGTTGCTTTGCCTATTCGCAGGAGGAGGGCACGCCGGCGGCTTTGATGCCCGACCAGATCGACGACGAGGTGAAGAACCACCGCGCGGAGATCATCATGGAATCACAGATGAACATTATGGACCGCCTTGGCGAAAAGCAGGTTGGGGGGGACATCACCGTGTTGACGGAGGGCTTTGACCGCTACGCCGAATGCTGGTTCGGCCGCAGCGCCATGGACGCGCCGGACATTGACGGCAAGGTGTTTTTCTCTGCGGAAACGAAGCCGTACTACGGTGAAATGGTAACGGTGCACGTGGACGAGGCCATTGACGGCGACCTGTTCGGTACGCGCGTCTAAACGGGAGAACCGCTATGAATTTACCGAATAAACTGACGATACTGCGCATCATCTTAGTACCGTTTTTTGTGCTTTTCATGCTGCTTTCTGGCGACATATTCCCACACCGCAATTTAGTGGCGCTGGCAATTTTCGGCATTGCGTCGTACACCGATCACTTGGACGGCAAAATCGCGCGGCGCGATCACCTCATCACAAATTTCGGCAAGCTGATGGACCCCTTGGCCGATAAGATCATGGTGATGTCGGCGCTTGTCTGCTTTGTGGCGAACGGCATGACGAACACGGTATTTGTGCTCCTTATTATGGTCCGCGAATTTGCCGTGACGTCCATCCGCCTTATTGCGGTGGAGCAGGGCAGGGTGATCCCGGCGAACAACTGGGGCAAGGCGAAAACCGTGTCGCAGATTGTCGCAATCTGCATCGTGCTGTTGACGCAGTACATTCTCGACCTTGGCGCATACGGCATTTTGGCTTTGCCGACGGAGACGCTTTCTCCGATATTTACATGGGTAAATCTTGTCGTGATGGCGATTGCAACCTTGCTCGCCGTCGTTTCCGGCATCATTTACGCCAAAGACGCAAAAGATTTATTTACAGAGCTGTGATTTGAATTTCGCGCTTACATTACCCCTTTGGAAGGACCTTAGCATTCCCTATGAAAATTACCGTTATCGGCTGCGGCCGTTGGGGCACGTTTATCGCGTGGTACCTCGATAAGATCGGCCACAGTGTTTCCCTTTACGGGCGGAAAAGCTCTGCCCACATGCAAAAGCTCATCGAAACCCGTACGAACGGGCTTGTAGAGCTGCCCGAAACCTTACATTTGACAAATTCTTTGGACGCTGTGAAAGACAGCGACGTGATTGTAATCTCCGTCAACTCGCAGGGCCTGCGCGGCCTGATGCGCGAGCTTCAGCCGTTTGAGCTGAAAAATAAAATTTTCGTGCTGTGCATGAAAGGCGTGGAGATTGAAACCGGCATGCGGCTTTCCCAGGTGTGTGCCGCGGAGTGTGACAACTCGAACGCGGTCGCCGTTTGGGTTGGTCCCGGCCATGTACAGGAGTTTGCGGCTGGTGTGCCGAACTGCATGGTCATTGACAGCGACAGCGAAGACGCAAAAAAGACGCTGGTGGAATCATTCGGCAGCGACCTCATTCGCTTTTACTACGGACAGGACCTCATCGGCAATGAGATCGGTGCGGCGGCGAAGAATGTCGTCGGCATTGCTGCCGGTATGCTGGACGGCCTCGGGCTTTCGACGTTAAAAGGCGCTTTGATGGCGCGCGGCACGCGTGAGATTGCGCGGCTGATTGACGCTTTAGGCGGCAACGAGCTTTCGGCTTACGGGCTTTGTCACCTCGGCGACTACGAAGCGACGCTGTTTTCGCCGTATTCGCACAACCGCATGTTCGGCGAGAAGTTTGTGAAAAACGAGCCGTACACCGATTTGGCGGAGGGCTATTACGCCGTGGACGCGCTTTTGCGCCTTGGCAAGACGGTTTCAGCCGATTTACCGATTTGCCGCGCGGTATACAATGTGTTGTATAAAGGCGAAAATGCGCACGATGAAGTCAACGCTTTGTTTACAAGGAGTATAAAAAATGAGTTTTGAGCTTCAAGGCAGCGGGACGTATGAAGACGTCGTTTTGCAGGCGAAGGCACTCATTGAAGACGAGCCGGAGCTTGTGCCGAACATGGCGAACCTTTCGGCACTGTTGAATCTAACACTGAAAAACATCAACTGGGTGGGCTTTTACACGGTGCAGCCGGACGGTAATTTGCTGTTGGGGCCATTTCAGGGTAAACCGGCGTGCATCCGCATTAAAGCGGGGCGCGGCGTGTGCGGCACAGCGCTTGCGGAGAAGAAAACGCTGCGCGTAGCGGACGTGCACGCGTTCCCGGGGCATATTGCCTGCGACAGCGCGAGCCGTGCGGAGCTTGTGGTGCCGGTGATGAAAGACGGAAAAGTCTATGCTGTTTTGGATGTGGACAGCCCGTTTGAAAATCGCTTTACCGCAGAAGATGAGGCATTTTTAGAGAAAATCGCCGTGCTTTTGGCGGAGAAATTTTGAGTCAATAAGCGGATGACCGCTTAAAAATAAGGGTACAGACCCGAAAAATCAAAGAGAGGAAGCGTTTTTATGACGAATGAAGTGATTCAGAACATTTTGACCCGCTGCAGTGTCCGCGCGTATGACGACCGCCCGGTGGAGAGAGAAAAGATCGATACGCTTTTGCAGTGCGCTGTGCATGCACCGAGCGCGATGAACCGCCAGACATGGCATTTTTCTGCTGTTTTAAATCGCGAGAAAATCGCGAAGCTTGCGGCGGCTGTGGGCAAGGCGCTCGGCAACGAGAAGTACGACATGTATAAGCCCGCCGCGCTTATCATTCCGTCGAACGAGCTGATTGGCGACACGGGTATCACTTCCTGGGACAACGCTTGCGCGCTTGAAAATATCTTCCTCGCGGCGCATTCCATGGGGCTTGGTACTGTGTGGATCAACCAGCTTTCTGACACGTGCGACGTGCCTGAGGTGCGCGCCGTTTTGACGGAGTTCGGCGTGCCGGAGAACCACAAGGTATTCGGCATTGCGGCCATCGGTTATGCGGCAGCAGAAACGCCTGTGAAGGAGAAGAAATTCCCCGTTACGTATGTGGAGTAAAGAAAAGTAAAGTGAAAGCGCCTGCAAGGTTTGACCCTGCGGGCGCTTTTTAGTAACTAAAAAGTTTGCCTTTGTCGTTCCGTTTACCGAACAGCTTTCCGGCGGCGGAGTTGTCGACGAGTCACGCGCGAAAAGCTTTGCGTACGGTAGGATTGAAATATACGCGCCGGGAAACGGGTGCGGCTATCTCCTGAGATGTCAAATTAAAATCCTATTTCGTACTTTTATTTTTGTAACCGCTTGAAAAATGGGAGAAAAGGTGTTAGAATGGGCGTATGCGTGTTTAGAGCGCGGTTTAAGAATAGGCGTTATAGGGTATCAAAGGGGGAGGACATTTGGAAAAAACAAAAAACGGAATCACGGAAGGTGTTATTTGGAAACAGCTTTTGCTTTTCTTCTTTCCGATCTTGATCGGCACTTTTTTTCAGCAGTTGTATAACACGGTTGACACGATCATTGTCGGTCAGTTTGTCGGCACCGAGGCGTTGGCGGCTGTGGGCACGACGGGCACGGTCATCAACCTGCTTGTAGGCTTTTTTGTCGGCGTAGCTTCCGGCGCGACGGTCATTATTTCGCAATATTTCGGCGCAAACGACCGCGAAAATCTTTCTAAATCTGTCCACACGTCCATGGCGCTGGCGGTGGCGGGCGGCGTTGTCATTATGGTCATCGGCATTGTGACGGCGCGCCCGACAATGCTGGCGATGGGTGTGCCGGACGACATCATGGATGACGCGGTTTTGTACATGAACGTATATTATCTTGGCATCATCGGCAACCTGATTTATAATATCGGCACAGGTGTTCTGCGCGCCATCGGCGACAGCCGTATGCCGCTGTACGTTTTGATTGTGTGCTGCCTTGCAAACGTGGTACTCGATTTGTTGTTCGTGGTGGTGTTTCACTGGGGTGTGTTCGGTGTAGCGTTTGCGACGGTTTTATCGCAGCTGATCAGCGCCGTGCTTTTGATGATCCGCCTGATGGGCACGCAGGAAGCATACCGTGTGGAACTGCGCAAAATTCGCTTTCACAAGGACATTCTAAAGAATGTGGTCCGCATCGGCTTGCCGGCCGGCTTGCAGTCTGTGATGTATTCATTCTCGAATATCCTCATTCAGGCGAGCATCAACAGCTTTGGCACGACGGCTATCGCGGCCTGGGCGGCCATCGGCAAGATTGACGGCTTTATCTGGATGGTGATGAACGCGTTTGGCATTGCGGTGACGACATTTGCCGGGCAGAATTTCGGCGCACGCCAATATGACCGCATGAAGCGCTGCACGCGTGTGGGCCTTAGCATGTGCCTTGGTACGATCATCGCGCTTTCCGCGCTGCTGTTTATTTTCCGCTATCAGCTTTTGATGTTCTTTACGGGCGATGCGGAGGTTGTAAATATCGGTGCGCAGTTCTGTTTGGTATTGGCGCCGTCTTACTTTACGTTTGTTTTTATCGAGATTTTGTCCGGCGCGATTCGCGGTGCCGGCGAGGCTTTGCAGCCGATGCTTATCACCTGCATCGGCGTATGCGGTCTGCGCGTCGTGTGGATATTGCTTATGGTTCCATATTGGCACACGATGCAGATGGTCGCGATGAACTACCCGGTATCATGGGTCATCACGGCGGTGATCTTTGTTATTTATTATTTGCGAGGCAAGTGGCTTGACCGCTGCATCAAACGCGAGCACGACCCGCAGCATGGCACTGCGACGGAAGCGTAAAGCAAAAAGCATCTCGGCATAGCTGGGTGTACGTAAGACAGTATTGCACTAAGATTGACGAAGCGGCACGAAACCGCATGGAGCTGATCGTGCCGGAGCTGGCGAAGCGAAACGGCGTGACCGAGAAACTGAAAGCCGACACCAAATGGAATGGGTACGGCAGATGAACGCTTGCAAGGCACAGGCAGAGGAAATTGTGAAAATCGAATTGATTTACGATTGAGTGAGGAAGTCCGGGCAGAAAACTGTTCGGACTTTTCTCATATATTCCAAAGTTGCGGTAGAACTGTTCACAAGTTTATGGTATAATTTGAATACGAAAAGCGAGCAATAAATCGTGATTTATAAAGGAGAATATTGATGAAACTATTTTTATGTTCGCACTTCTCAAGTGTAGGAAGTCTGATAAAGGAAGAAATTGAAAGTAAGAAAGTCGCATTTATTCCAACAGCTTCACTGCGTGAAGGCTACACCGGTTATGTTGGCTCGGCTCGAAAATTATTCAAAAAGTTGGGAGCAATCGTAACTGAAATTGATATTTCAACGGAGGCTTATTCAACGATACAGTCTGTTTTTGAAGATGCGGATGTGATATATTTTACCGGCGGAAATTCTTTTTTCCTTATAGACCAGCTCCGTAAAACGGGAACGGATGAGCTGTTGAAAAAAGAATTGGCAAAGGGAAAACTGATGATTGGTGAATCGGCAGGTGCGATTATATGCGCTCCAAGCATCCAATATATCGAGCAAATGGATGAAAAGCCGGAGGACTACTCACAAGAAGATGATGCAGGGCTTGATTTGATTGATTTCTATGTTCTTCCGCATTATCTTACAGCACCATTTAAGAAAGTTACCGAGAAAATAATGACTGAATTTTCGGATTTGAATCTATGCCCTATTAACAACCATCAGGGAATTGTAATTGATGGTGAAGGTTCAAAGGTTATTTGCAAAGACTAATTTGAAAATTCAAGTTTGTCGAACTGATAAAATCCCTTTAGGAACTAAAGGGCGCACTTCTATACTCTCTATCGAGAGTAGTGCGTCCTGCGGAGCTTCATTCCCGGTCAGCAGAAGAAAACTGCACGACCGAGAATGTTTCGTCACTTCGTTCCGTCAAGGTGGCTACACCCCCTTGCGCCGCTAAAGCGGCTATCCCCTGTGGACTTGCCGTCTGCAAACGGTTTTGACAAACCGTTTGCCGCCAGCAAGTTGGAAGATTAGACATAAACAAATCCTCCGCATGGTCTAAGCCATACGGAGGATTAACTGTTTTACGGACACCCGTCTATAGCCGAGATGCTCTTTTTACAGATCAAACTCCATGATGCCGCAGTTTGGAAGCTTGAAGGCGGCGTAGTCGGTGTTTTTGACATCTAAGAAGTAGGTGCGGATCATGCGGCAGATGCCGCCGTGGCAGACGAGGAGCGTGGTGGGGCCGTTTTCGGCTTTCAGCTTGTTTAAAAACGGGTAGAGCCGACCGGCTAAGTCCAGCATGGATTCGCCGCCGGGGTAACGTACGGCGAACTCGCGCTTATTTGCGTTGAACGCTTCGCCGTCCCAGTCGGTATTTTCGTAGATGCCGTAGTTTTGCTCGATGAGCCGCTGTTCGGTCTCGATGGTATCTATGCCGATCTCGTCTGCGATGAGCCTTGCGGTGTGTTGGGCGCGCAGAAGCGGGGAGGCGATGATGCGCTTGATGCCTTTATCTTGGAGGCTGCGCCCGGCTTCTTTTGCCTGCGCGATGCCTTTTTCGGTGAGGTCGATATTCGTGAGGCCGCAGACGCGGTGCGCAGCGTTCATGGGTGTTTCGCCGTGGCGTGTGACGTACAGTTTCATCTTACAACTCCCTTTACGCTTTTTCCGCGATGCTGTAAAGCAGCTTTTCGGTGTCTTCCCAGCCGAGGCAGGGGTCTGTGATGGATTTGCCGTGGATCATCTCCGGGCAAATCTTCTGCGCGCCCTCGAAGAGATAGCTTTCAATCATGACGCCCTTGACGAGCTTGTGTATGGCGGGGTCGTAAGAACGGCTGTGCAGCACCTCGCTGACGATGCGGATCTGCTCTTTGAACTTTTTGCCGGAATTCGAGTGGTTGACATCCACGACGCAGGCGGGATTTTCGAGCCCGCTTTTTTCGTAGAGGGAAGCGAGACGCTTTAAATCCTCGTAGTGATAGTTCGGGATAGTTGTGCCGTATTTATCAACGCCGCCGCGCAAAATAGCGTGGGCGAGCGGATTGCCGGTGGTGGTGACATCGCACCCGCGATAGATGAAGTTGTGCGCGCTTTGGGCGGCTTTGATGGAGTTCATCATGACGGAAAGATCGCCGGAGGTGGGGTTTTTCATGCCGGCGGGGATATCCATGGAACTTGCAGTCAGACGGTGCTGCTGGTTTTCGACCGAGCGCGCGCCGATGGCTTCGTAGGACAGAAGGTCATCCAAATAGCTGCGGTTTTCGGGGTACAGCATTTCATCCGCGCATGTGAGGCCGGTCTCCTCAATGGCGCGCATGTGCATTTTGCGGATGGCGATGATGCCGCCGAGCAGGTCAGGGGCTTTATCGGGGTCCGGCTGGTGCAGCATGCCCTTATAGCCCTCGCCCGTGGTGCGGGGCTTATTGGTGTAGATGCGTGGAATCAGAATGAGGCGGTCTTTCACCTGCTCGTTCACACGGGCAAGGCGGCGGGTGTATTCGCAGACGCTTTCTTCGTTATCCGCCGAGCAGGGGCCGACGATGACGAGAAATTTATCGGACTCTCCGCGGAACACGGCGGCAATCTCTTTATCGCGCGCGGCTTTGATTTTTTTGATGTGCTCCGGGACGGGAAATTCGGCTTTGAGGGCCGCCGGGTTCGGCAGCTCTTTGTTGAGGATCATGGACATAGGGGTGCTCCTTTGATTACTCGAGTTCTGTATTTTGCGCTAAATAGCGAGCGATGGCTTCGTCGCTGTACGAGAGCAGATGCCCGTAACGCACGGCGATTTGGCGGCGGTTTTCGCTCGTATAGTTGTTTTCGGCGATGAGGGCTTGCTTATCGTGTTGGATGCTTAAGATTTCTTTAAGGTCACGGTCTTCGCGGTAGAAAACGACGTTTTGCTTGCCGCGGTTCAACGAGACCGGGAAAAGGTCGGTGATGAGCGGTTCTTTTAAATAATACGCTTTGCAGCCGTACTTTCGGGCGATTTCTTCACACGCGGGGAGAAAATCTGCGCCGAGTGCGTTTTGAAGTTCGTCTTCTGTGAACGGGTGGCTGAGCGCGATGCGCTTTACGCCGGCACGGACAACCTCGCAGAATGCCTCGCACACGCCGAGTGCGAAGGAATAAGCATCGATTTGATTGGACATGGTAAATATTCTCCTTAACGCCAGCCGCCCGAAATGACGAGCGTTTCACCGGTGATGTACGGGCTTTCGGCTAAAAATCTGACGCCTGCGGCGACCTCTGCCGGAGTGCCTGCACGCCCGAGGGGAATCTCCTCGCACAGCGCTTTTTTCTCGTCTTCGGACAAATGGGCGTTCATTTTGGTATCGATATAGCCGGGTGCGACGGCATTGACGGTGATGTTCGACGGGGCGAGCTCCAAGGCCAGTGCGCGGGTGAGCCCGAGCATACCGGCCTTGGCGGCGGAATATGCGACTTCCATTGCCGCGCCGCTCACGCCCCAAATGGACGAGACATTGACGATAGCGCCGGATTTTTGGCGGATCATGGAGCGGGACGCGCATTGAGAGAGGTAAACGGCGGAGGACAGATTCGTGTCACACAAAGTTTTCCACTGTGCGGACGTCATGGTGTCGAAAAAATCGACGAGCGAGATGCCGGCGGCGTTGACGAGAACGTCAATATGCCCGAGTTTTTTTTCGGTGTCCGCCCATACGTGTTCACATGCGGCGGGGTCGGAAAGGTCGCCGCAGACGGGATAGGCTTCGATGCCGTTTGATTTGAAAGTTTCGGCAAGTTGATTTACATTTTCAATGTGCTTTGCGCCGTGGAGCGCGAGGGCGTAACCTGCGGCGGCGAATTCTTTTGCGATGGCAGCGCCGATCTCACCCGACGCGCCGGTGACTAATACTGTTTTCATTGCATATTCCCCGTGATGTACATTAAAACGGAAAGCGCCGCAAGCGGTGCGGTTTCTGTTCTTAAAATGCGTGGGCCGAGCGTGGCGGGTGTAGCGCCGTATTGTTTAGCGAGCTGTACTTCGGCAGCGTCAAAGCCGCCCTCCGGGCCGATGAAGACGGAAACTTCGGCCTCATCGGGGGAGACGAGCGTGCCGAGCGCTTCGCCTCCGCCTTCGTAGAATAAAATCTTTTTGCTGGGTGCGGTTTTGAGCGCGGACTCTAAATCGGTCATTTTACCGATTTCCGGGATGATGCCGCGGCCGCTCTGCTTTGCGGCTTCAAGCGCGATGCGCTGCAAACGCTCTTGTTTTTTTGAAACGGATTTTGCATCCGGCCGGGAAACGCTGCGGGAAGTCAAAACGGGCACAATCTTCGTGACGCCGAGCTCCACGGCTTTTTGCGTGATGAGCTCCAGTTTATCAGCCTTCGGCATACCGGGGTACAGCGTGACGCGCAGAGTGGGCTCGCTTCTGTTTTTAAACTTATCGGTAAGGCGCACCATGACGGTATCGCCCGTGATGCTTTCAATTTCGCCTGTATAGTCGGTGCCGGCACCGTCCGAAAGCGTGAGGGCGTCGCCCGTGTGCATGCGCAGGGAGCGGGCGATGTGGCGGCCGTCTTCACCGTCTATGACGGCAGAGCCTACGGACGCGGCTTCGTCAAACTGCACGGCGGATGTAAAAAATCTCGGCATATCGGTTCTCCTTATGAAACCACGTATACGCGTGGTTTTGTCTTTTCTATGATACCACGTTTAGGCAGAAAAGCGCAAGGTGTGAAGTACCTTAAAATGCGGACTTTTTCAAAAGCAGTCATTGCGTAAATGCCGTGAAAATGCTATACTTAACCATGTATACTTCTAAAGAGGAGAATCACGCTTGGAACAGAGTAAAATTCGCAATTTCAGCATCATTGCACATATTGACCACGGCAAAAGCACGCTTGCCGACCGCATTTTGGAGCAGACCGAGGCGGTCGCGAAGCGCGACATGGAAGACCAGATCCTCGACAACATGGATCTGGAGCGCGAGCGCGGCATCACCATCAAGGCGCATGCTGTGACGCTCGTCTATCGCGCGAACGACGGCGAGGCATATACGTTCAATCTTATCGATACCCCGGGCCACGTGGACTTTAACTACGAGGTTTCCCGCTCACTTGCGGCCTGTGAGGGCGCGGTACTGGTGGTGGACGCTTCTCAGGGCATTGAGGCGCAGACGCTTGCAAACACGTACCTTGCGGTGGACGCAGGCCTTGAGGTCGTACCGGTATTGAACAAGATCGATCTGATTTCCGCGGACCCGGACAAGGTTGCGGCGGAGATTGAGGACGTCATCGGTATTCCGGCAGAGGACGCGCCGCGCATCAGCGCGAAAACGGGCCTCAACATCAAAGCCGTTATGGAGAAAATCGTGACGGATATTCCCGCACCGCAGGGCGACCCGGACATGCCGCTGCGCGCACTGATTTTCGACTCCTACTATGACGCATACCGCGGCGTTATCGCGTATGTGCGTATTAAAGAGGGAACGGTGCACCCCGGCGACACCATCCGCATGATGGCGGTGGGCAGTGAGTTCACCGTGGTGGAGTGCGGCATTCTGCGCGCGACGTCTTTGGAGCCCGCAAAGAGCCTTTCCGCGGGCGAAGTCGGCTACATTACGGCATCGATCAAAAACGTGCGCGAGGCGCGCGTGGGCGACACCATTACGCTGGCGGACAGACCGGCGGCAGAGCCGCTGCCCGGATACCGCGCGGTGCAGCCGATGGTTTTCTGTGGCGTGTACCCGGCAGACGGTGCACACTATGCAGACCTTAGAGATGCGCTCGAAAAATTGCAGCTGAACGACGCGGCGCTGACGTTTGAGCCGGAGACCTCCGTGGCGCTCGGCTTCGGCTTCCGCTGCGGCTTTTTGGGACTGCTGCACATGGAGATCATTCAGGAGCGTCTGGAGAGAGAATATAACCTTGACCTCATCACAACCGCGCCGAGCGTTGTGTACCACATTACAAAGACGGACGGCACAAAACTTTCCATCGATAACCCGACGAATTACCCTGATCCCTCGCACATTGCGCTGGCGGAGGAGCCGATTGCGAACGCGCACATTTACTCCCCGACAGAATTTGTGGGTAACATCATGGAGCTTTGTCAGGACAGACGCGGTATTTTCAAGGATATGAAATACATTGACACCGACCGTGTGGATATTCACTATGAGCTGCCGCTCAATGAAATTATCTACGATTTCTTCGACGCGCTGAAATCCCGCACGCGCGGCTATGCGTCGTTTGACTATGAACTCATCGGCTACCGCAAGAGCGAGCTTGTGAAGCTGGATATTATGCTGAACGGCGAAGTGGTGGACGCGCTTTCGTTTATCATCCACGCGGAAAAGGCGTACCCGCGCGCTCGCAAGATGGTGGAAAAGCTGAAGGAGAAAATTCCGCGCCAGTTGTTTGAGGTGCCGGTGCAGGCGTGCATCGGCGGCAAGATCATCGCGCGTGAGACCGTTAAAGCGATGCGCAAGGACGTTTTGGCGAAGTGCTACGGCGGTGACATCACCCGTAAAAAGAAGCTGCTGGAAAAACAGAAGGAAGGCAAGAAGCGTATGCGCCAGCTGGGCACGGTAGAAGTACCGCAGGAGGCGTTTATGGCGGTTCTGAAGCTCGATGAATAAACCGTTTTCGCTGTATATCCACATTCCGTTTTGCAAAAGCAAGTGCCCGTATTGCGATTTCTACTCCGCGCGGCCGGAAGAAGACGACGTATTTGACCGCTATTTGGCGGCGCTGTGTGCGCGGCTTGCAGTGTACGGTGAAAAATACGGCGAACGGCTGCTGCATACGGTATATTTTGGCGGCGGTACGCCGAGTGTGTTCGGTGCGAAAAGACTGTGCCGCGTGCTCGAAAAAGTGAAAGAGCAGTTTAATGTTGCCGAAAACGCGGAAATCACGACGGAGTGCAACCCGGCGGATGTAGACGTTTCATTTTTTGAAACGCTGAAATGCGGCGGGTTCAACCGTATTTCAATGGGTATGCAGTCCGCAAAAGAGGCGGAATTGAAAATTCTCGGCCGCAGGCACACGGCGGAAACCGTGCGGGAAGCGGTGAAGGCGGCGAGAGAAGCGAGCATCGACAATGTTTCGGTCGATTTGATGCTTGGCCTGCCGAACTCGAGCTTGGAGACACTGAAAAGCTCGATCGATTTTTGCGCTGCACTCGAGGCCGACCATGTTTCCGCGTATATTTTAAAGATAGAGCCCGGTACGCCGTTTGCAAAGCAAGAGCTTAATCTGCCCGATGAGGACGGCACGGCAGACCAGTATTTGTTTGCCGTAAACGAGCTTAAAAAGCACGGGTACGCCCAGTATGAGATCAGCAATTTTGCGCGGCCGGGCAAAGAGAGCCGACACAATTTGCAGTATTGGCGGTGCGGGGAATATTTGGGACTCGGTCCCGCGGCGCACTCCTTTATGGAGGGCAGGCGGTTTTATTTCCCACGCGATTTAGAGGGCTTTTTAAACGGCAATGCGCCCGCAGACGACGGCGCGGGCGGCGGCTTTTCGGAATTTGCGATGCTGTCGCTTCGGCTGACCGAGGGGCTGCAAAGAAAGATTTGCGAGACACGATTTGAAAACGGCGGTGCGCTGTTTGACGGGGTTCTGGAAGGTTGTAAGCGCTTGCCGAAAAATCTGATACATGCAAATTACGAGCGAATCTCGCTGACCGCGGAGGGCTTTTTGGTCTCCAACGCGATTTTGGCGGAAATTTTGCCGGGATAAAGAAAATTCTCCTTTGGCTGTGGAGCCGAGGGAGAATTTTTTCTATGCTTATTTACTTTTCTTTTCCCTGAAAATCAAGCGAAAAATCAGGCGGACGAGCGGGCCACAGTAAAACATTTGCCACAGCACGGCGCACGGGAAGTTCATGCCTCATGTCTGAATAAACGTGCCGAAGGTGTGGGTGTTTTTAAAAAGCATGGTCGCAATCAGGCTCATGAAGCAGCACAGGTCGTCCGTGGCGGTTTTGAATTCCGGCGAAACGCGACCAACTTTATTTATCGTTTGGATTATGGCACAACAAAAGCTCTGCGGCAACGGGGTGCGGCAGAGCTTTTGTTTATTCAATCGATTTTAAGGATTCTGCCATGTCTATTTTGGCGATTTTCTTGCGCATGACGAGGTCGGTGATAACCGTGAACAGCACGACCATGACAACGGTCAAAAGGAAGCTGACGGGTGCGATGACAGTTTTGAAAGAGACCATATCGACGCGGATCTGCATGAGCACAAATGTGTGCAGCAGAACGCCGAGCGGCAGGCCGACGACGATGCCCATCATGGACAAAATGATATTTTCACGGAACACATACGCGCCGGTTTCCCCGGAATGGAAGCCGAGCACCTTGATGGTGGCAATTTCCCTGACGCGTTCGGTCAGATTGATGTTGCCGAGGTTAAACAGGACGATAAACGCGAGTGCGCCGGCGGAAATGAGCACGAGCGCGACGACATAGTTTAGGCTCTGCATCATTTGGTCGATCATATTGCGCGTATCGGTGACGACGGAAACGGAGGATACGCCGTCCGTTTTGGAGAGTGCGGCGGAAAGTGCATATTCGTCTGCGCTGTCGTTTACGCGCAGCAGGAGCGTTTTCGGCTCGTAGCCCTTATCGGCGACCATGGCGTACGTTTCGCCCGTCATGTAGAGGTAATTTTGCACGTAGTTTTCAACTAAACCCGCGACCTTGAGCTCGGCTTTTTCCGTATCCGAAACGGAGACGGTGACGGTATCGCCGGTTTTGATATCGGTGAGTTCGGCGAGTTTTTCGGTGAGCAGCACTTCGCCTTTGCCGGGGTAGGGTACGGTCTCGCCGTCGATATGCAGATCGAAAATGTCGGTAATGGCGGGGTCGTCGGACGCGACGATGTAAGCGGATTTTGTGATGCTGTCGCCTGTGACGTCACCGGAGGTCATCTGCACGGCGGTGGCGGCGTCAAGTTCCGATTTGTGGTCGCTTTCGACTTCGTTGATTTTATCTTCGGTCAGCGTATCGGAGAATTGGGCGCTGACATCGTACTTTTGAATATCATCAAACTGGAAGTTTGCGATGTTCGCGACGGAATCATGGATACCGAAGCCGGTGAGCACCAGCGCGGTGCAGCCCGCAATGCCGAGAATCATCATAATCATGCGCTTTTTAAAGCGGAAAATGTTGCGCAGGGAGACCTTGTGCAGGAATTTCAGGCGCTTCCACAGCGGCGTGATGCGCTCGAGGAAAATGCGTTTGCCGGCGGCCGGGGTCTTCGGGCGGATGAGGTTTGCGGGCATGTTCTGCATCTCGATGCGCAGGGCTAAATATGTGGTGCCCGCCGAGCATAAAAGCGACGCCACAAGCGCGATGACAAACAGCACGGGGTCATACAGTATGACGAAACCCGGAATGCGATACAGCATGCCGTAGGCCGTCCAGATGACGAACGGGAAAACATAGCCGCCCGCAAAATAGCCGATGACACAGCCGAGTGCGGCGGCGCTTCCGGAATAGAGCAGGTATTTTGCGAGGATGGAGCCGCGGCTGTATCCGAGTGCGCGGAGCGTGCCGATCTGTGTGCGTTCGTCGTCGATCATACGGGTCATGGTGGTGGAGCAGACGAGCGCCGCGATGAGAAAGAAGAAAATGGGGAAGATCCCCGAGAGCTTTTCAACGATGGTGGAGTCGCTTTCAAACGAGACGTAGCCGGCGTTTGTGTCGCGCGTTAAAACGTAGAGCTCCGGCTTCTTTAAATCGGCGAGCTCTTGTTTGGCGTCGGCGATTTTCTGTTCGGCGTCGGAGATTTGCTCGTCAAATTCCTTTTTGCCGTCCTCGTAGTCTTTAAGGCCGTCTTCGTATTCGGCTTTGCCGTCGGCGAGCTCTTTTACGCCGTCGTTGTACGAAGCGAGGCCCTCGTTGTACTCTTTGATGCTGTTTTGAAACGTGATGAGCGAGTTATACGCTTCGTCAAGCTTTGCGGTTTGCGTTTTTCTCTGATATTCAAGTTGTGCTATGCCGTCGGTGTAATCGTTTTGGCCGATATCGAGCAGCGTGCGCATTTGCGAGAGAGCGGTTTCGGCTTCATCGAGCTGCTTGCCGGTCTCTGTGAGCTGTGCTTCCTGCGCGGTGAGGGCGGCATCCTGTTCGTTTAATACGGCTTCGGCATCGTCGAGCTGCGTCTGATTTTGATTTAAAGCGGCGCGCTGCATATCGAGCGCCGTTTGCTGCGCTTCGGCTTCTGCCGGGTCGAGCATATCTTTTACGGCATCAAGCTGCGCCTGCGCTTCGTCGAGTGCGGCAAAGCCCGCCGTGAGCTGCGCTTTTTTCTCGTTTAAGTCGGCGCGTGCGGCATCAATTTGTGTGCGGGCGTCCTTTGCGGCGGCAAGACCCGCTTCATACTGCTCTTTGCCGGACGTGAATTCGGCATATTTTTCAGTGTAGAGCTTTTCGTTTTCCTGCAGCTGCGTGTAACCGGCGTCGATCTGCGCCTGGCTCTCCGCAAGGGCATCCTCTAATTGCTGCTTGCCGCTGTAATATGCGTCAAAGCCGCTTTGCAGGGCGCTTTCCCACGAAGAGAAGCCGGGCTGAATCTGCTCTGCGCCTGCATCCAACTGTGCTTTGGCATCGTCCAATTGCTTTTTCGCGTCGGCAAGCTCCGCTTCGCCGGAGGTGATGGTCTCTTTTGCATCGTCAAGCTGTGTTTTGGCGTCGGCAAGCTCTGTTTCGGCTTCGGCTTTTTTGTCGTTCAGTTCGTTCTCGGCGTCTGAAATTTCGGCTTTGCCGTCGGACGTGAGACGATCAAAACGCGCGTTGACGGAAGTGGTGGCGGCGGCTTCGACAGTATCGGAGAACGTATCGATGTAATCGTCGTAATCGTCGCTGTATAGCGGGAATTCATCGGTGCAGGTAACGTATAATTCTGTGTAATACTCGAAATCGAAGCCGTCTTCCGGGATGAGAACGAAGCCCTGCAGTGTGCCGTCGCCAAGCGACGTGGTGCCGCGCAGCGTGTGGATGTACAGCGGAGAATCTGCAAGGCCGACCACGGTGTAGGTGCTGTATTTGAAGTTTTTCTTCGTATCTTCGTCGTTGGAGTCGGAAATTTCGATCGTTTGTCCAATCATGCCTTCCGAAAAGCGACTGGAATCTATAAGGCACTCACTGCCGTTTTCAGGCATACGTCCGGCAGTGAGCACAGGCTCGTTGATGTTATCTGTCAGCATATGTGCACGGTAAACGCGCTCTTTGTTGTCGTGCTGCCAGATGAAATCGGCATTCACACTGCCTGCGGCGGCAACCACACCGTCGGCTTTCTGCACGGCGGCAACGTCGTCCGCATCAAAGCCGATGGTGGAGATGAGGCGAAGATCGTAGAGTTTCGTATTTTTCACATAGGCGGTCTCGGTGGCGGACATGATGGGACGGGTATCTCGCAGACCCGTGAGAAACGCC
The DNA here is from genome assembly GCF_032490475.1 of Neglectibacter sp. CSJ-5. Taxonomy (NCBI): domain Bacteria; kingdom Bacillati; phylum Bacillota; class Clostridia; order Eubacteriales; family Oscillospiraceae; genus Neglectibacter; species Neglectibacter sp. CSJ-5. The sequence continues at coordinate 263,949 of NZ_JAVYJC010000004.1, read as the reverse complement.
ACACCCAGCATAATGATGAGCAGGATAGCGATATACCGCCCAAGGCTGCCCGAAATGCTGCGCCGCGTGTTTTTTCTGAGTGCTTTTGTCATGCGTTTTCCGGCTCCCTTCGCGTTACCATTCAATCTGTTCCACGGGCGTGATGTGCTCGTTCATGCGAACGGAGTAAATGTGGCCGCTTTTTACGCGGATGATGCGGTCTGCCATGGCGGCAAGCGCCGCATTGTGCGTGATGATGACGACGGTCATGCCGTCGCGGCGGCAGGTATCCTGCAAAAGCTTTAAAATAGATTTGCCGATCTCGTAATCGAGTGCGCCGGTGGGCTCGTCGCACAGAAGGAGCTTCGGCTTTTTGGCGAGTGCGCGGGCAATGGAAACACGCTGCTGTTCGCCGCCCGAGAGCTGTGCGGGAAAGTTCTGCATGCGGTCATGGAGACCGACGGCGCGGAGCACGTCTTCGGCGGGGATGGCGTCGGTGCACAGCTGTGCCGCAATTTCCACGTTTTCGAGCGCCGTTAAATTCGGGATAAGGTTATAAAACTGGAAGACAAAGCCGATGTCATAGCGGCGGTAGTTTTCAAGCTGGGTGCGGTTAAAGTGGCTGATGTCGCGTCCGTCCATGCGGACGGTGCCTTTAGACAGCGTATCCATGCCGCCGAGGATGTTTAAAAGCGTCGTTTTTCCCGCGCCGGATTCACCGACGATGACGCAGAATTCGCCCTTTTGAATTTCAAAGCTTGCATCGGTTAAGGCGTGCACCTCTACGTCGCCGGTTTTATAAATTTTCGATACATTTTCAAACTCCACAAATGCGCCCATCGTACCGTCTCCTTATACTGCACTGGTTTCTATATTAAAGTATAACAGAAGCGAGGGAAAAAGTCATGGACAGAATATGAAAATTCACTTGATTTATAGAAGGTATTTTTGGCTTTTGCGGGCGAATGCGGCTTTGCGGAGACGAGATCTTTCTTTATGGCGCGGTAAAGGAGTAAGATGGCTAAAAGTGTGGAGAAAATATCGGCGGCGGGTGCGGCGTAAAACACGCCGAAAAGACCGAACAGACCATGGAGCGAAAGCAGAAGCGGTACATAAACGGCACCCTGCCGCAGAACGGAAAGCGCGGAAGCCTGCGTCGCTTTGCCGACGGACTGGAGGTAATTGACCGCAAGATAATACACACCGATAAGCGGCATGCCGAGGAGACCGAGCGCCGTGATGTGCGCGGCGGAAGCGACGAGAGCTTCGTCCTTTAAGAATAGGCCGCAGATAGGAAAGCGGAAAATGAAGCAGACAATGCTTAACACGATGCCGAGAGAGACCGCCAAAATGCTGCTTTTGCGGAAGGTCTCGCGCAGGCGGGCAGTGTTGCCCGCGCCGTACAGATATGCGAACATGGGTTGCACGCCGAGGGCAATGGCCATGACGACCATGGCGACGATCATGCCCGCTTTGCCGCCCGCGCCCATTTCGGCGACAGTATCGGCCCCATAGGCGATGACAATGCGGTTTGTGATCGTGTTGACGGCACTCATCAAAAGGTTGCTGACGGAGCCGGGGATGCCGAGCGTAAAAATTTCACGGAAGACATGCGGCATGTGGAATGCTTTGCGCATGTTGAGCGTCAAGATGGTATCGCGACGGCGGAGATAGAAAAGCAGGCCGCAGGCGGTGAAAATATTGCCAAAGACGGTCGCAATGGCCGCGCCCTGTACGCCGAGGTTCAGACCGGAGATGAAAAGCGGGTCAAGTATAATATTGGCGACAGTGCCGAGCATGTTGAGCAGGACGGCGGTCTGTACGGCACCCTCTGCACGGACGAGGTTTGCAAAGACATTGGAAAACACGATGACGGGCGTGCCAAGGGCTAAAATTTGCAGGTATTGTGCGGTGTAGTCCCACGTGGCGGCATCGGCGCCGAAAAAGTGCAGGAAGGCGTTTGGGAAAAGCAGCGCCGCGCCGCCGAGCAAAATGCCGCCCACAAGGCTCAAAAGTACGCATGCTGCGCCGGCTGCTTTGGCTTTTTCTGTGTTTTTTGCGCCGAGTGCGGCGGAGATGACCGTGCAGCCGCCTCCGCCGATCCACGTGCTGAGCGTCATCTGCAATAAAAAGAACGGCGACGCGAGCGAAACGGCGGCGACCTGTGCCGCGATGCCGGTTTGCCCGACGAACACCATATCGGCCATGTTGTAGACGGTCATGACGAGCATAACGACAACGGTGGGCAGGCACATCTTGAAAATGGATTTCCACACGGGTGCGCGTTCAAAAAGTTCTTCGGTTTTCACGAGAATTTCCCCCTTGATTTTATGTTTGCAATGCGCTACTATAAAGTCAACACCTGTTCTGTTAATATAAGCATAACACGTGGAGATTTGGAAAACAACCGCTAAAACACGATGAGTGTTGTGTTAATGGAGGGCAAAATGAACACAAAGAAAAACGAACGCTTTGCGGAGACCGACCGGCGCATCCGCAAGGCGTTTACGAAAATGGTGCTCAATAAAAAAACAAATCAAATTTCCGTGCGGGAAATTTGTGAGGCGACGGGCATCAACCGCTCATCGTTTTACCTGCACTATGCGGACATACCCGCGCTGATAACAGCGATCGTAGAGGAGAAATGGACGGAGTCCGTAGAGCGGATACACGAAGAGATGCACGGCGACCCGAATATCTTCTCCGAAGCATATGTGGCGGCGACGCTGCGCGAGGCAAAGCGCGACAGGGCGTTTTACCGGGCGTATTTTGAGAAATTCGGCACGGCAGAACTGGAAAAAGGCTATCAGACGCTGTTTGAAAACGTCTTCAAGCCTTTTTTTCGGCGGCTCGGCATCGAGAGCGAGCACTGCATGGAATATCATTTTGAATTTGTGAAAGCGGGGTACTTTGCCGTGACGCGCAAATGGCTTTTGTACGGCTGCCCGGAAACGCCGGAAGAAATGGCGAAGATCATAAAAAGAAGTATGGCGGCGATACCCGATGACCTGCCGCCGGTCCCGGACGAATTATTTATTTGAAAAGCTCGGGGTGCATGCGCACATAGTGGAATAAGTACTGCTGCGCGATGCCGGCGTTTTCACCGAAATCTGCGGGGGAAAGCCTCGGCAAAAGCAATACGGCGCGCTTCATCCACACGTCCATCGGGAAGCACTCCGTGCGGTGCAGACCGTAGAGCAAAGCGCAGTCCGCGACTTTTGGGCCGACGCCTGAAATCGTCTGCAATTTCGCTTTGGCATCGGGAAGCGGCATTTTGCGCACAGCTTCCAAATCGATTTCGCCGGAAGCGATGCGCTTTGCGGCATCGATGAGATATTTCGCGCGAAAGCCCGCGCGCAGCGGAGCGAGGTCTTCCGGCGTGCAGGAGGCCAATTTTTTCGGTGTCGGGAATGCGTAGCGGGTCTCGTTATGATAAAGAAACGGCTCGCCGAAATGCAGACACAAGCGCTCTATAATGCCCTTGATGCGCGGAATGTTGTTGTTCTGCGAGATGATGAACGAGCACAACGCCTCAAACGGCTCTTGCTTTAAAATGCGGATGCCGCCCGCGAATTCGGCGGCTTCTTTCAGCGCGGGGTGCAGAGCGGAAAGCACTTCGCGGGACTTTTTGTAATCTGTGTTAAAATCGAAATAATCAAACCAAATGTCACGAAATTCCTGCTCGGTGCAGTCTAAAACGAGGTCGTTATTTTCATCTTGATAGACGGTCAGCCCGCGGGAAAATGCCACACCGCACCATGCGGGAATGTTGTTTTCGAGCGTGACGGGATAAAAGCGGAACGACTGCCCGCAGTCGAGCGTTTGGGCGAGGTTTAAAACGCCATCGGGCGGGGTGAAGCGCATCAACGGTTTTTGCCTTCCGTTTTGGTGGTGACGGTGGGCTCTCGGCTCGTCAGATACGTGATGGCGCGCTCAATGGCATCGCGGGAATTGCCCCAGTCGCCGCCCGCATTGCGGTAATCGAACATGCGGCAGAAATGGGTGGTATCGGCCTTGACGGTATCGAGATAGTTTTTCGCAAGGCGCTTAGTTTCTGCCGCAAACGGCTGAAAGTTTTTACGCGGCATTTTCTGCGCAGCAGCCAAAATGAAGCTGTAATGCGGCAGGCAGATGTGCGTCTGCTCGCTGTACAGTGTGCGGAACTCCGGCTCACTCTGCCAGAGCTTGATAACCGTGGCGCTGAGGTGCTGCATGTTTTTCTCAACGTTTTCGCAGACAAAGCAGCTGTGCGCACGGCGATCTGCGGCGGCGAGAATTTTTTTCGGCGCGAGCTTGTCGTCCTCGGGCAGGATATCTTTGCCGGCTTCGTCTAAGAGACTTTCGAGAATAAGGGCGACGGACAGGCGGCTGCCGCGCTGTAAGATCTGCTCAAAATGTTGGTGGCAGAAGCCGAGACGGTTCGTTTCCACGCGCACGTCGGGTTCCATCATAGCCGCGCCGGTAATGTAGGTGGCCATGCGGTCCTCGAGCATGTCGCGCATGCGGCAGAACGGGCAGCCGTCCTTCGGCTCGAAAATTTCACTGATCGGTATAGAGCAAATGTCTTCACGCATTTTGGGTTCCTCTTTTCTGAATAGTTGTATACAGTGCATGTTTATCCGAAAAATGTCTTTTGTTTTAATTGCCGTGGCTTACGGTTTGTGCGGCCCCGCTTTTTTGTGGGACACGTCTAAAAAGTGCGCGGCTTTCCGGTGTCTTTCTGCTCGCTATTTTCATTTTACACGATTTTAGGTGAAAAAACAACTGTGTAAAGCCTGCCGCCTTGCTTTTTTTCACAAAATGTGCTTAAACGGAAAATCTCGCCGCTTAGGATTTCGCCTAAATCGTTCTAATTTGGAATTAAAACGCTGTTTTTCGCAAAAACACCATATATAGGGACATTTTTTCGGGCAAACACAAGGCTTTTCACGCAAATTTTACACACGGTTTATCGTGAGTGTTCTGTGAAAAAACGGTAAAAAGCGGCATTTTCGACGGAATAGTTTACATAATATTTTACATTGTGAAAAGCTGTGGAAAGTAAAAAGAGCACCGAAAGCGGGTTTTTAACACTTTCCACAGAGTTTTCCACAGCTTAAACGGAAAACGCTATGGAAAGCTCGCTGTGTGTATACTTCTGCCGTGCATATTACAGATTGTATAAATGTAAAGGCCAGCTTATATACAGCAAGATGTGAGAAGATATGCAGCCCGAATGAATAATTATGCCGAGCAAAATGAACACGCAAAAGCACCGTCAAAATGACGAAAAGAGCGCGGCGAAAAAACTGCCCAAAAACACGGCGGTTTTAGGCGCAAAAACCGCCTGCAAAAACCGCGCTAAATTGCGCGTTTCGGTTGCAATGACAAATATAAGTATGCTATAATCTACTATATACTGCGATAGTATTGCGAATTTCGGCCGCAGACGTGTTCTGAAGCCGCGGAAAGGAATAGGTTTGTTCATGGAAAACGAGAGAGAAAGAGATGTCATAGCAGGGCGCAATGCCGTTACGGAGGCGCTTAAAGCGGGCAGACCCATCGACAGCATCCTTGTGCGGCGCGGGGAGAAAAACGGTTCGGTATCGTCCATTCTCCGCATGGCAAAGCAGGCGGGCATTCCGGTAAAGGAAGTGGATTCCCGTAAGCTGGACGGCATGTGCGGCGGCGAAAACCACCAGGGCGTCATCGCCATGGCGGCGGTGCACGCGTTCTCCGAGGTGGAGGATATTTTTGCGCTGGCGGAAAGCCGAAACGAGCCGCCGTTTATCCTTGTGTGCGACGAGATTGCGGACCCGCATAACCTCGGTGCGATCCTCAGAACGGCGGAATGTGCAGGCGCACACGGCGTTGTTATCCCGAAGCGCCGCAGCGTTGGCCTTACGGCGGCGGTCGGCAAGGCTTCTGCGGGCGCGGTGGAATACGTCCCCGTGGCGCGTGTGACGAATATTGCGGTATTTCTTGAGGAGATCAAAGCGCGCGGCGTTTGGGTATACGCCGCGGATATGGACGGCACGGATTGGTGCCAAACCGATTTCTCCGGCCCGGCAGCGCTTGTTGTCGGCTCCGAAGGTTTCGGCGTGTCCAGACTTGTGAAAGAAAAATCAGATTTTATCGTTTCTCTGCCGATGAAGGGCAGAATCAATTCGCTGAACGCTTCGGTGGCCTGCGGCGTGCTTTGCTATGAGATTGCGCGGCAGCGCGCGGGCATCAAGGCCAAGGGCTGAGGCGAAAAAGAAAGGACCCAAAACCATGAACGATGAGAGCAAATTCTCGGTGGACGAGATATTGGAAGCGGAGCGCAAGGCGAAAGCCAACGGCGCGCCGGAAGAGCCGGAGAAAACAACGCCCGGGGTGACGGAAGAACCCGACGCTGTGGCGGAGCAGCCTGTAGAGGAAGCCTCGGCAGAGGTAACACAGCCCGCGCCGGAAGCGGAACCGCAGCCGGTGGAGGTGCAAGAAGACTCCCCGTGGGATACCTACGAGGAGGAAGAAGAGCCCGGAAAGAAAAAGAAGAACAAAAAAGAGAAGAAAGAGAAAAAAGGTTTTTGGGCGCGCCGCCGCGAAAAGAAGCAGAAAGAGGTTTTTAACGAAGCCGAAGACATGTACTACGGCATCCAGTTAAAGCCGATTGACGAATACACCCGCGGGTTTGATGCCACAGGTGAGATTTCCACGCAGGACGAGGGCTATCGCAAGCTGTTTGACGAGAACACCGCGGAGCTTGACGACGAAGTGGCAAAGGACTTTGAGCGCCTGCAGAAAGAGCGTCGCCGTCGTGTGGCCGAGGCCGTAGAGACGGCCGGTGTGGATCTTTCCGCTGTGGAAGACGAGCTGGGCATTGTGGCCCCGGTGCCGGTCTCCGTTGCGATGAATGACCCGAACGCTGTGGTGCCGGAAAACAAAAAGACGAAGGACAAGGTGCAGAATTTCCAGACGGCGATGCTGCAGGACGCGCAGACGCACACGATGGAGATTAAGCTTGACCTTGAAAATGAGACGTTTGGTTTGCAGCAGGCAAAGGTGGTGCCGGAGGTGAGCGAGGATTCCGTGCGCCGCATTCTGGAATCTGTGCAGGCGGAAAACGCGGCAAAGCAGGCTGCACAGGTGCAAAATGCCGAGCAGCAGGCTGCGGCAGCGCCGAAAACGGAAGAAAGTGACGCGCCCGAGATGGCGTTTAAGGATATTTCAAGCAATGGCCCGGAGCCGGAGGAAGAGCCGCAGGCGGAAGAAGGCATGGACATTGCTTCCGGCGAGCAGCTGCCCGAAGCACAAGCGCCGAAAGCGGAAAATGTGCAGGCTGCGGAAAGCGCCGAGAACGCCGGCGAAGAAGCGGCAGAGCCTGCGCAGCAGAAGATCTCCGTGCCGGTAACGGACGTGACGCAGTACAGAAAGCGCGACTTGCCGGTGCACATCATCAACGCGGATGTTTTGCAAAGTGCACTGCTGAGCGAAGCACGCGTGTATTCCGACGACGAGAACGTCAGTGCGGCCGGTGCGCACCGCTTTAAAATTCGCTTTGCGGAAAAGCCGGACGAAGCGCCCGAAAACACGGAAGCCGCCGAAAACAGCGACGAGCTCATCGACGATTACACCGGCCCGGCAGACGCAAAGAGCGTGGCGCACGACCTGCGCACGACGATGCGCGAGCTGACAATCCGCATGCTTGCAACGGGCGTGAGCACTGCAGTGCTCATTTTGGCGTCGCTCATTGCGGAATCCGGCTTCAATGCCAATAACACGGAGACCGCCGGTGCAGTGGGCTACACCATCTTATCGCTTGTGCTGCTGCTAGTGGCCATCGGCTTCTGCGCGAAAACGATTTTAAACGGTCTGAAGGCACTGTTTGAGTTCCGCGCGAATTCGGATTCTGCCGCTGCGGTAGCTTGTGTGGCGGTTTTTGTGCAGACGCTCTGCACGCTGTTTGCGCCGGCTGCGCTCAGCATGGGTAAAATCCACCTTTACGCCGGTATTGCGGCGGGTATTCTGTTCCTGAATACCGTCGGCAAGCTGACGATGCTGCGCCGCATCCACTCGAATTTCCGCTTTGTGTCTTCCCGCGAGCAGAAATATGCGGTGCGCGTATTTGACGATTACAACACGTCTTTAAAAATGGCGGGTTCCTCCGTCATTTCGCAGCCTGCAATCGCGTATCAGCAGAAAACGGGCTTCTTAAAGCGCTTCTTACAAATTTCTTATGAGCCGGACCCGGCAGAGACCTCTTCGCAGGTTTTGGCGCCGGTGGGCCTCATTTCCTCGCTGCTTCTGTGCGTGGTGGCGCTTGTCATCACGAAAGATGCGTCCCTTGCCATTACGGCTTTGGCGGCTTCCTGCTGCGTGTGTGTAGCGGTGATGAACATGCTGGCCGTAAACCTGCCGGTGAGCCGTCTTTCCCACCGTCTGCGCCGCCGCGGCGCGATGGTCTCCGGCTATGAAGGTATCAAGCGCATGAGCGCCGTAAATGCCGTTCTGGTTGATTCCACAGAGCTTTTCCCGCGCGGCACGGTCGTTTTGAACGGGGTGAAGCCGTTTAAGCAGGAGGGCCTTGAAGAAGCCGTTTTGGCTGCCGGCACGTTGGTGCAGCAGCTCGGCGGCCCGCTTTGCGGCGTGTTCGAGCAGGTGTTCAGCGAGCATGAGGGCGAGCTTCCGGAGGTCGAAAAGGCCGCATTTGAGGCCGGAAACGGCGTTGTGGGCACGGTGGACGGCAAAGAGGTGCTCATCGGCTCTCGTACGCTTTTGACTGCGCACGGTGTGGAAGCGCCGGAGCAAAATGTGGAGAGTCAGTACACGACGGGCAGCCGACAGATCTTGTACGTTGCAATGGGCGGCGAGCTTTACGCCATGTTCATCCTGACCTATAACGCAGACCGTAAGAAGAAAGCGGAGCTGCAGAATATGGAAATGAACGGCGTTTCGCTCATTCTGCGTTCGGCAGACCCGAACCTTACGCCGCAGTTCATTTCGCGCCTGTTCGGCATTGACGCCACGGCGGTGAATGTCATCGGCGCGGGCCAAGACGGCCCGGCAGACCACCTTGTGAACGACACTGCGGATCGCGTGGACGCCTATGCCGCCACAAAGGGTCGTGTGGAATCCATGATGAGCCTTGTTTCCACGTGCATTGATGAAAAGAAGAACATCAGCTTCATCGTCGCCATGCAGAACGCGGCGGTCGTCATCGGCTTTGTGCTTGTGGCGTTCCTCACGTTCGTTGCAGGCGTGGAGCAGATTTCCGCATTTGCGCTCGTCATCTACGAGCTGTTCTGGGTGCTCGCCACCGTGTTGGTACCGAAGTTCAGAAATAAAGTAAAATAAGGTTCGAAATTGAAAATCTCTCTCGGCGCAGCCGAGAGAGATTTTTTACGTTATTCTGCAATTTTGACGCGGATACTGCCGCTGAGTGTGCTGACTTTGCATGTGCCTGTGCCGGTATCGAACGGAACATCCACTTTGCCGTTGCTTAACGTGACGGTTACATTACCGCTGAAGCTTTCGTTGCGGAAATGTAGGTCACGCGACCGTCTTCCTCGGAAGCGGTCTTTTGCAGGTAGTCTTTTTGCTCTATTTCCTTTACGGTACGGGTCACACCGGGGCGCGGCCGGTTCAGTGTTTCACCGATGTCAGATCATAACTAACTTTGGTAATGATCAGAACGTAAAAAGAAAATGTCAAGGTTTCAAAGAAAAATCGGCACGGTGTACCTGCCTTTGGCGTAAACTGGTTTAAGATACACCTGCGGGTGTGCCTTGGGAACGGAAAGGGGGTGGTGGCATTCGTATCGTTTCGCCGCCCGTGCCGCTGACGTTTTGCTTTGAGACCGTGGGGCATTTGATGGATGCGGTGGAGCGTGCCGTGCACACGCTCCATGTTCTTTCTTCGGCGCTGGGGCGGATCGGCAGCCGGTTTTTCCTGTGCGTGACGGTGCGGTTTTCAGAGCGCATCGCGGCGCGCAGCCTGTTTACGGAGTATGGGGAGTACGTCGGCGCGGGTGCGCTGACGGCGGCTTATATAGCAGAGCGGGCGGAAACATTCATCCCGAACGCCGCTGCCCGCATGGCAAGGTATTTTTAAAGGCTCGTCGGTTTTGCCGACGAGCCTTTAAAAGTTAAAGTCCCAATGCTGTTACGACTTTATTTACAGTGTCCTTATCCGCGCCGGTGGCGAAAAGAATCGTGGTGCCGTTGCGGTAGAGTACCGTTGTGAGGTCGTCGCCTTTATACGTGTAGCGGTTGTATTCGCTGGAATCGACCGCCTTGCCCTCGGAGGTCCTGACGCTTGAAAGCATCTGCGCGTAGTTCGTTTTGGCGCTGTCCGTGGAAGCGAATGTGAAAAAGCCTAAGGAGTAATCATCGCCCGAAACGGTCAGCGCTTTTGTGATGACGCTGCTGTCAAACTGGTCGGAAACGTCCGTTACTTCGCAGTCGGCAGCCTCGCAGGCGGACTTGAATTGCGCATCTGTGATGACGGTGCGGCCCGCGCAGCCGGAAAACACGATGCACGTGAGCAGAACGGACACGGTGACGAAGAGGGGAACCTTTTTCAAAATATGCTGTTTCATGGTATTTATCCTTTCCGGTTGCCGGTTACCCGGCTTTTTTACAGTGATTGATAAAAAGAAAGAGCAGAACGGTCAAAAAGAATCCGGTCGAAAAGCCGGCGGTGTCGATCCAAACATCGGAAACAAGCGAACCGCGGCCGGAGAAAATTTGAATGGTCTCATCTGTAACGGCGCACAGCATGCCGATGAGCGGAAAGTCGAGAAGATTGCGCCCGTGCTGGAGATTTTTGCCGTTTTTATCGTGCTGCAGGCCGAGCAGAAGCGAAAATTCCACACCCAGAAGGCCGTATTCCGAAAAATGCGCCGCCTTGCGCAGCAAAAATTCACTGATTTCCGTGTGCAGAAGCTGCTCGAGCCACGTTTTTAAGGAGCTGCTCATGCTGCCGGAGACCGCGCGGCTCTGCATGGAGTTGCCCCAGATGAACGCAAGCGTGAGCGCAATGAGAATGCCGAGCACCCATCGCACGCGGGTATTGTGCATTGTTTGTTTCATGCGGAATCCTTTCGAGATATTTTCTCCATTTTACCACGCGCGCGCCGGTTTCTCAATGCTGTCACAGAAATTTAATTTTTATAGGACGCCAAAGCGCCCCTGACTGCTTGCGGCGGTGCGGGGGATATGCTATACTTATATTGATATTATAAATTTGCGCAGGAGGTGACGGTGATGCGCGGAAAACTGAAAAAACTTTTTGCAGCGGTGCTCGCCGTGCTTTTGGCGCTTTCTTTTTCGGGGTGCAGCGAGCTGACGGGTCTTGATGCGCAAGCGCTGATGTCTCCGCCGAAGACGACGGCAGACAGAGAAGCGATATATGCCCTGATGGGCGGCGGCGTGGGTGACGTGACGCTCGTTTACCCGAAATGCGGCGATTACCGCTCGGCGATCATCTCGCGCGATTTAGACGGGTGCGGCACTTCGGAGGTCGTGAGCTTCTGTGCAAACGGCGACGCGGGCGGCACGCGGCTGGAATTTTTTAAGAAAAACACGGACGGTGTTTGGAACTCTATGGCGCGGTTTACCTCGGCGGCAACGCAGGTGGACAAGGTGTTTTTCGGTGACTTGACGGGCGACGGTATGGACGAGATCATCGTGGGCTGGGGAGATCCGCTCACGGCGACGGCAAGCGTTTCGGTTTATTATGTGGACGGAGACACGATCCGCGAATTCTCCATGACAACGGTCTCTTACAGCGAAATGCTGCTGACGGATTTTGACAGCGACAATATAAAAGAGCTGTTCGTTTTGCAGGCGGCGCAGACGAGCGGAGAGGAGATCACCGCGCTCGGCGGGTTATACCGCTTTGACGGAGACCAGCCGTATGTCTCCAAAACCGTGCCGCTCGATGCGGCGGTGACGCGTTACACCTCCGTAAGCTTTTCGCAGGTGAATTCCTGGCGGCGCGCAGCGGTGCTGGACGGCGTGAAAGCGGACGGGCGCATGCTGACGCAGGTTATTGGGTATGACGAAGCGTCGGACAGACTCGTTTCGCCGCTATCAAACGAAGAAAACGCGACGGATCGGCCAACGGCGGCCGCAGCGGTCTCGCGCGATGTGAATAAAGACGGCATTTTGGAGATTCCAACGGCGAAGTTGGCGATAAACGGCAGCGAAACGACGGCGGATTCCACCGGGTATGTCATCACGTGGAACACGTATAGCTTACAGGACAACACGTTGACGCCGGTGTGCAAGAGTATTTTGAATACGGCGGAAAACTACAACCTGTTTTTGCCGAGCAGTGAGGATAACTACGGCTGCCAAAATGACACCGTGACCCGCACAGCGACATTCTTTACGTATACGCAGATCGGCTTTAACGGCAATTATCTCGGTCGGGAGGATAAGTTCTCCATTCGGGTATATACGGAGGAAGACTGGGCGGAAAAAGAACAGGATGACGAAGATATTCTGTTGAGCAGCTCCGCCGGGCGCGTGTATGTGCTGCGCATTTTGGACGATTCCATGGCGGAAAGCGACGAAAAAACGCTGCAAAGCGGATTTGAAGTGCTGGAATAAATATAGACTGAAAATGGGGGACAGAAAGGGGAAACGAACATGAAAAAGATATTGGTGGCAGAGGACGAGCAGAATATCCGCGAGTTTGTGGTCATCAATTTAAAGCGCGCGGGGTACGACTGCGTGGAAGCCGCAAGCGGTGAGGAAGCCTTGCGCGTGTACGAGCAGGCCGGCGGCGATTTTGACGTGGCCGTGCTGGACATCATGATGCCCGGCAGTCTGGACGGCCTTGCCGTATGTAAGGAATTAAGACAGAAAAACGCGACCATCGGCATCATCATGCTGACGGCGAAAACACAGGAAATGGACAAGGTGACGGGCCTGATGATGGGCGCGGACGATTATGTGACGAAGCCGTTCAGCCCCTCAGAACTCGTGGCGCGCGTGGACGCCGTTTACCGCCGTGTGGCACAGTTTACGAGAGCCGCAGAGCCGAATTTCTCCGAAGAGCTGCGCTCCGGCCGCTTCGTGCTGAACCTGCGCAACCGCTCATTCACAAAAGATGGCAACCCCGTGGAGCTGACACAGGTGGAGTTTCAGATCATGGAATACTTCATCTCAAATGCCGGTAAGGCGTTAAAACGCTCCGAAATTCTAAAGCACGTCTGGGGCAGCGGATATGTCGGTGAGGAAAAAATCGTAGACGTGAATATTCGCAGATTGAGAATGAAGATCGAAGACGAGCCCTCGAACCCGAGACATGTTGTCACCGTGTGGGGCATCGGCTATCGGTGGGATAAATAAGAACGAGACTGCGTGAAAGCGCGGCTAAAAGTTTTGATCGACCTTTTTTCAAATGAAGGTCAAACCGAACCTATGGTTCGGTTGTGGATTCCAAAGGGGAAACCTTTGGTCGAGCTCCGCAGAGTGCGAAATCCTTTTGCCTACCCGAAGATCAGGAAGGTAGGCTGAATAATCCAGTGAATTATTCAGCCGTAGGGAACCCTATCCAGGGGTTTCCTGAATGACTTGCAAGGCAAGTCATTTAAAATGATAAAAATAGGCTATTCCACAAAAAGAAGCACAGAAAGGAGGAAAGCGCGTGTTCAAAAAAGGTATCGCAAGACGCTGGCTGTTTAACAGCCTCGGTGTGATGATTTTATTATTTACAGCCTGTATTGCGGCGCTTTCTTTCGTTGTGCAGAGCTATGCCTATAACGGCATACAAATGACGCTCATCGGTCGCAGCGACGAGCTGCCCACCGTGCTTTCTGGCAGCATGAAAACCGTAAGCGAGTTTAACGCTGCAGCCAGAAGCTACACCGAAAATTTCCCGGATAAAGACCTCATGGAGGTCATGGCGGTCTCGCGTTCGGGCAGCATTTTGTCTACCTCCTCCGGCTTTGCGCCGGACCAAAACCAGAGCAAGCCCGATTTTGAAAGTGCCTTGCACAGTGAAAACGGGTACGGCTATTGGATCGGCAAGCTCGCAAGCGGCGAGAAGGTCATGGCCGTCTCGCGCGTGGCGCGCGGCGCAAACGGCGCGGTGCTCGGCGCGGTGCGGTACATCGTCTCTATGGAGCGCGCAGACCGGCAGATTACGTATGTCGTGCTGGTCCTGATTGGCATCGGTGTACTCATTTTGGTGCTCGTCACGCTTTCAGGTATTTATTTCGTGCGGTCTATTATCACGCCCATTCGGGAACTCAATGCTACAGCGGAAAAAATAGCAAAGGGCGATTTTGACGTGCGCGTCAAGAAAGAGAAGGACGACGAGCTCGGCGCACTGTGCGACTCCATCAACGACATGGCGGCAGAGCTTGGCGCAGCGGAAAAAATGAAAAACGACTTTATTTCCTCTGTTTCGCACGAGCTGCGCACACCGCTGACGGCTATTAAGGGTTGGGCGGAAACGCTGCAAACAGGCGGCATCGGCCGCGAAACGTATGATAAGGGCATGAACGTCATCGTGCGCGAGGCAGAACGTCTTTCCGGCATGGTGGAGGAGCTTCTGGATTTTTCCCGCATGCAAAGCGGCAGAATGCGGCTGATCCTCAAGAAGATCGATCTTTTGGCGGAGCTGGATGAGGCCGTGTACATGTTCACCGACCGCGCGCGAACGGAGCATAAAAACCTCATTTACGATGAGGAGGATACGATGCTTTCGCCGATTTTGGGCGATGTGAACCGCCTGCGGCAGGTGTTCATCAACGTCATCGACAACGCTTTGAAATATACGAATCCCGGTGGTACGGTGCGCGTTTCCGCGTATGAGGACGACGGGTTTATCCGCGTCATCATCAAGGACAGTGGCTGCGGCATCCCGGCGGAGCATCTGCCAAACGTCAAAAAGAAGTTCTACAAAGCAAACCAAAACGTGCGCGGAAACGGCATCGGCCTCGCCGTCGCAAATGAGATCATGGAGCTGCACTCCGGCTCGCTTGATGTTGACAGCGAAGAAGGCATGGGCACCACGGTCATCATCACGATACCGACCATGAAAAAACTCGAGACGAACCCCGAGCTTTCCAATACAACGCAGATTCCCACCGCCACCGCGCAGGTGCAGGTCGTGGAGAGAAAACAGAATTAAATATTGTTTATAAGCAAAAGGAGAAAAAATGGCAAAACGCGTAACATCTATCGGCGGGCAGGCCTTGCTTGAGGGCATTTTGATGGTTGGCCCGAAGAAAAACGTAGCGGCTTTTTGTGACGAAGCCGGAAATATTACAACGGAGGAGGTTTCCACGCCGTCGCTGCGCGAAAAATACCCCATTTTGAAAAAGCCGTTTATACGCGGCGTGTTCTCTATGGTGGATACCCTGCGCCTCGGTATGAAGGCGCTGACGCTTTCGGCGGATAAAGTGGGCGGCGAGGAAGAGGAAGAGCCCTCGAAATTTGAAAAGTGGCTCGAAAAGAAATTCGGAGACAAGGTGATGAATGCGGTCGTCGCCGTGGGCGGTGTGCTGGGCGTGGCGCTTGCGGTGCTGCTGTTCTTCTTTTTGCCGGCGGTTCTCTTTAACGGGCTGATGATGCTCACGGGCGACGGCATCAGTGGTTGGCGTTCGGTGTTTGAGGGCCTTTTACGTATCGTCATTTTTGTACTGTACATTGTTATCATCTCTAAAATGCCGGAGATTGACCGCACATTCCGCTACCACGGCGCGGAGCACAAGACGATTTTCTGCTATGAAAACGACCTGCCGCTCACCGTGGAAAATGTGCGGAAGCAAAAGCGCTTCCACCCGCGCTGCGGCTCCAGCTTTATGATCTTAATGCTTTTACTCGGCATCATCATCGGCTTTTTCATTCCGTTTTCCAATCCGTTCCTGCGCACATTCTGTAAGCTCTTGTGCCTGCCGATCGTTGTCAGCATCGGTTATGAGCTCATCAAACTTTGCGGCAAGTACGATAACGTGCTGACGCGCATCATTGCGGCGCCGGGCCTGTGGTTTCAGCGTTTGACCGTAAAAGAGCCGACCGATAAGATGATGGAAGCCGCTATTGCGGCGATGAAAGCGGTTATCCCGGAAAACGGCGAGGATATTATCCGATGACGCTGAACGAGCTGTACCGCGCAGCGAAAACGGCGCTTGAACCCGTCACGGAAGACCCGACGTTTGAAGCCGCGTGCCTTTTGGAGCATTTCTGCGGCGCGAACCGCACAGAGTTATTGCTGCACGGCGATAAGCCGGCGGAGTCTGAAGCGGAGCAAGCGGTGCTTTTCGCGCTCGAAAAGCGCAAAACGGGCGAGCCGCTGCAATATCTGCTTGGCGAGTGGGACTTTATGAGCCTGACGCTTTCCTGCGGAGAGGGCGTGCTGATTCCGCGCGAGGACACCGCTGTTTTGGTGGAAGCAGTGTGCAAGCGTTTGTCGAAAACCGAGAATTTGCCGAAGGGGCTTGACCTTTGCGCCGGCACGGGTGCGGTGGGGCTTTCCATCGCGAAAGAAGCACACGCCGAAGTGACGGAAGTGGAGCTGTACGACGGCGCATTCAACTATTTAAACGAGAATTTGGCGCGTTACCCGGAGCTGCCGGTGACGGCGGTAAAGGGCGACATATTAGATAAAGCTTTTGCGGAGACGCTGCCGGATGGGTTCGATTTCATCGCATCGAACCCGCCGTATATTGAGACAAGCGAGCTGCCGCTTTTGCAGCGCGAAGTGCAGAAAGAACCGAAAACGGCGCTGGACGGCGGCGCGGACGGCCTCATCTTCTACCGCGCGATCTGCGATATTTGGGCGAAAAAATTGCATCCGAACGGCGTGCTTGCCGTGGAAATCGGTGAGACGCAGGGGCAGGCGGTAAAGGTGCTGTTTGAAGCCGCCGGTCTGCGCGATGTGCGGATTCACAAGGACTTGGGCGCGCTCGACAGGGTGGTTTCGGGGGTTAGATAGAATAAGTCGATTTTTTAAAGGCGGCTTTGGACGCCTTTCGGGGAAGACTGGGTTCGATTTTTATGAACTTGTGTTACAAGTTCATAGGGAAACCCCTTAGTAGGGTTTCCCTCGGACGAAACGTCCACCGGAAGTTTCGTCCTCCCTTTCTGACTTTGCGAATGCAAAGAGATTTCGCTTTCTGCGGAAAGCGATGTAGGGCGCTGCCCTAAGAACCTGCAAGCTTTTGAAAAAGCTTGAGCAAAACTTTTAACCATGGTTTTCTTTAGCTATGCAATAATTTTATCCGAAAGGAAGTTTTTCAAATGGTAAAGCATGTTTTAATGATCAAGCTCAAGGACAATTCCAAGGAGCAGTGCGAAAAGCTGCGCGATCTTTTTATGACGATGAAGGGCCGCGTGCCGCAGGCACTTGACGTGGAAGCCGGTGCGGATTTCCTCCACTCCGAGCGCTCCTTTGACGTCTGCCTGACCGTTACGCTCGAGAGCCCCGAGGCGCTCGAAGAATACCAGAAAGACCCGTACCACTGCAACACGGTGAAGACTTATGTTGCGACGGTTCGCGAAAAGGCGGTTGCGGTCGATTACATCGTTTGATTGAACAAAATTCACGCGGCGCTGTGCGGCTTTTGCATGGCGCTGCTTTTTTACACGGCTTGTTGCTGAAGCCGAAATCGCGCCAAATTAGCCAAAAAAGAATAGGAAAATTCGGCGTTTACACCCCTCGAAAACGACATATGGGCATTGAATTGCAGCATTTTATCCGATATAATGGTAGCTAAAGTGTCTTTTGAAGGGAGCGATTTTGTGGTTCGCAATATGACGAAGGGCAGCCCGGTAAAGCTTTTGCTGGCGTTTGCACTGCCTTTGCTCGTTGCCAATGTGTTTCAGCAGTTATACTCTGTGGCGGATGCTATGGTGCTCGGCCGCGGTGTAGGCGTCAACGCGCTTGCGGCGGCGGGTTCCACGGGTTCGGTACATTTCTTTATTTTTGGTTTCATCAACGGCTTGACGCACGGGTATTCCATTTTGATTTCGCAACGCTTCGGCGCAGGCGACGAAAGCGACATGCGCCGCACGGTGATGAACGCGGGCTACCTCGGTTTTATGAGCGCGGCGGTCATCACGGCGTTAAGTCTCATTTTCTCGCGCCCGCTCATGACACTGATGGGTACGCCGACCGATATTTTCGACGACGCACTTTTGTACATCCGCATTATTTTCATCGGCATTTTCACGACGGTGTTTTACAATACGCTTTCGAGTATTCTTCGAGCGCTCGGCGACAGCATGTCGCCGCTCATTATCATTCTCATCAGCTCGGCAGTGAACATCGGGCTGGACATTCTGTTTGTCATGGCCTTTAAATGGGGTGTGGCCGGCGCTGCGTGGGCGACCGTTTTGGCACAGCTGCTTTCCGGCCTGATGTGTCTTTTCGTGTTGCGCCGTATGCCGGTTTTGCGGTTTAAAGCCGGCGAAAAGCGCATGGATAAGTCTATTATTTTTGGCTTATTGAAGCTTGGTTTGCCGGTCGGAATTATGAATTCCATTACGGCGATCGGTGGTATGATCTTGCAGGGCATTGTGAATAGTTTAGGTTCTACGATTGTGGCGGCATATACGGCGGGCTCGAAAATCTTCGGTCTTGCGGAACAGCCGTGCAACATCATCGGGTTATCCCTTGGCACGTATGTCGGGCAGAACCTCGGCGCGGGACGCGTTGACCGCATTAAAGTCGGCGTGCGCCGCTGCATTTTGATGGTGCTCATCGTCGATTTCTTCATCGGCGGCGCAATGATTCTGTTCGGTCGCCAGCTGACGGCGGTGTTCGTCTCCGGCGTGGAGCAGGCGGTCATCGAAGCTTCGTATCCGTATTTGCTGTGTTGCGGTGCGATGATGTGGGTGCTGGGTTTGCTGTTCGTTTACCGCTTTTCCCTGCAAAGTCTCGGTGACACGGTGGTGCCGATGCTCTCCGGCGCGCTGGAGCTAATTCTGCGCATTTCCGTTGTGCTCGTGCTCTCTAAAGTGTTCGATCTGGGTTTTCTTTCCATCTGCATTGCAGAGGTCTCCGCGTGGTTCGGCGCGGCGGCACTGCTGTGCGTGACATATTACATTCGTATTCAAAAATTGCCGGAAAAACTTTCGGCGAAATCATGAGGGGTTTATGGCAAAAACAGAACGTATTCAAAATATGACAAAAGGCAGCCCTGCAAAGCTGATTTTCACTTTTGCGATACCGCTGATGCTGGGCAACGTGTTTCAGCAGTTCTACACGGTGGTGGATACCGCCATTGTGGGGCAGGCGCTCGGCGTAAACGCGCTGGCGGCGCTCGGTGCGGCGGACTGGCTGAACTGGCTCGTGCTGGGGCTTATCCAAGGCTTTGCGCAGGGCTTTTCCATTTACATGGCGCAGCGTTTCGGCGCGGAAGACCACGAGGGTCTTAACCGCTCCATCGGCGCGACGATCTCGCTTTCGGCGGTCATTTCAATCTTGACCGTCATTCTGAGCCAAGTCGCCATGGCACCCGTGCTGCGCGCCATGAACACGCCGGAGGAGATCATCGGCGGCGCGTTCACATACCTGCGCATCATGTTTGCGGGTATACCCATCATCATGGCATATAACGTGCTTGCAAGCATCCTGCGTGCGCTCGGCGACAGCAAAACGCCGCTGTATGCCATGGTCATTGCATCTATTCTGAATGTCGGGCTTGATCTGCTGTTTGTTATGGTGTTCCACTGGGGCATTGCGGGTGCGGTCGTCGCAACGGTCATCGCACAGCTTTTTGCAGCGCTTTACTGTTTGCGCGCTGTGCTGCACGTGAAGGTCATCCATCTGAAAAAAGAGTATTTCCGGCTCAATCCGGAAATAGCAAAGCGCCTTTTGGGACTCGGTACGCCGGTCGCTGCACAGAATGTTATCATCGCCGTGGGCGGCATGGTGGTGCAGTCGGTCGTCAACCGCTACGGCACGCTGTTCGTGGCGGGCTTTACGGCAACGAATAAGCTGTACGGTATTTTGGAGATTGCCGCCGTTTCGTTCGGCTACGCCGTGACGACGTATGTCGGGCAGAATCTCGGCGCGGGGCTTTTAGACCGCGTGAAAAAGGGTATGCACTCCGCAACGTGGATCGCTTTGCTGACCTCGGTCGTCATTACGGTTTTTGTGCTGATTTTCGGAAAATACGGCATCGCACTGTTTATTTCCGGCACGGCGGAGGAAGTGTCGATCTCGTCGCAGGTGGCAATACACTATCTTAATATCATGAGTATTTGTCTGTCTATCCTCTATATGCTGCACATTTACCGCTCCGCGCTGATGGGGCTTGGCGATACCATCATGCCGATGGCTTCGGGCATCATGGAATTTCTGATGCGTATTGGCGTGGCGTTGTTTCTGCCGCTTGTTATCGGGCAGGAGGGTATTTTCTATGCGGAGGTCACGGCTTGGGCCGGTGCGGCTATTTTGCTTGTCACGACGTATTTTGTGAGAATGCATAAGCTGACGAGAGGGCTTGGCGCAAGCCAAAGTAAAGCGGGCGAATAAAAGAAGCCTTTCAGAAAAATATGAAGCTAAAAAGCGTGCAGAAAACAAAATCTGTGCGCTTTTCTTTATTACATGCGCATAAGAACGCGGCAAAGACTAAAGAATGAAGAATGTGAAATTCACACTTGAAATTTGTCCGTACAACCTGTATACTGGGTGTAGATTACGCGCGGGAAGCCGCGCTGACGGAGGTATTTTATTATGAGGCCCCTTACACCGAAATTTCCGAAGCTGCTGCATGGCGGCGATTATAATCCCGAGCAATGGCTGCGCTATCCCGAAATCCTCAAGCAGGATGTGGAGCTGATGAAGAAAGCGGATATCAACTGCGTGTCGGTCGGTATTTTTTCTTGGGCACATCTGGAGCCGAGTGAGGGCGAATACGACTTCGATTGGCTGGAGAAGATCATCGACAATCTCTACAAAAACGGCATTTATACCGTGTTAGCCACGCCGTCCGGTGCAAAGCCGCTTTGGATGAGCGAAAAGTATGATGAGATTCGCCGTGTGCAGAATAACGGTGTGCGCGACCTTTCCGGCGCGCGTCATAACCACTGCTATACATCTCCCGTGTACAGAGAGAAGACCCGCGAGATGGATAAGCGCCTTGCAAAGCGATTTGCAAATCACCCGGGCGTCATTTTGTGGCACCTTTCTAATGAGTACGGCGGCGAGTGCTACTGCCCGCTGTGCCAACAGGCGTTCCGCGATTGGCTGAAAAAGAAGTATAAGACGCTCGACGACCTGAACCACGCGTGGTGGACAGACTTCTGGAGCCACACGTATACGAGCTGGGACCAGATTCACGCGCCGCAGCCGAACGGCGAAATGAACGTGCACGGTCTGACGCTCGATTGGAAGCGCTTTGTCACGTACCAGACCGTCGATTTCATGAAAATGGAGCGCGACGCCGTAAAGGAAGTAAACCCGGATATCCCGGTGACGGCGAACCTGATGGGCTTCTACGATGGCCTCGATTACTTCAAGTTCGGCCCGGAGCTTGACGTTGTTTCCTGGGACAACTACCCGCAGTGGCATACGACCGATAACGTAGAGATTGCGGTTTCTTCTGCGATGACGCACGACGTGATGCGTTCGATCAAGCACGAAAACTTCCTTTTGATGGAAAGCACGCCGAGCATGACGAACTGGACGCCCATCAGCATGCTGAAGCGCCCGGGCATGCACCTGCTTTCCTCCATGCAGGCGGTTGCACACGGCTCAAATTCCGTGCAGTATTTCCAGTTCAGAAAAAGCCGCGGCTCCTGCGAAAAGTTCCACGGCGCGGTCGTCGACCATGTCAGCCATGGCGGCGTGTTCGACTCCGTCACGAACGAGAACACCCGTGTGTTTAAGGACGTGCAGTCCGTCGGCGCTGAGTTGAAGAGCATGAACGAGCGCGGCGACGTATACGGCACCGAAGTCAAGCCGCAGGTCGCCATCGTATACGACGTGGAAAACCGCTGGGCGCTGGATGCTGCCGCGGGCCCGCGCAACAAGGATAAAGACGAAAAATATGTAGAGACGCTCTTGACGCACTACCGTCCGTTCTGGGATAAGGGCGTGCAGGTGGACATCGTCGATATGGACGGCGATATCTCGAAATATAAGCTTGTCATTGCGCCGATGCTCTATATGTACCGCGCAGGCTTTGAAAAGAAGATGCGTAAATTTGTCGAAAACGGCGGCACGCTCGTTACAACGTACTGGAGCGGCATCGTGGACGATACCGACCTGTGCAAAATGGGCGGCCTCCCCGGCGATATGATGGACGTGTTCGGCGTGTGGAACGAAGAAATCGACAGCCTGCCGGACGGCATAAAAAACGGCATTGTGTTTAACGGCAGCCGTTACGATGCTATGGAGCTTTGTGCACGTATCCACCTGCTGACGGCGGAGGTGCTCGGCACATATGAAAAAGATTTCTACGCAGGCGAAGCGGCGCTGACGAAAAACAAGTTCGGCAAGGGAGAGGCGTATTACATTGCGGCCCGTACCGGCAGCGATATGCTTTCTGTACTGTACGGCGAGATGATTGAGACGCTGCACATTGAAAAAGCGCTCGATTGCGCCCTGCCGCACGGCGTAACGGCACACATCCGCCACGGCGAAAAGGAGAATATCATTTTTGTAGAAAACTACACGGAAAGCGGAAAAACCGTGGAATTGCCGCGCGACTACAAGTTGTACGGTACAGATCAAACGGTAAATTCAATCAAACTCGCTCCGTTTGGCATTGCCCTCTTATCGGATTTAACAAAAGTTTAATATTTTGCGTATTTGCTGTGGAAATTCTCGCTATTTTGTGCTATATTGAAATAGACAAGAGCCGACATTGTTCGTGTAAAACGGACAGGCAAATAACGGAATATGCAGTTTGAAGGAGTAATCAAATGGCAATGGAATCACAGACGTTTTTCAGTGCAGAGAATCGCGTAGCACCGCTTGGCATCGTACCGCTTGCCGGTGCGCGTGAGCTTTCCGAAAAGGTTGAGGCCCATCTGGTGCGTTGGGCAAAGCGTGCCGGTATGGATGTGGACACGTTCATCATCGAAAACAGCTGCCCGCGTTTCTCTTCCGGCGACAGCAAGGGTCTTATCAAGTCGACCGTGCGCGGCTATGACCTGTTCTTTGTTGTAGACGTAGGCAATTATAGCCTGACCTACAACTACTTCGGCAACGAGAACCACATGTCCCCGGATGACCATTATCAGGATTTGAAGCGTCTCATTCAGGCGGCAAGCGGTAAGGCACACCGCGTAAACGTTGTGATGCCGCTGCTTTACGGCGGCCGTCAGCACCGCCGCAGCTACCGCGAGTCTTTGGACTGCGCGTACATGCTGCAGGAGCTCCAGCAGATGGGCGTTTCCAACGTTTTGACATTCGACGCACATGACCCGCGCGTGCAGAACGCTGTGCCGGTTATGGGCTTCGATAACCTGATGCCGACTTACCAGGTTTTAAAGAAGCTCTTCAAGGACTTCCCGGATCTTTCCACCGATAAGAAAGACTTCATGATTGTCAGCCCGGACGAAGGTGCGTTGAACCGCAACATGTACTATGCTTCCGTGCTCGGCGTGGAGATGGGCATGTTCTACAAGCGCCGCGATTATTCCCGCATTGTAGACGGCCGCAACCCGATCGTTGCACATGAGTATCTCGGTACCCCGGTCGAAGGCAAGGACGTGTTTGTTGCCGATGACATCATCTCTTCCGGCGAGTCCGTGCTCGACATTGCAGAGAACGTCAAGGCCCGCAAGGCACGCCGCTTCTTCGCTTACGGCACGTATGCCATCTTCACGAACGGCCTCGCAAAGTTCGATAAAGCGTATGAAGAGGGCCTCATCGACGGCATCTTCGGCAGCAACCTGACGTACCTTAACCCGGAACTGAAGAACCGCCCGTGGTTCCATGAAGTCGACGTTTCGAAGTACATCGCTTACTTCATCTCCGCTTTGAACCACGACGCTTCCATCAGCTCCCTGCTTGACCCGCACGCCAAGATCGACGCACTGCTCCAGAAGCGTGCGCTTGAAAAGGCAAAGATCATCGACGAGCAGCTTTAATTTTTGAATCATTGCTAAAAAAACAGGGTATGCACTGTAAAAAAGTGCGTACCCTGTTTTTATATGCGCGTATTTTAAAAGAACCAAAAGAAAAAAGCCGCATAAAATGGCGCGGAGAGGTGATCTTTGGACTTGCGTTTTTAAAGGGGCTGTGTTAAAATACTGTCATAAAGCAAACGCTGAGACCGAACGAGTACCCCGGGGACAGTCGATAGAGAGCGGAGGTCATGGGCTGAGAGCCGCCGCAGAAAAGAGCCGGGCGAAGTGCATTCGCGAGCGGATGCGGTGAGCGAAAGTGAGCCGCATACGGGTACGGTACGTTACGCCGTTTGAGTGATAAACCGGAGTGGAACCGCGGATTTATTGTATCATGAATGTTTTGGTACATTTCGCCCCCGAGCGCCTATGTTGTGCGCTTGGGGCTTTTTGTTTTTAGGGAGAGATTTACGTCATGTTTTCTAAGTTAAAGGCAGAGCTTGACGCCGTGATGGCGCGCGACCCAGCCGCCCGCAGCCGTGCGGAGGTTTATTTTCTGTATTCCGGCTTCAAAGCGGTGCGGTCTTACCGCAAGGCAAACTGGTTTTTCCGTCATAATATGAAATTCATCGCGCGCTATATCTCGCAGCGCGCGCGCCGCAAAACGGGTATAGAGATTCACCCGGGCGCGACGATCGGCAAAAATCTGTTCATCGACCACGGTATGGGTGTCGTCATCGGCGAAACCACCGTTATCGGTGACAACTGCACGCTGTATCAGGGTGTGACGCTCGGCGGCACGGGCAAAGACCAGGGCAAGCGTCACCCGACGCTTGGAAATGACGTGCTCGTCGGTGCGGGCGCAAAGGTGCTGGGGCCGTTCCGCGTGGGTGATAACGCCCGTGTGGCGGCGGGTGCCGTGGTGCTGGATGCCGTGCCCGATAACGCAACGGCGGTCGGTGTACCGGCGCGCATCGTGCGCGTGGGCGGCAAGCGTGTGATGGACAACAGCACGCTGGATCAGATCCACGTGGCCGACCCGGTGGCGCAGGAAATGTGCCGCATGCGGCTTGAAATTGAGCGCCTGCACGGCGAGCTGAACAGCTGCCGCAGAGAAAAAAGCAAGCTGACCGCACAGAAAGCGGAGAAGAATAAGGAAGAATAAGCAGAAAGGAAGCACCTGTATGCAGCTCTATAACACAAGAACACAGAAAAAAGAAGAATTTATTCCGCACGAAGCCGGCAAAGTCAAAATGTACACCTGCGGCCCAACCGTGTACCATTATGCGCACATCGGCAACCTGCGCTCGTACATCATGGAGGATATGCTGGAAAAAGCCTTGCGCTACCTCGGCTATGACGTGACCCGCGCCATGAACATCACGGACGTCGGCCACCTTTCCAGCGATGCCGACACCGGCGAAGACAAGATGCTCAAGGGCGCGCGCCGCGAGCACAAGACCGTCATGCAGATTGCGCAGTTCTATACCGACGCATTTTTCAGTGACTGCGAAAAGCTTGGCATCAAGCGCCCGGAGATTGTCGTTCCGGCGACGAGCTGCATCGATACATTCATCCACATGGTAGAGGTGCTCCTTGAAAAGGGCTATGCGTATATCGCGGGCGGCAACGTCTATTTTGATACCTCCAAGCTCGAAAACTATTATGTTTTCGGCAACATGGAGGAAGAGAGTCTCGCCGTAGGCGTGCGTGACAGCGTGGAAGAGGACGAAAACAAGCGCTCCAAGAGCGACTTCGTACTATGGTTTACAAAGTCGAAGTTTGACGACCAGGAGCTCAAGTGGGATTCCCCGTGGGGCGTGGGCTATCCGGGCTGGCACATCGAGTGCAGCGGCATCAGCATCAAGTACCTTGGAGAATATCTCGACATTCACTGCGGCGGCATCGATAACGCGTTCCCGCACCACACAAACGAGATTGCACAGAGCGAAGCGTATCTCGGCCACCCATGGTGCAAATACTGGTTCCATGTGCTGCACCTTTTGGACGCGCGCGGCAAGATGAGCAAATCAAAGGGCGATTTTCTCACGGTTTCGCTGCTTGAGGAAAAGGGCTACGCGCCGCTTGTATACCGCATGTTCTGCTTACAGTCCCATTACAGAAAGCCGCTGACGTTCTCGTTTGAAAGCCTGGACAACACCGCCACGGCGTACAAAAAGCTCGTTTCCCGTATTGCGGCGCTGAAAAATGAGGGTGAACACGACGAAGCTGCCATGGAGCCGCTGCGTGCCTCGTTCCGCGCGGCGCTGGAAAACGACCTCAACACGTCCTTGGCACTCACAGCGCTGTACGACGTACTGAAAGCCAAGCTTTCCGACGCGGACAAGCTTGCGCTCATCAAGGAGTTTGACGAAGTGTTGTCCCTCGGCTTGCTGAAAGCTGCAAAGGCGCTGCGCGAGGAGCAGAATGCGCAGAAGTCCGCTGTGCCGGAGGGCATGACCGCCGAGGAAGCCGCGGAGATCGAAGCGCTCATCGCAAAGCGCACGGAAGCCAGAAAGGCAAAGGACTGGGCAACTGCCGACGCGATTCGCGATGCGCTTGCCGCACGCCATATCGTTGTGAAGGATACCCCGCAGGGTATCACGTGGTCTGTGCAGGGCTAAAATAAGGAAATAAAGCAAAAGGGCACGGAGCTTTAAAACTCCGTGCCCTTGGTTTTTGCGGAACTTACGCGTCTTTGTTTTCTTTTTTGTCGTTGCAGCAGTTGCCTGTTTTGTTCTTGTGAATGTCTTCCGTACCGGCGGCAATGGCTTCTTCGTAGTATTTGCACTTATAATCGATTACTTTAAGCTGATCTTCAAGCTCCTTGATTTGTGCCATAACGGCCTCGCGGCGCTCAAGAAACAGGTTGTAGCGCTGCTCCAGGGTGGAGTCACCCATTTGTGCCCACACCGCGTACTGGCGAATATCTTTAATGGACATGCCCGTGCATTTTAAACATTCGATAATGCGCAGCATGGAAAGATCCTGTTCGGAAAACATTCTGTGGCCGGATTCCTTCCGCTCCAAAAACGGCAGGATGCCTTCTTTATCGTAATAGCGCAGCGTGGTCGCCGGAATGCCCGTGATGTCCGAGGCTTCCTTAATGGTGTACGTCATCTGCAAGCGCTCCTTTCTAAGTTAGATATAACTCTATATATAAGCATACGTTTTTTTGCGCGGTTTGTCAATGTGTTCGTGGAAAACTCCTGCACCAAAATTTCGGAAAAACAAAAAGAACGCCCGGCAAGCTGCGTAAACCGGCCGTGCCCGCGAGCAACTCGGCATTGAAACTGCACTGTGTGATTTCGCCGCCCTTGTCATATAGCACGTCGCCGTTCACGGTGGACATTTTTAGTGAAATTTATGTCTATAATATTATATATTATCAATAGTTTCCGATGTTTTTTTGAAAATATTGACGGTAGGGACAATACGGAAGATTTTTGCACAGGGCTTGCGCATAAGACAAAAACAAGATAAAATAATATTTAGTATACACAGAAAAGACAGGGGGTGCGGCATGAAAGAAAAAATTCAGCTGTTAGCGGCGGCGCTGGCGCTTATTTTGCTGCTTTGCGGCTGTGCGGCGCGGGGCACGGCATCAAACGACGCCAAGCCGGCGGCGGGCGATGTCACGGACAGCAACGCCGCGCCCTACGAGGTCCCCGCTTTTCGGGATTCCGTCTTCAACGAAGAGGAAGCGACCGCGTTCGGCAGCGGAGAGATTGACCTTTCCCAGCTTGAAGGCGGCATCATCGGCGTAAAAGCGCAGAGCGATACGCGATTAAAAATACAGATTGTCTGCGGCGAGGATAAATATAACTATGACTTGCCGAACGACGGCACTGCGACATTTTTCCCGCTCAATATGGGAGACGGCACATACACGTTCCGCCTGATGGAGCAGGTGGGCGACAGCAAATACGCGTGTATCGGGAGCGAAGACCGCGACGTGACGCTGAAAGATGAATTTCAGCCGTACCTGCGCCCGAACCAGATGGTGAATTACAACAAAAGCTCCGATTGCATCAAAAAGGTGAAAGAGCTGGCCGCAAGCTGCACCACCGATGCGGACATTGCTGCCGCCGTGTATGACTACATGGTGAAGAATATCCAATACGATACGGAAAAAGCGGCGACCGTGCAGAACGGCTACCTGCCCTCCCCGGATGAGACCTTAAAGACCGGCAAGGGTATATGCTTTGATTATGCAAGCCTTGCCGCCGCCATGCTGCGCAGCGAGGGCATTCCGTGCAAGCTCATCACGGGTTATGTGGGTGAGGAGACCTACCACGCGTGGAACAGCTTTTATGTGGAGAGCGAGGGGTGGATCACCGTGGAGATCCGCGCAAAAGCGGATGAGTGGCAGCGGGTGGACATCACCTTTGCCGCAGGCGGCATGCCCGCCGGGGAGATTCAAAACGATTCGGAATACACAACGCGGTTCACTTATTAAAGGAAAAGCGAAAGGACGAGGAACATGGCAGAAAAATTTTTGACTCAGGAACAGCTCAGCGTATTTTGCAGCAGCCTTGCAATGCTGCTGCGCTCCGGCGCGTCGCTTTCGGAGGTTTCTTCCCTGTTTGAGGAAGACGGCATGGACACCGCCTTGCGGCAGGCTTCTACCGAGATCAGCCTTTCGGTTGCGGCGGGCGAGACGTTTTCGGCAGCGGCGGAAAAGACCGGCGTTTTCCCGGAATACGCCTTGAGCGTTTTTAGCACGGCAGAGCTTTCCGGCCGATTGGACGAAGCGCTTGACCGCCTTGCAGACCACTATGACCGCCAAAGCGCGCTATACGACCGTTTGCGCAGCACCCTTACATACCCGGCCGTTTTGATGCTGATGATGTGCGGCGTGCTGGCGGTGCTCGTTTTTGCCGTGCTGCCCATGTTTGAGTGCGTGTACGACAATTTAACGGGCAGCCTGCTTTCATCTTCCTATGCCTATGTGCTCGCGGCGACGCTCATCGGGCGCATCAGCCTGGTGTTTGCGGGGCTTTTGGGCATCGTTTTGCTCGTTTTGGCGTTTGGTATACGCTCCGATAAAGGTCGGGAAAAGCTCAGAAATGCAATGGAAACGAGCCGCTTCACGCGCAAAGCTGCGTGGCTTTTGGCGGTCTCCGAGGTGATGGACACGCTCTCCGCCTTGCTTGCGAGCGGTACGGATGAAGACAGTGCGCTTGCGCTGTGCATCGAGCAGACGCGCCACAAAAAGCTGCACGAAGCGCTTGAAAAATGCCGTGAAGAAACACAGATGGGCATCGGTATTGCGACGGCGTTTGCGCACCAAAAGATATTGCCCGCCATGTACGGCAAAATGCTGCTTGGCGGTGCGCAGAGCGGCGAGCTCGTGCAGGTGACGGAAAACCTCGCGCGCCGCACGGCGCAGGAGGCGGAAAACGGGCTGTGCAGCGTCATCGACCGCACGGAGCCGATTTTGATCGGATTTCTCACCGCGTCTGTCGGTTTGACGCTTTTAAGCGTCATGCTGCCCTTGCTCGGCATTTTGAGCGCAATCTGAGGGAAAAGTTATGGGTATTTTGAATCGAAAAGTAAGCTTCCGGCTTTTCGCGGTCGGGCTTATTCTGGTGCTTGCGGTAATTTTTACCGCGGTGTGCGTGCCGGTTTTTCAGGAGGATATCCGCGAAACAGGCCGTGCCGCCGTGCGTGAAGCCGTTTTGCGCAGCGCCGTGGAGTGCTACACCTTAGAGGGCGCATACCCGGAAAGCCTTGAATATTTGGAAAAGCACTACGGGCTTACGGTCAATAAGAAAGAATACATCGTGACATACGAGGTTTTCGCCGATAACCAGCTGCCGACCGTTCAGGTGCTGGTGCGCGGCGAGGAATAAGGAGGGCGCATGACGGAACCGAAAAAGAGAAATAGCACTTCTCTGATGCTGCTTCTGCTGTATGCATTGCTCATCGCATCGCTTTTGGTGTTGACGCTTGCGGGCGCGCGGCTGTATTCCGATACGATGGATGCCCGCGACGCACACGCAAAGCAGCGCAGCGCGCTTTCGTATATTCAAAGCCAAACGGCAGCGTGCGGCGGCAAAGGGAACATCCGCTTGATTGACGGCCCGGAGGGCCCGGCGGTGTGCCTGCGCGAGCCGGAAAGCGACTTCGAAACGCGCATCTATTTATATGAAAACGCGCTGCGCACGGAGTTTTCACGGGTCACGGCGGAGATCGACCCCAATAACGCCGAAAAGCTGTGCGACCTTAAAACGTTTAAAGCCGAGCTTTCGGAAAACGGGCTTTTAACGATCACTGCGGACGGCATGACCGCCGGCGCGTATTGTGACGGAGGTGGCGCGGCATGATAGATTACGAGGAAAAGCGCAGTGAAACGCGCCACCGCATGGGCTTCATGACCCCGCTGCTTGTGTTTGTTCTGGCATTTGTCGCGTGCTGCGGTGTCATTGCGTGCGTGTTCCTGCGCGCGGCCGTCATCAGCGATGAAGCGGCGAGGGAAAGCGCAGGCATTGCGCTGTGCCGCAGCGCCGCAGAGGCGTTTCGCGCGGGAGAGATCCCCGAAAACGGCGAAAAAGCATATTTCACAAAAGATATGGCAAGCTGTGCGGAAGCGGACGCTTACTATTATATAAAAACCGAAGTGACCGCCGCCGAGACCGAAACGGGAGCGTTGTATGCCGGGAAAATCATGGCGTACACGGCGGAGCAGGATAAAGAAATTTATGCGCTGAATGTACGGTGCTACCAGCCGAAGGAGGGAACGCCATGAGCCGAAATCGATTCCGCATCGGCAGCATCGCGGTGCTGTTCGCGGCCGTTGTGCTGTGCGTCGCCATTTTCGGCGTGCTTACGGTGTCCTCTGCCGTATCCGATCGCCGTGCCGCAGAGCGCTACGGCGAGCACGTGGAAGTGCTGTATGCCTGCGAAAACGCCGGGCAAGACTGGCTTTCCGAAGCAGATGCGTATTTAAAGGGCGCGGGAGATCTGCCGGAAAACACCGAAGAGACCGAAACCACGCTCAAAACGGAAATCACGCGCGGCAACATGCAGCTTGAGATCTGCTTAAATAAGATAAACGGCAGCTATGAGATTGCAAAATGGCGCTGCACAGCGCGCTGGCAGCCGGATGACTCCCTGAACCTCGGGTAAGAAAGGCGGAGTACAATGAATATGACTGAAATTTTGAAAAGTGCCGTGGAGCGCGGCGCTTCCGATATTTTCGTGGTGGCGGGCCTGCCGCTGACGTATAAGGTGCGCGGCGAACAGCAGCGTGAAACGGCGGACGGCGCCTTCACGCCCGAAAAAACCGAAGCGTTCGCAGCGGAAATCTATCGTCTTGCCGCACGTGAGCCGCACTGCTTAAACGGCAGTGCGACCGATGACGATTTTTCGTTCTCGCTCAGCGGTACGGGACGCTTCCGTGTGAATCTGTTCCGCCAGCGCGGCAGCATTGCCGCCGTGGTGCGCGTCATCCGCTTCGGTCTGCCTACGGCCGAAGAAGCGCATATCCCGCCGGAGGTCATGCGCGCGGCACAGATGAAAAAAGGCATCGTGCTCGTTACGGGATCAGCGGGCAGCGGTAAGTCCACAACGCTCGCGTGTATCATCAACGAGATCAACCGTACGCGCACGGGACATATTCTGACGCTCGAGGATCCGGTAGAGTACATCCATCGCCACGATAAGTGCATTGTGAGCCAACGTGAGATCGGCTGCGATTGCCCGAGCTACGTCGCCGCTTTGCGCAGTGCACTGCGCGAAAGCCCGGACGTGATTTTGCTCGGCGAAATGCGCGATAAAGAGACAATGGAGGTCGCGATGACCGCCGCCGAAACGGGGCAGCTATTGCTTTCGAGCCTGCACACTACCGGCGCGGCGAATACGATTGACCGCATCATCGACGCATTTCCGCCGAACCAGCAGGCGCAGATCCGCTTACAGCTTTCCATGGTTTTGCAGGCGGTCATCAGTCAGCAGCTCGTGCCCGGCGTAGACGGCACACCCATCCCGGTGTTTGAAATCATGTATTCCACACTCGCGATACGCAATATGATCCGCGAAAGCAAAACGCATCAGCTCGATGCCGCCATCGCTTCCGGCGCGGCGCAGGGCATGCGCACCATGGACATGGCGCTTACGGACCTTGTACGGCAAAAGCGCATCACAGAGGAGACGGCGCTGTATTACTGCACAAACTATGAGACCATGCAAAAACGTCTGCAATTGCTTTAAGTCATAGTTTTTAGCGTGACCTTTCGCCAAAAAAGGTATTTTCTCCGACAAAAAAGCAAATTCTTATGAGAAAAATCGTGTTTTCCACCTTTCGGTGGATTACAAATACCGTGAAGCGTGCTATACTTTATGAAAAGAACAAGTTCGGAATATTATTTTTTCGCAATAGCCGGGGTGATATTTTGAACCGTTATTTCTGAAAGAGGGAGATGAACCGTTCATGAGTCGAACAGCGAAAGAAATTGAAACCACCGGGCTGCCGTGTGAAGCACAGAACGGTGAAACGATACAGGTTGTGCCGAAGATCGATGTGACCATGTTCGGCAAGTTTACATTAAAGCAGGAAGGTATGGAGGTTCCGCACGTTGTGAGCCTGACGG
Source organism: Neglectibacter sp. CSJ-5 (assembly GCF_032490475.1). NCBI lineage: Bacteria > Bacillati > Bacillota > Clostridia > Eubacteriales > Oscillospiraceae > Neglectibacter > Neglectibacter sp. CSJ-5. The sequence goes on along the minus strand of NZ_JAVYJC010000004.1, from coordinate 231,374 downwards.
GACGTTCCAGAAGACTGTGGACGCTTACGGCGTACCTTATTCTGCACAGAGACCGCGGCGTTTCCGCGCAGGAGCTTATCGACCTGCTGTGGCCGGAAGCCGAAAACGATAATCCGTTAAGTACGCTGCAAAATAATGTCAGCCGCGCAAGGGCTGCGCTGGCAGAGCTCGGCTTTACGCACGCAAAGGTTATAATCCATAACGAAAAGGGCTATTATCGCTGGGCGCCGGACCGCGAGACGCAGCTTGACGTGGAGCAATTTGAAACACTTGCAAAGGCAGCGCTTGCCGAAGAAGATATGGAAAAATCGGTTGCCCTGGCGCAGAAAGCCGTGGCACTTTACACCGGCGATTTTCTTACGGAAAGCGCAGCGGAGTTCTGGTGCATCAACCTCAACACGTATTACCGCTCGCTTTATACGCGCCTATGTCGCGCGGCGGTGGATCGCCTTTTGAAGCTCGGACGCATTACGGATGCGGAAAAGCTCTGCACGGGCGTTATTCGTTTAGATCCCGCCGCAGAGGAATTCAGCGTGTTTTTGATGCAGGCGCTCATAAAAAACAAAAACCCGAAAAAAGCGCTGGAACACTATGATTACATCGCTTCGCTGTACCGGGAGGTCTACGGTGTTTCGCCTTCGGCGGAGCTGGAGGCGCAGAAGGCGCTTGCGGTGCAGGAGCTTTACGGCAGCGAGACGAGTGAAGACGATATTCAAACGTTCCTGCTTGAAAAAGAACAGGAAACCGGTGCGTTTTGCTGCGATAACAACGTTTTCCGCGAGATTGTGAACCTGCATGTGCGCGAGATGCGCCGAAACGACACCCCTGCGGCGCTGATGATTGTGCGGCTTGCAAACCGCTCGGTAGACCCGGAAAAGCGCGCCGTATATATGAAGCAGATGGAAGCGACGCTTTTAAATGCACTGCGCGCGGGCGACCCGTTCACAAAGGTGGGCGCAAACCAGTTTTGGGTGCTGCTGCCGGGTGCGACCGGCGAAAACGGCGGGCTCGTTTCCCGCCGTGTGTTCAATCGGTTCCAAAAGGAATACCCGAAAAGCAGTGCGGCCTACACCTTTAAATCGCTCGACCTGCGCCACCTGCACATGAACGCAGAGGAAAAAGCAACGGAGAAAACGGAGCACCGAAAGGGTTAAAACCGTCACCGGAAAGAATAAATCGGTTGACACAACATGATTACCAAAAAAAACTACGACCTATTTTCTTTTTTTATGAGAAAATGGGTCGTTTTTCTATGGAAAAAACTTCTTAATCATAGCGTTCTCATAGCACCTTTGTGTAAAATAGAATCACAAAAGACAAAAGGGAGGGGTTAGGTGAAAGAAAATCGTATGCTACCGATCGGCACAGAGACCTTCCGTATCTTTGTGGATGAAGCGGAGGACGGTGTCATCCGCGGCAGGGTCTCCGGCGGGACGCTCCCGGAGGAAACCCTATTCCGAAGTCTTTCACGTCTGATCCTGCTTTTGGAAGAGCAGCTGGATACAGGCGGCGCGCCGAAAGCTTCTCCCATAAAATGTACGGAAACACCCACGTTTGAACTGGACATCCTGTTCCGCCAGAATTACAGCTGGCAGGGAAGACTGCGGTGGACAAAAGGCGGCAAAGAGGCCGCGTTTCGCAGTGTGCTGGAGCTGCTCATCCAAATGGAAACGGTTTTGGCACAGTAACACACATCAATTTAGGAATCCATATTTGTTATAAAACGGACAAATCACAGGATTGGAGGAAAACACTATGAAAAAGAAGATCATCGCCGTGTTGCTGAGCGCATGTATGCTGGTTTCGGCATGTCCTACGGGCGCGTTTGCAATGAGTGATGAGGAAACAAACACCTACACTGCAACAGGGGGATGTTATGCAGGGGGAACGCCGGTCGTTGACGAGACGCCCGCGCCCGAGGAGACCGCAGCTCCGGAGGAGACACCCACTCCCGCTCCGGAGGAGACACCTACTCCCGCCCCGGTAGAGACCCCGGCTCCCGTTGAAGTGGAAGCACAGGCGACCCCCGACGCAGGTACAGAGGAAGCTGCACCGGCAAAGCAGAGCGCGGAAACGGGCATTGCAATGACTATGCTGCGTCCGGACGACGAGAAGCCCAAGGTCGATACCTATCGCTTTTATAACGACGGTACGGAGCTGACCGAGTGGCAGCAGACCGTCGCCAAAGGCGATGAGCTCCTCGAGCCGACTGCACCGACAAAGGAAAACGCACGCTTTGTTGGGTGGTATGTCGGTGAGACTCCGTTAAACTTCGGCACAGTCGCGGATGTCAGCGGCACGGAAGTGACCGTTACGGCGAAGTTTGAGGAGTACAGCTACGTGTACTTCTTGGATGAAGACGGCGATACCGTGGTTTACCACACCGCCGCGGGCACAGCCGGTGAAACGGTCGGTGAAGACGTTTTGAACGCCGCGACCGCAAAAGTCGAGCTCACCATGAGCAAAGATAAAGGCGTTGTCGGCTGGAGCACCACGCAGGGCAGCGATACCCCCGAAACCATCACATTTGCAGCCGGCGTTACATACGTTTACCCGGTAGTTAAAACCGGTTTCTGGGTCACATTTGATACCGACGGCGGCGACTACATGGCGCCGCAGTTCCGGATGGAAACGCTTGACCTGAGCGCGGTCAAACCCACCCGCAGCGGCTACACGTTTGACGGTTGGTATGACGCAGAAGGCAACTCGGTTACAAAGGTTTCCGGAACGGCTACCGTCACCGCACGCTGGAAAGCCAATTCCGAAACGGAGTACACCGTTATCCATTGGCTGGAAAATGCGGATGATGACGAATATTCCTCAGAGGATATTGAAGAAAAGACCGGCGCCACAAACAGCACAACGAACGCTCAAGCAAAATCTTACTCCGGCTTTACCGCACAGGCGATTACGCAGAAGACCATTGCCGGTGACGGCTCCACGATTGTAAATGTTTATTATAAGAGAAACGTTTATGACGTTAAGTTCATGAAATTCACTTGCAATAAAGAAGAACATACACACTTCTTTTGTGGACCGTGGTGTAATAAAGAAGAACACCAGCATAGCGAAAAATGCTATACTGAAATCACAGGTTTAACCATTCATGCAAAATATGGTGCTAACATCCGTGACAAATGGCCGAATAAGCCGGAAAGTGCATGGAATGTTTCTACCGATGGCAACACTTGGCAAGCAGGTATAGATGTTATGCCCCTTGATGGTGCTACTTTCTATCAGAGAGGTCAAAATTCAAGTCATACGATGGTTGCATCGTATTACCTCGAAACCATTTCCGGCGGAAAATACGAGTTGGATCATCAAGATACGGTTTACGGAACAGGTGACTCGGTTACCAAAGAAGATCGATATTCGATTACAGGCTTTACTCTTAATGAAAGTAAGAGCACGCGTATTGGCAGGGACTACAATGGCGCAAAGTTCTATTATAATCGTAATTCCTACAATATCGTTTTCATGAATAACGGTGCGAAGGATAGCGAGGTTAGCCGCAAGTATCAGCAGGATATTTCCGATGTGACATACACCCCGACAAGACCGGCCGGTGTACCCGCAAACTTTACGTTTGCAGGCTGGTATGATAACGAGCTTTGCGAAGGCACGGCATATGACTTCACCGGCAAGACGATGCCCGCACAGAACATTACGCTCTACGCAAAGTGGCAGGCGCCGGTTATTAAAGCTACGGTTTACCTGACGGCCTCTGCGGATGGAGAGTTTGAAACGATTGAAATTCCGTACGGCACAAAGCTTTCGGATTCCGAAGATTTTAAGGCACTGCTTGAAAAGCTCACGGAAAAGCCCTCCGCTTGGATTGATTCCAACGGCGCGCTGTTCAATGTAGATACCAATCTTCACGGCTCCGTTACGATTTCCCCGTTCTTCCCCTCCGCAAAGGATGGCTTCACGGTCACATACGTTGAGGGTACGAATGTAAATGTTGCAACGGATAACCAGAAGTATGTAAGCGGCAGCTCCGCCCGCGTACTTCCGCCGGAAGCTTCCGAAAACTTCCTCGCTTGGAAAACGGAAGACGGCACGCTCATCCACCCGGGCGATAAGATTACCGTCACAAAGAACACCACGTTGACGGCAGTCTACACCAATAAGCCCCAAACCGAGACGATTACGTATCATTATAATTTCGGGGGCAGCACGCAGACCTTTATAGACAGCGGTTACCCGAAGAACACGAACGCAACCGTAAGATCGCGTGACTATGTTGGCTTCACCGCTCCCACAGGCTACAAATTCCTCGGCTGGGCAACCACGCCGAATGGTAATGTTGAATATCAGCCGAACACCAAAGTTTTTGTCGACGCTACCGGCGATAACAATCTCTATGCGGTTTGGCAGGTGAAGACGTACACGGTAACGTGGGTAAACTGGGACGACAGCGAAGTCAGAACGGATACAGAAGTACCGTATGGCACAGAACTGGAAGCACCGGCAGACCCGACGAGAGAAGCAGATGCAGAGTATACGTATACGTTTGCAGGTTGGACACCGGAAATCAAGACGGTTACCGGCAATGCAACGTATAAGGCAAAGTATACGAAAGAAGCGAATACCTACACTTTGACGTATGACCTCGACGGCGGCGAGTGGGAGAACGATACGACCTACACGTACACGAAGAAGTACAACGAAGAAGTTGAGGTAAAAGCAGATCCGACAAAGACAGGTTATACCTTCGCAGGTTGGACGAGCGCAGAAGTAAAAGTAGTAAACGGCAAGTTCACGATGCCTGCAAAGAACGTAACTCTGACGGCGCAGTGGAACATTAACAAGTACACGGTAACGTGGAAGAATGACGACGGCAGCGTACTCAGAACGGATAAGAACGTAGAATACGGCACAATGCCGAACTACGGATCAAACCCGACGAAGGCAGCAGATGCGCAGTACACCTATACGTTCAAGGGTTGGACACCGGAAGTTGAGACGGTTACCGGCGATGCAGTTTACACCGCAGTGTATGAGAAGACCACGAACAAATACACGGTAACGTGGAAGAACGACGACGGCAGCGTACTCAGAACGGATAAGAACGTAGAATACGGCACGATGCCGAACTACGGATCAAACCCGACAAAGGCAGCAGATGCGCAGTATACGTACACGTTCAAGGGTTGGACGCCGGAAGTCGAGACGGTTACCGGCGATGCAGTTTACACCGCAGTGTATGATAAGGCAGTCAACAAGTACACGGTAACGTGGAAGAACGATGACGGCAGCGTACTCAGAACGGATAAGAACGTAGAATACGGCAAAATGCCGAACTACGGAACAAACCCGACGAAGGCAGCGGATGCCCAGTACACCTACACGTTCAAGGGTTGGACACCGGAAGTCAAGGCGGTTACCGGCAATGCAGTTTACACCGCAGTGTATGAGAAGACCACGAACAAATACACGGTAACGTGGAAGAACGATGACGGCAGCGTACTCAGAACGGATAAGAACGTAGAATACGGCAAAATGCCGAACTACGGAACAAACCCGACGACGGCAGCGGATGCCCAGTACACCTACACGTTCAAGGGTTGGACACCGGAAGTTAAGACAGTTACCGGCGATGCAGTTTACACCGCAGTGTATGATAAGGCAGTCAACAAGTACACGGTAACGTGGAAGAACGACGACGGCAGCGTACTCAGAACGGATAAGAACGTAGAATACGGCACGATGCCGAACTACGGAACAAACCCGACGAAGGCAGCGGATGCCCAGTACACGTACACGTTCAAGGGCTGGACGCCGGAAGTGAAGACGGTTACCGGCGATGCAACGTATAAGGCAACGTATACGAAAGAAGCGAATACCTACACTTTGACGTATGACCTCGACGGCGGCGAGTGGGAGAACGATACGACCTACACGTACACGAAGAAGTATAACGAAGAAGTTGAGGTAAAAGCAGACCCGACAAAGGAAGGCTACACCTTCGCAGGTTGGACGAGCGCAGAAGTAAAAGTAGAAAACGGCAAGTTCACGATGCCTGCAAAGGATGTTACTTTGACGGCACAGTGGGAAGCGAATATCTACAATGTAACGTACGACCTCAACGGCGGCGAGTGGACTGAAACGACTAACGAGTTCCCGTACGAGTACAAAGCAACAGTAGAAGTTATAAAGACGGTTCCGACCAGAGAGGGCTATAAGTTCTCGGGTTGGAGAAGCGAAGAGGTTGCGATCGAGAACGATGCGTTCACGATGCCGGCTAAGGACGTTGTGCTGAAGGCTGTTTGGGAAGCAAATCCCACGCCGACCCCGATTCCGTCGGAAGAGCCGACCCCCACACCGGCTCCGACAGAAGAGCCTACACCTACTCCGGCTCCGACAGAAGAACCTACCCCTACTCCGGCTCCGACAGAAGAACCTACCCCTACACCGGCTCCGACAGAAGAGCCTACACCTACTCCGGCTCCGACAGAAGAACCTACCCCTACACCGGCTCCGACAGAAGAACCTACACCTACACCGGCTCCGACAGAAGAACCTACACCTACACCGGCTCCAAATCCGAACCCGAACCCGGCAACACCTACTCCGACGCCGGTAACTCCGGTCGTTCCGGCTACGGTTGCAACACCCACCCCGACACCGACTGCCACACCTTCCGCAACGCCGAGCGATAACGGCGGAAAAGGCGATGGCAATAATGACGGCGAAATAGGCGAAACGATTAACGATAACGATACACCGCTTGCAAACGGTGAAGATATCGCAGACAACGCAACGCCGCTCGCAGGTCTCGGCACGGGCGCTTGGGCACTCATCAACCTGATCCTCACCATCGTGACGACCCTCCTTTCCATTCTCCTTCTCATCGGCTATATCGGCAAGAAAAAGAAGGCGTTGGAAGACGAAGACGGCAACGTGGTTCTCGATGAGAACGGCAAAGAGGTTATGGAGTACGAAAAGAACAAGAAGGGCCTTTGGAGACTCATCAGCATCATCCCGGCTCTGATTGCCATCATCGTCTTCATCTTCACCGAAGACATGACCCTGCCGATGATCTTCGTCGACAAGTGGACAATCCTCCATGCTGTAATCGCGCTGGTACAGGTCGTTGTTATGGTCCTCTGCAAAAAGAAGAAGGACGAAAACGACGAAGACGAGAACGCAGCAAACGCGTGATGGAACAAAAGCATAAGGCGTAAGCCAAAGTAAGACGGGATGTCCCCCAAAAAGGGACATCCCGTTTCTTATGCGCGTTGTGTTTTCCACAGAGTTTTTCTGTATTGTGGAAGGATCAGCTGCACGTGCATAGACCGTACGGCAGGCTTTGCGCAAAAGAATACCGCACAAGGTGAGTTTGCCCTGTGCGGTATCTCTTTTTATAGCGGTTTAGTTTTCAAATTTCGCATCTGCAAGGTACAGATAACCGACGGCACGCAGCGAGGCGAACGCGCCCTCCACTTCAATGCGAACGGTGGAAGCGCCGGAAATGCTCAGGCTCAGCGCGCTTGCGGGGCTGTTCACCGTGAGCGAGGAAACTTCATACTGCAAATGGTCGTCCACATAAATGCGAACCGTGCCGATAAAATCGTCGGAGGTATCGCCCTCCACGACCCATGTGCCCGTCAGGCGCTTATATTGTCCGTTCGGGGCGTATTCGGTGTAGACGGTTTTTGCGATGACAGGGTACAGCGAGAAGTTAAGGCCGTTGCTGTACGCATTGCCGTTTGCGTCATAGGCTGTCCAGTTCTGGCTGCAATCTTCGCCGCCGCTTGGAGAAAGATCTGTCAGCGAAACGGGGTAAAGCGCCCTGTATTCTTCAATCTTAGCCGCAATATCGCTGTCGCCGGAGAGAATGTCGTCGGCGTTTTGCAGCGTTTCCACCGCGTCATAATAGCGGCTTTCACCGGCCTGCTTTGCGGCAGTATCGAGAATTTTTTGCTTATACTGGTTTTTGTAGGTGGCAATCTGCGCGTCGATGCGCTTATCGCTGCGTGTGGCGTCCTGCAGCACGTTAACAGCGCCGGGCAGGTCGCCGTCATCCGCGAGCGTTTTGGCGGTGCCGAGCAGCGTTTCCACGTAGTTGTTGAGCTCTGCGTCCTTAATCTCTTCCAGCTTAGCCTGGACGTCTTTATCATCGCCGAGGATATCGGCGCTGTTCATCAAAATGGCTTCGGCACCGAGGAAATCTTTCTCGTCCGCGCGGCTCTGCGCATCGCTTAACACTTTTTCTTTGTACGCGGTGCGGATGTTCTGAATTTGTGTCTGCGCGTCGTCGTGGTTTACATCGGCGTGAATGACCTTCTGATATTCCGTAATGGCGCGGCCGTCTTCGCCCTGTGCCTGCAGGCTTTTGCCGTTTTTGTAGGCCTCTTTGGAGTCTTTCAGCGATTGAATGCCATCGAGCTGATCGTCGAGACCGATGTTCGGGAACAGCTTTTGCAGGCGGTCGAGCAGTTCATAGGAGCTGTCGTAGTTCGCTTCGCTTTTATTGTATCGGTCGATGACCGTCTGGGCATATTCCTGCATTTGGTCGGAGACCGAAGCGAGTTCGTCCTTTGAAAGCGTGGGAAGTACCTGTGCCGCAGCGGAATAATCGTAAGCGTCAAGCGCGCGGGTGAGCTTTTGCATGGGTGCATTGTACCACCAGAAAATGCCGCCGATTGTAGCGCCGATGGCGATGAGAATGGGAAGCACGATGAAAAGCCATTTAAAAGAACGCTTTTTCTTCGGCTTTTCGTCGTATTCCTCGTAGGCGTAGCCGTCGTTATACGTATATTCTATGGGTTGCACGCGCGGCTCCGGCCCTGAAATTTCCTCCGGGGTTGGGGAGACGGTGAATGTGCCCTCGTGCTCCGTGCCTTCGGGTTTGTCGCCGAGCGCATCGCCGGAGGAAATATCCTCCGTGAAGTCCGTCGGGGAATGGCTGTAAATATCTTCGCCGTCCGGACTGTTTGAAGGGGTATCTTCAGCTTCGGGTGTCGGTTCCGCTTCGGAGAGGCTCTCTGTCAAATTTGGGGAGATGTCTTCCACGGCAGGCTCCGTGGGCGTTTCCGGTGCGGGGGCAGATTCCGACTCCGGTTCGCTTACGGGTTGTGCAGTGGCTTCCGGCGGGCGCACAACGGGGTTGCCGCAGAGCGTGCATTTTTTCGCGCCCTCCGGCAAGGTGGCGCCGCAGTATATACAAAACATAAGTGACCTCCTAATGTTTGTGATCCCGCAGGGAAAATCTGCGGTGTTTTCCATAGCATACAATATTCCGGGAAATCTGTCAAATGTTTAGAAAAAATGTGGGAGATAAAGCAAAGAGAGGGAACGAAGCGTTCCCTCTCTTATCCCCAAAAGTGCCGCTAATCGGCTATTTTAGTCTCCCAGATATGTTTCTGTTCTGGCGAAACGGTCTTTAGCGCGGCGAGCGAATACGGTATCCCCAGCGCGTCCCATTTCGTTTTGCCGATGTCATGGTATGCCATGATCTCGGCCTTTTCAATACAGGTATATTGATGCTTGAGCGCACAAATCGCCTCAAAGTGCGCGTCTGTGTCGTTCACGCCCGGAATGACCGGGCAGCGCAACCACACATGCGCATGCGCGTCCTCAAGGGCTGCCAGGGACTCGAGGATCGGCGCAAGCGGCGCGCCTGCCCATTTTTTGAGGGCATCGGGGTCGCTGTGCTTAAAATCGAACAGAAAAAGATCGGTGAGTGGTATCAGTTCTTTTAAATGTGCGGCAGAGATCAAACCGTTTGTCTCCAGCGCGGTGTGGTACCCTTTTTCGCGGCAGGCTGTAAGCAGCTTTTTCAGGAGTTCAAAGTGCAAAGAAGCCTCGCCGCCCGAAAAGGTGACGCCGCCTTTTGACGAGCGGTAATATTTTGCGTCCTTGTCGATCTGCTTCATCACGGCTTCCACCGTCATTTCGCGCCCGGAAAGCTCCAGGACATCGTTCGGACATACTTCGGCACATTTGCCGCACGCCGCGCATTTTGCACGGTCAAAAACATGTGTGCCGTCTGCTTTTATTTCATGCGCTCCGTTCGGACATACCGCAGTGCATGCCCCGCAGGACGTGCATTTTTCGTGGCGAAACAAGAGCTCGGCATCGGTTGAAAAGCTTTCCGGATTGTGGCACCACGCACAGTGCATGTTGCACCCTTTGAAAAACACGGTGGTGCGAATGCCCGGCCCGTCATACACGCAAAAACGTTGAATATCAAAAATAAGATCCCGCATATCGGCCTCCGCTTACGCGCCGTAGGTCGTACGCTCAATAATCTCGCGCTGCACAACAGGATTCAGTGTGACAAATCTCGCGGAGAAGCCGCCGATACGCACGAGGAGGTTCTGGTAGTTTTCCGGGTGCACCATAGCGTTTTCAAGATCATCCTTGCCGATGACGCACAGGTTCGTCTGCACGCCGTCGTTGTCGTAAAACGCCCTTAAAACGGCTTCTACTTTATCCATAGAGCCCTTGAAGAGCTCCTTTGTAAAGCGCACATTGTTGATAACACCCACGTGCTTTGTATTATCAAACTTCGACATGGAGTTGAGCAGCGCCGTAATGCCGCACTTATCCGCGCCGATGGAAGCGCCGTTGGCGTTTGCCATGGGGCTGCCGGCCTTTCTGCCGCAAGCAGATGCCGCACAGAAGTTGCCCCATTCTGCACTCATGGAGTTGTTGACGCTGACAATATTGTAGTGGTCAAGCCCCGCAGCTTTGCCCGCCGCCACGGTAAGGTCAGCAATATCGGTGAAAAGGCGCGTTGCGATGTCGTCAGCCGTGTCGTCGTCGTTGCCGTATTTCGGTGCGGAAAGGCACATGCGGCGAATATCGTCGTGCCCCTCAAAATCGTGATCCAGCACATCGATGAGCTCCGGCAAAGTGAGCTTCTTCTCGTCGTAAACGAGCGTTTTAATGGCCGTCAGGCTGTCTGCACAGCTGATGATGCCGAACATTTCGCTGGAAGCATTCAGGTAACGCACGCCGCCTTCAAACGTAGCCTTGCCGCGCGCGATGCAGTCGTTCAAAAGCAGGCTGAGGTGCAGATATGGCGCGTTTTCGCCCGCAATTTTATAGTTGAGGTATTTGTGTACAGCAAAGCGGTCAATGGTCGGCTTGAGCTGTGCAAGCACGGCGTCATACAGCTTTTCAAAGGTATCAAACTGCGCCGGGTCGCCGGTCTTTTCGCCGCAGGGAACGTTCTGGTAGAAATCAAGGCCGTTGTGCAACGCAATTTCCAGCGCTTTCAGCGCGTTGATGCCGTTGTTCGGTGTGCCTACGCTGTAACCGACCATGACGTATTCGCCGCAGCCGAACGGCACATATTGCTCGGCTTCCTCATGCGAAACGCCAAAGACTTTTTCCACAGCCGGTACATTCGTCTCATCGGAGTAAATAATCGGGAACGTAGTGCCCTCCGCATTCACTTCCATCGCCTTGCGGAAAACGGTCTCGTCCATGTCGCTGTAATAGCGCAGGGTGAGCTGCGGCACAGTCTCGCGGAAGCGGCGGGAAGCTTCCATGATGACGATGGCGAGGCGGTCGGCTTCCTTCTGGTGCTTTCTGCCCACGCCGCCGATGATTACGCGGCAGTCATGGATCTTGTTAATCTCTTTAAAGTGCTTATAGAGATACAGCACGGTCTGCACGGCTTCTTCTTCCGTGATGCACCCCGCGTCGATATCCGCGGCGTAGAGCGGCCCAAGATAATCGTCCATGCGGCTGTAATTCATAATGTCGCTGCTGACAGCGTAGATCCACATCAGCTGCACGCCTTCAAGGAATGTCTTCGGTGTGCTGTGCTGAATGTTTAAAAGTGCTTCGGCAAGCTTTGTAAAGCGCGTTTTGGCTTCCTCGGTCTCTGCTTTTTCGGCAAGCTCCAATGCCTGTTCGCGGTAACGCTCGCATGCGCCGCGCAGGCTTTCAATCCACAGCTTTAAAGCCGTGTAGAACGAAGACGCGCCGTTCACTTCCGCCGCGCGGTCGATCTCCTGATCGAGCCCGTCAAAGCCGAGGCGGATGAGCTTTTCAAAATCGAGGTTTGTACCTGCCACGCGGCAGTCGCAGTTACCCACGCCCGCACCGGGAAAAGCTTTCGGCGGTACATAGCCGTAGCGCTTCGAAAATTCCAATTCAACCTTGCGCGCGGTGTTTTCCTCGTGCCAATAGGCCTGCACAGCCTGCAAAGCGTAGTCCTCCGCAGCGGTAATCTCGCCGTTTTGCTTACAGGCCATGTATGCGTTCAAAAATTCATGCTCGTTAAAGTAATACGTGTAAATGCCGCCGACCTGCGAGGAAAAGCCCACAAAGTCGTGCTCATAGCGGCCCGCGATGCCGTCGTTTTCATCCATCGGCACTAAGATATGACGGAGCTGAAAATCCATGCAGGCGGCTTCACGCAGGTAAATGTCGTTTGCGTTCTCTTTGTAAATGCGCGTGAATTCCAGCGCATTGCGCAGTTTTTGAACATCGGTCTTGAACATACCGTTATCCTCCCGAAGTTATAATTGAAATTTCTTGATTCCGTTTTTTTGACGCGTTATAATAGCAGAAGAAAGGGGGCGCCGAAATGAGCGACGTTGAACTTCTGCATTTTTCCGAAGAAAATCTGCACACCGGTGAGGGTGCGCGTGTTCTGCACCAGCGCGGTGTGCCGGCGACGTATAAAATTCACACGCATGATTTTTACGAGCTGTTTCTCGTCTCGCACGGCGGGGCCATCCACGCTGTGAACGGACGCTCGCAGCTGCTTTCCGAGGGCTCGTTCGTTTTAATGCGCCCGAGGGACGTGCACCGCTATGATTTTTTCAACAACGCGGATTTCGAGCTGCTTGATATCGGTATTCCACGCACAGTGTTTGAGCGCTTGTGCGATTATTTGCAGCTTGACCGCGCCATATTCGATACGCCGGAGCTGCCGTTGCATTGTGTGCTTTCCGGCCACACCTTAACGGATGTGCAGGAAAAGCTTTTGAACACGAACCGCTTTGCCGATAACGAAACGGCGTGCCGCTACATTTTAAGCCTGTTTCCGTATTTGGTGCAGCTGTTTCTTACAGCACCCGCGCCGGAAGCGATTTTGCCTGCGTGGTTTTCGGAGCTGCTTGAAAAAATGGAGCGGCGCGAAAATTACACCACAGGTCTTCCGTGTCTTTTAGCGCTTGCAAACATGTCGCAGGAGCACCTTACGCGGTCGTTTCGTCGCTACATCGGCATGACGCCGACGGAGTACATCAACGGCAAGCGATTGTCTTTGGCGGCGCAGCTGCTTTTGCAGGGGGACATGCCCGTCATTGAAATCTGCGGTGCATGCGGCTTTAACAGTTTAAGCCGGTTTTACCGCTTATTTACGGAGCGCTACGGCTGTGCACCGAAGGCGTTCCGCACGCAGTTTGCGCATGCGCAGTCCGGGCAAGATTCGCCTATATCTCTATCATAATCGTTTTGCCGTTTGATTTCCTCAAACGCATTGACTAAAACTTCCACTATATTGATATTCAAAAAATACCGCACAAAGTGCAAAACGCAGCTTTGTGCGGTATGGCGGAAAATGAAAAATGCAGCCTTCTCTATCCGAGAGAGCTGCATTTTGTGCGTTAACCCACCGGCTGTTCCTCATCCGTAAACTGGCTGCGGTACAGCTCGGCGTAGAAGCCGTTTTTCGCAAGCAGAGATTTGTGGTCGCCCTGCTCTACGATGTTACCGTCGCGCATGACGAGGATAACATCAGATTCCTTGATGGTCGATAAGCGGTGTGCGACGACGAACGAGGTGCGTCCGCGCATCAGCTTTACAAACGCGCGCTGAATGCGCAGCTCGGTACGTGTATCAATGGAAGACGTCGCTTCGTCCAGAATCAGCATAGGAGGCAGCGTCAGCATGATGCGCGAGATGCACAAAAGCTGTTTCTGTCCGGCGGAAAGGCTGCCGCCGTCTTCGCCAATCTGCGTATAGTAGCCGTTCGGCAGCTGCTCAATAAAACTATGTGCGTGCGCGGCCTTTGCGGCGGCGATAACGTCTTCTTCGGAAGCGTCCGGGCGGCCCATGCGGATGTTATCGAGCACAGTACCGGTTTTCAGCCATGTTTCCTGCAGGACCATGCCGAAGTTACGGCGCAGTGCGCGGCGCGGGATAGTCTGCGTATTCGTGCCGTCCACGCTGATGCTGCCGCTGTCCGGGTCGTAGAAGCGCATGAGAAGATTGATCATCGTCGTTTTGCCGCAGCCCGTCGGGCCTACAATGGCGACGCGGCAGCCCGCCGGTACATCCAAGCTGAAATTGCGGATGAGCGGGCGGTCTTTTGTATAGGAGAAGCAAACGTTATCGAACGTGACCTGTCCCTTTGCGGTCTCGCTGTGCTCCGGCAGCAGTTCGGGGTCGGCAGACATTTCTTCGCTGTCGAGGAATTCAAGCAGGCGGTCTGCGCAGGCGAGTGCGTTCTGAAGCTCGGTGATAACGCCGGAAATCTCGTTAAACGGCTTCGTGTATTGATTTGCGTAGCTCAAAAAGCAGGAGAGCATACCAATGGTGAAGCCCTGTCCGGTCACGGCCAGAAAAGCGCCGATGAGCGCGACCGCCGCGTACACAACGGAGTTTACAAAGCGCGTGGCGGGGTTTGTGATGGAGGAGAAGAATGTCGCCTTTAATGTGTGGCGGCGCAGCTCTTCGTTGATGGTGTCGAATTTCTCCATGTTCTCGTTTTCGTGTCCGTATGCGCGCACGACCTTCTGGTTCGTAATCATCTCATTGATGAATGCCGTCTGGCGGCCGCGTGTTTCGGACTGTAAGCGGAACATGGCGAACGTTTTCTTTGCGATGAAGCGCGCCACCAAAATGGAAAGCGGCGTGACAAGCACCACGACAAGCGTTGTCCAAACGTTGACGGAAAGCATGAAGCCGATGGTGCCGATGATCGTCACAACACCGGTAAACAGCTGTGAGAAGCCCATCAAAAGGCCGTCTGCAAACTGGTCAACATCGGCAATGATGCGGGAAACGATGTCGCCGGTTTCGTGTGCGTCGAGGTAAGAAAACGGCAGACGGTGAATTTTTTTAAAGGCTGCCTCGCGCATATCGCGGATGGTGTTGTACGTGACCTTGTTGCCGCAGACATTCATCAGCCACTGGGCGAGCGCCGCGCAGCCGATGAGCACCGCGCAGGTGAAGAGCTTCGGCAGGATAACGGCAAAGTTGACCTGTTCCTTGCCGATGATGGCGTCGATGGCGTCGCCGACGAGCACCGGGATGTACAGCGAGCACAGCACGCTGACTACGGCAAGTGCAAGCAGCAAAATGATGGTCGGCAGATACGGACGGATTTGCAAAAGAACACGTTTAATGGTACTGTTTTTGTTATTTATCTTGCTCATTTCGCAGCTGCCTCCTTTCCGCCAAACTGAGAGTCGTAGATCTCGCGGTACACGGAGCAGTTCTCAAGAAGCACATCGTGTGTGCCGCAGCCGACAAGCGCGCCGTTGTCTAAGACGAGAATCTTATCCGCGTGCCGCAGCGAAGATGTGCGCTGCGAGACGATGAACACAGTCGGCTTATTCGGCAGTGCGGAAAGCGCGCCGCGCAGTGCCTTTTCGGTCACATAGTCGAGCGCGGAAGCGGAGTCGTCCAGAATGAGGATCGCGGGGTTACCTACAAGTGCGCGGGCAATGGAAAGGCGCTGGCGCTGTCCGCCCGAAAGGTTGCGGCCTTCGGCGGTAATCTTCATATCGAGCCCGCCCTTACTCTGTACGAAGTCTGCGGCCTGCGCAGCCTTTACGGCTGCCTGCATCTCTTCGTCGTTGGCGTTTTTATTGCCCCAAAGCAGGTTTTCGCGCAGCGTGCCGCGAAACAAGACCGCGCGCTGCAATACGACGTGCACCTTTTCGCGCAGTTCTTCAAGCGAATAGGAATTCACGTTGCGGCCGTCCACGCGGATGGTGCCGGAGGATGCATCATAGAAGCGGGGAATAAGCCCCACAAGCGTCGTTTTTCCGCTGCCTGTGCCGCCGATAACGCCGATGATCTCGCCCGGCTCGGCGGTGAAGCTGATGTTTTCGAGCGCGTCCTTCGCGCCTTCGTTATAGTGCATGGAAACGCGGTCGAACTCGACGGCGTGGGTATTGTAGATTTTCTTGTCGTCGGAATAAACGGTGTTTGTGTCGAGCTCGAGCACGTCGCGGATACGTGCGGCGCTTGCAAAGGACTTTGTTACGGTGATGATGAGGTTTGCAAGTTTGATGAGCTCAACTAAAATCTGGCTCATGTAGTTATACAGCGCCACGACCTGACCCTGCGTTAAAATGCCGGTGTTGACCTGAACAGCGCCGTAATGGATGAGCAGAATGATGCCGACGTTAATCAGGATAAACGTAACCGGGTTCAAAAGTGCGGAGATACGGCCCGTGGATTTCTGGAGCTTGGAGAGCAGCGAATTTTGGCCGATAAATTTTTCTGTTTCGGTGTCTTCACCGCAGAACGCGCGTATGACACGCGCGCCGTTCAGATTTTCACGCGTGGTGTTCAAAACGGAATCCAGCTGGTTTTGAATAGCCTTGTAGCGCTTGATGGTCAGCAGCATGATGCCGAATACCACAACGGAGAGCAGAGCGACCACAATGAGGAACAGCAGCGCGCTGCCGGGATCAATGGTGAACGCCATAACGCATGCGCCGAACACAATGAACGGCGAGCGCATAAACAGGCGCAGTACAAGGTTCACACCGTTCTGCACCTGATTTACGTCATTTGTGATGCGTGTCAGCAGCGTGGAAGTGCCCACACGGTCCAAAAGAGAGAAGGAGAGTTCGTTGATTTTTTGGAACAAGCTGTGACGCAGCCCGGTGGCAAAGCCCACGGCAGCCTTTGCGGCAAAATACTGCGCCGTGATGGCGCTGATCATGCCGACCACACCGAACCCGACCAGAAGCAGACAGCGGGAGATGATGAAGCCGGTGTCACCGGTCTGAATGCCCACGTCGATGATCTGCGCGATTATGAGCGGGACAATCAACTCAAAGGTGGCTTCGAGCAGCTTGAAAAGAGGCGCTAAAAGCGACTCTTTCTTGTAGTCTTTCATGTAAACGAGGAGCTTTCGCATGGCGTTCGTCCTTTCCGAACAGTTTAAACGGCATAGTTTTCCATACAATTCCGTTTTTGTCAGTAATTTTCATTATACCGCCTATTATCGTGTAAGTCAAATCGAAACATACCCTGCTACGGAGCGCAGCAGGGTATGTTCTATAGAATTATTTATTCACAGGAAAGCTCTACCGGGTCTGTAAAGTGTTCGTTGTTGTAGATGTCGCGCAGGGTGTATTGGATCACCGTGCGGTATTCGCCGATTTCCTCATAGGTGACGACGGGTTCACTTGCGTATGTTACCGGGTCGCCGAGCGTGTAGTCCCGGTCGTAGTTGAAATCGTAATCATAGTACGAACAGGTGTACTGAATCTGATCCGTCTCCGTAAAGCTGTGCAGACCCTTTGCCGCTACCGTAGGCTCTTCGGTCTTTAAGCGGTAGCCCGCAACAAAGCCGCTGTCATGGTCGCTGTCCCAGCGCAGAACGATCTCAATATCGGTGCTACCGTTCAGCTCGGCCGGTACATAACCCGTTGTGTACCAGTAGTCGTCCGTCTGTTCCTCGATTTCGGCGTAGAACGGCACGATCACGCCGTCAATCGAGATCCATGTATAGTCAAAATCGACTTTCAGGTCACCATCGTCGTCAAACTCGTACACGTTGTCATTGCCAAGGTCAATATATCCCTCGCCGTCGTCGAGGTAAACGGTCATATCAATGTACGTGATGAGGTTCCATGCTTCATCGGAAAGAGAGAGTGCATAATAGTCGCCCTTGTCGATGAGTTCAAAATCGTTGTCGTTTATTGTGGTGACGTTTTCGCCGCCAACCTCGGAGGAATCGAACCAGTCGTAGTAGGAGTAAAAATCGATATCACTCTGCGAAAGCGACTGCCCGGAGAGCATCGTGTTCATGAATTTATCGTAGAATTCAAAATACGATTCCGGGAAGCCGACGCAGGTCATTTCAAAGCGCGTGTCGCCGTAGTAATCCGGCCACAGGCATGGGAAGTAGACCGCAATGCCCGCGGCGGACTTTTCATAGGTGACGTTATACACCACCATGTTCTGAACGGCGGCCTGCACATCGTCCTCGGTGCCGAGGGAAAGGCTCTGCTTTGTCAGCGTGGCGAGGTCGGAAAGATCGACCTGGTCGTATTCGTTGTCGCCGAATTCCCGCACGTTGCTGCGCACCTGCGAAAACGCACCGTAGCTGCCGCTTTGCAGTGCGGCGTAGGCGCTTCCCCAGTAGCTTTCCAACGCGGCGTATAATTCCGGCACATAGCGCAGGTCTAAAACGGAAAGCGTCGGCATGTCGGCGAAAATATAGGCCTCAAGGAAATCGTCCGCCAGCTTTTTGCCGAGCTCCGCCGTGGGTACGGCGGGGTCTTCCGCCAGCATCGTAAGCCAGTTTTTGTACGCCCAGCCCTCGCCGGGTTCGGATTCTTCGGAGGCGATGAGGTAATCCGCATACGGATCCAAGGCGTAGGCCACCTCTGCCGTCGCCATCAGGCAGGCGTCAAAGCCGATGAAATCAAACTGCACGCCGCCGTTATACAGCGCTGTAGAAAGAGAAGAGAGTGTCAAAGAGGTATCTTCGTACAGCTCGTCGTAGCCGAAGCCTGTCATGGTGCCGCCGCCGTGATCCCACAAAATGAGCTCGTAGCGATCTGCGGGGTAGCTTTCGGCGGAGAAGCGAATGAAATCGGAGAGCGTGTCGGCGTCCGTCATATTCATGCTGCCAAGGCTTTGGAGCAGCGTCATATCGCCGTTTTCGATCACAAAGCGCTCACTTTCATCGTCTGTGCAGACATCGTTCCACCAGGTTTCGGTGCCGCCGGTCTGGAGTACAAGGTGAATGTTTTCGGAAAGCGCGGCATCTGCCATTTCCAAAAGGTCGTCGGTCGCGGAGCCGTCCTCGCTTTCTAAGTCGGAGCCGATCATGTACACCATTACCGTGACACTTTCAGCGTTTGCAACATCCGTGTAAAACGCACGCAGGTCGCCGTCTTCGGTCGGCACAGGGGTGGAGATGACGCCGGAGGACGCGGAGCTTTCCGAAATCACGGAGGACGAAGCTTCGCTGTTTTCACGAGCTTTACCGGCTAAGACCAAAACCGTGCTGCATCCTGTGCAGTTAAAAATCAAACCGAAGCTGAGCAAAAGGGGCAAAACGCGGGATAAAAACCGTTTCATACAAAACTCCTTTTATGGCTGTGGACGGAAAACGACCGTGCCGGTTGCGTCGTCCATGCTTTCCACAATGGCGAGCGATTCGAGCGGGTAGCCCATCTCGCGAATTTTCGCGCCGCCGGGCTGGAACCCCTTTTCAATCGCGATACCGATGCCTTCCACCGTGCCGCCCGCCTGATCTACAATAGAGATGAGCCCCTGCAGCGCACAGCCGTTTGCAAGAAAATCATCGATGATAAGAATGTGATCCTCGGGGCCGAGAAATTTTTTCGAGACGATCACGCGATTCACACGCTTATGTGTGAAGGATTCCACTTCGGAAACGTATACGTCGCCATCGATATTCACACTCTGGCTCTTTTTCGCGAAGACGACCGGCACGTCAAAGCATTCCGCCGCCACACACGCAATGCCGATGCCGGAGGCTTCAATCGTCAGAATTTTGTTGATGGGCTTATCTGCAAAACGTCGCTTGAACTCTTTGCCCATTTGGCGAAACAGGCGCACATCCATCTGGTGGTTTAAAAAGCTGTCTACTTTCAATATATTGCCGGCTTTTGCAACGCCGTCCTTTACGATACGTTCTTCCAGAAAATTCATACTGTTTTGTCCCCCGAGGTTCTTGTTGATTCTATTGTACCGAAGCGGAACGGGAATGTCAATTCCGAATGCGCATAGGAAAGCGTACCTGCCATGAGAAGTCGCTTTTCCAAGAGAAATCAAGAAGCCCTCCCGTGTCGGTCATGGATATGCTTCCTTTATAGGGTACATATCCATCACTTCGGGAGGGTGTTTTTGCTTTTATTCAGAAATTCTTATTGTTTTCCGGCGGCGCCCAGGTGAAATCCTCGGCGGAAAGAAGCGTTTTGCCGCTGTGAAAGCGGTCAAGCTCCGCGGTGCACAGCCGCACGGCGTCTTCAATGTACGTGTCCGCCATGGCGGCCGTGAAAAAGTAGGGGGCATCCGCCGACACGGGCACAAAGTTTTGATGAATCGAACGCAGAAGACCTTCGGCGTCAAACGGCTCAAAAGCGAAAATCGGTTCCTGCGTGAAATTTTCCGGGACGGCAAGGTCATCCCGAATATTATATTTTTGAATGAAATGACGGTTTAAAAGCGTGTAATCGTGGTGCATGCGCGCGGTGCTTTCCGGCGTGTAGGGATTCCAGCCGAAGGTGTCGTACAGTGTTTTGCGGTACAAAGCATCCTCGATGAGGTGCAGATAGTAGCCGAGATAAAGGTCGTCTTTTTGCATACGTTCACCGAACTGCGCGCGGTACGATTCAAGATCATAAAGCCGAATGCCGAGCTTTTCATCGTAAATGCGAAAATGTGTTTTCCGCTTGTTTACGGAAGCGTCCGGCAGTACCGCGCCAAAGCGCAGCCGCGCACCGTCGTGCATAGGAAACAGTTGCAAAATTTTGTCTGTGATCGCGTAGTGCATGAGACTGGAAGCCATATTTTTTTACCTTTCTTCCATAATTTTCGGGAGCGGAATTTGCAAATATCCGCAGGTGAACGGGAAAAAATCAAATTTCTTCGTGCCGGTATGCACGGCGCCGTTTTTCTCATACCAGCGGCGCAAGACCCGGTTTTCTTCTACGATGCCGATGTGCATGACCGTGCAGTGCAGCGCAGCAGCGGTTTTTTCGGCGTGCTCCAAAAGCTGTTTGCCGATGCTTTTGTGTCGGTAGGCAGGCAAAACCGCAAGATTGTTTAATTCACAGGTATTATTCTCCTCTGGAAAAAGAGAGTAATAGCCGACGATCTTATCACCGTCCGCATATGCGTACATAGGGCGGTGCTCAACGTGAAATTGGTAGGAAAGGCGGCCTTCGTTGACGGAAAACGCTGTAAAGCGCGGTGCGCTTTCTTTTGTAAAATGAAATTCCTCCGCAACGGTCAAAAAGCTTTCGCGGATCACTTCGACGCAGACGGGAATATCCTTTTCGGTAACGGGGCGAATCATGGGAAAGCCTTCTTTTGTTTTAATTCATCTTATCCAACCGTACGACGCATTCTACATGGTCAGTGTGGGGGAACATGTCTACGGGCTGAATCTTTTCGGCGCGATAGCCGCGCTTTGTGAGAAAATTAAGGTCGCGCGCGAGCGTTTCCGGGTTACAGGAGACGTATACGATGCGTCTCGGCGCAAGTGTGAGCGCGCAGGAGAGAAACGCGGTGTCGCTGCCGGCGCGCGGCGGATCCATGAAAAGCACGTCGCAGTGTTCACCGGCGTTTGCCATATCTACCATGAAGTCGCCTGCATCGGCGCAGACGAAGCGGATATTTTTCACGCGGTTTAATTTTGCGTTTTCACGGGCATCGCGCACGGCGTCGCGGTTCACTTCTACGCCGAGGACCTGTCCGGCTTTTTTGGCGGCGACCATGCCGATGGTGCCGATGCCGCAGTACGCGTCAATGACAGTTTCTTTGCCCGTGAGCTCCGCAAATTCCATCGCTTTGCCGTACAGCACCTCGGTCTGCACGGGGTTAATCTGGTAGAATGATTTTGCCGAAATGCGGAAGCGCAGCCCGCAGAGAATATCCGTGATATAGCCGGGGCCGTAGAGTGTTTTCTCGTTCTGCCCGAGCAGCATGGAGGTGTAGCGGTCGTTGACATTTTGAATGATTGTGGTAATCTCCGGGTGAAGCTTTAACAGCGCACGGGTGAAATTGTTGCGCGCGGGGAAGATCGGCGTACCGGTGACGAGCACAACCATGACTTCGCCGGTCTGAAAGCCGCGCTTGACGAGCACATGGCGCAAAAAGCCGCGCCCGGTGACCTCGTTATACGTTGTCATTTTGAAATCGCGCAGCAGGCGGCGGATATCGACGATGATGCGGTCGGCAATTTCGTCTTCCGTCATGCAACTGTCCACGGCGACGATGTTGTGCGTGCTGCTCTGGTAAATGCCGGAGATGATACGTCCGGCACGCGTGGTGCCGAATGCGGCCTGTACCTTGTTGCGGTAGTGGTAGGGGTTCTCCATGCCGATGATGGGCTCTACGCGGCAGAATTTGCCGAGCAGGCGGATGCACGTGCGCTCCTTGTGCGCGAGCTGTTCCTTATAATCGAGGTTCTGCAGTTGGCAGCCGCCGCACTTTTTGCTGTGCGGACAGCGCGTTTTGTTCTGTGTGCTTTCCATTTTTATATGTCCTTCCGTAGTTTAAATCGGTTTTAGCGTTTTATTTTATGAATTTGCCTTGCAAATTCATTGGGAGACCCCCTAATTGTGTCTCCCACACCACAACAGTCCACCGGACTGTTGTGGTTCCCATCCTGCTTTTTGTTAGGCAAAAGGTGTTTCGTCGTCTGCGGACGACGACTTAGGGCGCTGCCCTAATGAACCCAAGCGAACGCACACGTTCGCTTTAAGCTTCTTGAAAAAGCTTAAGCAAAACTTTTAACCACCGTTGCCGTTGGCTTATGTTTCTTTTATACTATCATTTTGTTTCTCCAAAATCAAGAAAAGCCTTGTTTTCTGCCCGAAAACACAAATTTTGGTTGAAAAGCGAAAAGTTCCGTGCTATACTGAATGTGAAAAAAGGGTGCTGACGTATAAAGTCGGCTGAGAGCGGCGTGAACGCCGAAACCTGTTACCTGATTCGGATAATGCCGACGTAGGAAAATACGCTTATTCTAAAGTGCTTTTTATGCCGCGTGCCGAATGGGTGCGCGGTTTTTGTTTTCTCCGCTTTATCCCCTAAATCTCGGTAGAAAACCGGAGGAATGAACTATGAAGAACAACAATACAAAAAAGCTTGCGGCCTGCGCGGTTATGGTCGCACTGGGCGCTGTGCTCAGCATGATCAAGGTGCTTCAGATGCCGTTTGGCGGTTCCATTACGCTGCTTTCCATGCTGCCCTGCGCCATGATTTCCATCATGTACGGCCTTAAGTGGGGCTTTGCGGCTTCCTTTGTGGAATCCGTCGTTCAGCTTGCGTTCGGCATCACGATGGACGGCATCCTCGGCTGGGGCATGACGCCTTCTGCTCTCATCGGCACGATTCTGCTCGATTACATCGTGGCATACACGGTTATCGGCATTGCGGGCATTTTCCGCAAGAAGGGTTATGTAGGCATTTGCTGCGGCACGGCGCTGGCTGTTGCGCTGCGCTTTGTGTGCCACTTCATTTCCGGTGCCATTATCTTTGCAAACTTTGATGAGTTTGTGGCGTTCGGCGCTTCCTGGGTGGGCCACCCGTGGCTTTACTCCTTCTGCTACAACGGCACTTACATGCTGCCGGAGCTCATCTTCACAGTTATCGCGGCGGTTATTCTGTTCCGTCTGCCGCAGATGAAAAAGCTCATCGCGGACGAGGGCGAATAAATCCAAACAAGCGGAAATTTCGGGCGGTACTCTGCGGAGTGCCGCTTTTTCGTATAAAATCCCGCCGCGGTAGTTGTGTATCTTTGAAAAACGTGGTATGATTGATAAATCATAAGCGCAGCATCCAGCTGCACGAAGCCGTGCAGCAGCCAGCGGCGCGAAAGGAGTTTAACAAATGAAGAAAGTTCTGAAGCCTGAAGAAAAGACCATGGAAAAAATCGTGGCGCTCTGTAAAAACAGAGGTTACGTGTACCCCGGCTCCGAAATTTACGGCGGTCTGTCCAACTCTTGGGACTACGGCCCGCTGGGCTGCCTTTTCAAGGACAACGTAAAAAACGCGTGGAAACGCAAGTTCGTGCAGGAGAGCCGCTACAACGTGGCGCTGGATTCCGCAATCCTCATGAACCCGGAAGTCTGGGTGGCAACCGGCCACGTGGGCGGCTTCTCCGACCCGCTGATGGACTGCAAGGACTGCAAGACCCGTCACCGTGCCGATAAGCTCATTGAAGACTTCACCGGCGAATCCGCAGACGGCTGGACGAACGAGCAGATGCAGCAGTTCATCGCCGACAACAACATTGCCTGCCCGGAGTGCGGCGGCCACAACTTTACGGATATCCGCCAGTTCAACCTGATGTTCAAGACGTTCCAGGGTGTTACGGAAGACGCAAAGAGCCAGCTGTACCTCCGCCCGGAGACTGCACAGGGCATTTTTGTCAACTTCCCGAGCATTCAGCGCACCACGCGCAAGAAGGTGCCGTTCGGCGTTTGCCAAGTGGGCAAGAGCTTCAGAAATGAGATTACCCCGGGCAACTTCATTTTCCGCATTCGCGAGTTTGAGCAGATGGAGTGCGAATTCTTCTGCAAGCCGGGCACGGACCTCGACTGGTTCTACTACTGGAAGGATTTCTGCAAAAACTGGCTTTTGAACCTCGGTCTGGACGAAGCGAACATCCGCCTGCGCGACCACAGCCAGAAGGAGCTCTCCTTCTACTCCAAGGCGACGACGGATATTGAGTATCTGTTCCCGTTCGGCTGGGGCGAGCTTTGGGGCATTGCAGACCGCACGGACTATGACCTCACCCGCCATCAGGAGCATTCCGGCAAGGACCTCTCCTATTTCGACCCGGAGACGAACACCCGCTACGTGCCGTATGTCGTCGAGCCGTCTCTCGGCGCGGACCGCGTAGCGCTGGCGTTCCTGTGCGACGCTTACGACGAAGAAAACCTCGGCACCGAAGAAAAACCGGACGTGCGCGTTGTACTGCGTCTGCACCCGGCACTGGCACCGTTTAAGGCAGCGATTCTGCCGCTCTCCAAGAAGCTGAGCGAAAAGGCCGGCGAGGTTTACGATGCGCTCGCAAAGAAGTTTTCCGTTGACTTTGACGATACGGGTTCCATCGGCAAGCGCTATCGCCGCCAGGATGAGATCGGCACGCCGTTCTGCATCACGTATGACTTTGACAGTGAAAATGACGGCTGCGTTACCGTTCGCGACCGTGACAGCATGGAGCAGGAGCGCGTGAAGATTGACGAGCTTGAAGCGTACATTGCAGAGAAGATTGATTTCTAAAAAAATATAAATAGACACAGTACCCGCCGTTTCGACTGCATGAACCGTGCAGAGAAGCGGCGGGTTTGTTTATTTTGCCGTTGAAACACCATGCAAAATATGCTAAACTAAATAAAAATGAATTCGAAATCGTGACACATAAAAGTTATCACGAAAGAGGAAATGGATTATGAGAAATACTTTTTCTAAACGTATATTTGCTGTTTTAGCGGCGGTTTTACTTGGCGCTGCGCTGTGTGCGCCGCTTACCTTTGCGGATGAAGCCGATACGGCCGATACCACAGACAGCACCGAAACGGTGGACACCACGGAAGGCACGACCGACACCGCAGGCGAAGACAGCAGCGGAGCGGAATCGTTCTTTAATGAGCTGAAGGCCGATAACGGCGTCGGCCGCACGCTGTTCATTGCGGGTGCGGTGTGCATCGTGCTCGGTGTCGGCGGAATTGTCAGCATCATTTTGTGGCAGCGTGCAAGTCGTAACCGCGACAGCGGCGAAGCGGACCGCGCCGAGGTGCTGGATGAGATTGAACAGGAGGAACGACGCAACCGCAGAAGACGCGAAGAAGAGCGCATGCGCCGCGAGCAGATGCAGGCGCGCCGTGAGGCAGAGCCCCGCGTGCCCACGTCCTTTGACCCGGATAAAGACACCGGCGAGCTGCCGGTGATGCCGGTGTCGGCGGAGTACACCGCAGAACGCCCCATCATGCCGGAAACGCCGGTTTCCATGCAGCCACAGAACGTGCGCCGCGCTGCGGTGCAGACCTCAGTGAATCGCGCGCCACGGCAAAGCGCCGCGCCGAGAGCTGCAAAGCCCGCCGCACCTGCGCCGAAGTCCGTGCAGCAGCGCCCGGCAAATCCCCCGAAGCCGGCTGCACAAACAGTGCAGGCAAAGCCTGCCGCGCCGAAAGCACCTGAAAAATATGACCTTGAGGACATTTTAAGAGAAGTCCGCGAGATGAACGCGAATAAATAATCGTACATAAAAAGGCCTTTGCATCTCCGTTTTGGACGGTGCAAAGGCCTTTTGTCGTCTTAATTTTGCGTCAGGTTCTTTTCTTTCTCGAAAAATGCTTGCGCAATGTCTCGAAATCCTCGGGTGTGCAGGCTTTTTTACAGGTGGGGATGAACGAGCCTGTCACCGTGAAGCACGCTTTAATGACGTCGCACGGGTAGTTTTCACACTGGCCGCAATGTGCGATATGCTTTTCGTTCACGCATTTTACAAGGCGATAACGGCACCAGTTTTCTTCCTTGCAGCCGGTACAGGCAATCTCCTCGTTTGTCACTACGTGGTCGCGGTAGCCGATTTTATACCACAGCTCGGCGGTGTGGTGCAGTTCTTCTGCGGTTTTGGTGTACGGCGGCACGTTGTAGCGCGGACATACCGCGCAGTTGTTTCCACACGCTGCAATGATTTTTTCACACATAGAGAACTCCCCCAAAAAACTATGTCTATTGCAGTTTGTCGCGGTAGTAGGCGAGAAGCAGATCGACCATTCTGCCGTAGGAGCGCAGGCCGTTTTCCTGCCCGTTGGCTTTTAAATACGCGTCGTTCACGCGGTCGGAGACCTCGGAAACGGGCGTTTCGTACTGCTTCCAGTACGCATTATTTGACCGAATGTCGCGGCGCAGTGCGTCGCTTTTTAAAGCGTCCGCCCGGTTCCACAGGTCGCTGTCCACGGTGAGCAAAGCATTCATCGCGTGGACGGACGCCAAATACACACCGCTGTAACGGAATTCCGAGTCGTCACTTTGCAGGCACGCCAAAAAAGCGATGAAATTTGCTTCGTCCTCGCGCATGTAGCCGGAAAGGTGCGAAAGTTCGTGGCACATCGTCACGGGGATCAATACGTCGTTCATGTGGACGTTGACGTTCGCTTCAAACGTGAACGGGCAGTAAATGCCGCTGATGTCAAGGTATGACATCACTTCCGAGAACAGCACGGGCTTCGGTTTGCCGTTTGTGTAGAGCGTGGAATACGTATCATGAAGGCTGTTGAATGATGATTTTGCTTCGTCTGCATCGGAAAAAACGCTGTTTGAAAGCTGAAACACGCCGTTTTCGTCTTCGGGCAGGTTTTCGCGCAATGTGTTCGCTTCGTTGATTAAATACACGCACACATCGTAAAGCTCCTCGGCGGAGGACTCCCGCACGGTAAGTCCGCTGACGGCGGCAAAGCTGTACCGGCGGTGGTTCGTGCCGTAGTTCGTTACGCACAAAAACGCGATGCACGTGGCGATGAGAACAGGAACCGACAAAAACCGCACAAAGTACGCAAAACGGCCCTCTTTATGACGAATGAGTTTATAAACGCCGTGAATGAGATATGCTAAAATGAAAAGGACAAGCGCGATCAGACAAAATTCGCCGACAGAAAACGGGAAGACTCCCGTAATGGCGGAAAAGAACTGCGCGTACACGGGGTAGATCGTCACGGCATACCACTCGGCAAAATCTGCGCTCTGCCGTGCGGCGAAGTCCAAAAGGAACGCCGCAGGCAGCAAAAGCAGCAGCCAAAAGCGCTTTAAACGAAACGCTTTAAGATAAGTTTTCATAGTTTGAATTCCTCGGCGCTGTATTGCCCGAGCTTTTGTTCGCTTTTCGGCTCGCGGCGCAGCGGGTCATATTGAAATTTTGCACAGTGCTCTCCGCCGAGCTGCCCCGCAAGACATTTTTTCTGTACACCGTCCGCATGAAACGCGCAGTAAGCGCAGTCCGGCTCAATGCGGCTGCCAAACAGAGCGGGTGTTTGTTTTTTCTTTTTGCGTCCGAACACTTTCGTCGCCTCCGATTTTCAGGTTGCTCTTAGAGTTGTTCTCATTGTAGCATTTTCCCGGTGGAATTTCCACCACAAATTTTCGACGGTGTTTTTCCGCTGCGGAGAATACACGTGAGGAGAAAGAACACAGACAGCGCGATGAGCGCCAAGGATGATGCCGCGCTGCCCGCCATGGGCGCGGTGTTGAGGGGCGAGGTTTCCACGGCAACCGAGGTGTTTGCCGGGAGAAAATAGGAAAGCAGCAGATAACACGCAGCGGAAAGCAGACCGTTTAAAAAGCGTGCGAGAACATATCTCGTTTTCGACAGCGGCAGCCCCGCTTTGTGGAAAAAGGAGAAGATCTGCAAGTGGATGCAAACGCCGGAAAAGCCGAATCCGAAGGCTAAAATGCAAACCGGCAGGTGCCAATATACGCACTGCGAAACTCCGGCGGTGATCTCCAGACCCATCGTCAGCAATGCGCCGGAAAGCGGAACGGTGAGCCCAAGGCGGGAGAGAAACCCGCATAAATACTGAAAAATGCCGGCATCGTGCAAAACGGCCAAAAGCATGGAAAACACAATGACGAACCCGCAAAGGGAAACGGTGGCCTTAATGCCGTCCTGCACAGCGGAGACGATGCCGCCGGGAGCAGATTCTGGCGATTTTAGGCTTTTTTCGGGTTTTTCGGCAAAGCGTGACAGGGTGAGTCCCAGAAGTAACGGCGCAAGTGTGCAGGCAAAAAATAAATTCAGCCCGATGCGGTCGCTTCTTAATAATAAACTGCCCGTATAGGCTGCCGCAAACGCATAGCCCGGCGCGGTACAGAAGCATAACAGCCGCGCCGCCTGGCCCCTTGTGAGCTTTCCGGCCACGTATAAATTTGCGGTGATCTTCGCGCCGGTAGGGTAGCCTGCGGTGAGCCCCAACAAAACGGCGGGAGCGGCGCAGGCGGGTAGGCGGAACACATGACGCATTACGGGGGAAAGCGGGCGAAACAGCACCTGCGCCGCGCGGCTGTTCGTGCATAGGCACGCGAGTAAAATAAACGGGAACAGCGAAGGAATCAGCGTGCCGAGGCATGTGTGGATGCCGCTGACAACGCCTGCGGCGGCAGCGGTGCGGTGCCTGAGCAGGAGCAAGGCGAGCAGTAAAAGCGCGGCGGCGCGGACATAAAGCGCCGGAAGCTGCAATTTTTGGCGAATGAAAAAAGCGATGTGTTCTGTATGCTTCGACACGGTGAACCCTCCTTTTGAAAAAGTATATGCGTGTTTTTCCGCACATACGTATAGGAGTAAAAAAGAAAGAGGGTGGGCGCATGGGTGAGCTTGCAGATAAGCTGCGCTATGCCATGCAGGACGGCACGATCCGCACGGAGATTCTCGGCACGGCGAAGCTTATTTTAGAGGGTTGTGACGGCGTAATCGAATACGAAACGGAAAAGATCGGCCTGCGCTGCGGGCGGCGCGCCGTGTGGGTGGAGGGGAAAAGGTTACGGCTTTTGTGTCTTGAAGAGGACGGCGCGGTGATCACGGGACATATTGAGGCGGTGAGGTTCGCATGAAGAAAATCACGCATTGGGTCCTCGGCACGGCAACGGCGCGTGTTTCGGGCGATACGGCACGGTTTATGAACATTGCGGTGAAAACGGGTCTGCGCCCCATTCGACTTCAAAAGGACGGGAAAGACGTGCTTTTCACCTTGTATGCGAAGGACTACAAAAAGCTGCATAAGATCAAACAACGCACGCACGCGCAGGTGAGGCTTGCGGAGAAAAGCGGCTTCCCGTTTCGGTTCCGCCGCATGCTGCGCCGACAGGGACTTTTGCTTGGCACGGCGATCGGTGTGGCGCTGATGCTGTTCCTTTCCAGCTTTTACTGGGAGATGACGATCTCCGGTGAAGATATTCCGTATGCCGAAAGCGAAATTTTGGCGGCAGCAAAGCGCGTTGGCGTGTATATCGGCGCGCCGCGAAGCACCGATACCGCTTTGGCCTCTATCGCGCTTTTGGAGGAGTTGCCGGAGCTTTCGTGGGCATCGTTTAACACGGAGGGTTGCACCGTACAGCTTGAGCTGCGCACGTCCGTCACAAAGGCGGAGGGCGCGGAGCACGACGGCACGGGGGACATCGTCGCGTCACGCGCGGGGCTCATCCATTCTATCACGGCGCAAAACGGCACGGTGCTCGTGAAAGTCGGTTCTGCCTGCGCCGCGGGGCAGGTGCTCGTTTCCGGCATCACACAGGTGGGCGACCCGTATGACCCGGAATACAACCCCGTGCGCTGCTTTTACACCCGCGCCCGTGCGGAGATTCTGGCGGAGACACAGCGCACATTCACGGCATCCTGCTCGCTTAGTACCGAAACGGTGCGCGAAACGGACCTCGGTACACAGCGCGCGCTGTATATTTTGGGCGTGCGCGTGCCGCTCTCGCTTTCCGGCGCGCCGAAAGGCCAGACGGCATACACCCGCACGCCGTTCGTTTTGCAGGGGCACACGTTGCCGCTGTGGGTGGAAACGGTGCGCGTATATGGGGAGGAGACCGTGCCCGTTACGTTCACGGAGGAAGAAGCGCAGCGCCGCGCGCTTGAAAATCTGCATCAGCTGCAAAAGCTTGCGCTTGGAGAAGACGGGCGTGTACTTACGGAAAACATCACATATCAGACAAAAAACGGCGCGGTTTACGTCACGTCCCGGTGCGTATGTCTTGAAAACATTGCGCAGGAGGCGCCGCTCACCCTGCCTGAAGAGCCTGAAAATCCGGAGATTATAGGGGTATTTGTCGGAAATGTACAGGGAAACGGCTAAATTTCGTTGAAAATTTCATAACCACATTGGGAACACTTATGCTATAATAAAACAGGAAATTCGGTTTTTTAGACTGCACGGTTTTTCAAAGCCGTGCGGCAAAAGGAGAACGATTTGGAAAGAAGCATTCATGTAGACAAAGCAGAATACGCGGCAGAGCTTTTCGGCAGCTTTGACGTGAACGCAAAGCGACTGGAAAAGGCATTCGGTGTAACGTTTTCCTGCCGCGATTCGCAGATCCACGTCATCGGCGAAGAACCCGGTGTTTCGCGCGCGGTGCGTGCGGCAGAAAGCCTTTTGCGGCTCGTCGAAAAGGGCGAAGTCCTAAACGACCAGAACGTCGGCTACTGCATCGACATGGTCATGGAGGACAGCGAAGCACAGATGGTGCCGCTTACGGACGGCTGCATCTGCATCACGGCGAAAGGCAAGCCCGTAAAGCCCAAAACGGTGGGACAGAAGAATTATTGCGACAATATTCGCAATAACACCATCACCATCGGCGTCGGCCCTGCGGGCACCGGTAAAACGTACCTTGCGGTCGCCATGGCTGTGACGGCGTTCCGTGCGCAGCAGGTGAACCGCATCATCTTGACGCGCCCCGCCGTGGAAGCCGGCGAGAAGCTGGGTTTTCTGCCCGGTGATTTGCAACAGAAGGTAGATCCCTACCTGCGCCCGCTTTACGATGCGCTGTTCGACATGCTCGGCGCGGAATCGTACGCCCGCCTTGTGGAGCGCGGCAGCATTGAGGTGGCGCCGCTTGCGTACATGCGCGGCAGAACGCTCGACGACAGCTTTATCATTCTGGATGAGGCGCAGAACACCACCTGCGAGCAGATGAAAATGTTCCTGACGCGTCTCGGCTTCAACTCCAAAATGGTCATCACAGGCGACATCACGCAGATTGATCTGCCGGACGGCAGACGCTCGGGCCTGAAGGACGCGATGCGTGTGCTGCGCAATGTGGATGACATTTCCGTTTTCCGCTTTACCGAAAAAGACGTTGTGCGCCATCGCTTGGTGCAGGATATCATTCGGGCGTATGAAAAAGCGTCCGCAGCAAAATAACCCCTATCGAAAGGATTTTAGCATATGGAAAAAATCAGAGTCATCATCACAAACAACCAGAAAGCGGTCAAAGTGCCGACCGGCGTGCGCATGCTCATCCGTCGCTGTTGCCACGCGGTTCTGCGGATGGAGAAGTTTGAGGATTCCGCTGAAATCAGCGTGACATTCGTGGACAACGAGCAGATCCGCGAGCTAAACGCGCAGTACCGCAACAAAGATGCCGCAACAGACGTGCTCTCTTTCCCCATGGGTGAGAACGGCGTGTATGACATCAACCACGATACCGGCGCGAAGATTCTCGGCGACATTGTGCTCTCTGTGGAAATGGCAATGGCACAGGCAAAGCGCTACGGCCACAGCTTAGAGCGCGAGATCGGCTACCTGACGGCGCATTCTATGCTGCACCTGCTCGGCTATGACCACGAAAACGGCGGCATGGAGCGTGTGCGCATGCGTGAAAAAGAAGAATACGTTATGTCGCAGCTCGGCCTGCCGGGCACTTCCAGCTACACCGTTTAACATGGTGCCGGATTGGAAAACAAACGGTAAGACCCGCACGCAGGCGGACAGCTTTCGCGATGCCGCGCGCGGATTTTTCCATACCGTGAAAACGGAGCGAAACATGCGTATACACCTTACAGCGGCGGTATACGTTTTGTTTTTTTCGCCCTTTCTGAGCGTAACGCGCAGCGAATACGGCGTTCTGCTTTTGACCATCGCAATGGTTATCGCGGCGGAAGCGTTCAACACCGCCATTGAGATGCTGTGTGATTACGCGCAGAAAAGCTATAATCCGCTCATCGGCAAAACAAAAGATATCGCGGCGGGAGCGGTGCTTGTGTGCGCCGTTTTTGCCGCTTTTGTCGGTATAGCCGTTTTGTGGCGTCCAGAAGCGATCTTAGCGCTTTTGATAACAATTGTCACAAATCCGCTTTACCTTGTGCTTTTCATTCTGTCGCTCATTTTGGCCTTTTTCTTCATTTTCAAAGTGCCATGCGGCGTGCGGGAAAAGCTTCATAAAAAGTGATATAAATTATCAGAAAGGAAACCGCGGCTGCGTGCCCCGGGAAAACTATGGATACAGAAAACTACATGAACGAAAAATCGGCGTTTATCGCTATTGTGGGCAGACCGAACGTGGGCAAATCCTCTATTTTGAACCGCCTGCTCGGTACGAAGCTTGCCATCGTTTCCAATAAGCCGCAGACCACCCGCACGCGCATTATGGGCGTGTGGACAGAGGGCGAAACGCAGCTGGTGTTCATCGATACGCCGGGCCTCATCAAGCCGAAGAACTCCCTCGGCGATTACATGGTGAAAAGCGTTACCTCGTCCGTCGCAGATGTGGACGCCTGCCTGCTCGTAGTGGAGGCAAACACGAAAATCTCCAAAGCAGACGAAGAGCTTGTGCACCGCTTTAAAGATTTAGGTGTGCCGGCGCTGCTCGCCATCAATAAGATTGACCTTTTGCAGGACAAAAGCGTTTTGATGGAGCAGATTGCGAAGCTCTCCGCGCTCTATGACTTTGAAGCTGTGGTGCCGGTCTCCGCGCAGGACGGCAACGGCATGGACGCGCTGCGTGAGGAGCTCATCGCACTGGCAGAGCCGGGCGGACACTTCTTCTCGGAAGATACGCTCACAGACCAGCCGGAGCGCGTCATTGCGTCCGAAATCGTGCGCGAGAAAATTCTGCGCTTTACGGATAAAGAAATCCCGCACGGCGTCGCAGTCGTGACGGAAAGCATGCGCGACCTCGGCAACCTGACGGAGATCGATGCGACAATCTATTGCGAACGCGCCACGCACAAGGGCATCGTCATCGGCAAGGGCGGCGCAATGCTGAAAAAAATCGGCTCGAAGGCGAGAGAAGACATGGAGCGCTTTTTCGGCTGCAAGATTAACCTGCGCCTTTGGGTAAAGGTGAAGGAGGACTGGCGCCAGCGCCCGCAGATCCTCACAAAGCTCGGCTTTAACGAGCACGATTTTGACCAGTACCAATAAACCGTGATTTTCGGGAAAACGGTCACATTTTGAGAAATTGACAGACGTTTCCACGGATAAAACCCGCAAAAACCGCAGAAGCTAAAAACAGCCATACGGTTTAGGAGGCGTTTGTATGCGAAATTCCCCGATGCAGAATGCGGCGCATGCCGCGTGGAACAGCTTTTATAAAAGCGGCAAGGCGGAGGATTACATCCGCTACGTGCAGCTTACACGCCGGGAGCTTGCCGACGTGGATTTTACGGCAGGAGACTTTGATGCAGGTAAAGACCCAGGGACTCATCATTCGGGAGCAGACGGTGGGCGAGAGCGACCGCCTTGTCACGGTGCTGACGCGTGACGCGGGCGTGGTGCGTGCGTTTGCCCGCCGCGCCAAAAATTTAAAGGACAGCAAAAGCGCCGCAACGCAGCTTTTGTGCTATTCCCGTCTTTCTATTTTTAAGGGGCGGGAAAAATACATGATTGACGATGCCGAGCCGATCGAGGTCTTTTTCGGGCTTCGGCGGGACATCGCCGCACTTTCGCTGGCGCAATATTTCTGTGAGCTGGCGTACTTAATGGTGCCGGAGGATACGGATTCCGAGGAATACCTGCGGCTCATCTTAAATTCCCTGCATTTTTTATCAAAGGGCACGCGGCCGATACGGCTGTTGCAGTCCGTGACAGAGCTGCGTATGCTCTCGTCGGCGGGCTATATGCCGAATTTAGTCGCGTGCGAAAACTGCGCCGCGTATGAGGCGGAGACGATGTATTTTCTGCCGCAAAGGGGCATTATTCTGTGCGATAAGTGCTTTCACGGCGCGAATGAACCGTATGTCGCGTTGCCGCCGGGCGTGCTGACCGCCATGCGACACATTGCGTATGTGGATTTTGAGAAGCTCTATAACTTCTCGCTTCCGGAGGATGCGCTGAAAATTCTGAACGCCGCAACGGAAAGCTACGTTGTCCATACATTACATACCGTACCGAAGACCTTGGAGTTTTATAAAGCGTTTTTGGATTAACAGAGGAGATTGACTCGGCAAAACCGGGTACGAAAAGAAAGCAGGAACAAAATGCTGAAAGATCATAAAGCGCTGGAGCTGGATAAAATTCTGCTTCAGCTTGCAAATGAAACCACTTGCCCGGATGCGGCGGAGCTGGCGCAGAAAATTGAGCCGGATACCGACATCCGCCACGTGGAGCGCCTTTTGCAGGAAACGGACGACGCGTTTGTTTTAATGGCAAAGTACGGCGCACCGTCGTTTTACGGCATGACGAATGTCACGAATGCGCTGCGTCGCGCAGAAGCGGGCGGCGTGCTGAATCTGGCGGAATTATTGTCTGTTGCCGCGACATTGCGTGCCATCCGCAGTGTTTCGGATTGGCGTAAAAAAAGCGAAAGCGTCAAAACGGCGATCGATTACCGCTTCGAGACCTTGCAGCCGAACAAGTTTATCGAAGACCGCATCTCGATGACCGTCGTCAGCGAGGAAGAAGTTGCCGATACCGCAAGCGTCGCCTTGGCGTCTATCCGCCGCAAGATCCGCGCGGCATCGCTGCGCGTGCGCGAGCAGCTTGATAAAATGATCCGCTCGCAGACCTACCAAAAGTATTTGCAGGAGGCCATTGTTACCCAACGCGGCGGCCGCTACGTTGTGCCGGTTAAGGCGGAGTTCCGCAATGAAGTCAAGGGCCTCATTCACGATTCCTCCGGCAGCGGTGCCACCGTGTTTATTGAGCCGATCGGTGTTGTGGAGGCGAACAACGAAATCCGCGTGTTGCGTTCGGACGAAAAGGACGAGATCGACCGCATCTTGACGGAGCTTTCCCGTGAGATCGGCGAGTTTGCGGACGGCATCATCCAGAGCTACCGCGCGGCGGTGGAGCTGAATCTCATTTTCGCAAAAGGGCAGCTCGCCTACAAAATGAAGGCGACCGTGCCGAAGCTCAATCAGGAGGGGCGCATCGCTATCAAATCGGCGCGCCACCCGCTCATCGATAAAAATAAGGTCGTGCCGACCGATCTGTACCTCGGCAGTGATTTTGATGCGCTCATCGTCACCGGCCCGAACACCGGCGGCAAGACTGTCTCGCTGAAAACGGCGGGCCTTTTGACGCTGATGACCATGTGCGGCCTGATGATCCCCGCGGCGGATGGCAGCGAAGTTTCGATTTTCGACCACGTTTTGGCGGACATCGGCGATGAGCAGAGCATTGAGCAGTCTCTCTCCACGTTCTCGGCGCACATGACGAATATCATCCGCATTCTCAACATTGCAGACGACAAGAGTCTTATCCTAATCGATGAGCTCGGTGCGGGCACCGACCCGGTCGAGGGCGCCGCGCTTGCTATTTCCATCATCGAAGCCATGCGCACCAAAGGCACGCGCGTGATGGCGACAACGCATTACGCAGAGCTGAAGGCATATGCCATTCAGACCGTTGGCGTTGAAAACGCCTGCTGCGAATTTGACGTGGCGACGCTGCGCCCGACGTATCGCCTGCTCATCGGCGTACCGGGTCGTTCCAACGCATTTGCCATTTCCGCACGTCTCGGTATGCCGGCGAACATCGTAGAGCACGCAAAGGAGCTTGTTTCCGATGAAAGCACTATGTTTGAGGAGGTCGTCTCCCGTTTGGAGGAGAGCCGCCGCAAAATGGAAGATGAGCGTGAGAGTGCCGAGCAGCTGCGTTTGAAAGCGCAGAATATGGAAAAAGAGGCTGAAGCGCTGCGCGACCGCGCCGAAAAGGACGCGAGGCACGAGATTGAGCGCGCCAGAATGGAAGCGGCGGAGCTCGTACAGAAAACGCGCCGCGAAGCCCAGAGCCTGTTAGACGAGCTCGAAGACCTGCGCCGCAATAAGCAGAAATTATTGACCGCAGAGCAGAAAGCGCGCCTGAAGGCAGGCATCCGCGATATGGAAAAGGCCAGTGACCCGGTGCACGAGCGCCGCATAGACGAAGATTATGTGTTGCCGCGCCCCTTACAGGTCGGCGATACGGTACTGATTTACGACATCGATAAGATTGCGACCGTTTTGGATGTGCCGAAAAACGGCGACCAGATTTTGGTGCAGGTAGGCATCATCAAAACGCGCGTGCCGCTGAAAAACCTGCGCCTGACCGACCAGAAGCCGAAGGAAAAGAAGAAAGCCGCAGGCGGTCACCGCACCGTGACGAAGAAGGTGGATTCCGCTCCGGCGCGCAATGAAGTGGATGTGCGCGGCATGAATTTGGAAGAAGCGCTCATGGAAGTGGATGCGTTTATCGACCACGCTTTGATGCACAATCTCAACATGCTGACGATTATCCACGGCAAAGGTACAGGTATACTGAGAAACGGCATTCAGCAGCATTTGCGCCGCCACAAGGCCGTGAAATCCTTTCGCCTCGGCGTATATGGTGAGGGCGAAAGCGGCGTGACGATTGTAGAGCTGAAATAACCTTAAGAGGATCGTAAGATGCAAAGTCTCGGCTTTACTTGACAGCAGCGAAAAATTCTCTTAAAATAGGTACAACAGAACCGATACCGCATAAAACTACGAAACAGGTTTTGTGCGGTATTATTTTACGCGGCCGGGCACAGCCGGGCTGCCGAAAGGCAGGGATTGGATGAAAAATCTATATAAAGCGGGTATGGGACGCTTTGCGGCGATATGCCTTGCGGTTTTGATGGTGTTTTCCACCGGCAACCTGTATGCGTTTGCGGATGAAGCCGGAAATGGCGACACGAGCACCTCGTCTTCCGAAGACGGAGGCGACACGGGCAGCACCGTAAGCGCGACGGCAGCGGACGCCGAAGTGCCGGAGCAGCCCGCGGATCTTTATGTCTATGACGAAGCGAGTGTGATCTCCGCCAGTACGAAAACGGTAATCAACGATAAAAACGCCGGCCTCAATGCGACGTATGGTGTGCAGATTGCGGTGTTCACCATGAACACTTTGCCCGGCGAAAAATCCGATTATGATGGCCGCGTGGCCTACCTTAAAAAGGTCATGGACACGTGGAAGCTTGGCGGCGACAGCAAAAACGGGCTTATCATAGGGCTTTCCGTTTCGGACGGCGACTATATGGCGGTGGCCGGTGACGGCCTGCACGGCGCGTTCTCCGGCACGGAGCTGAGCGCTTTGCTGCACGATAATCTGGAAGCGGATTTTCAGACCGGCGCATATGATGCCGGTGTTTTAAAGCTCTTTAACGCCGTGGCAGCGGCAGCGGAAACGTATAAATCCGGCAACCCCACAGACTCGGCGGCTGTGGGCACTGCAAGCAACGCAGAGTCCGCCGCCGGCAGTACGGAATCTTCCGCGGCCGGAAGCAGTGTATCTTCCGAAGCGGGCAGCACTAAGGGCGGCTCGGTGATTTTCGGCATTTTGAAATTTGTTTTGGTGCTTGTCATTGTCTTTGCGGTGCTGCTGCTTATCGTGTACATCCACGGGCAGCGCGTGCGCAAAAAGCGCCGCGAAGCGCGCCGCAGACGTGCGGAACAGCGCCGCCGTGCCGCCGAGCAGGAAACGGCTGACCCGTACACCGCTCCGCGTAAGGAAGAACCGAAGCGCACGCCGGAAGACGATTACCTCGACTTCATGAACCGTTATAAATAACCGTACATATAAAAATGCCGCAGGCACGGGAAAACCCGGTTGTCTGCGGCATTTTCTTTTGCGGTAAGATCAGCCCTTTGCGCGTGCTGCGATGATGGAAGCCATTTCGCCGACGTTCTTCATGGAGGAGATTTCGCCCATCTTGAACTTCATGCGGAACTCGCGCTCTACAGCGGAGATCAGCGTGATGTGCTCCAGACTGTCCCAATCCTCAATGTCGTCTGCGGTCGTTTTCGGCGTGACGTGAATGGTGTCATCATCAAAAACATCCTGAAATACGCGGTCCAGTCTTTCAAAAATTTCTCTTGTGTCCATGGTAAAATTCCTTTCTGTGATTTGATTTAATACTTAATTTAGCGAGGATCACGCTTCTGCGTGGTCGTTGCCGAACACTTCGATCACGTGGTTCTGCGGCTTGTAGTCCGCGACGCGCAACTGCCACACGGTGCTGCCGTCCTCGTGCTCCTCAGTTTTCGTGAAGCCGAAGCGACCGAAAAGGTCGCTGACCATCTTGTTTTTTGCGGTGGGGTAGTAGTAGCCGTTAATCGTCTCTATGCCCACTTCGCGGCAGCGCTCCACAAGGCAGTCCAACATGGCAAATTCCATATCGCGCTTTAACACGCGGCAGCTCATCAGCCATAGGTCAATGTCGAGTGCCGTGCCGTTTTTCCTGCCGATGACAACGGAAACGACGCCGTTGTCGCCGAATTTATCGATGAGCTTGCCGTACAGACGGATATAGCCGTCGTCCTCAAATACGCTTTCCATTTCGGCGGGCGTATAGCGGCGGGTGGTCACGTTGAACTGGTTGCTCTTGTTTGTAAGCTGTGTAATGCGCGCAAGGTACACCGGGATGAAATCATCGATGATGGCGTGCATCTCAAGGCTCTTTAAATAGTCGTTATAATCGCCGAACGACGCCATTTCCGCGGCGCGCAGGGCGTTTT
Source organism: Neglectibacter sp. CSJ-5 (assembly GCF_032490475.1). Taxonomy (NCBI): domain Bacteria; kingdom Bacillati; phylum Bacillota; class Clostridia; order Eubacteriales; family Oscillospiraceae; genus Neglectibacter; species Neglectibacter sp. CSJ-5. The sequence continues at coordinate 192,049 of NZ_JAVYJC010000004.1, read as the reverse complement.
TCTTGTACATTTCGTTGCGCTTCAAGTCATCTTCGCTGAAGGTTGTCACTTCAAAGAAGCCGCTGCGGTCAATCGTCGTGATGTAGTTTTCCACACCGTCCATGTCCGGCACGGCCGTGCCCTTGATCTGCGTGCGCACGATCTCGCGCTCGGCGGGGTTATCGTCCGCAAAAACGATGGAATCCGGCAGAATGTTCAGCTCTGCGGCGGTCTCGGCAATGTTGCGGTCTTTGTTTTCCCAGTTTGCCTTAATGATGACGAAATCGTCCGGGCGCAGTGCACCTTCGGGGTGGTTTAACCCCGCAATGGCGTTTTCATGGTCATTTTTAGAGCAGACCGTCAACACGATGCCGAGACTTTTAAGCTGCTTTACGTAGGTCTGAAACTCGTAGTAGGATTGCGAAACGCCGGTCTCCTGGCCGATCTCGATGCCGTCTACGCCGTCGTCGCCCACAACGCCGCCCCACAGGGTGTTATCGAGGTCAAGGGCAAGCGCCTTTTTATTCTTGCCGAAAATCGACTTGATAATGTGCGAAACGCTGAACGCAAAGGACGGGATCGCCTCAAAGCACATGGCGTATTTGTACATGTTCCAGAACAGCGGGTTCGACCATTCTTTCAGGCCGTAGTCGGCAGAAACAAAGTTGAGGTCGTGAATATAAAAGCTCTCATTTTCGCGTGCGTAGGCGTAAAAAGCTTCGTTTAAGCGCGTGAGGAAATTCGTGCGGCCGTGGATGTCCCACGCGTCGCGGCTGCCGAGCAGGCGGTAAAGCGGCATTTCAAAGTTATTTTGAATGATGGGGCAGTGGAACTTTTCCGCAATGCTTTTCCACATCGCCGTGAAACGGTTTATTTCCGTGTGCAGCTTTTCGTCGATTTGCTCCGTGGTGTCGGTCATCTCGGGCCAGTCCGTCACGTTGCGATTCGTGGTGTGGATGAACACAATGTCCGGCTTGAAGCTTAAAAGCGTTTCATCCGGGAACATGGCGTCCTGAAAATACTGCGCGTATTCGGATTCGTAAAATTCCGGCTCAATACCGGCGTCTAAGAGGAAAAGCTCCAGCGTTTTTACAATGTCGCTTGTGGTGGAGCCGCCGAACACGGCAATCTTCTTTCTGATGCGCGAGGTGCCGTCTGCGAGCAGTGCTTTCTTTAAAGATTTGCGCTTTTTGATGATGTAAGCGGCGTCAAAGGGATATTCCAGTTCTTTCATAGGCTCTCCTTTGTTATTCTTTTGCGGAAGAGGTATCGTCTGTGCTGTCCGATGCAGAACCGGTGACCGTGTTGGCTGCCGCATCCGTGCCGGAAGTCGTCGTTGGTGCACTTGTCGCGGTCGGCATAACCGTTTTCGGCGTAACAGACGGGACGATGTGCGAATCGGTGATGGTCTCACCGACGTTCTGCGCGATGAGGTTCTGAATGTTGTCGGCGTTATCGCCCACAACGGAGTATGCGGACATTGTAAAGAGCACATCCGTAATGCCCATATCTTTGATGAAGCTGACAAGGTTGCACTCCAAATAGCGCACGTCGGCAACGTAGATCTGCTCAAAGGAATTCGTGTAGAACGGAATCTCCGCGTTACCGAAGCTGTCCTTAATGACGAGCAGCTTGCGGCCGTTCTTCATCTGCGTATCGACTTTTACGATGCAGGAGTCGCCGCCGAGGAACTTGAGGTACGCGTTTGCGGTGTCCACATCGGCAAAGAGGTCGTCTTCGTACTGGTAGTTAAAAGAAGTATCGTAGTAGGAAGCCACGTAGTTCGAGGCCGGCACGAAGTAGTGGAAATCGTCCGGGTCGTTCAAAATACGCGTATCCTGCGAGAAACCGTACATAGTGCCTACATAGCCCGGAATGGATTCTTCCGTGTAGGTGGAAAGGTCTGCGAACGGCACGCCTGCGGCCTCGGCAAACGTGCGGGCGGCATAGTAGGCACCGCGTGCCTGCCAGTGGTGGTCGGTGCGCAGGTAAATATCTTCCTCCGCATGCTTTTTCATTACGTCCACAACGTTTACGGACTGAATGCCGGCATTCAGCTTTTCGGCAACGCCGTCAAAGCATTCCTTCTGGTCGCCAACATAATCAATGCCATTTTTCGGGGTGTAGATGGCGGAAGCGGTGGGCGCGGGCATAGACCAAATGGTCACACCGCTGCCGATCTTGCTTTGCAGGTCGTTGAGTGCATTGGCATAAGCGGTGCCGCCACCGCCGCCGAAGGCCTCCATGCAGCGCCAGTGATTATCCCAGTTTACAACAAGCAGGTTGTTCACCCATTCCAATGTGCTGTTATCCTCGGTGCTGAAATCGCGGCCCATTTTTTCATCCGCAGCGCTCACGGCCGGGAACACACGCCCCGCGGCGTATTGCAGCAGGTTCGTGTTGTTTGGCACGGTGCCGTTTGCGGGTGTGGTCGTCTGGGTGTCACCGTTTGCGGCAGAAATATCGGTGTTATCTGTGCTGTCCGTCTCGGGCTTTGCGGTGCTGACCGTTGAAGCGAACATCTTCATACCAAACAGATTCTTAATGGAGTTGCTCATATTCTTAAAGCCGTCGTGGTTCGGCACGGTATCGTCAAACCATGTGGCGACGTCCGCCGTAAACGAGCCGGAAAAATACGATGCAAAAGAGAATTTCGGGAATTCCGCAAGGTTTCGGTTTTCAATCTGTGAGACGGTGGAGCGCGGGAAAAGGAGCAGATACAGCGTCATCAGGGCGAAAAGAATGACCATAACGCCGACGGATAAAACGGAAAGCCGCATGTTCAAAAGCTCGCGGCGGCTCGGTTTCGGCTTGCGGCGGCGCTCTGCGGGTTCGGCGCTTTCATCCGCAGTCGGCGCATCTACGGCTTCGGTTTCCTCCGGCTTCGCTTCCGGTTCGGCGGGCTTGCGGGGAGCAAAATAATCAAGGTCAAGGTCTTTAAAATCGTTCATGTCAATGAGCACCTCCCCTTAGAATCTGAAATACAGGAACACGTTGTTCGTGGTATCAACGAGCAGAACACTCACGACGGCGAGCAACACCATACAGACCGCAACGGAGCCGACGCGGCCGATGGTATAAACGGTATCGTTTTTGCTCTCGAGAAAATAACTCTTGATCTTCGGCAATACCGGCAGGCTGACGAGAATCGCGAACAAAATGAGAAAGATGTTGTTGCGCAGGGAGGAGAACGTCATGGGGTCCGTAAACGGCGCGCCGTTCGCAATCATGCTGATGCCCGTGATATTGAGGAAAAACTGACCAAGCTGGCCGAGATCTTCAAAATAGAAGATGCCAAAGCCGAGGATGATGACAAGCTTCGTATACACATGCTTCCACACGATCGGCCATTTTTTCATGCGCTTTTTGCCCATTTTCTGCTCGAACAGCATGAAGCAGCCGTAGTAAAGGCCCCATAAAATGAAGTTCCATGCGGCACCGTGCCAAAGACCGGTGCAGAACCAAACAAGGAACAGGCCGAAATACTTGCGCGGCTTGCCGAAGAACGGCACGTACAAAAGGTAGTCACGGAAGAAGGAGCCGAGGGAGATGTGCCAGCGCTGCCAGAACTCCGCAATGGTGGTGCAGGCAAACGGATGACGGAAGTTTTCGTCAAAGTGGAAGCCAAACATGCGGCCGAGGCCGATGGCAATATCGGAATAACCGCTGAAGTCAAAGTAAACATACAGCGAATACACGATGATGGTGTACCATGTGCCGAGCACGGAAAGTCCCGTGATGTCCTTGCCGAAGAACGTGTTGACGATGGACCACAAATTGTTCGCGATGATGACCTTTTTCGCAAGGCCGAGGATCACGCGCAGCGCACCTTCGCATAGATCGGTCGCGTTGACGGAGCGGTTGTCGATCTCCTGCTCCACAACGCTGTACCGCACGATCGGGCCGGCGATGAGCTGCGGAAAGAGGGACAGGTACAAAAGGAATTTGTGGTATTTCGGCTGCACGTCCACCGTTTCCCAGTAGCAGTCCAAAATGTAGGAGATAGCCTGAAACGTGTAGAAGCTGATACCGATGGGCAACGTGATCTGCGGCACGGGAATGGCCGCGCCCGAAACAGCGTTCAGGTTTTCTACAATGAACGCGCTGTACTTAAAGATGAGCAAAAGCAGAATATCTACTAAAATACCGCCGCCAACGGCTAACTTTGCGCGCGGGGTATCCCGAAATTTGCCGATCAATATGCCGATGAACCAGTTAAAGAATGAACTGAACAGCAAAAGCAAAATCCAAAGCGGCTCGCCCCAAGCGTAAAAGATGAGTGAAAAGACAATCAGCACGATGTTTTTGGTGCTGAGCTTTTTGGCGAGGCCGTAACAGATGAGGCACAGTGGCAAAAAGACATAGATAAAGAACAAATCGGCAAAAACCATGTATCGGGCTCCTTAATCCTTTGTTTTTTCCGTGCAGGCACATTTCCCGATGCCCGCGGTGTTTGGTTTCCATAAGTTTTCATACATATATCAGTATAGACGAAAAAGCGAAAAGCGTCAAGGCAAAAGCCACCCAGAGCCTTGTCTTTTGCGGAAAATTTGCATGGGGTTTCAAAGCTTTTTCTGTGTATATTTCAGTGCGCGAAAATCCAATATGATTGACAAATGCGCCGCCGTGCGGTACAATAACACAGTACACTTTATGACCCCCAATTTAACACGTTTCAGCAACTCAGTTGGATAGAGGTCACGCTCCTAAGAGAACCTAAAAGTGTTCCCCGATAGATGGGTAATAGCCTCATAAATTAAATATGCGCCAGTAGCTCAGTTGGATAGAGCATCCGCCTCCTAAGAGAACCTAAAAGTGTTCCCCGATGGATGGGTAGTAGCCTCATAAATTAAATATGCGCCAGTAGCTCAGTTGGATAGAGCATCCGCCTCCTAAGCGGCAGATTGTTCGATTCCTTCGAGCCTTGAAAATTGCATAAAACTTTTAAATGTCTCAGTAGCTCAGCTGGATAGAGCACACGCCTCCTAAGGTTGCGTTACAACGGCCACCTCAAAAAAAACTAAATAAGGGATTGCAGTTCGACTTTGATCGGGCTATAATCATATATCAGACACGTCCATATAGCTCAGCTGGATAGAGCACACGCCTCCTAAGCGTGGGGTCGGAGGTTCAAATCCTCTTATGGACGCCAGTGAACAACGCCGAAAGCCTTTGTTTTCAAGGGTTTTCGGCTTTTCTTATATAAAAAGCTACGAAAAAGCTCTTTCACTGTATGAGATAAAATTCTACTCCAAAATTTGATTTTTGACAACCCCTCCAGAATCGAACGGTTGTTATAAGACAAAATCGCCAGCTAATTTTTAGCAGAAAACGGGCTGTTCTTGCTAATGAAAATGCCCTTCCTGCTAATCAGCCCCAAAATCGTGCCAAAAATCCAGCTAATCAAAAAAGGCGGATGTTTTGAATACCATGCAGTTATAGCAGATAAAATTAAATATCGTTATGTACATAGAGCGTCTATTTGCCCCGCATTGGGGATGGATAGGCGCTCTTTTTTTATGCCCAAACCCATGGGCAAATACAAGAGATTGGAGGTGTTTTATTTGAGCAAGCCTGTTTATACCGCAGACAAGCCGAGCGACTGTCATTACTGCTACTTCTGGACGAATGGCAGAAAGGGCTGCCGTCTGGGTAGAAATAATTGCTACTACTTAATCTCTTTGCCGCCGAAACCCAAGTCGGAATGTGATGGCTGTCCCTATGGGCGAGATCACCCGTGCATTGGTTGGTGTACGAAGAAGGTTATGCGTGAAGTGGGGCTTCGTTGATATGGATGTGTATGAACAGGAATACCGCTTCTACTATTTTGCCCGATGTCCTTACGAAAAGACGGATACGACTTTCCGCAGCATTCCGCTGACAACAGAAAGTTTTCCGCAGAAAGAAGGTGGTGAAGCCGTGTGAGTTTTGATTATTTTTACGGTCAGCAATCCGATCTATTCACATTCTATCGAGTTCCGAAGGTGTTGTTCACGAACGAGAGGTTCTGGAATATTTCTGCCGATGCCAAGATGCTGTATGGCATTTTGCTTGACCGCATGAGCCTGTCTGCCAAGAATGGTTGGATAGATAAAAACGGTAGAGTGTATATCATTTTTACAATCGACGAAGCGAAGATGGCTCTGAACTGTGCTGAACAAAAGGCTATCAAGCTGCTCAGTGAACTTGAGAAGAAAGCAGGATTGATTGAACGTAAGCGCCAGGGTTTGGGAAAGCCCAACCTGATCTATGTGAAGAACTTTATCTCTGCTGTGGATTCACAACTCTTGAATTGTGAAAATCACAATTCTGGAACAATGGAAATCACAACTCAAGAACTTCCGAAATCACAATGTAATAATACTGATATTAAAAATACTGAATTTAGTGATACTGATTCTATCTTTCCTTCCGGAAATGGTGGAATGATGGACGAGAATGACCGGTATCAAGAATACTTTGATTATTTCTCGGATCAGCTTAGTATGGATTTGTTGAAGAAGGATTACCCTTACGATTCCGAAATGCTGGATAACATTCTGGAGTTGATCGTTGAAACAGTTTGCACGAAGCGACCGTTGATTCGCATTGGTGCAGAGGAGCGTCCGGCAGAAATTGTCCGCAGTCGGTTTATGAAACTGAATGCCGAACACATTCGATATGTTATGGACTGCTTCAAGGAGAACACCACAAAGATTAGAAATATCCGTCAGTATATGCTGACTACGATATACAATGCGCCGACGACAATAGACACCTACTACGATGCTCTTGTTCGGCACGATATGTCACACGGATATTTGGAAGGAGGATTTAAGAAATTGAAAATGAAGCGAGAGGAAGGAGAGTGACGATAAATGTCGAAAAAAGCAACCATCATTGCGGTGGTCAATCAGAAAGGAGGCACTGGAAAGACCACCACCACCGAGAATCTGGGCGTTGGCTTGGCTCTTGAAGGAAAAAAGGTGCTTCTGGTAGACACCGATCCCCAGGCTTCCCTGACGGTCAGTTTGGGCAATCCCTGCCCGGATGATCTGTCTCCGACACTTTCCGATCTGATGGGAAAGATTATGATGGAAAACCCTATTACTCCCGATGAAGGGATTCTTCATCATCCGGAGGGCGTTGATTTGGTGCCGTCCAACATCGAACTCTCAGGTATGGAGGTAGCACTGGTCAATGCCATGAGCCGGGAAACCATTCTCCGGCAATACCTGGATACAGTCAAACAGAATTATGATTACATTCTTCTTGACTGTATGCCGTCTTTGGGTATGCTGACCGTCAATGCGTTGGCAGCTGCCGACAATGTGCTGATACCGGTTCAGGCAGCATACCTTCCTGCAAAGGGTCTGGAACAGCTGCTTGGAACCATCAACAAGGTCAAGAGGCAAATCAACCCGAAACTGAGGATTGAAGGGATTCTTCTGACGATGGTGGACAGCCGCACCAACTACTCCAAAGACATCAGCAATCTGATTCGGGAGAGCTACGGCGGAAAGCTGAAGGTTTACAAGACCGACATTCCCCGCTCTGTCCGTGCAGAGGAAATCAGCGCAGAGGGAACCAGTATCTTCAAGCATGATCCCAAAGGCAAAGTTGCCGAAGCCTATAAAATTCTGACGAAGGAGGTGTTAAACAATGCAGAAAAAAGGCGCAAACATCAGCTTGAAGGGGTACGATGATATTTTCTCCACCGATCAATCCAGAGCTGAAGCCCAGCAGGAGCGTGTGCAGGAAATTCCGCTTTCTGAGCTACACCCCTTTGAGGGACACCCCTTCCGTGTGGTTGATGATGAAGAAATGATGAAAACGGCAGAGAGCGTCCGAGATTTCGGAGTTCTCACTCCTGCGATTGTCCGTCCTGACCCCGACGGTGGTTATGAAATCGTTTCTGGTCACAGGCGGCACCGGGCATCGGAGCTTGCGGGTAAGGAAACCATGCCTGCGATTGTTCGTGACCTGGACGATGATGCAGCCATTATTTTGATGGTTGATGCGAATTTGCAGAGGGAGAGTATCCTGCCGAGTGAAAGAGCATTTGCTTATAAGATGAAGCTGGATGCGATTAAACATCAAGGTCAACGCACCGATTTAACTTCATCCCAAGTTGGGATGAAGTTGCAGGCAATGGATATAGTCGGTCAGGAGGCAGGAGAAAGCAGAAATCAGGTACACCGTTATATCCGTCTGACCGAACTGATTCCGGAACTGCTGGATATGGTAGATACGGGTCAGATCAAATTCAATCCTGCGGTGGAGCTTTCCTATCTGGCAAGTGAAGAACAGAAGGATTTTCTTTCTGCAATGGATTATGCTCAAGCAGCTCCTTCCCTTTCGCAAGCACAGCGAATTAAAAAGCTCGCACAGGAGGGCGAGTGTACGCTGGATGCGATGTGCGAGATTATGAATGAAATCAAGAAGGGAGAGCTGGACAGAGTAACCTTCAAAACGGATTCGTTGCGAAAATACTTCCCGAAGTCCTATACCAACAAGCAGATGGAGGATAAAATCATTCAGCTTTTGGAGCAATGGCAGAAAAAAAGAGAAAAATCAATGGAAAGGTAAGGTAAAAAATGTTTACACCCAAAAACATTCAGGGCGCTTTGGAAGAACTCTACGACCTTTGCGATCCTGATTATATGGTAGATATGCTCGTAAACTACAGTGAGGAGTTCGATGATATTTCTCCTGCGCTTCTGGCAAAGTCGTTTCAGAAAAATGCCGAGATGATTAGCGAGTATCGAGTATTGTCCTCTGCTGGTGAGGGTATCGACTATCAGGGAAAGGTACTTCTGAACAGCAGAGCCGTGCGGCTTCTGTCCTATGTAGAAGATATGAGCGGCGATGAAAAAGTTCGCACGATTCAGAGCAAGGAGCTGTGGTTAGCAGAAGATATGACATTCTATGTGGTGTCCTGTATGTCTACGATCACGATGGACAAGGAAGAAGCCATTTGTCTTAACGAACACCGCAGCGTGGTTACTACGGTGGAATGCGAGGACGATATTTTCTTCGACATGGGTTCCCTGATTTGCGAACTGGACGATATTTGCTTGTTCGAGCTTTTAGCCGATGTGGATGCGACTATTTATGAACTGTAACAGGTTCATGGATGGTCGCTTTTCTTATTTCCAAAGAAACGGAGGTATCGAAACTTGAAAGAATACGATGTGAAGATCACCGAAACCTTGGAGAAAACGGTTACGGTGCAAGCAGAATCTCACGATGCGGCAGAGGAACAGGTTAGAGCCGCTTATTACAATTCGGAGTACATTCTGGACTCCGAAAACTTTACCGGTGTTGCGTTCGGCACGACCGAGGAACGGGAGGTTCAGAAAGAACAGGCAGATACCATGAATGTGTTGCTGGTAAAGCCGTTCATGTATCCGCAGGCTGTGCAGATCGGCTGTGAGCTGGAGGATTTGCAGAAAGCCGTAGGTGGCGATATTGAGGCAACTTATCCGTTCAATGAGCCGGTTGCACTGGTGATGCACGACGAAGGTAAACTCGTAGGCAAAGAACTGAACCGTGCGCTGCGTGATGATGACGGCGATATTTATGACATTATCGCCGGTGATTTTCTGGTTGTGGGATTGGGCGAGGATGATTTTTGTTCTCTGTCCCCGGAACTGATGAAGCAGTTTGAGGAACACTTTCATCAGCCTGAGACTTTTGTACGCATGGGGCGCAGCATTATGGCGCTTCCCCTGCCGGATGACATGGTGAAGAAAGAAGATGCACCTGTCAAAGCTGATTCGGTTCCCCACAAAAGTAACCCTGACCGAGATGTTCTGTAAGGAGGTTCTTATGCAAAGAAATTCGACGATTGGAGAGCTGATGGAGCGAAAGCGGATTCAGGATGGTGCCAAGGAGTACCAGGGACATACCTATATGGACTTGGCACGATTTGATGACGCCACCAAGCACATGATTATTTTCGATGTGCTGACCGATGAATCGCCTGTCGGTTGGAAAGGCGAAAGAAATCGCCTGTATTTGAGCGATGTGGGTTATCAGAAGGCTCTGGATAACCAGAAAGCTGGCAATATCAAGATTATCAGCCATGCCGCAGTTGCCAAGGGCAATCTGTATTACGACCACAGAGATATGGCACGATAATCTGTTCACTCTACTGCTTGCAGGAGGTGATGAATCATGCAGGAAGAAGTTGAAAACAGAACAGTAAACCTGGCGATCAGCACAACCAAGCTGACGGGGCGCACTATCATTGCCGGTATCCGCAAGTATTTGCAGCACCGGGAAAAAGTGAAGATGAAAAAGGCACGAGACCCTGCCGTTCATGGAAAGCAATCCGTGAAACAGCTTTTGGGACAGAATCAGGGTGCTACGAATGTTGAGATCGACAAAGAGAGTATCCGTGATTTTGAAAAGCTCGCCAAGAAGTATGGCGTGGACTTTGCCGTAAGAAAAGATAAGTCCGTTGATCCTCCCCGGTTTCTTGTTTTTGTCCGTTCTAAAGATGCAGATGCTTTGGATGCAATCTGCAAGGAACATCAGGCAAGGGCATTAACCAAGAATGAAAAGCCGAGCGTTCTGGCGCAGCTGAAGAAGTTCAAGGAAATTGTCGCAGCGATTCCGAAGAAGGTTCGAGAGAAGAAACAGGAGCGTGATCTGTGATGGATAAGAGAAAAATGAAAAAGCTCCTGATTCTGAATTTACCGTATTTTCTGGTAGGGTTGTTCGCTACGAATTTAGGAGAAGCATGGAGATTGGCTGAGGGGGCAGATTCATCTGCGAAAATCCTCAGCTTTTTTCATGCCCTTCCGATAGCCCTGAACAATCCGTTTCCCAGCTTTCACCCGTTGGATTTGCTGATTGGTATTCTCTGCGGCGCAGGACTTCGGCTGGCTGTCTATCTAAAAGGCAAAAACGCAAAGAAGTACCGACACAATGTTGAGTACGGTTCTGCTCGTTGGGGAACGGCAAAAGATATTGAGCCGTTTATTGCACCAAAGTTCGAGGACAATGTGATCCTGACGAAAACGGAGCGGCTGATGATGAGCAATCGCCCGAAGAATCCTGCCAATGCCCGAAATAAGAATGTTCTGATTATCGGCGGTTCGGGTTCCGGTAAAACTCGCTTTTGGTTGAAGCCAAACCTTCTCCAGATGCACAGTTCCTATGTGGTCACTGACCCGAAAGGCAGCATCGTGATTGAGTGCGGCAACGCCCTTTTGAAGCATGGCTACACCATCAAGATTTTCAACACCATCAACTTTCAGAAGTCGATGCACTATAACCCATTTGCCTATATCCATTCAGAAAAAGACATTCTGAAACTGGTGACAACGCTGATTGCCAACACAAAGGGTGATGGAAAAGCCGGTGATGAGTTCTGGACGAAGGCGGAAACGCTGCTCTACTGTGCCTTGATCGGATATATCCACTATGAAGCTCCGGTTGAGGAACAGAATTTCTCCACCCTGATTGAGTTCCTGAACGCAATGGAGGTGCGGGAAGATGATGAGGAGTTCCAGAACCCGGTGGATCTGATGTTTGAAGCCCTGGAAAAGAAAAAGCCGAATCACTTTGCAGTCCGTCAGTATAAAAAATACAAGCTGGCTGCCGGCAAGACCGCTAAGTCGATTTTGATTTCCTGCGGCGCTCGTCTGGCTCCTTTTGATATTCAGGAGGTCAGAGATGTGACTGCCTATGACGAGTTGCAGTTGGATACTCTCGGAGATAAGAAAACGGCGCTCTTTCTGATTATGTCAGATACGGATGCGACGTTTAATTTTTTGATCTCCATGATTTACACACAGCTGTTCAACTTGTTGTGCGAGAAAGCAGATGATGTGTACGGCGGCAGACTGCCGGTTCATGTGCGCTGCTTGATTGATGAGATGGCAAACATCGGTCAGATTCCCAATCTGGAAAAACTGGTAGCGACAATCCGAAGCCGTGAAATATCGGCTTGCCTTGTTCTCCAGGCACAATCACAGCTGAAAGCCATTTATAAAGACAATGCCGATACCATCATCGGCAACATGGATTCCCGAATTTTCCTGGGTGGTTCTGAGCCAACCACGCTCAAAGAACTGAATCAGGCATTGGGAAAAGAAACTATCGACACCTACAACACCTCCAACACCAGAGGTAACAGCCCGTCTTACGGCTTGAATTATCAGAAGTTAGGCAAAGACCTTGCGAGCGTAGATGAGCTTGCGGTTCTGGATGGCAGCAAGTGTATTTTGCAGTTGCGTGGTGTCAGACCGTTTCTTTCTGACAAGTACGATCTGACGCAGCACCCCAATTATAAGTACACATCAGACTTTGATAAGAGAAATGAGTTCAACATTGAGCAGTTTCTGAGTCGAAGGTTGAAGCTCAAGGCAGGTGATGAGTTTGTGGTAGTCGATGCGGATTAAGGAGGTTTCTGTTTGGAAAATCTGAAAACGGTATCTGCCCTGGTTAAGAACATCTTGGAACACGACCACAAGGCAAGAAATACCGACAATCATTTGTACCTGATGGTACTGGAACACTATTCCGGTCTGCGTGGCATCGACATTCATGCCATGACGGTTCCTGTGTTTTTGAAGGAACTGGATAGACGCAGCTTTCCGGGGTTTGAAACTGTCCGCAGAAGCAGACAGAAAGTGCAGGCAACCTACCCTGACCTTGCTCCCAGTGAAGCCGTAGGCAAGCGCAGAGCAAAAAATGAGGTTGTATATCGAGAATTTGCAGAAAGCGAGGTGTAAAAAAAATGACTTGGTGGATCACGGATACCTCTATTGGGCAGCGATTGAAGTTCGTTAGACGATTTCGCCGCCTTACCCAGAAAGAGCTTGGACTCCTGATGGGGTATTCCGAGAAAACAGCGGATGTCCGTATTGCTCAGTATGAGAAAAACGCTCGAACCCCTAATGCAGAAACCACAGCGAAACTCGCAGAGGTTCTGAAGGTTTCACCTGTCGTTTTTTCACCGACAATCTGTGCTTCTCGTGAAGATTTGTTGCAGTCAATGTATTGGCTGTTTCTTATGAAAGGTGGTGGTGATATATATGATTGTGAAACTGAATATGCAAGAAGCAGAATGGAACAGAAACTTGGCGTGATAACCGTCGAGGAGTTCCTTGAAAAGATTCTCGTAAACTAAGCCTTCCGTCCGGTTTTGATGCCGGTAGTACGGAGGGCTTTTTCTATTCTCAAAACAATTTCAAATTTTAGGAGGAAAATATTATGGCATTTTTCAATAGCGCAGTAACCGTTCTTCAGACTCTCGTTATCGCTCTGGGCGCAGGTCTTGGCATCTGGGGTGCAATCAATCTGCTTGAGGGCTACGGCAACGATAACCCCGGCGCAAAGTCCCAGGGCATGAAGCAGCTCATGGCTGGCGGCGGTGTTGCCCTCATCGGCACCACCCTTGTACCTCTGCTCTCCGGACTGTTCGGTTAATCACAAAACAAGGAGGTAATCGCCTTTGGACAGCATACTCCAACAGATCACAGACTGGCTGAAAGAAATGCTCGTTTCAGCTATTATGGGAAATCTGTCGGGGATGTTTGAGTCCGTCAACAACCAGGTTGGCGAGATAGCAACCTCCGTTGGCATGACCCCGGCGAATTTTTCGCCGGGTGTCTTTGCCATGGTACGAAACATCTCCGAGTCAGTGATTATCCCAATCGCAGGCTTGATTCTGACCTTCATTGCCTGTTATGAGCTAATTCAGATGATTATTGACCACAACAATCTGGCAAATTTTGAAACCTGGATCTTCTTCAAATGGGTGTTCAAGACTTTTGTTGCGGTCATGTTAATCACAAACACATTCAATATCACGATGGCTGTGTTTGATGTGACACAGCACGTTATAAACGCAAGCGCCGGTATCATATCCGGAAATACTGCCATAGATGCTTCGGCATTGGAAACAATGGAAGAAACGCTGATGGCAATGGATTTGGGTCCTTTGCTCGGCTTGTTCCTGCAATCCTTTATCGTGCAGGTCACGATGTCCGCTTTGGCAATCATCATCTTTGTGATCGTCTACGGTCGAATGATTGAAATTTATCGCGCGTCCAGAAGCGCCGCTTTTCATCCGAAAGCGGTGCGCGGGCATTTTGGGAATCCGGCTTTGGCAAGCCGGTAAAGAAAAGTATCAAAGACGTGAAAAATGTCACTTTAGCGTCATTCGGTTTACCCCGGAGGGAAACCACAAGGGGGACAATAGCGTACCGAAAAAATCGCAAGTTGGGGAAACCATCTACCCACGACTGAGCGGCAAGACGCAACATTGTGAATGAGGAACAAGGCTAAACTGCTTTAAGGGCAGTCCGAGGCGGGATACTCGACCCGGCGGCGCAGGATGGTTGTATTCGCCGTATGTCATAGCAGAATGTGACAGGTAGACACAGACCGCACGATACTTATGACAGCCAGCCGCAATAAGCGGAAAAGGACGAAAACCCATTACCGACATCACAATACGCTTTTCCCAAGGTGTCTAACTGGAGATTGCCTAAACCGGAGTGCCGGGATTATCCGGCTATGCGTAATGCCGCAAGGTGAAAAATTTCAAGGGGTAAAAACCCAAGAAAGATGACGCTGAATATCCGGCATGGCAACGGAGCCTCCGTAGTAGTCCGAGGGCGGGAAAGCCGTCTACATGGCGAAGGGAGGCAGGATGTCAACCAATTCATAAAAAGGAAAGGTGCGTGAGGCATTATGAGAAGTCCTGAAAATGTGTTGGAAAGCCTAAAATCCAAGGCGTGTAATAAGAGTTACAAGTACGAGCGGTTATACCGCAATCTGTACAATCCACAATTCTATCTGCTGGCATACCAGCGGATACAGGCGAAACCAGGCAACATGACAGCCGGAACAGACGGCAAAACCATTGACGGTATGGGAATGGCAAGGATAAACGCCCTCATTGAAAAAATGCGTGATTTCAGCTACCAGCCCAACCCGGCGAGGAGAACGTATATCCCGAAATCCAATGGGAAAATGCGCCCTCTGGGGATACTGTCATTCGACGATAAACTGATACAGGAGGTGGTGCGGCTCATCTTAGAGAGCATCTATGAGCCAACTTTCAGCGACTACTCCCACGGTTTCCGCATAAACAAAAGCTGCCATACGGCACTCAAATATGTACAGAAATATTTTACGGGGACAAAGTGGTTCGTTGAGGGGGATATAAAGGGCTGTTTTGACAATGTAGACCATCATGTGCTGATTGACATTCTGCGGAAGCGGATTGCAGACGAACATTTCATTGGTCTGCTATGGAAGTTTCTGAAAGCCGGATATATGGAGGACTGGAATTATCACAATACCTACTCCGGCACTCCCCAAGGCTCTATCATCAGCCCCATCCTTGCAAATATCTATATGAACGAACTGGACAACTATATGGCAGAATACGCAGAGAAGTTCAACTGCGGAAACCGCCGTAAAATCAATCCTGCGTTCAAGAAGAAGTTGGATGTTTGCCGGGGAAAAGAGCAACGGCTTAAAAGAAATCTCTCTAAAATGAGCGAGAAAGAAAAAGAGGGCTTAATTGCGGAAATCCGGGAACTGCGGCGCAGTCTGAAATCCATGCCATACAGTGACCAGATGGACGACAGCTATAAGAGGATTTGCTACGTCCGGTATGCGGATGATTTTCTGATAGGAGTTATCGGCAGTAAAGAGGACGCAGAACAGGTAAAACAAGAAGTAGGCTGTTTTATCCGGGAAAAACTTCATCTGGAAATGTCCGGGGAAAAGACTCTGATTACCCACGGACATGATTTTGCAAAGTTTCTGGGATACGAGGTCACAATCGCCAAGGGCGAGTACAGCAAAAAGACCAAAACCGGGGCTACCAGACGAGTGAACAACGGAAAAGTCTTGCTCTATGTTCCCCATGATAAATGGGTAAAACGCCTGCTCTCCTACAATGCCCTCAAAATTAAATACGACAAACAGAACGGAAACAAAGAGGTTTGGGAACCTGTCCGGCGCACCCGCCTGTTGCACCTGGACGACCTGGAAATCCTAAACCAGTACAACGCAGAAATCCGTGGATTATACAACTACTACCGGCTCGCAAACAACGTGACCGTACTCAACAACTTCTACTATGTAATGAGATACAGTATGCTCAAAACTTTCGCCGGAAAATATCGGACACGAATTAGCAGAATTATTCGCAAGTACCGTCAAGGAAAAGACTTTGTTGTGGAGTATCCGAAGAAAAATGGCAAAGTGGGTAAAGTGCTGTTCTACAATAATGGGTTCCGCCGGAATACCAAAGTCGAAAGCGGCAACCCCGACATAGTGGCAAGAGTGGTTGAGAACTACGGGTGCAACAGCCTGATTAAAAGGCTACAAGCGAACAAATGCGAGTGGTGCGGCACAGAGAATGTGCCGCTTGAGATACACCATGTACGAAAACTCAAGGATTTGAGTGGCAGGAAACAATGGGAAATCGCCATGATTGGGCGCAGACGCAAGACAATGGCACTCTGCATTGACTGTCACGATAAGTTACACGTAGGGAAATTAGACTGACATCTGGAGAGCCGGATACATCGAGAGGTGTAAGTCCGGTTCGGAGGGGAGTTCTCGGAAACCTGCCATAGTGATATGGTAAGGCGTCGGGTTCTTACCCTACTGATGGTCAGCCTTGCCCCGATTCCGCTTTCCACTTTTGGAAACAGAGAACAGAGCAATATCGGACAGAATTATCTGCGTTCGCTGTTTGCAATCGGATTCCAGGGATTCCTGATTATGATCTGCGTGGGCATTTATGCGGTGCTGATTCAGTCTATCGCATTCAGTGATGACA
Organism: Neglectibacter sp. CSJ-5; assembly: GCF_032490475.1. Classification (NCBI taxonomy): domain Bacteria; kingdom Bacillati; phylum Bacillota; class Clostridia; order Eubacteriales; family Oscillospiraceae; genus Neglectibacter; species Neglectibacter sp. CSJ-5. Next base: position 175,269 of record NZ_JAVYJC010000004.1, on the reverse strand, counting down.
TCATCGGTTCTATCTGGGGTGTTATGGGCTACACCGTCCTTTTGTGCTTCACCCTGTTTAAGACTGGTTCGCTTGCGAAGGGTGTATTCAGCGCTCACTAAGGGAAGGAGGAAATTGTTTGGCAGCGTATATTCCCGTACCTCGTGACCTGACGAGGGTAAAAACAAAAGTGTTCTTCAATCTGACGAAACGGCAGTTACTTTGCTTTGGTGCGGCGGCGCTCATCGGAGTGCCGATTTTCTTTCTGGTCAAAGCAACCGGAAATGTGAGCCTTGCAGCACTGTCCATGATGATCGTCATGTTACCGTTGTTCTTTCTGGCAATGTATGAAAAGGATAGTCAGCCGTTGGAAGTGGTTGTAGAACACTTCATTCAGACCAAATTCGTTCGTCCAAAGGTTCGCCCTTATCAGACGGACAACTATTATGACGCTTTGATGCGTCAGTACAAACTGGAAAAGGAGGTTGAACGAATTGTTTTTCAAAAAGAAGCCACAGGCAAGAAACATCAAAATGCCTGCAAATCTGAATCGGAAGCAGCAGCGAGAAATTAAAGCTGTTGTGGAACGGGCAAAGAAGGACAACGGTATTCCGCAGACTGCACAGCAGTCCATTCCCTTTCAGAGAATGTTCCCGGATGGCATCTGCCGTGTCACTGACAGTTATTACACCAAGACCATTCAGTTTCAGGACATCAACTATCAGCTGGCACAGCAGGAAGATAAGACTGCCATCTTCGATGAGTGGTGCAGTTTCCTGAATTTCTTTGACAGCTCCATTCACTTTGAGCTTTCCTTTATGAACCTGAGTACCGATGCTGAAAGCTTTGAAAAGAGTATCCGTATCCCGTTCAAGAAGGACAGCTTCAATCCCGTCCGTGCCGAGTATAGCCAGATGCTGAAAAAGCAGTTGGCGCAGGGCAACAACGGCTTGACCAAAACCAAGTACCTGACATTCGGCATTGAAGCCGAATCCATGCGGCAGGCAAAGCCGAGACTCAACCATATCGAAAACGATCTGCTCAATAACTTTCGGCGTTTGGGTGTCATTGCCACTACCATGAACGGCAAAGAGCGGCTGCATCTGATGCACTCTATGTTCCACATGGGTGATAATGATAAGTTCTTCTTCGATTGGAAGTATCTTGTGGAATCCGGGCTGTCCGTAAAGGACTTCATTGCTCCGACGGCGTTTGCCTTTAAGACCAACCGCACCTTCCAGATGGGCAGTATCTTCGGTTCGATGTCTTATCTGGCAATTACGGCATCAGACCTGTCTGATCGTATGCTGGCGGATTTTCTGGATATGGAATCCACGCAGATCGTGACCATGCACATCCAGTCGGTTGACCAGACTGCGGCGATTAAGACCATCAAGAGAATCATCACCGAGCTTGACCGTTCCAAAATCGAGGAACAGAAAAAGGCTGTGCGTTCTGGCTATGACATGGACATTATCCCATCTGACCTTGCTACCTATGGTAAAGATGCGAAGTCACTTCTGAAAGAATTGCAGAGCCAGAATGAGCGAATGTTCATGGTGACATTTCTGGTGCTGAACACCGGGCGCACCGAGCAGGAACTGGAGAACAATGTGTTCCAGGCACAGAGCATCGCCCAGAAGCATAACTGCAATCTGCGTCGTTTGGATTTTCAGCAGGAATCCGGACTGATGAGCAGCCTGCCTTTGGCACAAAACCTGATTGAGATTCGTCGTGGCCTGACTACCAGTTCCACGGCTATTTTTGTGCCTTTCACCACGCAGGAGCTGTTCCAGAATGGTGGAGAAACGCTCTATTACGGGCTGAATGCTCTGTCGAACAACCTTATCATGGTGGACAGAAAGAAGCTCAAGAACCCCAACGGACTGATTCTGGGTACTCCCGGTTCCGGTAAATCCTTTTCCGCAAAGCGTGAAATCACCAATGCGTTCCTGGTTACGGATGACGATATTATCATCTGCGACCCCGAAGCGGAATATGCGGCTCTGGTTCACAAGTTCAATGGTCAGGTGGTAAAAATCAGCTCCTCCAGTACCAACTATATCAACCCTATGGACATCAACCTGAACTACTCTGAGGATGACAACCCGGTAGCACTGAAAGCTGATTTTATCCTGTCCCTCTGTGAGTTGATTATGGGCAGTAAGGATGGCTTGCAGCCTATCGAAAAGACGGTTATCGACCGTTGTGTGCATCAGATTTACCAGAGATATTTCGACAATCCTGCCCCTGAGAATATGCCGATCCTTGAGGATTTGTATGATGCCCTTCTGAAACAGGACGAAAAGGAAGCCCACCATGTAGCGACCGCCTTGGAAATCTATGTTAAGGGTTCTCTGAAACTGTTTAACAACAGAACCAATGTGGATATTCAGAATCGTCTGGTGTGCTTCGACATTAAGGAGCTGGGCAATCAGCTGAAAAAAATCGGTATGCTGATCGTTCAGGATCAGGTCTGGGGGCGTGTAACTGCCAACCGTTCTGCCGGTAAATCGACCAGATATTATATTGACGAGTTCCATCTGCTTCTGAAGGAAGAACAGACGGCAACCTATTCCGTAGAAATCTGGAAGCGATTCCGTAAATGGGGCGGCTTGCCGACCGGTATTACTCAGAATGTCAAAGACCTGCTTCGTTCCCCGGAGATTGCCAACATCCTCGAAAACTCTGATTTCATCTATATGCTGAATCAGGCAAGCGATGACCGAAGTATTCTGGCACAGCGGTTGAACATTTCGCCGCATCAGCTGTCCTATGTAACCAACTCCGGTGAGGGCGAAGGACTTCTGTTCTATGGCAATGTGATTCTGCCGTTCATTGACCGATTCCCGACAGATCTGGAACTGTATCGCATTATGACCACGAAGTTAAACGAGGTGGCACAGGAAAAGGAGGCGTAATGTATGGCGAAAAGACCTACACGACTCCGTTTTACCGAAGATGACCTTGCAGATTCTCATGTGAAGAAAGCTGCCGACCGTGCAGATAAGGCGGTTGATAGGGCTGAAAAAGCGGCAGACAAATTGGCTTCTAAAAAGGCAAAGCCGAAGCTAAAGCTGGAAACAGATGCAGCCGGTTCCCGTAAAGCAAAGCTCCGTTTTGAAAAAGCGGAGTTTACGGAAATCGAGCGCCCATCTGTGGCAAAGCACATGGCAAGCCGTGGTGCCGCAGTCACGCTCACATCCAAAGCACATCGGGCGGTGTCAGAATATGAGGATGATAATATCGGCGTTCAGGCTGTGCAGGAAACGACCAAGGCTGTTGAATCCACTGTCTATACCGTCGATCATGCCGTTTACAGTCACAAGCTGAAAGCCTACGACAAGGCGGAAAAGCTGGTTGAGAAGTCAGATAAAGCAAATGTAAATGCCCTGTATGAGAAGTTCAAAAAGGACAACCCCGATGCCGGTTCCAATCCCTTTTCCCGTTGGCAACAGAAAAGGGCAATCAAGAAAGAATATGCTGCCGCCAAAGCCGGTAAGAATACCGCTTCGACAACGGCTTCTGCATCTAAGGGTGCAGGCAAGGCAACGGGCAAAGCAGCTCAGGGAGCCAAGAACATCACAGAAAGAGTAACGGAGTTCTGCACCACACACTCTAAAACGATTCTGTTTGTTTTGATTGCCGGACTGCTTTTTATGATACTCTCAGGGATGTTCTCGTCTTGTTCGGCTATGTTCCAAGGCGGCACACAGATCATTCTGGGAACTTCTTTTACTGCAAAAGAGGAAGATATTATTGGTGCGGACAATGATTACAAGGCTTTGGAAGCTGCGCTCCGCAATAAAATCAATAATATCGAGCGTACTCATAGCGGATATGACGAGTACCGGTATGACCTTGATGAAATCAACCACAATCCTTATGAGCTGGCGGCGTATTTGACGGTGAAGTTTGAGGATTACACCAGAGATGAGGTGCAGGCTACCCTGCAATGGCTATTTGAGCAACAATATGAGCTGACCCTGACGGAAGTAGTAGAGATTCGTACACGAACAACATCTTCTACTGATCCCGAAACGGGAGAGACAACAACAGAGGAAGAAGATTACGAATATTATATTCTGAATGTGAAGCTCAGAAATAAGGGCTTGAACAGTGTGATTTCAAATTCCGGCTTGTCGGAAGATGATATGGAGCGATATAGAATTTTGCTTCAGACAAGGGGCAACAGACCGGATATTTTCGGAAATGACATTTACGCCACCCCTGGCGGCGAGTACACCGATTATGATATTCCGGGCGAAGCGCTGACAGACACAAGATTTGCCAATATGATTCGGGAAGCTGAAAAATATCTGGGATACCCGTATGTGTGGGGCGGCAGCAGCCCGTCTACCTCCTTTGACTGCTCCGGATTTGTTTCCTATGTAATCAATCACTGCGGAAACGGTTGGAGTGTTGGTCGTTTGACCGCAAACGGTTTGATGGGCGTATGCGACATTATCCCGAAAAGCTCTGCCAAACCGGGAGATTTGATTTTCTTCCAAGGCACTTATGATACCTCCGGTGCATCACACGTTGGTATCTATGTTGGCAATGGTATGATGATCCACTGCGGAAACCCCATTTCCTACGCTTCTATCGAATCGAATTACTGGCAACAGCATTTTTACTGCTTCGGCAGAATCAGAAACTAAAGGAGGGATGGCGATTGAGTGCCAAGTTAGACAGAATAGGTGCAGACCTTGAAAAAGCCCGTAAGAAACGGGCAGAATGGGATGCTAAGGTGAAAGACCTGGAACGCAGATACCGTGAGGAGGAAAATTCCGAAATCCATGAGATGGTTCATGCTGCGAACCTGAATCCCGAACAGCTTTCCGAGCTGCTCCGTATGTTTGCTGCGGATATGGCTCCGAAGCCTGATACGATCAATACTATGAATGAGGAGGAAACGCAGAATGAGATTTAAGAAAATTGGAGCCGCATTGCTGGCGTGTGCAATGTGTTTTGGCGTGTTTTCTACAACGGCATTTGCCTATGTAGATGAAAGCGTAGCGACTGAAGAACCTGCGGTCGAAGAAAAAGTTCCCGAAACAGAGCCGGAGGAGCCGATGCTACCGCTTACTCCCGACGGCAATCTGACTTTGGTTGATGACGCTGGCTCGCCTACGAAAAGCGGAAAGCAGTTCATTACCGCTGTAACCAAAAACGGAAACTACTTCTATATCATCATTGACCGTGATGATAAGGGCGAGGAAACCGTGCATTTTCTGAATCAGGTGGATGAAGCCGACCTGCTCAAGCTGATGGACGAGGAAGAAGTTGCAGAGTTCACCAAGCCGGTTGAGGAAACAAAGCCGGAAGTAGTTGAAACAGTTCCTGAAATTACAGAACCGACACCGGAGGAAAAGCCGAAATCCACAAATATGCTCCCGGCGATTCTTACTCTGATTGTGCTTGCCTGTGGTGGTGGATTCTTCGTATTTAAGAAAGTCCAGGAAAAGAAGAAGGCACAGGAAGCGGCAAAGCCTGACCCAGATGCTGATTATGTGGACGATGACGAGGACTATGGGTACGATCCGGAGTTTGAGGACGACGATGAAGATAGCTCCGTCGATGAAGATGATAATGAACCTGTGTAAACAGGATAGGCTTGATGCCTGGGGCAGCCTTCGGGTTGCCTTTACATAGTTTCCGCTTTCAAAAAATAAAAAAATTTGCGTTTTTGAAAGTGACATCTTGCATATACTATTAGCAGACAGTATAATAAGTACAGCGAAGCGGTTTCGAGAAATGAAAAAACTTCAATTTTTGAAAGCGGGTGACTATATGAAAACAATCACGAGAGCAAAATATCTCGATAGAATCATTGAACTGAATGGTACTCCTGACATCAAGATCATCACGGGCATTCGTCGATCTGGTAAGTCCAAATTGATGCAGGCGTATATTGCGTATCTGAAAAGCAATTTTGAAAACATCAATATTATCTTCATCGACTTCATGGATTTGGCGTATGAAGAAATCAAGGAATACCATGCCTTACACGCCTATGTGGAAGAACATTATCAGGAAGGAAAAACGAACTACCTGTTTGTAGACGAGGTTCAGATGTGTCCCAAGTTTGAGTTGGCAATCAATAGCCTGTACTCTAAGGGAAAATACGACATCTATGTAACAGGCTCTAATGCTTTCCTGTTGAGTGCAGATCTGGCAACTCTGTTTACCGGACGCTATATTGAAATTCATGTGTTTCCTTTCAGCTTCCAGGAATATTGCCAGTATTATGATGATATTAGTGACAAAGATAAGCTCTTTGATGAGTACGCTATCAAGGGCGGTTTAGCAGGTTCCTATGCTTATAGAACCGAAAAAGACAGAACAAACTATATCAAAGAGGTCTACGAAACGATTGTTACAAGGGATTTGGTACAGAAATATACTCTCCCGGACACTTTGGTTTTACAACGTCTGAGCGAGTTCCTTATGGATAATATCAGCAACCTGACTTCTCCGAATAAGGTCAGTCAGCTACTGACAGCAAATGAGACTCCAACCAATCATGTAACCGTCGGCAAGTACATTAAGTATTTGTGCAATGCTTTTGTATTTTATGATATTAAGAGATATGACATCCGAGGTAAGAAATACCTTGAAAGCTCTGAAAAGTTCTATTTGTGTGACAGCGGTATTCGATATGCAATACTGGGAAGCAGAAATATAGACTATGGCAGAGTATATGAAAACGTTGTTTGTATCGAGCTTCTTCGCCGTGGATATGATGTCTATGTCGGCAAGCTCTATCAAAAGGAAATCGACTTTGTTGCTCAGAGAGGTAGCGAAAAGATTTATATTCAGGTCAGCGACAACATTTCCGGGCAGGAAACATTTGAGAGAGAATGCTCTCCTCTGCTTCAGATTCGAGACGCTTATCCGAAAATGATTATTGCCAGAACCAAACATCCCCAATATAGCTATGAAGGAATCGAAATTCACGATATAGCCGATTGGTTGCTACAAGAATAAGCAAGGTGAAATATCTCCGTCATTCTCTTTTGAAATGATGGAGATATTTTTATTATGACGGAGATTGTAGAACAGAAAATTGTATCAGGTTGCAAAAATCCTTTCCGAACTTTTTACATAGCAGTCATGCACTACGGTGTGTGGCTGCTTATTTTTTTGTGAAAGGAGCAGATGCAAATGAAATTAGTTTTGGCTGAAAAGCCTTCGGTTGCACAGAGTATTGCCAAAGTGTTAGGTGCTGCCAAGCGTGAGGATGGCTACTTAGAGGGAAACGGATATGTGGTCAGCTGGTGTGTAGGGCATTTGGTGGAGCTGGCACAGCCGGAAGTCTATGATGCGAAGTACAGCAAATGGGCTTATGCAGACCTTCCTATCTTCCCGATGGACTGGCAGTATGAGGTTTCTGCCGGTACGAAAAAACAGTTTGGGATTCTGAAAAAGCTCATGGCCAGAGAAGATGTTGCGAGTCTTGTGTGTGCAACAGATGCCGGTCGTGAGGGCGAGCTGATCTTTCGGTTGGTGTACCACAAAGCCGGGTGCAGAAAGCCGTTTGAGCGGCTTTGGATTTCCTCGATGGAAGATGTAGCAATCAAGGAGGGCTTTGAAAATCTCAGGTCTGGAACGGAATATGATGCTTTGTATGAAGCAGCACTGTGTCGAGAACGAGCCGACTGGATTGTTGGTATTAACGCTACTCGACTTTTTTCGACCCTTTACGGGCAGACCCTGAATGTTGGTCGTGTTATGACCCCTACCCTTGCTATGGCTGTTATGCGAGAAGCTGCCATTTCCGCATTCAAGCCTGAACTGTTCTACACAGTTCAGATTGGATTGGATGGTTTTACGGCTGCAAGCGAACGCTTCAAAACCAAGGCAGCAGCCGAAGCTGTCAAACAAAGCTGTTCGGTGGCAATCGTTCAGAAAGCTGAATGTAAGGAGAAAACAGAAAAGCCGCCTGCGCTCTATGACCTGACCAGTTTACAGAGAGAAGCCAACCGTGTGCTTGGCTACACGGCACAGCAGACCTTGGACTACACGCAGAACCTCTATGAAAAGAAACTGGTCACTTATCCCCGTACCGACAGCAGGTTTCTGACGGAAGATATGGCACATAGCCTGACCGACCTCGTAAAGCTGGCTTTCCACACATTCCCCGTGGAGGATGTGGATAACATACCAGTTCATGCAGAGCAGGTTGTGAATAACAAAAAGGTCACAGATCACCATGCCATCATTCCGACCAGAGAATTGCAGAAATGCAATCTGAGCGAACTTCCCAAGGGTGAACTTGCAATTTTGCAACTGATCTCGAATCGGTTGTGCGTAGCTGTTGGCGATCCGCACCGATACGCAGAGACAGTTATTGAGCTGGACTGTGGCGGTACCGTGTTTTCCACCAAAGGCAAAACTGTTGTGCAGGATGGATGGAAAGCTCTGGTTCAGAAAAATGATTCGACAAAATCCGACGAAAACGTGCAGACACTCCCTTCTGTTTCCGTTGGTGACGAAATGACCGTCAGCGGCACGGAAATCAAGGAAGGGAAAACATCTCCCCCTAAACACTTTACCGAGGATACTCTGCTTTCTGCTATGGAAACTGCCGGTGCGGACGAAATGCCTGATGAGGTGGAGCGCAAAGGTTTGGGAACGCCTGCGACCCGTGCCGGTATCATTGAGAAGCTGGTTCGCATCGGTTTTCTGGAGCGTAAGGGTGATAAGAAAACCAAACACCTGATTCCGACCCACAAGGGTACGGCTCTGGTAACAGTCATGCCGGAACAGATTCAGTCCCCATCCATGACGGCGGATTGGGAAGAAAAATTGTTGCTCATTGAGAAAGGCGAATATGCCAGCGAGGACTTTATGGACGAGATCAAAGATGTGATTGCCGGTCTGATTCAGAACTATGAAGTAATCCGTGATTCCGAGGTTATGATGTCGAAAGAAGCCAATTCTATCGGCAAATGCCCGCTCTGCGGCAGTGCTGTAGAGGACAAAGCCAAGGCATTTTTCTGTTCCAACAGAGCTTGCAAATTTGCCCTCTGGAAAAACAATCGCTACTTTGCGAGCATCGGCAAGAGCATGACTTCTGCCACGGCGCAGAAATTGCTTGGTTCCGGCAAGGTAAAGCTCAAGAATTGCAAGTCCGAAAGAACGGGCAACACCTTTGATGCCACCGTCTTTATGGAGGTATCAGATGATGGCAAAACGAAGTTCAGTATGGAATTTGAAAATGGAGGAAAGCGCAAATGACAAATGAGTACAACCCGGATGGTAAGGAAATCCGATTTATCGACAGCCATTATAAGGATTTGTTTCATATCCCCGATGGCAGCTGTGTGCAGATTCACTACCCGGATGAAATGGTTGTGAAGCCCTGCACCTTCATTGACGAGTATCATACGCAGATCGGATACAATGTGTTTCATATCTGCCAGTTTGCAGAAATTATGGAGCGCAACGGCGCAAGCTATATGCCGGAGCCTGAGATTATGGGCGATGAAGCCGCATGGAAGGTCGGAAAGGATAGAATCCTTGCGGTGCAGACCTGCGAAGATGGTTACGACTACACCCTGTTGGATGAAAACTACAACGAGATTGATGGCGGTCAGGTTGATAACCCTGAACTGTCCATGCTCGAAGTCCGCCGGGATATTCTGGAATCCTTCGGGCTGGAGCGCCGGGAACTGCGGGCAATGTTCTATGAGGATGTCATGGAGCAGGCTTTTGAAGTCGGCAGACAGGCGGTGGTGGTCAATGACCCTATCGCTGAGCTTGCTTTTAAGCTCGACCGTTTTGCAGAGAACTTCGACCCCTATGAATATATGGATCAGGTCGATGATGTGCAGGCGCATATCCAAGAAATCAAGGCAGATCTTGCCGCTGGTAATACGGCTCCGTATCGTGAGTTCCTGAATACAGCCATTGAAGAAGCCCGTGAGGAAACTGCGGTTGAGGTTGCCAAAGTGCTGAAAAGTCAGCTGGATAAGCTCGACTCTCCGAAGCGTGAGTCGGTCATGGAAAAACTGGCACAGGCCGCAGAAAAAGCTGCGCCTGCCAGTCCCTCTCCCAAACGCAAAGAGCCTGAACGATAAGGAGGACACGGATATGAAAAACGAAAAATGGGATGATGTTCACGGAAATACCACCCCGGATGACAGAATGGTTGCTTTTCTGGAAAGCCCCACGGATTCCTATGCGATTCTTCAGCTGCGGGAAGATGTAGACGATAATATCCCGCTCATGTTTGCAAATTACAGCTACCTTCAGAAGAAAGAAATGGAGCCTGAGATTGACCGTTACGAGGTGGTCTATCATGGCTCCATTTCTATGTCCGAGGATGTGAATCGGCAGCTGGAAGATTTGTATGTAAAGTTCAATATTGACCACCCGGATGATTTCCGTGGTCACAGTATGTCGGTCAGCGACATCGTAGCCTTAAAGGTAGTCGGTGAGGTATCCTTTCACTATGTAGATTCTGTTGGGTTTCAGAAGCTGGAAAACTTTATGAAGTCCGAAAACTACCTGAAAAACGCAGAGATGGCAATGGAAGATGATTATGGGATGATTGACGGTATCATCAATAACGGAAAAGCGTCCGGATTAGAGGAACGTCCTTCGGTGTTGGAGCAGTTAAAGGAAAAGCCCGTGCCGGATGTTTCCCATAAGCCGCCCAAGAGCCACCCGGAAAGGGAGATTGAATGATGGATTTCACACAGGATGAGCGGAACATGATGATGCTTTACAGCCCTGGCACAAGGTCAGGGCTGTGTGAAGCACTGACACTGATGAAGGAACAGCTTTCGGAGGACGAGTCAGAGCTTTTTGCTTTGGCAGACTCGGTTCTCCGTAAAGTTTCAGCCATGGACGATGCCGCCTTTGAGAAGCTGAACCTTTATCCGGATTGATAGGATTGGAGGGATACAATGAACGCAAAAGAGCGATTTTATTCCGGATTAGCAAAAGAAACGATTGGGAAAATCACCTCGAACACAGATAACTGGACTTCGTTTTTGAGAACGATGTCCCGCAACTATGAGTTCACCTATCCGGAACAGGTGATGATTTATGCTCAGCGCCCCAATGCGACCTTTTGCAAGCCCTATGAGGACTGGAACGCTGAAAATTACCGCAGATATGTAAAGCGTGGCTCTACCGGCATTGCTCTGTTTGTGATGAACAGGGATAAACCGTATCTGCGCTATGTGTTTGATGTGGCGGATACCGGCGTTCGCCGTTCTTCCCCGGAACTGAAACCGTGGGAGGTGACGCCTGAAAACCGCTCCTATGTCATGGAAGCGATGGAGCGTACCTTCGGTGTTGCCGCTGACGGGGTACTGGAAGCACAGCTTGAAGATATTGCATCCGCACTGGCGGCTGAGTATTGGGACGATTACAAAAAGCAGTTCCTCGACATCGTTGCCAACAGCTTCCTTGAGGAGTATGATGAACTCAACATCGAAGTAGCTTTCAAAAATGCGGTGGCAAACAGCGTATCCTATACGATGTATTGCCGGTTCGTGGAAAGTCCCGACAACTACTTCGAGCATGAGGATTTCCAGAAGGTGTTTGATTTTAACACCAGACAGACGGTAAATGCCCTTGGTACTGCGGTGAATGCCATCAGCACAAGGATGTTTCAGGAAATCGAAAAAGCGATTGGAGAACATGAGCAGATTAAAGCTACCGAAAGGAGTACAGATTATGAGCGAGATGACTTACAGACAGGCCGGAGATTATCAGATTCCGAACCTTCAGTTGGAGAACGAGGGAGAGAAACCTCTGGGCAAGTACGGCAGGATGCGTCGAGCATTTTTGGAACAGAACAATCCGATGCTCCTGAACGACATGATTCTGACGGAGAGCCTGTTCCCGCACCTGTGGGAGATCGAGGAAACAGCGAAAGCCAGAGTGGAGTTTCTGATGGAGCAGTACCTGAAGGACAGCCCCGCACCGGACAAGGAAACGCAGCAGATGGCGTGGGTGCAGCACATGAACAGCCTGAAAGCACAGGCGGAGGAAGTCGTGATGACGGAGCTTATCAACAGCTGAGTCTGAACCTTTTCCTCTCCGAAAATGAACAAATCAGTTTTATCGACCGAGCAGAGAGCTTTACGCCCTCTGCTTTTTCTTTTGCCCAGGAAGAAATCGACCACTTCCTTCTGCTTGGTAGCAATACCGATGAAGCCCGAAAAGTCGTAGCGCTGGAATATATGAAGCAGAAGCCGTTGGAAGAAATCGTTCAGACCTTAAAGCAGGTCTATCACGGCGGCTATGGTCTGAAAGAAGATAGCGGGAATATCTGTGCGTGGTATGCCGAGGACGGTATCCACCTTGCCAAAGGTTCCTCTGCCATTGACAGCCCCAGAGCGCAGATCGTTTCTTGGGAAACGGTTGCCGAGCGCATTGGAGAACTGCTTGAAAATGGTCGGTTCGCAACTAATGTGGAACTGGTAGAAGCATCCGGATATGAGCGTCAGAAGTTGGCAGAATCCCTGTGGCATCTTTATCACGATTTGAGTGAAGAAGCCCGTTCCAGCAACTATCTGGCAATTCTTCATCAGGAACCGTTTCGTGGTTTCCCTGACGAAACCGCAGACTTGGCTGAAAAGTTGGATGACCCTCGTTTCCACGCAACCTTGGTACAGCAGTATTCGGAATTTAGAAAAACCCTTGCGGAAAATCCCGATCTGCTTCGTTTTCACTATCACAAGCTGAATCTCATTCAGAAACAGCTGTATGAGTTGAATATGCCTTTGCGTGAGTATCAGACCGATATGATGCAGATGCCCCTTGTCCGCCAGTTCATTACGGATGATGAAGTCAATGCAGACTTGACCCGTGGAAGCGGCTTTTCCGGTGGTAAAGCCCGTATTTATAACTACTGGCAGGAGAATCATTCTGCCAAGGAAAAGATGGACTTCCTGAAGCATGAATACGGAACCGGTGGTCATTCCCATGCCTGCTCTGGTGCAACGCACAGCGGTCAGGATCACGATGCCAAGGGTGTTGCTTACACCAAGAGCGGTTGCGATAAATTGCAGATGTCCTGGGCGCAGGTGGTGCAGAGAATCGACGGTCTGATACGAAAGGGACGCTACCTCAGCCCGGAGGAAGAAGCGGAACGACAGGCTATCGAAGAAGCTAAAACTGATCCGTTGGAAGATGTTTATGACCGTTTCGCAGTGATTGATACCGAGGATGGCGAGTATGCGATCTGGGATAATCAGACCGATGACTACTATGTAGACCCGGAAGGCGTTACGGAATACTTCACGGACGAATGGCTTGCCAATGACTATTTGGAGGAAGTTCGTCAGTCCGTAGCTGCGATGGAGTCGGTTCAGCCAGAAGCGCCTGTGGCAGAGCCTGCCGAAGTTGTGGAAGCATCTGCTTCCGAGGAACCGAAATGGAATTATCAGGTCGGTGACACGGTATATCTGGACGATACAGCTTTCCGTGTGGAGCAGATCACGGACAGAGAAGTTCAGCTGCGTGACCCTACGCTTGCTTATCCCATCTTCCGTGCCGAGAATCGTGAGAATTTCGAGCGTATGCTCTCTCAGGACGAAAGAAACCATGCGGTAAGGGTTGATGCCCAAACCGAAGAAAAGCCCGTTACAGAGGATTTTCTGGGCAAAACCGAACCGAGGGACTACACCCCTGAGTATCAGCTGTTAGACCGTCTGCGTATGGACTGCGAATACTTCCTTGGTGCAGGACAGCACAGCGAAAAGCATCTGTGGGCAGGCAACCGCCATGCACAGATTGCCAAGATGCGTGAGCTGTATGAAATGATTCCCGACAAACCAGAATGGCTGACACCTGAGATGATTAACAGCTACGAGGAGCGCATGGCTCCCCGCTATCTGGTTGCCGCCTACCATCACTTTGAAAACGGCTTCGATGATAAACTGGACTACTACACTCTGGAAGAAGCGGAAAAAGCTGCCCAGGGCTATGTGGACGGAACCATGGAGGATGACGGATTCAAGTACGATGGTGCTGCCGTTTACGATCAGCAGGAGCATAAGTGCATCCGTATCTATGGGGACTACCCTGACGAAAAGGCACACGCACAGGTCAGAGCCAGTGCGGAACCCGAACAGCAGGAACCGGAACACTTCATCGATCATTTTTATGTTGCCGAGGACATTCAGAAGCGGGGTGCGCTGGACATCAAGGAATACAGTTCCTTTGATGATGCCCTGCGAGCCTACTATGCACTTCCTGACACGCAGAGAAAAGCCCTGGGTGCAATGAATACCAGAGATCTGCCGGGTAGTCTGGACTTCGTACAGTGCGTAGATGGAAAGGACACCATCATTCAGGATTATGCCCAGGTGGACGGATGGCAGAATGCCGAAGTCATGGACATTATCGCTCAGCTTGAGCAGTCCATCACCACCAGAGAAATCCCACCTGTTCCTGCGGTGAACTTCCACATCACGGATGACAACATCGGTGAAGGTGGACCGAAGCAGAAATTCGCAAGAAACATCGCAGCCATTGAAACTCTGTTCAAACTGGAAAGCGAGAACAGGAACGCCACTACCGAAGAACAGGAGATTTTGTCGAATTATGTCGGTTGGGGCGGTCTGGCAGATGCCTTTGACCCGGACAAGGGAAATTGGGCGAAGGAGTATCAGACACTGAAAAACCTGCTTTCCGAAGATGAATATGCTGCGGCAAGAGCTTCCACCCTGAACGCACATTACACCAGCCCTACGGTCATTCGCTCCATCTACGATGCGGTCGGACAGATGGGCTTTGAAACAGGAAATATTCTGGAGCCTGCTATGGGTATCGGCAACTTCTTTGGTATGCTCCCTCCTGAAATGCAGAGCAGCCGTTTGTATGGTGTGGAACTGGATTCCATCACCGGCAGAATTGCTCAGAAGCTCTATCCCAACGCAGAAATCAAAGTAGCCGGTTTTGAAACGACAGACCGCCGAGACTTTTACGATCTGGCTGTGGGTAATGTCCCTTTCGGCAACTACAAAGTGTCCGACAAGCCGTATGACAAGCTGGGATTCTCCATTCACAACTATTTCTTTGCCAAGGCTTTGGATCAGGTTCGTCCCGGTGGTGTGGTCGCTTTTGTGACAAGCCGTTACACCATGGATTCCAAGAACTCTGACGCAAGGCGATATATGGCGCAGAGGGCGGAACTGCTTGGTGCAATCCGTCTGCCAAACGATGCCTTTAAGAAAAACGCAGGCACGGAAGTCGTGTCCGACATCCTGTTCCTGCAAAAGCGTGACCATCCGATTGACATTGTACCGGAATGGGTAAACCTTGACCGCACCGAAGAAGGACACACCATGAACAGCTACTTTGTCGCTCATCCTGAAATGGTTCTGGGCGATACGGTGGAAGAAAGTACCGCCTACGGCATGGACATTACAGTGCGTCCCATTGAGGGCATGGAACTGTCCGAACTTCTGAAAGAAGCAGTTTCCCACATCCAAGGAACCTATCAGGCTGTGGAGCTTCCCGAAGCTGACAAGGGTAAGGAAATCGAAACCATTCCTGCAACCCCGGATGTAAAGAATTTCTCTTATACCGTGGTGGATGGCAATGTGTACTTCCGTGAAAACTCCCTGATGCGCCGTGTAGACCTGAATGAGAAAGCAAAAGACCGTGTGATGGGCATGGTGGAACTTCGTGGTATCGTCAACGAGCTGATCGAATATCAGCTTGAGGATTACCCGGATGAAATGATTACTCAGAAACAGGCAGAACTGAATGATGCCTACGATGCGTTTGCCGCAAAGAACGGGCTTATCAATAATCGAGCCAATGGTCAGGCATTTGCTGACGATTCCTCCTACTATCTCCTGTGTTCTCTGGAAAATGTGGATGAGGACGGCAATCTGAAAAGCAAGGCGGATATGTTCACCAAGCGAACCATCAAGCCGGAACGCAGAGTGACGAGCGTGGATACGCCGTCCGAAGCTCTGGCAATCTCTATCGGTGAGCGTGGCAAGGTGGATTTGCCGTTTATGGCACAGCTGCTTGGAACACCTGGAGAATACGATGCGATTCAGGCAGAGCTTCGAGGGGTGATCTTCAAAGACCCGATGGCTCCCGATGCTGTGGAAGTTGGATGGCAGACTGCCGATGATTACCTTTCCGGTGATGTAAGAAGCAAGCTGCGTGTCGCACAGATGGCGGCAGACAGGGATTCTTCCTTCCACATCAATGTGGAAGCCTTGCAGAAAGCACAGCCGAAGGACTTGGATGCGTCCGAGATTGATGTGCGTTTGGGTGCAACATGGATTGATGCCGATTATATTCAGCAGTTCATGGAGGAAACCTTTGAAACGCCGTATTACTTGCGCCGTTCCATTGAGGTCAAGTTCTCCGAGCTGACCGCAGAGTGGCGCATCAACGGTAAGAGTTCTCCCAACTACAACGATGTGGCGGCGTATGTCACCTACGGTACAGAGCGAGCCAACGCATATCGGATTCTGGAGGAAACGCTGAATCTGAAGGATATTCGTATCTATGATACGATTGAAGATGCAGATGGTAAGCAGAAGCGTGTCCTCAATAAAAAAGAAACTACCCTGGCACAGCAGAAACAGCAGGCAATCAAGGATGCGTTCCGAGATTGGATTTGGAGAGATCCGCACAGACGAGAAACCCTTTCCACCAAGTACAACGAACTTTTTAACTCCACCAGACCTCGTGAGTATGATGGCTCTCATATCCGTTTCGGCGGCATGAACCCGGATATTACCCTCCGTGAACACCAGAGAAATGCTATCGCTCATGTGCTATATGGTGGAAATACGCTGCTTGCACACGAAGTTGGTGCGGGCAAGACCTTCGAGATGGCTGCATCGGCTATGGAGAGTAAACGGCTTGGATTGAGCCAGAAATCCCTGTTCGTTGTGCCGAATCACTTGACCTTACAGTGGGCAAACGAGTTCCTGCACCTCTATCCGAGTGCCAAGCTCCTTGTTGCCACCAAGAAGGATTTTGAAACAGCAAACCGTAAGAAGTTCTGCGCTCGTATCGCAACGGGTGACTATGATGCAGTCATCATCGGTCACAGCCAGTTTGAAAAAATCCCGCTTTCTGCCGAACGACAGGAACGGCAGCTGCGGGAGCAGATTGATGAGATCGAGGGTGCGATTGCGGAGCTGAAATGGCAGCGTGGCGAAAACTTCACGATCAAGCAGATGGAGAAAACACGAAAATCATTGGAAGCCAGACTGGACAAGCTCCTTGCCGCTGACAAGAAAGATGATGTCATTACCTTTGAGCAGTTGGGTGTAGACCGGCTGTTTGTGGACGAAAGCCATGCGTTCAAGAATTTGTTCCTCTACACAAAAATGCGAAATGTGGCAGGTCTGTCCACCTCCGAAGCCCAGAAATCTTCGGATATGTTTATGAAGTGCCGCTATATGGATGAGCTGACCGGCGGGCGTGGTGTGATCTTTGCAACCGGTACTCCAGTAAGTAACTCGATGACCGAGCTTTATACGGTCATGCGCTATCTCCAGTACAGTACGCTCCAGCAAAAGAACCTGACCCATTTTGATTCCTGGGCATCGACCTTCGGAGAAACAACAACTGCGATTGAGCTTGCACCGGAGGGAACCGGCTATCGTGCCAGAACCCGATTTGCGAAGTTCTTCAACCTGCCTGAACTGATGAATATGTTCAAGGAGGTTGCCGACATCAAGACCTCTGACCAGTTGCATCTCCCTGTTCCCGAAGCAAAGTTTGAAACGGTTGTGGTTCAGCCCTCTGAGTACCAGAAGGATATGGTGGCTTCCCTTTCAGAGAGAGCAGCAGATGTTCATGCCGGTATTGTAGACCCGTCCGTCGATAATATGCTCAAGATTACCAGCGACGGACGAAAATTGGGACTGGATCAGCGGCTAATGAACACCCTGTTACCCGATGACCCTGACAGCAAGCTCAATGCCTGCGTGGGAAATATCCTGCGTATCTGGCAGGACGGTCAGGCTGACAAATTGACCCAGTTGGTGTTCTGCGACCTTAGCACACCGAAAAATGATGGAACCTTCAATGTCTATGATGATGTCAAAACCAAGCTGATTGCAAACGGTGTGCCTGCGGAAGAAGTTGCCTTTATCCATGATGCAGATACCGAGGCAAAGAAAAAAGACCTCTTTGCCAAGGTTCGTACCGGGCAGGTGCGAGTGCTTCTTGGCAGTACGCAAAAGATGGGTGCAGGAACCAACGTCCAGGACAAATTGGTGGCAGTTCACCACTTGGATGTGGGTTGGCGTCCGTCTGATATGACCCAGAGAAACGGTCGTATCATCCGTCAGGGCAACCGGAACAAAGAGGTTCAGGTGTATCAGTATGTGACCGAGGGAACCTTCGATGCCTACCTGTATCAGACCTTGGAAAACAAGCAGAAGTTTATTTCTCAGATTATGACCTCCAAATCACCGGTTCGCTCCTGTGACGATGTGGATGAGCAGGCGCTGTCCTATGCGGAGATCAAGGCGCTGTGTGCCGGCAATCCGCTTATCAAGGAAAAGATGGACTTGGACATTGATGTGGCAAGGCTGAAGGTGCTGAAAGCTGACCACCAGAGCCAGCAGTACCGTATGGAAGATAAGCTTCTGAAATACTTCCCGGCTGAGATTGAAAAGCAGACAGGCTATATTCATGGCTTTGAAGCTGATATTAAAACCGTGGAAGCACACCCGCAGATTGCCGATGGCTTTTGCGGCATGGAAATCATGGGCAAAGCCTACACCGAAAAGGCAGATGCCGGTGAAATCCTCCTTGCGGCTTGTAAGGACACGAAAAGTGCCGATCCGGTTCCTCTTGGCAGTTACCGTGGCTTTCAGATGGAGCTTTCGTTTGACAGTTTCCGGAACGAGTTCGATGTGACCCTGAAGGGCGCTGTGAGCCACAGAGTAGCCCTTGGAACGGACGCACGAGGAAATATCACCCGACTGGACAATGCCCTTGCAGGCATCCTTGAGCGCTTAGAACGAGCCAATGAGCAGTTGAATAATCTCTACAATCAGCAGGAAGCAGCCAAGGCGGAGGTTGGAAAACCGTTCCCGCAGGAAGCAGAGCTGACAGCCAAAAGTCAGCGACTGGCAGAACTGGATGCAGCCCTGAATATGGAGGACTCTGTGGAAAATCGTGACGAAAGAAGCGAGTCAGAGCGTCCTTCTGTGTTGGCTGATCTGAAATCCAAAGCGGAGCATATCCCGCCTGCAAAATACTCTGAAACCCGTGAGGAGGTGTTGTAATGGCAAAGCGAGATCAGGATGTTCATTTCCTTGCATCCAAGGAGGAGGTCGAGCGAATCCATGAGAAGATGGACGAGCTTGGCATCCGCAGCATGGGAGCCTATCTGCGGAAAATGGCTCTGGATGGTTACTGTATCAGACTGGATTTGCAGGATGTGAAAGCCCTGGTTTCGCTCCTGCGAATCTGCTCCAACAACCTGAACCAGTACGCAAAGCGAGCGAACGAAACAGGCAGCATCTATCGTGCTGACATTGAGGATTTGCAAAAACGGCTGGAGGAGATCTGGACGGACATGAGAGAAGTTCTTGTTCGCCTGTCCTCAATCCAGTAATCCGACAACTTGTTGGGAAGTCGCAGTTTCGGCTGCGGCTTTTACATAAGGGTTGACATCATTGCGTTATGGCAGATACCCTTGTACAATATAATTAAAAGAAAGGGGTTGAGCCTATGAAGCTGGTATTGAAGATATTGGCACTGCCGGTGCTGTTCGTTGTAAAAGTGATTTGCATTCTTGGAAATCTGCTTACAAATGTTGTGTCCTATGTAATTGGTTTATTGCTCTTGGTCATTGGCGGATCTGCGATTTACTGCATTGTAAAGGCTTTGTGGCAGTCCCTGCTTATTCTTGTGGTTCTTGGAATTGCGACAATAGCAGCGGTGTTCTTGCTCGTCTGGGCTGTTATGAAAGTCGAGAATATTGGAGAAAGTCTGGGAGCATTTATCAGGTCATAAGATAATATCAGAGAAAAGTCACCGACCGGTGGCTTTTTCTTTTTGGGAAGGAAGTGATGGGAATGGCAGCGACAAGATTGATTGCACTCCATGTGAATAAGGGAAAGACGGTCGCTCAATGTTTGGCAGACAGAACCGACTACTCACAAAATGCCGCAAAAACCAATGATGGCGAATTTATCAGTTCCTATGAGTGTGATCCAAAGACAGCAGATGAGGAATTTCTGCTTTCCAAACGGCAGTATCAGCATATTACCGGCAGACAGCAGAAGAACAATATCATCGCATACCAGATACGCCAGTCCTTTAAGCCGGGAGAAATCACCCCGGAAGAAGCGAACCAAGTCGGCTATGAAACAGCGATGCGATGGACAAAGGGAAAACACGCTTTCATCGTTGCGACCCACATCGACAAATCCCACATTCACAATCATATCATTTATAATTCGACCTCGCTGGATGCCACACGGAAATTCAAAAACTTCTTTCTTTCCGGTCTGGCGGTGCAAAGACTCAGTGATATGGTTTGCCTGGAACACGGGCTGTCCATTATTACACCGAAGCCGTATCGGGAGCGCCAGAAAAGAACTGTTTATCCCAAGAAGCGTACCCAGCGTGACGAATTATGTGATGCGATTGATGCGGTGCTGAAGCAGAAACCAAAGAGCTTTGATGGCTTTGTTCAGGCTCTGGCTGACATGGGATTTGAGTTCAAGGATGGAAAGCAGCCTGCGTTCAAGGGCGAGAATCAGAAGCGTTTCATTCGGCTGCGTTCCCTGGGCGAAGGATATAGCAAAGAGGAAATTCAAGCGGTTATCTCCGGCAAGAACCTGCACAAATCAAAAGGCGGCTCTGCCAAGGCTCCTGCCCCGAAGCAGTTCCAGATGCTGATTGATATTCAGGCAAAGATGGCCGAGGGCAAGACGGTCGGTTATGAAAAGTGGGCGAAGAAGTTCAACCGAAAAGAAGCTGCCCGAACGGTAATCCTACTGAAAGAAAAAGGCTTGGGCAACTACGACGATCTGACTGCTCATATTGAAAATCTGTCTGCCCGGTTCGATGCGCTTTCTGATTCTATCAAGGTCGCAGAGAAACGTATGGTTGAGGTTCAGGCGTTGCAGCAGCACATCAAAAATTATCGCAACACAAGGCAAATTTATATCGAGTACCGCAAGTCTGGATATAGCAAAAAATTCTTTGAAGAACACCGTCAGGAAATCACAATTCATAAAGCGGCGAAGCAAGCCTTTGATGAATTGCAGATTACAAAGCTCCCGTCCATGCAATCATTGTATGAGGAGTTTCATCAGCTGGCAGTCCAGAAAAAGCAGGACTACGCTGAGTACCGTCAGATCAGAAAAGAGAAAGAAGAACTGCTGATTGCCAAACGGACGGTTGAAACGATTTTGAATATCGACAGGCAGAAAGAGCAGGAAAAAGAGAAAGAGAAAGAGGAAAAGAAGAACTTCCGTTAAAGCAAAAAGCCACGGTCTGCACTCCCCAAAGGGTGCGGATCGTGGCTGCTTTTTTGCTTTTCGATTTCGGTGCTTTCAACCATGGGCAAATTTTTATTCTACTGTTCTTTGAGAAACGATTGAAAATCGTGTAGCCATCATCGGCAGATGATGTTCAAAGGGGATTGGGGATGCTTCCCCAACAAGCAAATTTGCGAAGATTGCACCGAAGGGAAAATCGAGAAAATGAGTGAACCTGTACAGGTTTACACTGCTTGCCAATTTGTGAGATTATGAATTTAGTATCGAGAATAGGGTACACCTAAATTTTGCAATGCTGCAACCCTATCATCGTTGCATGGATGAGTTGAGTATATTGCACTGAGAAAACCATCATGCGGAACATCTGAGATATGTTGGTCTAATACCGTCGCTAATTCAAGACCAAAACCAATTTTATAAGCAAATTCATCAGCCAGATACTCATTTTGTCTCATAGACCACATCAGAAAAAGCATACAGAACTTTACCCATAACCAAGAAAGTGCTGTTGATATTCCTGCGAAAACTGCGGTAATTATACCCATTACACCACTACGAGAGCATATTGCGAACAGCCCCATGATTGCAGAAAAAATCCAGTAGGATATTTTGATTAACAGGAGGCACCCGGATATAAATATATTGCCCCCGCCAATCAATAATTGGATAACAGTATGTCCGTATGAGAGATGTCCGATCTCATGGGCGAGAATTCCAAGTATCATATCATCGGAGAGTAAAAGCAATCCGTCAGTTATGCATAGTGTTTGCCTACCTAGAGCAAATGCATTTGGAGCAGGATCATGGATAATCTTCACTTTCACTTTTTTAGGACAGTATGATGTGTTCTCTTTTGCTTTATCTAAAACATATTGAACCAGCGGGACAACTCGAAGTTTTATATCTACTCTTTTTATATCGCTTGCTCCTGCGAAGGCAGCCAGGCACATTTCGCCTAATGGGGATAAGCTGATAGCTACTGTGAAAAAGTAAATACAAATCAGTTCAACAATGCTTCCTGACGAACCGAACACAGCAACAATCAGCAGAATATTAAGAGTAAAGAACAGAAGAGTTCCTAAGTTTGAGAAGCGAACAATTCTGCCTACACGATGCCAAATATCCATAATGCACCCCCCTTTTATCGTGTTGTTGGTTTGAGCTTGCATTGTTTAATTACTCAAATGTAAAGAAATCTTTGTTTCGCTCTTTGAACAGAGCAAAGACAGTCTCTAACACAAATTCGTTTTCAACACCAACATATTCTTCTGTTTCATCGTCAATTTCTTTCAGCTGCAAAATAACAACTTGCCCATCCGAATCTCCAATAGGAAGCAGGACAACATATTCGTTCTGGCGATACGGTATTAAGTCAAGAAATTCAAATTCAACTTCGTTCCCATTCTCATCATTCAAAGTTATAATGTTGTCTTCATCCATGTCGTCGTTCCTTTTCTTAATATAAATAATTATCGTTGATAATGATGCCTAATAGTTCAAAGAGATTATCCTTTTTGGAAAGAATGCATTTTTTCATGGCTTGTTTAATTTGTTCCGTTGAAATGCTATCAGGCAACATTTCCCTTGGGACACCATGACCGAATTGCCGAAAATACTGTTCTTCGATTTCATAATACTCATTATCAATTTTCGGTTCAGGTGTATTAAGGAAGCTATTCATAAAATCTGCAACGCTCTTGTTTTTGTCCATTGTATGCACCTACCTTTCTCTGCTCAAGACCCTAACATGATTATCTGGTCTAATAGAATCAATCATTGAAGAAAAAATACCAAACGCTGTAGGAAAGAAATTTGCTAATAGCTCTAATTTGCCTTGGTCTCCCATAGACGCTTCAAAAAAGTGGGCAAAGGCTTCTGCTTGTAGATTGCCCGGTCTCGTCCAATAGTTCCTTGAGTGACCATAATTTCCGTGCAATTGACCATTTGTTGTCGCATCAATTAAGTCCGAGAAGGAGTGAGCTGAATCCTGCCTAATACGGGTCAGAAAAGCAGTTTGCTTTTCCACTGGAAGATTGTTATATAAGCTCAGGATTCTTTGTCCGTCCTCAACCAGTGCCTCAGCAAATTCTGGAGTATTGGATAGATTGCTCCGATAGTTGCACGAAGCATGGTCGATCATGTGAGCAAGCTCGTGGAAATAAGTTGTTCCTGCACCTCTTGGATTTGTCATATCAGAAGCTGCATTGTAGTAGACTCCTCGTGAATGCCCTATATAATTTCCCGGTGAGTAATGTGCTGTCTGATCCGGTGGATATTCAGAATCTTGTATCATCAGTTTACCAGCGAAATGGTCAAACACTTCTCTGACATTCTGCTCTGCATTTTCATGGCGTTGTGATATAACAGCGATATATCCGTCTGGTGTGCTACCTTGGGTTAGCACGCCAAGGCAATACTGATAAGACGAATTACCAACATTAGGTGTTTGCAGACCCTGGAGGAAAGAATTTCGTGCAGAAGGAGTGTCCAAATTAACATTATCATATTCTTGTACACTTTTGGCAAGTGAAGCAACGTATTTTTCGGCCTGAAGCATAATCTGTAAAATATCATTCAGGGCTTTGTTGCAATCTTTTACGATAGTTCCCAGCTCATCGTACTTCTTGTCATTCCATCCAATTCCCAATTGCTGATATTTCATCTTCACAGAACTTCTTGTAGTTTCGATAGAAGAAATGGAGGTCCGCATATTTTTCAGTATTGTCAGTAATTGAGTTGCATCAGCATTTACGTTGCTCAAACACTCACCTCCTCATTTGTTAATCATTTCGAGTGTAGCTACCTGTTACTAAAACCGGGATATATGTATCAAGCGATTGAGCTGCAAGTGTTCGATGTCGCCCATCACTCTGAAATACATAATAAGAACCTACCTGCGCAACCTGGACAGGATTATTGTAATAGCTACGAATGGTATCATCTAACACTGGGTTTTGTGAAAGCTCATCCAAAGACATTCCTGACTCAGTATTTTGACGAACATCTTGGATGTGCGAAGCTCGCCTTAGAATGTTTTCTCTCGACCATCCCTCTCGACCATTCCGTGTCCAAAATCCTTCCGGGTTCCCAAGTTCTCGGTCACTGAGATAAACTCCTTCAATATCCCTTGCTCTAACGTATACGAGTTCTGGATTTTCATTTCGAGAAAAGGTATAGTTCCCGTTCTCCCAATAATCTCGATATTCTTCATAGTGATTTCCACGGGAAAAATATCGTTCAGCTGATAGTCTGTCTTGAACAAATGCAAGATTAGAACCAAAGGTATTTGACTCAAAGGTGGTTGTATCTGCACTTGATGGTGTAACAGCAAAACTACTGGTCTGAGGTGTGCTTGCAGATATTCCATTTGTAGATCCTAGTTGAACACTTTCGTATTCACTAAGGCTCTTGGCGAGTAAAGCCACATATTTTTCTGCTTGAAGCATAATTACCAATATGTCATTGAGAGCCTTGTTGCAGTCTCTTACAACCACGCCCAACTCGTTGTATTTTTTATCTTGCCATCCAGCACCTATTGCTTTTTTCAAATCAGTATAGCCTTTATCTGATAAAAATAATATTTCTTTTAATTTTTTCATTTTACTGCACCACCTTTGTTTGAACTTTCAAATCAATCGCCTCTGTATAATGTTTCCACATTTCAGCATAACGTCCATTTTTATGCTCAAAAATGGATCACGCCTTTTTCGCTGAACAAGCAGCGTTCTTTGATACAAAGGAGCTTGACCTTGTGCCGGGTGAGCTGGTCGATATAGCTTTGGGTCATCCCCCATTCCCGGCCTATCCGGGTCAGACTATGGACTAACACCACATCCACCTCGCCAGCGAGAACGGCCTGTGTGACCTTTCCCATGCCCGGACGGTCAAGGGTCAACCCGCTGCCGTATTCGTCCGCAGCGCCGATAATGGTATATCCCGCCCGCTTTGCGTAAAGCTGGAGCAAGAACCGCTGGTGTTCCAATGCAAAGGTATCGTCACGGGCCACACGGCAGTAAATGAAAACTCTCATATCCCACACCACCTTTACACCGCCGGGGCGTAGCTTAATGCTACGCCTTTTCTCGTTTCCAGCAGGATGTCCCGCTCGGGGATTTTGCGGCGATCCGGCACCTCAAAGGCCCCGATACAGTTGTAGTGGATCGTCACCCGCTGGTTGGTTACACCGTCCTCCTTGACCGCAGGATAGACCTCGATGTGGTCAATCAGCTCGGCTACCATTCGTTTGGTGATCTTGGCGGCGTTGGTGTAGTGGCGTACCGTTTCCAAGAAGTCATCTACATCCATCCGCTTTTCTTCCAGCTTTTTCACTTCCAGCCGCAGGGCCTTGATGCGTCCGGCGTTCTCGCCCTGCTCCTGCTCATAGCGCTTTGCCATTTTCGCAAACCGGGCATCGTCGATCTTGCCGGAAACATTGTCCTCATACAGCCGCTCAAAGAGTGTGTCCAACTCCCGGTCACGGGCCAGCAGCCCATCCAGCTCCCGCTTTTTGCGTACCCGCTCATTTTCGGCTACCTTTGCCGAGCGGCCCACCATCGCTTTGATAAAGTCGTTTTCGTACTCGTTGGCGAAACAGGCCAGCCGATGCTCCTCGTAGAGAACGACCTGCTCCAAGAAGTCCAGCCGAATATAGTGGGTGGACGAGCATTTACGCAGCCCCGAATTATGGTTTTGGCAACTGAAAAACTTGATGTCGTGGTTGTTCTGATTAAAGTGGAAGTTCAGATTGCCGCCGCACTCGGGACACTTCATCACGCCGGAAAAGGCGCTTGGCTCTTGGGTGACGGTGGGGCGCTTGCGCCGGGTTCCGGCCTTCAGCGCCTGTACCTTTTCCCAAGTGGGCCGATCAATAATAGCCTCGTGAACATTGAGGAAGATCGCCCGGTTTTCCTCCGGGTTTTCGATCCGGCGCTTCATCTTGTAGGATTTGGAGTAGCTTTTGAAGTTGATGACATCGCCGCAATACTCCTGCGTGGTAAGGATTTTCTTGATCGTGGTATGGCCCCACTTGGTAGGCTCCAAGGTACTTTTGGAACCGCCCCGGCTTGTACCCTTGCTGCGCCAGTAGTAGGTGGGGTTGACGATACCATCAGCGCCGAGAGCGGCGGCAGTTTCGGCCAGCCCGTACCCCTCCAGCGCCATGCGGTAGATACGGCGCACCACATCGGCGGCCACGGGATCGACCACCCAAAACCGGGGATCGTCCGGGTTTTTGATATAGCCATAGGGCGGTGGGGACAGCGGAATCCCGGCGTTGCCTTTCATCTTATTGACGATCCGGCGCTTCTTGGAGATGTCCTTGGCGTAGTACTCATTCATTATGTTTTTGAACGGGGTGAAGTCATCCTCGCCCTCGTCGCTGTCCACGCCATCGGACACGGCCACCAGCCGCACATCATGAAGCGGGAAAAACTCCTCGGTGAGCTTACCCACCTCAATGTAGTTGCGGCCCAGCCGGGACAGGTCTTTGACGAACACCGCCGAGATATACCCGGCCTCGATTGCGGCGATCATTTTCTGAAAGCCGGGGCGCTTCATGGTGGTGCCGGTGATACCGTCATCCACGAAAAAGATGGTGTCCGTATAGCCCTTGTCCTTGGCGGCTTTTTGCAGTATCTTTTTCTGATTGCTGATGCTGTTGGACTCGTTGTCCATATTATCATCACGGCTCAGTCGGCAGTAAAGGGCGGCTGTGCCGAGGGCGGTTTTCTTGCTTGACTGTTTCAAAATATCCTCCTTCCAGCAGTCAAACAAGAGGTTTTATCCTATTTATATTATACCTCCGTTGACCGCCCGTGTTAAGGATGTGGATGAAAAGTTAAGCTGGCTCCAAATCAGCCAACATCAGTTTCAAGAGAATGTCACGCATAGACTCGCCTTTGTCCTTGTAGACGGGCGTGACAATAAATTGGATTTTTCCGACTTGATAAGTGTATTCCTCCTTGGTTGGTACGGGAACTTCCATGTGGGCCTCCTTTCGGCGCAGCGAGAAACAATGACCGACAGTTCCCCTTGTCCCGTGGGGAAACGCAGAAAGGCGGCACCTCGGCGGTGCCGCCCTCTTGCCTTGCTCCACCTTGGGACAGGTTGTCCCAAGGTCAATAGGGGCCGTTCTCAAAGTGCTGCTGGGCCTCCTCCAGCCCGCAGAAGTCAAAAACCTCGTGGAGTTCTGCCACCACACGCCGGATGTCCGTGGGAGAAAAGCCACAGTTTTCCATAGCGTAGATGACATAGCCCCGGCAGGCATTGTTGTTCCACGGCCGGGCCAGCATAGCCGCCAATACAGGATCGCAACTCATAATAGGTTTTCCTCCTTGATAAAGATTTTGGGAGCGCCACGCTCATTTCCTTGGCCCGTCATAAGACAGCGATACTCGACATGACGCTCCCGCTGGGGTGCGGCGGCCGGTCGGGACAGGCGGCCAGCCTGTCCACGCCGGATCGTGGCCGTGGGGTGGCGATGCCCCACTTGCGGTGTTGGTATGGATCGCTCGTCCTCCCGTGGGAGAAGTCACAGCGTACCCACCGCTCGGCTCCCCGGCAAAGCCGGGAGCCGCCGCTATTCAGTTGTCGAGAGGATCAATCCTCTCTATATACCAAGGACAGCAAACACATCAATTCGGACTGGCTTACAGAGTGTCTTTAAGATGTTTTTTCATCTGCTTCAAACCACGCTCTACGGAACGCCGCACAGCACTTTCATTTACGCCCTCGGCCTTGGCAACCTCGCAATAGCTCTTGCCGAGGATAACACAGGCATCCACTCGGCGGCCTTGGATCTCCGGCAGGGTGTTGAGAGCGTTCCAGAGAGTGCAGAACTGATCCATGCGTTCCAACAGCTCCTGCGGGGTCGGCTCGTGCAGACAGGCAGAGTATTCGATCCCATCATTGCAATCGAGGGAATACTGCGCTTTGTTGCGGACGATCCGCCGCTGGTGGGCAGCCTCGTACAGCTTGTCCGCCCGCAGTTCGGCGGCCACTTCATCGGAAACTTCGATATATTCATCGTGGGTGTACCACGGGTAAAACTCTTTCAAATTGATGATAGCCATTATATTTTCCTCCGTTCAGATAGCTGGGTGGATGGCGTTCTGAACGGAGAGGGGGCGGGGATCGACAGCCGGGGCTGCCAGCTTTGGGACAACTTGTCCCAAGGTAAGAATATATAAAAACGCCCGCACAGCATGACGCTATGCGGACGCACGAGTTTTTATTTACATATATGTACTGGAATATTTCATGTTCATGATCGGACGATCCCGGAGGGAGAACTACGCTTTTTTTAGCAGGTGAAAATCACGGGTAGTGTGAAAAAGCAAAATGAACACGACGATCCCTCCATGGAAACCGCCGTGTTCCTCCTAAAGTCATCGTATAAGGCGGTAACTTTGATTGATACCCGCCCCAAAAAACAAAAGAGCCGATAACTCGCACCCAAGGGCTACGGATTGTCGGCTCTGCGTCTGTGCGTCTGGCTCTTTGATAATAGATATATGAAATTGTTTGACACAGATAAGCATTTCACTTTTGCATTTGGGACAAAAGAGTGGGAAATTGTCAAGTATCGTGTCCTTTCGGATTTTAAGTCGTGTTTTGCTCTTGCACACAGGACACAAGAGCCATTCAAAAGACTGTTCTTGTATAGCGGACATTGTTCTCTCTCCTTGTTTTTGATCGTCACGGTAGGCCCCCGCCAACTGGCCACAAGCAGCGTTAATATCGGAGCCAAATTGCGTTCGGATATTGACGCTAATTCCTGCATTATGAATGATACGGCAAAAGGCCTTTATTCGTGTGTGGCTTGAGGGCACCATAGTTTCCGTAACTGTCGTTTGATTGTATGGGATTAAATCTAAATGGTATAGTGGCAAATACTTTTTGTGTTTGAATAACAACTTGGTAAGTTGCTCTGCGTGTCTGTCGCTGTCATTGACATCCTTTAGCATGATGTATGCCAAAAACACCTTGCGATTTGTTTGCCGAATGTGCTGATCTAATGTATCCAGTACCTGACCAAGGGGGTATGTTTTAGTTATTGGCATGAGCGTTTCCCTCAGACGGTCAGTAGGTGCGTGGAGGGAATAGGCCAGATTGACTTGCGGATATTCTCTTGTCAATTTTTGAATACCCGGCACGATACCGATAGTCGAAATGGTGATGCGTCGCTGGGACAGCCCGAACAGTTCCGGGGCGGTCAGATCATGCAGGGCTTCAAAAACTTGTGGATTAGCGAACGGCTCTCCCATTCCCATAAAAGAGATACTGTTGATACTGCATCCTTGTTGCATAAAATATAGGATTTGGTCGGTAATTTCATCCACAGTCAAGTTTCTGCGTAATCCCAAAGTCCCTGTTGCGCAAAACTTACAACCGAAGCCGCAACCGCTTTGAGATGAAATGCAAAAGGAGTTCCAGCCCTCTTTATAAAACAGACCCACCGTTTCCACACGGTTTCCGTCCGACAGTTCAAACAGCACCTTGTCAGTTTGCATTGATTTCTCATGATGGATCGCCTTGATCTCCACAACAGTTTCACCAAACTGCTCCACCAACTTTTCGCGCAGCGTTTTTGGAAGCAACTTCATATCTTCAAAACGCATAATTCCTTGTAGGAACACAGCATCAAGCAGTTGCTTATAACGATACTCAGGTAAGCGCATATCCGCTATGAGCTGTTTCATTTTTTTATACTTGGACATAATTATATTTTCTCCTTCTTATTTAATCGCAATCTTTCCTGTCTTGGTTCACCTCGTCCATAATGCGATAAAGTTTCTCGATCAAGCGACAATTATATTTTTCATTCAAAATGTTCAGCTAAAGTGAAGGTACATTCAGGATAATTTGAACAACCATAAAACGATTTTTTTAATACAATATTGTTGCCACACTTAGGACATTTTCCTACAAGGGGTCCCGAGCGCTTAGTGGGAATTTGTACCCCTTATCGATACAAATTCCCCGTAGGCGCTAGGGACCTCTTTAGCTCCTTGGAAGCTGTCAGTAGTATACCTAATAATTTATCTACATTCCCTTTAGTAACGTGTAACTTTCCAAATTTACAAAAGCGACTCATAGAATTATTTCCTCCCGTTAAATAATAGATAACTATTAAAAATAGACAATACTTGCTCATAAGTAACGGTACTTAAATTGTTTACTTTGGCGTGTTTCATTGCTTGATGAAACTGATTTTTAGTAAACAGTTGACGATATTCTCGATTGACCCATTTTGAAACAAAGTACGTATATAGCTTCCAATATTTATCTGGAACATCTGTGGTATGGCGGGTAAGTTTTATTAAGACACTGTTTACTTTTGGTTTAGGATGAAAGCATTCCGCTGGCAGCTTAAGCAATTGCTGAATCGAGACTTGAGTGTGCAAGAGCAACCCTAGTGTTCGGTGAATATCCAAGGTACGCTTGTAGAATCCTTCTTCAACAATCAGATAGATGTCAGACGCATGGCTTTCAAAAACCACTTTTTTAATAATTTGTGTGCTTAAATGGTAAGGAATACTCCCAACAATTTTATACCTCTGTTTGTTAGGGAATTGAAACTGTAGAATATCTTGGTGAATTAAAGTGACACGAGTATTCAGTTTTAATTTTTCTGACGATAAGTTGAATAGATGACTGTCTAATTCAATAGACGTTACCTGTTTACTTATTTTAGCCAGTTTCGTCGTTAAATGCCCTTTACCTGTTCCAATTTCGTAAACGGTATCGGTTTCTTTTAAATTCAATTGTTTTATTATTTGGTTGAGTACTTTTTCACTCGTTAAAAAGTTTTGAGAATATTTTATATTTTTGTTCATGTAATCACTCCTTCTTAATTACAAATTTTTAGCATCTAATTTAACTTCAATTCTTATTATACAAAATTTTAAGATACTGCACTATCAACACACTCTTAAGTTTGCTTCTAAGTCTTATTTCCATAACTTCTTTCATTTGGGAATAATTCAAGCTGGCGAATCATATAATGTGTACTTGGAATGTAATCAAAATAAAACAATAGTGCTAGATATAAACTCCATGGAATTGGGCGTGTCCGATTTTCGTAGGCACTATAAGTTTGTCGTGAAATACCAACAGCCGAAGCAATTTCTTCTTGTGATGCACCAACTTTTCCTCTGAGTGCGGGTAACTCAATCGCCAATTGAGTGGCCAAGTTCTCTTTCTCATCTTTACTAAAATTCCAAAACTGCTTATAAGCATCTCGCCCTACAAATTGAATCAATAAATCTCCTCCTGGGTATACTCTTTCGTAGAGTACATTACTCCACGAATCGCATTCTTCTCTGTTTTTTTTAGTTTATATCTTTATTTTACAAATTGTCGCACTGTTTGTCAATATGTTAGGGACATAAAACACGAGGTTTTGCACAAAAATCCATCTTAGAAAGTTCCAAAGTCACAATTTGCCGTCAGAATTATAGTCATATTGAAGGAGGTGTACCTTATGGCACGAAAAGGAGAAAATATTTACAAAAGGAAAGACGGCAGATGGGAAGGAAGATACATTAAGTCCCGATCTTCTACAGGCAAAGCCAATTACGGTTATGTTTATGCAAAGTCATATCGAGAAGTCAAGGCAAAACTTATCAGTCAAAGTTCGTGCACGAGTAATTCTGTCACTGTCGATCCAGAAATTAGCTCAGATCAATTTGAACAGGTTGCTATGGAATGGTTTCAAGCTATATGTCCTAAAGTGAAGGAATCTACAAGCAACAAATATAGGAATCTTCTCAGCTCGTATATACTTCCTGTGTTCGGAAGCAAACAATTGCGTGATATAACACACGAGTTTATTGAAACGCAGTGTAATTTTTTCCTTGTTTCTGGTGGATTAAAGGAGAATGGACTTTCCTCTAAAACTGTTTCAGATATTTTATCTCTAATTCGAAATGTCTTACAATTTGCCACCCGAAACGGGAAAGCCATTTCTTGTGACGCACGATCTATACAGATAAAACGTCAAACGAAGGAAATGAGAGTTTTGAGTCGTGCTGAACAGGAAAAATTATGCCAATACTTGTATTCTAATCTTGATTCCTGCAATATTGGTATATTAGTATGTTTATTCACTGGTCTCAGAGTAGGTGAAATTTGTGCGTTACGATGGGAAGATGTTTCATTCTCAGATTACACAATCCACGTGCATCAAACGCTCCAGAGAATCCAAGATAGAACCAACAGTGAATACAAGACAAGGATTGTTGTTACCACACCAAAAAGTGCTTGCTCCATCCGTACTATTCCAGTACCCCATGGCTTAATGACTATTCTTACAGCACACAAAGCTTCTTCTACTGGCTACATCCTAACCAATAGCGATCAGAATCCATTAGAACCAAGAACCATGCAAAATCATTTTAAGAAGGTATTGAAAAACAGCGGAATCACCTCCGCAAATTATCACTCGTTACGTCATACATTTGCTACAAGGTGCATAGAGCTTGGATTCGATGTAAAAAGTCTCAGCGAAATATTGGGTCATGCCAGCGTGAATATTACAATGAATCGCTATGTACACCCATCCATGGATTTAAAAAGAGAAAATATGCAACGGCTTTCTGATTTATTAGCCGTCAAATAAATTGTCAACACCGTCAAATAATGCTGAGTTTTCAGTGTTTGGCGGTGTTTTTTCGTGGAGTAATGTACTCTACGAATTTTTTATTTTAAAGAACCTCAAGATAGCTCATATTGTCGTCTTGGGGTTCTTTTCATTCTATCATTTAATGCAATCTGCCTATAAAATTTTATCATATTGCATTTATAAATGCAACTTGCACCCGATGTTGGTTGTTGAGATTTTTGGTACATTTTATAATGTATAGCAGAATCATACACAGCATGGAGGTGATTGAAACGCAACCGGAAATTGATTACGTTAAGATTGGTCAGCGCATTAGAGCTGCCCGACTGGAAAAGGGTTATAGTCAGGCTGATTTGGGTGCGTTGGTTGGTTGCTCGAACAATCATATGAGCCATGTTGAAGTTGGACAGACGAAAGTTTCTTTGGCAATGCTTCTAAAACTGGCATTCGTCTTGGAAAAGAACTTTGACTATTTTTTACTGGATACCCCATATGCAAAATGCGACAGCATCATTGATAATGAGATTGCTGCAAAACTGAAAAAGTGTAATGTAACAACATTGATAACCGTAGGAAAGTTGATTGATGTCTTGATTGACCAGCAAGAGATGATAAAAAAAGCGGAGCTTGATTGATATAATGAAAAAGAAGCCCATTGACGGTACAGAGTGAACTGCTATGGGGTTCTTTTTTGCAGCACAATATACTGATTCTTTAAGAAGCAAAAAGTCCACCAGTCATGATGCACTACGCATCGTACTGGTGGACTTTTTCTGTAAAGATATAAAAATAGATATTCATATATCGCCATAACCAATGTCGTTATCGTAGGCATGAAGATCTTCTTTCAGGAAATCTGCTTTACGAATATACATCGAATTTACCAGCTCTCCTTTTTCGTGGAGCAGGCTGAATTTGTAGTCTAATAATGCTGCCGGTACATAGAGCATTTTAGCCGTTTCAAAAAATGTGTGTTCCGAAAGGCATTCCAGGACTTTCCCATCTTCTAACAGAAGCTCCGCCGCAAAGAAGTTTGCTTCATTTTCTTCGATTGATCTATCATCAAAAACTTCCATTTCTTGAAAGCCGTGCATCATAGCGATTTTTGTATGCAGGACAGCGTGTCCTAATTCATGTGCGACTAATATACGCTCCAGGATACCGTTCACATTGTGATCTATCACGATATTCTTTTGTCTGGACTGGTAATAGAAGAAGCCCTTCAATTTCTTCTGTAAATCGTAATAGTGGATTTTGATACCTAACAGCTGACATAGCTCGTAAGGGTCTCTGGTGTGATATTTTCGCACAAGCTTATCGACAGTTTCAATGATATGCTCTGCCGTTTTCATTTGCTTCACCTCCGAATCGCACACAGAAAACATATTCTGTGCTTGAGGATTTTACTCTTTATCTTTATGCTTTCTGTATTTCTTCGGAGTGTACTTTTCCCGTGCTGTTTTCTTAGAGTCCATATAAACTGACATAATCGCCTGGAAGAATACATCTTTTGCGTCCTCGTCCAATTCTCCACCGGCAAACAGAGAATTTACACGACCCAACACTTCCTGAGCTTCTTTTGCTCCTTTTGAACCGAAGTTTTCCTTTGCCTCTAAAATAAACATATCCTGATCTATATGGCTCTGGCTATCCGTTTCAGATTCGTCCAAAAGATAGGACACAGAGATATGCAGTGCTTCAGCAAGTTTTCTGATGTTGCTTTTTCTGGGGAGTGTTCCGAGCTGCTCATAGGTGTAAAGGGATCTTTCGGAAATGCCGGTCATCTGGGCAAGCTCCGTTTGAGATAGGTTCATAGCCAAACGAGCTTCTTTAATTTTTTCTCCAAATGTCATGGTAGTATCCTTCCTTTCAAAAAATATTTATTCGTAACTTCCGATTATTTGTTGACAAACTTCTGGAAAATGCTATAATAAGAATCATAACAGAAGTTTTAATTCCACTTAATTATATATCGGAACTTTTATAAAGTCAAGAACTTCCGATTTCACTTCTGTTATTTTAATCAAATATCGGAAGTTATAGTCATTCTTGTCCCATGGTATTTGTTTCCCTTTAGCCAAGTGACAGGAGTTAGAAAGGAATTCTTATTTTATGGATTAGGCTGAAAGGAGATTCTGAATGAGCAGATATAATACACAGGTATTAAGCAGTATTCGAATGCTTTGCCGGATGCAGAACATTGACGAGAAGGTTCTGTATGAAAGAGCAAAGCTGATTTTATCCATATATCGAGAGGTGTGCTGGTCTACCATTGATCGTGCGAATGATGTATGTGATACCCTTATTTGTACTTACGGTGACAGCTTAGATGGTGCATTGATTTATCTGGAGAACTTTGCTCCGGATGAAGCGAGAGAACGATTTGAAGAACGCATTCGCAGCTTATTTGAGACAAAGTGGATCATTGAACTGGTAGATATGGCTATGTTGAAAATCAGAGAATATCCAGATAAAGGCGCTCTGTACTGTGAGATTATCTCAAAGGCATATCTCAACCGCTTCAAGTACAGGGAATCAGAAATGCTGGAGGTTTTGAATATGGAACGCAGCACCTACTATGACCGAAAGAAAGAAGCGATACTGTTATTTGGTCTGTCACTTTGGGGAACAGCCATTCCTAAATTGAAAGATTTCCTGGAAAGTGCCCGGGAGGAAGAAGCATTGTGTTATTGTGAATGCTAAGACAGGATTTTAGTCCGACTAAAATCCGATGAAAATACGACGGTTCCCCTACTGAAAGTCCGACTTGTCCAGTGTTAAAATGGCTATGCTGGGAGATAGCGGCATAAAATTGAATAGAGAGAGTTACGCCTCGTGCCTGTAATGGGTACGGGGCTTTTTTTATACCTGCCTATTTTCCCCCATAATTAACACAAAGGCATGAACGAGAGCTTGGAGTAATTTACTCCGGCTCTTTTTTTATGCCTGCAAGGAGGACAGGCAGATGGCAAAGGGTATTGAGAATCGGGCACGATCTCCTCCCGCTGTTTTTGATTTTGCAACTTCACAAATTCAAAAACACGGAGGAACGAAAATGTATTACGACTTGGTTGAAAGCGGAAAAAGAATTAAAGCCTTGAGAAAGGAACATGGGCTTACACAGGAACAGCTTGCGGAGCAGTTAGGTGTTGCCGCAAACACCATTGCACGAATTGAAACCGGCAACAGAGGTATCTCTATTGATTTGGCAATCGAACTGGTTGTGCGCTTTGAGACAACCCTTGATTACATATTTTTAGGTCGTGAATAACCTCAAAACTATACCTACGAGGCAATAAAAACTTGCATGAGGAACAGGTACAATTTAGATACAGCCAAAGAAAATCGGCTGCTTGATCCTTGAAAACTGAATACACAGTCATCGAATACGTTCCTGTTGCCGGTGCGAGAGCATCAGCCACATCAGCGGTACGCCGAGACGTATCGGATAGAGAAACAGAACGACTTTCTTCTATAAATTAAGCGCTTGTCTCTCTCCCGATGCCAGCGATCAATACTGGCTTGTAAATATTGGGTTGCTCCCAATACGGCCATGAAAGCAACAGGATTAAAGATACTTCTCTACGGAGCTGGCGGAGAACCCGGCAGAGGTTAGATTCCTATGGAACTGATTCGCAATCAGTCGTTCGGTGATTCCCTGAGGGCGTAAGCCCTCTTTCCCAGGGGTGCGTGGCAAATATGGGACACATAGACTTTTGGACTGACTGCCTGATTCCTTTCTGGCAGTCAGTTATTACATAGCCAACGAAAGGAGGTCATGGCACATGATGAAAGAAAATTGGGTATATTGCCGTGGTGATATTTATTGCGCCAAGCTGGACCCGGTAGTTGGGTCGGAACAAGGCGGCATCCGTCCGGTTATCGTCATTCAGAACGATACCGGTAATAAACACGCTCCCACATTGATTGTGGCAACGGTCACCACCAGAATCCATAAGAAAGCGAATATGCCGACGCACTTTGTTATTTACGACAATCCTGCATTCAAAGAAGCGTCCGTTGTTCAGCTGGAACAGATTCGTACCATTGATAAAAGCAGGATTGATAATTACTTAGGTAAGGTAACGCCCCGTGAAATGGTAGCGATTGAGAAAGCCTTATCTGTCAGCCTGGCAATGGAACAGCTGAAAAAGCGTTCCCCAAAACATAAAGCAAAGAGAGCGAAGGAGTGAACATAAATGTTTGAAGAAAGAATCGCTGCCATGAATCAGCGCACCGAAGAAGCGATGGCTGCTAACGCAGTTCAGTTTGATAAGAGAACCTATACGGTTGATGAGATTCAGGATATTCTGGGCATCAGCAGAACCAGCGCATACAACCTTGTGAAAAAGAAAGTTTTCCATAGCGTCCGCATCGGTGGCAGTATCAGAATCTCCAAAAAGAGTTTTGATGAGTGGTTGGATCATCAAATGTAAGATTTGTCAAGGGCGTCGTACAACCCGGCGACAAACTTCAAAACATATTGAGAGTTCGATAAAATGTAGCCATGACAAGAAACACATGGCTACATTTTTTACATAGGAGGTTGTACGATGGCGGAAATGAGAAAACGCACGAGTATGTCTGTTCTGGAAATGGGCAGGATGCTCGGTCTTGGTAAAACGGAGTCATACTGGCTCATTAAGAAGAATTACTTCAAAACCATTCTTGTCGGCAACACCATGAGGGTGATGATCGACAGCTTTGAAGAATGGTATGCCAATCAGTTCAAATACCAGAAGGTCGATGGAACCCCTCCCGGCGAGGAATTGAAGAAAACTACATATTCAATGGAGGAGCTTGGACAGCGCCTTGGGCTGAAAGAAGCGACTGCTTACGAACTGGTTGCCAAAGGGCATTTTGATGTGGTCGATGTCCTGGGCAAGCGCAGAGTGACAAAGGAGAGCTTTGAAAGATGGTATGCTTCTCAAACCGATTACCGCACGGTAGAGGATCAGGAACTGGATGCAGATATTATGGCATCCACCTACGGTCTGCCGGAAATGGCAAGAATGCTTGGGGTACATCGTCAGACCATTTACTATATCGTTGCCAATGAAGATTTTGAGCTTATCAAGGTTGGCAGGTATAAGCGAGCTACCAAAGAGAGCTTTGAAAAATGGTATCACAATCAGACCCGCTACCAGTTAGCGGAAGATAGACAGGAAAGGAGCTGATTACATGGCATCTATCGTTAAGAGAAAAAAGAAGTATTCTGTGGTTTATACATACACCGATGAGAACGGCAACAAGCGTCAGAAGTGGGAAACCTTTGAAACGAATGCCGAAGCAAAGAAAAGGAAGTTGCAGGTTGAATATGAGCAGGAGTCCGGAACCTTTATTCCCCCTTCTGCTAAAACCGTCAATGATCTTTTGGATGAGTATATGTCAATCTATGGTGTGAACACCTGGGCGATGTCTACCTATGAAAGCAGAAAGAGCCTGATTGCAAACTATATTCGTCCCCTCATCGGTGATATGAAGCTGGAGGATGTCACGCCGAGAATCATGGACAAGTATTACCGAGATTTGCTTTCTGTCAAAGCGGTTTCTTCTAAGTATGTAAAAGCCCGTACAGAATATCTGACTCCGCATACTGTCCGAGAGGTTCACAAGACATTGCGAAATGCTTTCAATCAAGCGGTCAAGTGGGAATTGATGACCAGAAACCCTGTGGAGCACGCTACGCTGCCGAAAGAAGAACACAAGACCAGGGATATCTGGACAGCAGAAGTGCTCCAGAAGGCTCTGGAAGCCTGTGACGATGATATTCTTCGTCTGGCTATTAACCTTGCCTTCTCCTGTTCCCTGCGAATGGGCGAGCTTCTGGGGCTTACCTGGGACTGTATTGACATTTCCCCCACCAGTATTGAACTTGGTCAGGCAAGCATCTTCGTTGAAAAGGAGTTGCAGAGAGTAAATCGTGAAGCGATGGCAGATCTGGACGGTAAGGACATCATGTTCAAGTTCCCACCGACCTTCGCCAGTACGCATACCGCATTGGTTCTCAAAACTCCTAAGACCAAAACAAGTGTCCGCAAGGTGTTCTTACCGAAAACCGTAGCGGAAATGTTGGTACAGCGAAAGGCTGACATCGAAGAACTGAAAGACCTTTTCGGTGACGAGTTCGTAGACTTCAATCTGGTTTTCTGTTCTTCCAATGGCAAGCCGATTGAGGGGCAGGTTATCAACCGTGCTTTCAATAAGCTGATTGAGGAGAAGGGACTGCCGAAAGTGGTTTTCCATAGTCTCCGACATTCCAGTATCACTTACAAGCTGAAGCTGAACGGCGGCGATATGAAATCCGTTCAAGGCGATTCCGGTCATGCACAGGTCAAGATGGTAGCGGATGTTTACTCCCATATCATCGACGATGACCGCAGACTGAACGCTGAAAGAATGGAAGCTGCGTTCTACTCAGGCAGACAGGCAACGCCTGAGCCGGTTCAACCAGCCGCAACGGAAAGCTCCGCTGATGATAAAGAACTTCTTCTGAAGCTTCTGCAAAATCCGGAAATGGCAGCACTCCTGAAGTCGCTGGCAAAAACATTATAGTAACTGCAAGGGCAGATCCTTTTACATAGCTACAATAGCTGTAAAAGGGTCTGCCCTTATTTTTTTGTTATGGAGGTCAACGAGTATGGATAGAATCTTTATGGACGAGTATTACGAGCATCTGAGAGCTGACAATATCGAGGCATTTTCCAAGGAAAGGAACGACGAATATGTTGGCAGAGCTGAGGAATACAAAGCAGCAAAGTCGGCATTGCTTGAAGGATTGGGACTTGAGCATTTGTTTGACCATAGCCATGAACTGACTCCGAAAGAGAAAGAAATATGGATGCTGTTCGATAGGGTTGATGTAGCAGAGCTTCTTGCAAGGGATGCTTTTGCCAAGGGTGCTTATATGCTCGGCGCTGAGGATAGAGAGATTATGCTGAAATAAAAAAAGACCTGCTTCGGCGGGTCTAAATTACATAGAATCATTGAGTCTGAAAAACCTTTGAAATTCTTAATAATTCTGGTTGAAAAATTCATTTTGAAATGATATATAAAACAGACTGAAATCTGTGTCTAAGGACACCCGCACCCTCACACGAGAATGAATAGGATTTCCTATCATTTCGCATCACGAGAAGTTACATAGTGACATTTACTTGCACTTGCAACGTCCACCAAAAATCGAAAGACTTGCTAATTTCGAGCCAATCGGACGGTGTAAAATCCCTCTGAATTAGCTATCACAGCGTAGTATCAGATGGGATTTGAAATGCTGAAAAACCTTGTATTTCCAAGCATTTTTAAGCATTAGATGCCACTTCCCGATGTCGTATCGGGTCTACTCCTAAGCGTGGGGTCGGAGGTTCAAATCCTCTCTGGGACGCCAGAAAGCACCGCTGCAAGCCTTTTTTCGGGGTTTGCAGCGTTTTTTTGTTCCTCCTTCTCCCGGTAATTTCACTTCCGTTACCGGGAGATTTTTATACGCCGCATGATGTATATTTGCTAATTGGACTCGAACGCTTTTCAGAAATTTGCTAAGAAAATTCTGCGTTTTGCTAATTCGATTTTTCGGATCACTTTGCCGGGGCTTGCGCCGCTATCAGGGCTGCGAGCGCACTTGCCAGCTCCGGCGACTTCTGAAGCTGCTCCACAAGGCTTTCAAGGTCCAGGGTCGCAGGCTCCGATTTTGCCGGTTCCTCCGGCGGACGGACATTGCGGAGATCAGGCTTGGCATAGAAGGCAGTCTCGAATTTCTGAGCATTGACCTTTCTATCCTCGTCCAGAATGTGAGCATAGATACTGGTTATCATGTCGATCTCGGCATGGCCTGTATCGCCCTGGGTGGCTTTCAGATCGCCGTGGTTGAGTTTCAGTTTGTAGGTGGTACTGGAATGACGGAGAGAATGAAAGACCACCTTCGGCAGCCCTGCATCCTCGCGGAGCTTTGCAAACTCTTTGAGGATGATCCGATCCTCGCAGGGGCGGCCATTGGGAAGTGCTACAACCAGATCGAAGTCCTGATACTCGTCACCCAAGAAGCCTTTCAGCTCGTCCTGGGACTTTTTCCATTCTCGCAGAATGTAAGCCAGTGTTTTTGGCAGCCACACCTTACGGATACTGGAATCGGTTTTCGGCTTTTTCAGAACAATTCTTGTGCTGGTGTTCGGCATGAGCGGAGTGAAGATGTAATAGATATCCTTCTCGCCCAGCGTTTCAATCGCCCGTTTGGATGCCCGTGTCAGCTCCTTGTCGATGTAGACATAGGCGTTATCCGCCGCAATATCTTCATCGGAAATATGGACGTTCTCCCAGGTCAGCCCCAGGATTTCACCCATACGCAGAGAGCAGGCAAAGGAAAGGTTCATTGCTACATAGAGCTTGCTGTCCGTGCATTTGTCCAGGGCAAGACGGATCATATCCGCTGTCCAGATATCCCGTTTCGCATACTCTGTTTTCGGGAGGATCACATTGTCAAAGGGATTTCTTGCAATGATTTCCCATCGTACCGCCTGCTTAAACGCACACCGCAGGAGCTTGATGATCTTTTCAATGGTCTTGTCGCTGACATAGGTGGTAACGGCCTTTCGGGTTTTGGTAGACACCGACTTGGTTTTCTGCAAGGTCTGGATATAACCGTCAACCGCACGGGGAGTAACCGCCTGTACCTCCATATCACCGATGATCGGATTGATATAGTTCGCAATCAGCGCCGTTTGGCTGTCATACATAGACACGCCCCATTTCTTTTCTCCGTAAAGAGATACGAAGTCATAAAGGAACTCGGTGATCGTCTGATTGCTTGGAGGGAGGAAAGTTCCCGTGTGCTGCTGATTTTCGATTTCTGCCTTGCGCTTCAAGGCCTCTTTGTGGGTATGCCAGGTTTCCCACTTCTGTTTGGTTTCTCCGTTTTCGTCCACATAGTTGTAAACAACGGAATAGTTTTTCTTTCGCTTGATTATAGATGCCATATCGTTCTTCCTTTCTTGGATCACAGGTCGAGGGAGTCAAGCCACTCGTCAAATGACCGCTTGGAAATGCGTATGGCGTTACCAATTCGCACGATTTTGAAGTGCCCTTCTTTTACAAGGATATATGCAGAAGTTCTTCCGATGCCCAGAATTTGAGCAATATCGTCAACCGTATACGTCCTTCTTTCAGGGGTTTCTTTCTTCGTGCCGTTCCATGTTTGAGACATGAGAACCCCCTTTCAGTTATGAAAAGGAACAGCACGAATATGTGTGGGTAATATAACTTCCACCATTATTTTACCGTGCTGCTCCGTGTTTGTCTGCTGCTAATTGAAAAGTTTACGATCTATCCATAAACTTTCAAAAAAGAAAAGTAGGCTTACGGACGGCTGCTGGCACAGCTCCACGGGAGTCTAACCCCGGCCCATGCTGATGGGTGCGGCGCACAATGCTTTGTGGGCGTTCAATGCGCGAGTATCTTTAACCCTGCCCGTGTGTCATCGCCCACAAGCTGCCACGCTTGCTTTGCGGTCTGGTGCTGTTCGCTCGCTCGTTGCAGTGGTCCCGTCCTGCGGACTTGAAACGAGGTCATGG
Source organism: Neglectibacter sp. CSJ-5 (assembly GCF_032490475.1). Taxonomy (NCBI): domain Bacteria; kingdom Bacillati; phylum Bacillota; class Clostridia; order Eubacteriales; family Oscillospiraceae; genus Neglectibacter; species Neglectibacter sp. CSJ-5. The sequence goes on along the minus strand of NZ_JAVYJC010000004.1, from coordinate 132,628 downwards.
CGCACCGGCCGTATGGCTCGGCACAAACAGGAATGTATCCGTTTGCCTTATACTGCGGCGTTGGCCTCCCAACGGGCTTTCTTTGTCAAGGTGCTGCCTCCGGTCACGAAAGAGAGAAACAGGGAAAGGGTAAGCTGTTTCCGCTTTCAGACCGGGCTTGTCAGCTCATGCTGACAATGGAATGAATGAGCTTGATCTCCAATCGGCGCTTCATGTACTCGTCCACCCGAACATGGGGCTGGCCGTCAGAATCGTAAAGCGTCCGGGTGCAGAGCTTATTGATATAGCCCTCATAATACCGGAGTACCTGATCCACAGCCTGAGAGTCCCCGTCACGGGCGGCGTCGATTACCGAAAGAGGAAGAAGCTCCTTGCCCTTGTAAGTGGGTTTCTTCATACCTTCAACCTCCCTTCGGCATGAGTGCGGCCAACTTGATCCGCAGCTCGGTCAATGATTTTGCCCTTCGCCGCTGAACGGCGCTGCGAGACATTCCAACAAGGCGGCCAACCTCCTGATCCGGCAGGTCCAGAACAAAATGCAGGATCAAAATACTCTGCTCCTGAACAGACAAACCGGCAAAGGCGTCAGCCACAAGCTCGTTTTCGATATGCAGGTCATACCCGTGGGACGAGAATGTAAATCTGTCACTGGGGTAGTGATCTACAACGCTGAGCTTGTCCATCTCCATCTGCGGAAGGTCGCTGAATGACAGTTCCCTGTCACGGCGCCTCTGCATTTCCCGGAGGTAGTCGATTGCCTCATGGTACAGTACCAGTTTGCAGTAAGCATCGAACTGGCACCGTTCGCCATAGTCATTACGGGGGATCATATCCATCTTTTCACCCCCTTTCCTGGGGGAATGAGGTGGGTTTCTCCCTTTCCGCTAACAAGGCGAACGCAAAGCCGCTCGCTACCCGCTAATAGCCTCCTTTTTGAAAATTTCTCAAAAAATTTTTTCGAGGCGGGCTTGTCCTCGGAAAACAGCAAAAAGCGCCCAGCAAGTCGCAACGGACCTGCTGGACGCAAAAATGTTTTATAAAGAAGATTACTTACATGGTATAGTTCATACTCAAAGCCGGACGACTCCGACGGAGGGGCTACGCTTTTTTTAGCTGGTGCAGATCATGGATACTGCGAAAGAGAGAAAAGGACACGGCAAAATAACCTCCAATCGGCTACCGTGTCCCTGCAAGTCGTCATAGGTTTGTGCAAACGCAAAGAAACGGCGGCTCTGAAAATCAAAGCCGCCGTTTCAAATGGGCGTGTCAAATTGTCTGCTCTACGACGGCTTTTTTTCTTTTGCCGTCGTCCGGCAGATAGATGGTTTGTTTAGTTATGGCTTGCATTACCTATGGGCTGATTTCCAGACATTCCGGCCTGTGTATGCTCGTCAAATTCCTCTTGACTGTATTTCTCGATACCAGTTAATGTTCCGTGATGTTCGCTGTTCAAGTGGCCGTAATCACGAACGGTATAAATGTCTATTGTGCCAACACCACTTCCAAGCGTTCTCATTTCGCCTCGGAATTTTCCGCTGGTGAGGCTTTCACCATTAGAAGTGAGAACATCCCGGAAATAGCGGACTTCCTCACCATTGAAATACCACTGATCTTTTTCGGCATCATAGGTTACTCCAAATGCCTCATACTCTGCAACGAGCTTTGCAGTTTCGCTATCTTCAAGCAGCGTTCCTGCCATAGCAACGGATGTGCTGTTTTTCAACGCCTCAATATCCCGTGCGTCAAATTCCTGTTGGGTAAACTCTTTTAAGCCAATCAGCTTACCCGCCGGATCAACGGAGCCGTCAGCCGCTTTTGAAAAGCTCTCTAAATCCCGTACAGCATACACATCTACTGTGCCGTTCTCATTTAGGAAATCAATACCGGCGGTTTCATTGTTACCGATGGGATAATAGTCCTCAAACCAGCGAACCAAATTCCCATTATAGGTAAGTTCATCTTTGACCGCATCATAAGTCATCCCATATTGTTCATAAGGTGCAAACATTTTTTCTTTGTCTGCGGCGGAGAGTGCTGAGCTGTCCTCGCTGTTTCCCAGCGCCTCAGAGCCGCCAAGAGGTTGACTGATTTCTTCCTTGATAACGGGATTACCTTGTTCCTGGCTATTCTGTGGTGTCGTGCTGCATCCGGCCAAACAGCCTAACAAGAGCATGGACGCAGCGCATAATGCCATTCGTTTCATAGTGTTTACCAATCCTTTCTTTGAATGTACCCTAAGTATAGCAAAGCATTTTGGGATACCTTTGGGATTAGTTTGTGATTTATGTGTAGTTAAAAAAAGCGGCAGGTTGTTCACCTGCCGTTGATTGTCCGCTAAATCGTGAAGAAGAATTTAACACCGTTTTCTGTGTTGCAAGCCTCACAATAGCTGTTATGTTGTTGTAAAATTCTTTGAACCATATAAAGCCCTAAACCGCTGCCGCCTGTTCTTCTACTGCGGGATTGCTCCATACGATAAAAAGCGTCAAACAATTTGGGAATATCATCTTCTGGTATATGTGTACCTGTGTTCTCTACGGAGAACAAAAAGCGTCCGTTGGTATTTTGTAAAATAATATCAACGCTTGCTCCATGCGACGAATACTTTACAGCATTTGAAATCAAATTGGAGAACACCTTTTCAATCAGTAATTTGTTCCCATTGATAAAAGCGGGAGACTGTATAGCAAGATGTATTTGTAGCTCTTTTGTTGCCACTAAATCATCAATCTCCCTCAAATAGCCATGTATCGTGGGAGCGCAATCAAAATGCTCCATTTTGAAATCGACATTGGTTTCCAGCCTTGAAATCGTTAATATTTCCTGCACCATCGTTTCAAGCGTAGTTGCAACTTCCAAGGATCGGGCAAGATACTTTTCGTGGTCTTTATATGCCCCTATACCCAATAGCATCCCCTCTAATTGACCCTTGATAATGGTGATAGGGGTTTTCAGTTCATGAGAAGCGGAAGAAAAGAAATCCTGTTGTGCCCGTTCCAGCGCCTTTTGATGTTCAATATCCTTTTGGAGCTGGAGATTTGCACTTTGCAACTCCTCCAAGGTAGCAGATAGTTTCCGGGACAGCGTATTCAAGCTATTCTCCAGTACACCCAGCTCGTCAGAACGGCGTTCCTCTAGTTGCCATTCCAGCCGCATATCAGACATTTCTTTAGAAATCCGACTGATTTTTAATACCGGGTTTGTAATGATACGAGAATACACCCAAGCAGTTGCCAACGATACAAGGAGAATAACGCAAAACAAAATCGGTAATACGCTTACAAATGATTGCCGCAGTTCTGCGATTTGAGAGGCTTCTCCATAAACTGTTAAAATATATTGGCTATTATCATCTGCAAATGAGAAGTAATAGCTGTTGGATATAATCGGCGCACTTTCATAAGATGCTCCGCCAAGAGCCTCCCCGGTGATCCCATCGTTAAAGCTATTTTGGTTAGACGGTGTTTCCACCAGAACACCATCAGCAGTATAAAGCTCCACCATGCTAATTGTCGTGTTTTGAAGAAACTGATCAAAAAGTCCGCCACTATCCTGCATACGGATATGTTCTAATTCATAAATAAAGTCGCTTGTCTGTTCATCTAATGCCGCATTGAGATTGTTAGAATAGGTTTGAGGCATATACCAAGCCAAAACGCCATAGACAAGAAAGCTCACGCAGAGCAAAACTGCCACAGTCAGAATAAAGACTTTAGCAAACAGACTGCCTTTAATTCTCTTTATCAACTTTATATCCCACCCCTCTGATTGTTTGAATGAAATCTATTCCCAATTTTTTTCGTAGATTTTTGATATGGGTATCAACAACACGCTCGTCCCCATAAAAATCATATCGCCACAGCTTATCCAACAAGTTCTGCCGGGTCAATATCCGGCCCTGATGGGTCAGCAGTTCCCGCAGTATTTCAAATTCCTTTTGTGTCAGTTCAAAATTAGCTCCGTCCACGGTGGCGGTGTAGCTGTCACAGTTCAAAAGCAAATTGCCATAAGTAATGATTTGATACTTTTCATCTGTTCCCCGGTTACTGCGCCGAAGTACAGCCGCAATTTTGCGGAGCAGGACAGGCATAGAAAACGGTTTTGTGATGTAGTCATCCACCTGCAAATCCAATCCTTTAATCTGATCTTCTTCTCCGCTTAATGCGGTTAGCATAATGATAGGAACATCAGATTGCTTGCGTATCAATTCACAGACACCGTAACCGTCAATTTTGGGGAGCATAATGTCCAATACAACCAAGTCATATCGTTGGTCTGCAAATAAAGAGAGTGCCTCGACACCATCATTTGCAACAGCTACTTCATATCCTGCTTCTTGTAAAAAATTCTGTAAAAGTTCTTGAATATCAAAATCGTCCTCAACGACTAAAATCTTTTGCATGGTATCACCTCCAAGGATAGCTTATCACAGGATTTTGTGATTAAAGTGTAGTTTTCAAAATTCTTTTGTATCTTGCGTCAACGGGCTTTTCTGCGTCCTTTGGTATCAACCACATACGGCTGAATTTTGCAACACCCGGTATACGTTTTTCTTCGCACAGCTTTTGAACCCGCCGCTCGGAAATGCCCCACTTTTTTGCCGCTTCTGGGGCAGAGATATATTCAAGCATTTTGCTACCCTCCCGCAAAAATTCCTTTGTCATTATTATATACGGTCAGACGAATGATAGCAATACCGAGACATGAAATATAAAGTGCAGGAAGAATGGATATCACATCATTCCATGTGCAGACTATGAAATATAGAATGTATGTGGGTGATGTTGAATGGCAAAAGTTAAAGACTGCCCTGGCTTTGAAACCTTCGGTGCAGATGTAAAAGAAGCACGGAAGGCGAAGAACCTTGCACGAAAAGATTTAGCCGAAAAGGTGAATATTGATACCAGGTATCTTGCCAACATTGAAAACGAGGGCACGATCCCCAGCCTGCCGGTCATCATACAGCTTGTAAAAATCTGCGGCCTGCCTATGGAAAGATATTTCAATCCAGAGGTCATGCGAGAGGAAAGCGAGCTGCGCCAGCGGGTTGGACAGAAGTTAAAGCTCTGCCCGGAACAGTATTTGCCTATCGTGGAAGGTGCCATTGACGGGGCCTTAAAAATTGAAAAGCCGAATGAAGAAACGGAGGGTGTCTGAACATCCTCTGTTTTTCTTGTTTTGCGGGCATTTTTGGACTTCCGCAACGCTTTATAAGTAGGGATAAGATACGGTAGCAAGCACAGCAAGCGAGTACCCGCTTGCGAATTTTGAGATTTTCAGGTCCCTTGCCCGAAAATTCAAAATTGCTTGTTGGGATAGTCCCAAACCCTTATAAAGAACGGAGGCGGCACATGGCAAATCGAAAACGGAATATCCAAATGAAATTCTATGTTACGGAGGATGAAAAACGGCTCATAGACGAAAAAATGAGCCAGTTACCCAAACGCAGATATGGCGCATATCTCCGCAAGATGGCGATTGACGGATATATCATCTATACAGACACCGCAGATATCAAGGCGTTCACCAAAGAGCTTTCCGCCATTGGTCGGAATATCAACCAGATTACCAAGCGGATCAACGCCGGAGGTCCTGCGTATCAGGCCGACATGGACGAGATACGGGAAAGGCTGGACGAGATATGGCAGTTACAAAGACACATCCTATCAAATCAACGCTGAAAGCAGCCATTGACTATATCTGCAACCCGGAAAAGACGGACGGAAAGCTGCTTGTATCCTCCTATGGCTGCGCCGCTGAAACCGCGGACATTGAATTTGCCTGGACCCGCCGCCACGCCATCGACAAGGGAACGAACCTGGGCCGCCACCTGATCCAAGCCTTTCAGCCTGGGGAGGTCACGCCGGAACAGGCCCATGAGATCGGCATGAAGCTCGCAAAAGAAATCCTGGGCGGCAAGTATGAGTTTGTACTTACCACTCATATCGACAAAGATCATGTTCATAATCACCTGATTTTCAATGCGGTCAGCTTTACGGATCATAAACACTATCATTCCAACAAGCGAAGCTATCACGATATCCGCCGTACCTCCGACCGACTTTGCAAGGAACACGGTCTGTCTGTCATCATCCCAGGACAGGACAAGGGCAAGAGCTATATTGAACATCAGGCTACGCAGAACGGCACCAGCTATAAGGCAAAGCTGAAAGCGGCAATCGACCGACTCCTGCCAGCCTGTTCCGATTTAGAAGAACTGCTTCGTCGCCTGCAGAGAGAAGGCTATGAGATCAAGCGGGGCAAATATATCTCCGCCAGAGCGCCGGATCAGGAACGATTCACCCGTTTGAAAACCCTGGGTGTGGACTACACCGAAGAAGCCCTTGCCGCCCGGATCGCCGGACGATCCAGACCTTCCCACCAACCGAAACGGCAGGACGGAAAGATCAGCCTGCTCATTGATATCCAGAATAACATCAAGGCACAGCAGAGCGCAGGCTTCACCCATTGGGCGAAGCTGAACAATCTGAAACAGGCCGCCAAGACCATGAATTTCCTGACGGAGCACGGGATAAGCAACTATGGAGAACTGGAAAGCGAATTGACCGCAATATCCGCACGCAGGGATACCGCTCATGCAGAGATCAAGCGGATAGAAAGCAGAAGTGCCGAACTTGCCCTTGTGATGAAGCACGCTACCACCTATCGCCAGTTGAAACCGATCTACGACCGTTACCGTAAATCCGGCGATAAGGAAAAGTTTTTGCGGGGGCATGAGAGCGAAATCATCCTTTTTGAAGCGGCCGCCAGAGAATTGAAACGACTGGGGGCTGTGCCGCTGCCGATAACTGAAAGCATGAAAACGGAGCTTGCTAAGCTCAACGCAGAAAAGGAACGGCTCCTTACGGAGTACAAAACCGCAAGAACCGAAGCCCAAGAATACGATACTGTTAAACAGAATGTAGATGCACTACTGACCGTTCCAAAGGAACAGGAACAACAGCGGCGACATGAACTTGAATAATTTTCTCTGAAAGACGCTGGGCACAGCTCCCGGCGTCCTGTATAATGGAACTGCGGAAGGAGGTTTTACCGATGACAAGAAGCGAAGCAATCAAAGCGTTTTTCTTCAAAAGTGTACTGCCCGTGATCGTGGCACTGATCCTGTATTGTATCTTCAAATCCGCCTGCATGAAGAACGGAGAGCTTGACTATGTATGGCTCTGGATACTCTGCGGGCTGCCGTTTGGCCTCCATCGGATGTGCCTCTGGATCGTGCCGGGCGGCGGCTCCCTGGGTGGAGGGATCGCCCTGTTTGCATTGAACTTCATTATCGGTGGTGTGATCGGTGGTTTCGTTCTGGCATGGCGGCTGATCGTGGCGGTGTGGTATGTGCCGCTGACGGTGTACTGGCTGATCGTTGGATGATTTTCTTGCGTCATGGAAATATGGAAAACTGCCGCTCGTGCCGATGGAAAAGCCATTCACAACCTGATGGAAAAAGACAAGCCTTTTCCCACAGGTCTGCAAACAGCTTTCCCACAGCCTCACAATCCTGGCAGTTTACGCACATTCCCATAACGCCTACTACGGCGAAATTTGATTCTCTTATAGAAATAGAAACCCTTTCATGTTAAAATTAAAATACATACTCCAAGGAGGTTGAGGCTCATGGACGAAAATAATTCCATCCAGCTTTTTGAAGATAGAAAAATACGCACCGCATGGGACGAAGAACAGGAAGAATGGTATTTCTCCGTCCAAGATGTAATTGCAGTTTTGGCAGAAAGTTCTGATCCGAAACAGTACATAAAGAAAATGCGTGCCCGTGATCCGGAGCTGTCTGCCAACTGGGGTACAATTTGTACCCCAGTTCAAATGCCAGCAGCAGATGGTAAAATGCGAAAAATCCAAGCAGCCAATACCGAAGGATTGTTGAGAATTATCCAGTCAATTCCTTCTCCAAAGGCAGAACCTTTTAAGCGTTGGTTGGCCCAAGTTGGCCGTGAACGCATCGAAGAAACGATTGACCCGGAACAGGCAATCGACCGTGCATTAGAGACCTATCAGAAAAAGGGATATGATACAGACTGGATTCATCAGCGACTTCTTTCTATCCGTGTCCGTAATGAGCTTACCGCGGAATGGCAGGAGCGCGGCGTACAGCAAGGCAAAGAGTATGCGATTCTCACAGATGAGATTACGAAAGCATGGTCCGGCATGACTACTCGGCAATATAAGAAGCTGAAAGGTCTGAAAAAAGAAAACCTCCGTGATAATATGAGTACGATGGAAATTGTTCTGAATATGCTTGCAGAGGCAACAACCACAGAACTGTCAAAAGCACATCAGCCGGAAGGATTTTCTGAAAGTCAGAAGATTGCCCGTCGTGGCGGCAGCTATGCCGGTCAGGTTCGACAGGATATTGAAAAGGATACCGGGCGACCAGTCATTACATCGCAGAACGCCGCACAGCTTAATGCCGTAGTCGTTGACATGATAGAAAGTGTAGCGGAAACGGAAAAACCTGATAATGACGAAAACAAATAAAAAAGGCGGGAGTACAGCCAATCGGACGAGCCGAAAAGCTGTACTCCCGTTTTATGTGCCAGAAAGTGTTTGAAATCAAGCCTTTTTCTCCATGTGCCAGCAAGCAGACCGACACATGAAAAATCATAAAGGCTCCCTTTGAAAATACGGATACAGGGAATTATTCTGTGTTTTTTCCACCCATATTCTCACAGATTTTAGACCGTTTGGAACTGTAATGCGGACAAGCGACCAGACACGCCCGGAAACTCTGCTTGCAGCCGTGAACACATTTTTTACAGATATGGTTATACTGCCGCCTGCCGTTCTCACCCAAGAAGAACGCCCATTCCAGCCGCCATTTTTTACTTCGGCTCATAGGCAGTCATGCTCCGGTACATCACGACCGGGCTTCTTGCCCTCCGGTGGCTTGTGCTCGGCACACTCCCGTTTGGCATCCTCCAACCGCTCACGGATGGAAGGCTTCTCCGGCGTTGTCCGATCTGCGTACTCCTGGGCTTTTTCCAATTCTTCGCCGCGTCTGCCGTTGTTGATAACGCCGTCGATCATGCCGTAGTCATCCTCCAGCGTCATTTCAGCGGTGCGGAGAGGATTGTCCTTTTCCGGCTGCTCCGCTGCCACGGCAAAGGCCCGTGTGCCGTTTCCCATGATAAGATACTTTCCATCATCGGAAATATGGTGGACGCCGTAACCGGCCGCCTCCATCTGCTCCCGGCTCATAGCCGTCACCTGAAAGCTGCCCCTGGGCGTTTGGATGCGCTCGCCGGTCTCAAAACGGTCTGGCAGATAAGCGAGGTCTTGCTTCTCTGCTGGGACAGGAAGAACAACGATATTGCCATTGATCTGCATAAATCGTTCCGGCGTTTTGAACTGTTCCGTGTATTTCTGAATCAGTTCCGGGGACAGGGAGGCAAAATCTTCCTCACCAAGTCCAACCACCAGGAAAGTCCCTGCTACGATATCATAAATTTCTCCATTTTCATCCCGCAGCCCACGGTTCAGGTCAAGCCCTATGAGCTTTCCTTCATCATTGCAAACCAGCGCCACCGGGTCAGAATAGGGATAAGTTGCGCCAATGTCTCCGCCGACCTCCGCCTGCAGGGAATGAAGATCGGGGGCGATCTCCTTCACATAGGGTTCCTTCATAGGCTCCACTACAAGCACAGTCATCTTTTCCGAGGCAACCTTCTCCGCAGCGGACAGCATTTCATCCGCATGGGACTTCTCCGGGTCATCCAAAGCGGCCTTGACCTCCGCCGGGTCAAAATCAAGAAATTCCTCATAGCCCGTGGCGTCCTTGAATTTTTCAATCTCCGAAGGAAGATAGTCCTCCTGTGTCTGCCCTAACGCCGCCAGCTTTTCATCCAAAGCGGAAATGCGCCCTGCCATCAGGTTTTCGTAAAGTTCTTCCTTTGCGGCGTGCGCCTCCGGGTGCTCCGCTGCATACTGCGGATCGTTCTGACGGAAAAATTCATCCATGTCAAAGGCGATATCCATAGCCCATTCAGATTTTTCTTCTTCGGGAAGATCGTCCTGAAAAGTCATCACCCGGTACTCGTCGGGGATACTGCCGCGCTCACCGTCGTAATACTCATGGAAACTGTCACCCGTATCACGCACATAGCCCTGATCCGTGAAGGTGCCGTTTTCCTCCAACGCAACGTCCCGACCGTAGGCCTCATAGTTGATGTAATTCTGCAAATGCTCTGGCACCTGCATAACGTCCAGTTCTTCGATATAATAGTGGCCCAGATCGTCATAATCCTCGATATTGGGGTAAATCTCATAACAATCCAGATTCTCGGTGAGGTTAATGATCTCCTGCAGGCTGCTGGTATAGTCACCGATCTCCATAGCGGCCTGGAACTTCGCATAGTCGCTCTGGTCCATTTCATCCAGCTTCGACGCCAGATAATTCAGCTCGTCCAGATTCTCATATTCACCCAGCTTACTGTAAAGACCGTCCACATAGCAGTCATAGTCCGTGATGAACCATTCCTCATAGGGCTGGCCGAAGTCATCCTTCTGGCCGATCCCGATCCGCTTAAACACTTCCTTCAATTCCTCGGCGGTGGTGGGAAACTTCACCCACTCGCCCACAAGCTCGCCCTCATTGTACTTCCCAAGATTGGTGATAAAGGCGGCAAAGGGATAATCCTTGTCGTGATCGTAATATGGCATATCAGCACCTCCTTACAGTTCCGGCGCAGACTTTTCCTTGTGGGGCTGCGACTTGTTTTTCTCTGCACATTCCTTCTTGCCCTGTTCCAGCCGTTCCCGGATGGAAGGCTTTTTCTCCGGCTCCGCAGGGCGTTCATGGTTCCACTCGTCGCCGGAGAGAGAAATGTATCCGTGTTCCGTAAAATGGCCCTGTTCCTCCTGCATGGCGTACTTGCCAAACGGAACAGGGTCGATTGCTTTCAAAAGTTCCGGGGGCAGCAGCATATCCATGTGCTGTGCCAGATACCGCCAGCCCAGATCGTTCAAATCGTGGATGTTGGGCTCAAATACGAAATAGTCAATGTTGTCCGTAAACTCCTTGAACTGCTCCGGCGTTGTCAGCTTGAAGGGCGATGCCTGCACCGCCGCCAACAGTTTCCGATCCTCCGGGGAGAGGGCAGCCACCGCCGCCCTCACTTCGGGTAAATGTTCCAAAGTCTTATTTTCTGCCATCAGCACCAACCTTTCTTTTCGGAAATTCCAGCTTGAAATTGATGTACTTACCGCCCGTGTCATCCAAAATCACCGCAGCGTCATAAGCAGCCTGTTTCTTTTCAGACCACATTCCCTTGACATTGGTGCGTCCCTTTTTCAGAAGGTCCGTCGCCATCTTCTTTGTCAGCTCCTTCTTGCGGCTCGTCCAGAAGCGGTCATTTTTCCAGAGGACAAAACCGCAGGACCGATCCGAACAAGCAAAATTCTTCTTGCCCTCATAGACCGGCTGGCCGCAGCGGGGGCAGGTACCGATCACTTCCTTCTCCGGGGCAAACAGCTTTTTGCCGTCCTCGGAAATGCAGGAATAGGTGGACACGATCTCCTGGACCATCATGCGGATACCGTCCATGAAGGTATCCGGGTCAGCGCCGCCCTTTGCGATCTCCGTCAATTTCTGTTCCCATTCCGCCGTCAGCATAGGAGAGGTCAGCGGCTCCGGCAGGATCGTGACAAGGTTGATACCGGCTTTTGTTGGGATCAGGCTCTTGCCCTTGCGTTCCACAAATCCGGCTGCCACCAGCTTTTCGATGATAGCCGCCCTGGTCGCAGGCGTGCCAAGACCTTTTCGCTCCGCCTCGTCTGGAATATCGTCCTTGCCCGCATTCTCCATAGCGGACAGGAGAGTATCTTCTGAAAGCTTTTGTCAAGGGGGTGCATGGATATTTTTCATATTACTTACGCAGATTCTCTCTCTGCTTCTGCCTGAATAATGCGTTTCAATCTGTCCTCAGCAGTCAAACCGCTACTATGGTCAAAAAACACTTTGACTTTATAATTTGTTTTGCCTTGCTTAATCACAAAAACTCCATCCGGTTTATTTTTCTCCGAATGGTTATTTGGGGTGGGTAGTGTACTGTTCACGATATTTGTCATACGATATTCCTCCTAATTAAATGAAAAAAGCCCGACAAGGAAAGGTCTGACAACGAAGTTCCGACAACGGACATCAGAAAACCTTTTTTCTTTATCGGGCGATACTATTTTTTTACTATTTCCTTTTTCTTTATAATATTGGTTGTCATGGTTGTCAGAGAGGGAAAAGTGCCGCAATATCAAGGCTTTCGGGATTTTTGCCCGACAACCAGACCGACAACCGGCTCGACAACCGAAGCGACAACGGGCTTTTATTTTTGCTTCAACCATTCCTCCGGAAGTCCTAACTGTTCCATTTCCTCTGTCGGGATTTCCTGAAAACCATCCATGCTGTTGTCAGGCTCGTTGTCGTTCCTGATACGCTCCCAGCCCTTTTGTCTGCGGTAAGGCTCTGGAAAATATCTCGGATTGCTGAACGCCCTCCAGCCTGTGACAGCGTTATTCATAATGTCGTTGATCTCTCGCAGCTCCCATTGTTTCGGTTCGTCATAATCATGCCCCAGTGCTTCCTTGTAAAGCTGCTTAGAGCAGACTATGCTGCCGGAATAGCGTTCCAGATAGTCTAAAATCTGTCCTGCCTTTGTGTCCTCCGGCATAAAATCCTTTTGGTGGGCTTTCAGATAATCGTTCATAGCCGGACTGAATCTCAGACGGAAATTGCCGCTTCTGTAAATCTCCATAGCTTCTGCCCACATCTGATTGATATACTCTCTGGAAGCCTGTTCATCTGCCAAAATATGAACCTCAGCCCTTTCAGGATAGACCATAACCGGAACGAAGCGGCGGTTGCCTGTTCTGTCAAGGGGAAGAAAGTCAAGGGTATTAGAAGAACCTCCAAACACACATTGTCGTTTTCTGTCTGCCGGATGTGTTTCATAGGGTATCTTATAGGTTTCCTTTTGGCGGCTCAGAAAGGATTTGATTTCTTCAATGCTCTTAGCGTTGGCGGTTGCAATCATTTCCGACATTTCAATAATCCAATGCCCCTGCATTTTGCGGTACACATTTTCATCATCCAGCTTTTTCAAGTCATCAGAGAACCAATCATCATTGACCGCAAGCAAACGGAAGAAAGAGGACTTTCCGGCTCCCTGACCGCCTACAAGACAGAGCATTACCTCAAATTTGCACCCCGGCTTAAAGGCTCGTGAGATAGCACCCAACAGAAACAACTTCAATGCTTCATAGGTGTAATCATCTGTATCAGAACCGAGAAAGCGGTGCAGACAGAAGCGTATGCGTTCCGTTCCGTCCCAGTGTAGGGCATTGAGAAAATCGCAGACAGGGTGGTAACGGTTTTCGTTGGCAATAACCGCAACTGCGTCTATGATTTTCTTCTCTACGGTCAATCCATAGTTTTCTTCAAAATATAGGAGCAGATATTTCACATCTACATCCGTCAATGTCGGGCTGTCACGATACCAGCCGAGGGGCTTCACAATGTCGATTCTTTCGGTCAGAAGATTTTTTCGGATAGCCCCTTTCAAAAGTGGGTCATATTGCAGAACACGCTTATAATTTGCGGCAGTATTATAAACCTTACCTTTCTCGCTCTGCTCTAAGCTGTTTCGGATTTCTTCTACTGTGCATGGTTCTGTCTGCTGACAATTCTGCAATTCGCTGTTCATGTTTTAACGCCTCCTTTCTCTGTTCTGCCACAAGTGCTTTTCGTTCCTCCAATGAACCATACAGAAGAATATCAAGCAGATATTCGATATAGTTCTTCTTATACAGTGCTTCTGCAAACAGGGGACTCCATTCCTCATCCGGCTGTTTAGGAGCGTATTTCTTTTCCCATTCTCTAAGAAGATGAAAATAATCCGTCAGCACCTTGTAGCAATGATTTTCTTCTTTTTGATATTTTTGCTCCGGTGTCGGCTCACGAATACGAGGGCGGACACTGGGCTTTTGTCGGCTGTCATAGTTAAGACCAAAATCTTCAGCAAGTTTAACAGCAGCTTCTCTCAGCCCGATACCGAATAGCTTCGCTGTCAGATCAACAGCGTCTCCGGTTGCTCCGCAGCCAAAACAGTAATAGCGTTCATCCAGCTTCATACTGGGGGACTTATCCGAGTGAAACGGACAACACGCCATACCTGTGCGACCCACTTTCAAGCCATAGGCTTCTGCGGCTTGTCGGGCAGTAACATTTTCTTTTACAACTTCAAATACATTCATGTGACTCCTTTCCTGAAACGAAAAAAGCACCTGTCATTTTCAAAGTGAAAACAGCAAGTGCTTTAGAGTTCCATATCCTGTTTTTTGCTTTTCGCCTGATTTGTCCGGCTGACTTCACGCTCTGCAATTTCTTTCTTTTTGCGGCTCAACTGCTCTATAATGGAACTTTTGGCTTTCTTCTTAATTTGCTCCGTTCCGGCTTTTTTGACCTCCGGTTTCATCAGCGTAGTTTGGATTTTCTGAATGGTTGATTTCATAGCATTTGTGATTCTTGCAATCACGCCATCCAATCGTTTCGTTGCATACTCGATTTCTTTCTTTGAAGCCTTACGCTCAGGGGAGAGAACCCACGCTTTAGACTGCTCCACAAGCTTAATATCCTCCTTGTGCGTTTCCAGTTTCACAGTATCAGCAACGACCTCAACCGCCTTGTCATAGGCAATATCAGCAACCTCATCCACCAGAGCTTCCACATCCTCAATCTTCATCGTGAGTTCTTCCAACTTTTGCTCCTGTGCTGCCAGTTGCTCCTTTTGCTTGAAAAGAATATAGTCCTGTTTTTCCAGATAAGCACGACCACCATATTCTGGTTCTTCTTCCAGTTGTAAGCCATGCTTTTTCGCCACATCAAACAGAAGCACTCGACAGGCTGAATCGAAAGTCATCTTGCGGTTGTTTTTTCTTCCGACCGGCTTCTCCGGTTCCGGCAGTTCAAACCCCAGTGCTTCCAAAGCCTTTTCCTGTTGTGGGGCAATCTCCCCATATTGATTTTCACAGTCGAACACATGACGCTCGTGAATATGAGGGGTGCTTTCATCCAAGTGCAGCGCCCAATTCAGGATATGGACATGAGAGCCGAAACGCTCATTTACGATTTCCATAAATTCTGTGACAATCTCAATGAGCAGTTCCGGTGGAACATGATTATCAAGTGTTCCAATCTGATAGACCGTTTCCTCTGGACAGGTCTTTTTGCTTTTGAGCAAATCACCGGTTTCCTTATTCCTTTCAGGGTGTCGGTTCTTCACATTTCTTTCGTTCTGTCCGGTCACAAATTCACGATACCGCTGACGATAAAAAAGCTGTTCCACATCTTCAAAAGTGGCAGACAGTTCATTTTCCTTTTCGGGATTTTTGAAATTGAAGCCATTGTAACAGTCCCAATAGAGATTTAGTTTGGCTCGTTCTTCGTCAATGTGTTCGCTGTTGGCAATGTCAAAACTGCGGTCATTGTGCTTCGGATTATAAACGCCATTCTTTCCGGCTCGTCCATTGTGTCTTGTTAATTTCACATGAGTTCCTCCTTTTCTTTTTGATTTCCCCGACAGGGGAGAAGGGCAGCGAAGCTGATTCCTTGCGGCTTTCTGCGTCAAGTAATACCCAGTACTAAGTGGCGAAACGCCACTTAACTGGGCAAGGCTGCCGCCCTTGACCTGCACAGGGGTATTGCATTCCCTGTACCCATGCACAAAGGGTTGCACCCTCCGTACTCCCGCCCGAACAAACTGACTTCGCCCTGTCCCAAGCTCCGTCAGTTCCTTCGGTTTTACAAAACAGTCCACCGGACTATTTTGCAAAAAGAAAAACCGACGCATGATCGCTTTACGCTCAATACATCGGTTTCTTCATCGGACCTTGACGGTCATATTCAGTTGTGGCAGATTACAGATAATCTGCAAATAGATAAACAAAACTCACTAAATCCTTAAAATTCAATTTCCATCGTTTCATTCTTTCCATACTCAAGAGCATCACAACGGCAAATATTATTTTTCTTAATATTTATCTCGTCACTAAAAAATAATTAAAAATGTCTGATTTTGAAACAGGCTTATTGCTACTTGCCTAATGTAACAATTAAAAGCTCAGGAGTATTGTTAATTCGCACAGGAATGATGGAATTACCCAATCCACGACTTACTACCATATCAGTTTTTTCTTTGTGATAAACACCTTCTGTATACTTTGGAAAAAATCCCTGATTAGGAGCAATTAAACCACCAATGAATGGAATACGGATCTGCCCACCATGAGCATGACCTGCTAATACCAAATCAGCACCCAATGCAACATAATTATCAAAGAGTTCAGGTCTATGGCAAAGAACGATATTATACATTTTCTTGTCCAACAACGGCTCCATTTTTGTCTCTACAATTGCCCCTTGAATACCACCCATTGTATCTCGCTCAACAAAATCTGGATCTTGAATACCTATAATGTTAATATTTGAATTTCCTTTTTTTATAAGTTCACATTTATCGTCCATTATATGAACTCCTGCATCAAGCAGTAGTTTATGCAAATCATCATAATTATCAAGCCAAGCTTCATGATTTCCAGTAACATAGTAAATCGGGGCTATATCTCTGGCTTCGTAAATAAATTTCTTTGCTACACCGAAATCTGTGTGAGAAGAATCCACAAAGTCACCTGTTATCACAATTATATCAGGTGCTTCTTTTTGTAGCTGCTCAGTTAATTTTCCATTCCAATCATGGTTGTGTAGGTCTGACACAACAGCAATTTTATACCCATAAAAATCTTTGGGAATTTTGTCATTTATAATGGAGAGATGCGTTGAGGTAAAATGCATATTCGTCCAAAATATCCAGCCAATTAGTACAACTAAGATAATCAAAATTAGCACAATCAAATTTCTTCGTTTGTGTTGCCCTCCAACTACTATTTTCATAATTATCCTCCTTTGAATTAACTACAAATGGTGCCACTGCTTATTCAGTAGTGACACCATTTGTTAGATATTACTTAAAATAGTTATGAAATAGAATAATTACTTCATTCCATCTCCATTGGTAGCAACCAACTTATTATTGATGATACGACGGCAAGAACCATTGCTGACTTTAGTCTTAACCGCAGAAACAATCTGAGCTTCAGACTTATTGGAAACATCAATAGATCTACCAATACTATTGTTAAACAAATCCATTGATTTATCAAGACCACTGGACTCATATTCATGAGCAGTTGCCCATTCTTCTGCAGCAGAAGCGTCCATGGCTTTTTTCATCAATGCATTCCAAAGGCAATGTCTGAAGGCATCAGAATTATCTTGCCAACCATTTTTACCATAGGTGCTAATAGTATAGTCAGTAGCGGATTGTGCAGTCGTAAACACCTTAGTAGCTTGAACTGGATGTTTCTTCACAAGCTCTCTTTCAGCAGGGTTAAGATTGTTATATCCTGGGATATAGTCACCAATGCCATATGTAGCTGCTCTGTTCAGTCCACCATTCTGGATAAACTGTGTTAAGTGTGCATCTTGTTCAGCTTCTGTGCTGTCAGGATTGAGTGCTACAAAATCTTCAAGTTCTGCGGTCAAAACTGCCAAATCTTTGGTAGTCGTAACTTCATTCAGATTCCCAGTTTCCGGCTCCGCAGCGAAAGCTGGTACACTCATTGCAAGCATCAACACACCGGTCAGTAATAGGGTAGAGAATTTCTTCATAATTTTCATAATTAATATCTCCTTTCAAATTTATGAACTCATTTGTAGATAACGCTCTCGATACTGCATTGGTATCAACTCCTTTCTTTGTTTTCCGTTACCCTCTATAACGGATTGAACCCCTGATTTTGGACACTTTATTTGAAAAAATTTTCAGTTTTTTCAAGTTTGATTTGTGGTTTAGCTATACCATCAACAGGCATGGTATATGTATTACCTTTTCGAACAATTACACCTTCATTTATGATGATAGAGCTGATGTGCTGACCATACTCTAATGTCCTTACTAACATCTCAAATATTTACTGCAACTTATTTACCTATGCAATATTATACCTGAAAGCAATCGAGAAATCAATTAATATATTGTAAATTTAGATACAAGAAAATATTTGCAACACAATTTCCATATATTAAAGACAGAGCGATACTTTATATCCCCCATATGTAATTGCAGTCAAAACATCAGGTCTGCACCTGACATTTTAACCGCATATCAGCCCTTATTATCACACTATCCCTGTTGACTGTTCAGCCCATGCTTTTTCGCATATTCACTGGCTTTCTGTCTACGTTCCTCGCTGTAAGGCGGCAGGAAGCGGATAGACAGACGGGACTTTGCCAGCACATAAGAAACACCGCCTTGAACATTGGATTTTTCCAGTCGGCAAAGGTCAGGGTACTTCTTAGTAAAAGCAGCCAGCCTCTTTTTCAATCCGGCGTTGTGGGTATAGATATTTGCCTTGTCCTCGCCCTCATTAAAGAGAACGATTGTTTCTTTCTCAATCTTCGTCAGTCTCGTCATAGCAGCCCTCCCTATGGTCTTTCAACACACGCAGCTTGCGGTAAAAGCAGCGATACCACCTTTCAACACCCTCAGCACTCAGCTTGACGGAAAGCATATAAAACAACTTCTTCGCCGCCGGATCGGGTGCAAGGGCAGCCACCATACGCAAACGCTCGACAGTTGCTTTCAGGTTCGGACAGCCAAAGGCATAAAGGGCTTCCATTTCATTCCGGTTCATCTTCATTGTGTTTTCCTCCTTAAAGTTTGATAAATGAAAAGCGACAGACACTTCATAAGGAAATACCTGTCGCTTCGTTTACGATATAAAAATGTTGGTTTTGGACTTGATAAAATCAGCAGTAAATCATTTCCTGTCTGATGATTTCTTCGGCTCGGTTACGAATAGAGTTCATGGACTGTACCCACAACATCTGATTGTCTGCTTTCATGGTTTCGGTCACACCCTCGGCTTGTTTCATCTGCTCAATGATAAGGCTGCATCTTTCCGTTGCCTGTTCGTCCAGGTCAGCAAGGTAAGTATGCAGTTCGCCGGATAAACAGAGGGCAGAGAACCTTGTAGGGCGGTACTGCTCCAAATATGTCCTGTGCAGTCTGCCCCACATACCGATAGGGCGGTGTTCCTCCGGTAGCTTCAAGTCCGGCACATAGTAATCGCCCACAAGAACATAGTCCAGACCGTTGCTTTTGTCATGGATTCGTGATTTCAATTCTGTCATGCTATTTTTTCTCCTTTCACTTTTTGCCGATTTGATTTGCTTGTGGCGTTCTGTTCAACACACACATTGCTATCAGAACTTTTTTCTTCTGCTATACGCTCATGCTCCGCAAATTCTTTTGATTTCTCACGAATCTTTTTCATATACTTACGATTGGATTCTCGTTTTCTGCGAAGTCGTTCCGCCTCTTTTTCAGCAGCAATCCTTTCTTCCTCTGTTGGCTCATGCTGCTCCACAGGTACTTGAAATTGCGCGACATAGTTAAGATATATCTCCACCTCTGTGGTGCGGTCTGCACCTTTTCCTTGTGGCTCGTGAACCAGA
Source organism: Neglectibacter sp. CSJ-5 (assembly GCF_032490475.1). Classification (NCBI taxonomy): domain Bacteria; kingdom Bacillati; phylum Bacillota; class Clostridia; order Eubacteriales; family Oscillospiraceae; genus Neglectibacter; species Neglectibacter sp. CSJ-5. Next base: position 113,031 of record NZ_JAVYJC010000004.1, on the reverse strand, counting down.
ATTTTGTCGATAAATTCATTTATCATGGCAGGAGTAAGTTCTGTAATGTTCTCATACTTTTTAACCAGCTTTAGAAAACGCTCCACATTATTTTGACCGCCTATAATCCGTTGCATATCAGCGGTGTCAGTCTCAATAATCTTGTTCAGCTCGTTCTGCTCATTTTCATAATCAGTAAGCATACTCTGAAAAAGCCTGTCCGGCAATCTTCCAATCACATTATCTTCATAGATTTTCCTGATAAGCATATCCAGTTCGTGAACTCGCTTCTGATTTCTTTCAATGCGTTTTTTTACAGTTTCAGAAACAGCAATATCTTTCATCGCCGATTCTTCTTGCAGAGAATAAACAAACTCCCGCTCATTCAAAGAAACATAATGGCAAGTCTCCTGTATGGTTTTCAGAATGATGCTTTTAAGTGCTTTTGTTGAAATATGGTGGCAAGTACAATGCCGGTCATATCTCTGACAACCCAGATTATATGTGGAACATTCATAACAATCTGCCGGATTGGAATGACTTGTCCTTTTTTCGCCTTTGGCAGTATAGTATATTCTTTCTCGCCCTTTCCGCTGCCTGTGATTATACATCGGCGCACCACAATCAGCACAGTAAATCTTTCCGGTCAGAACATTAGGCTCGCCCATAGGATCTGCTTTTCTTACATTCTGTCTTAACTTTTGAGCAAGCAGCCATGTTTCTTCATCGACAATAGGCTCTTGTGTATCATCAAAAACCACCCAATCTTCCTTATCTGCCCTTTTCGTCTTTTTGTCCTTATAGGAATTTTTGAATGTCCTGAAATTGACAGTCTTTCCGATATACTCTGGTCGGGCAATCAGAGTAGTAACCTGATTTCCTCGCCACATATACGGATTTTCTTTGTCATAGTTGCTTGCATGATTTCCAAGTCCCTTTTTGCCAAGATAATAAGATGGTCTTTCTATTTTTTCTTCTGAAAGTTCTCTTGCTATCTGATAAGGTCCTTTTCCCTCAATAGTCATGCGATAAATTCTGCGGACTACTTCAGCAGCTTCTTCATCAATAATCCAATGGTCGGGGTTTTCGGGGTCTTTCAAATAGCCGTATGGTGGAATATTACTTGTATGAGCGTTGCCGGAAGAACCTCTGGATTTCAGTACAGCTTTAATTTTCTTACTTGTGTCCCTGACAAACCACTCATTCATGATATTCAGAAAAGGGGCAAACTCACTGGTTTCTTGACGGTCACTGTCAATACCATTATTGATTGCTATAAATCGAACTTCCTTTTCTCTAAACAGAATGTCAGTGAAAAAACCTACTTGCAGATGATCTCTGCCGATTCTGGACATATCCTTGCAGATACAGGCAGTGATTTCTCCGTTTTTAACACCTTCAACAAGTCTGTTCCATGAAGGTCTGTCAAAGGTCGCTCCACTCCAACCATCATCGGTAAAATGAACAAGATTCGTAAAACCATGTTTCATAGCATAATCTTCAAGCATTTGCTTTTGATGAACTATACTGTTACTCTCTCCAGCATTATCATCATCACGAGACAGTCTTTCATACAAAGCAGTAATGCCATTGCTTTTATCTTTTTTTCTTCTCATGCTGAACTCCTTTCTTCAATTCCTATCCACTCCTTACGCTCACAAAATATCACATCGGTGTAGGGCTTCGGCGGCTGGGTGAAATGCTCGGTGACGGAAACCTCCGCACCGTCAAAAGTCTGCCCTTCGGTGAAGTCCGGGAGTGTGCCGCCGTCCCCATCCACAGGCTTTTCTTTCAGGAAGATTCGGAAGATTCGGTCAATCTCCCGCCAGCCTTCGGAGAGGATGCGCTTGCCCTTTGCGGTGAAGGAATGATCGCCGCAGTCGAAAGTTGCCGTGACCGCCTCATACTCATAGGGATTGGCAGATGCACACAGCAGCTTGCAGCAGACCAGCAGAAACAAATTGCGCTCGCCTAGGGGCAGAGCCTTGATATCCGCTTTTTCAATCTCCATCGTGGGGATAATGGCGTGGTGGTCGGATACGTCCTTGTCGGAGATCATGGCCTCCATCAGAGGGAAGAAGTCTATGCAGCTATTAAAAGGTGGCAGTTTCGCCGCCAGGTGGATCACGCAGGATGCCGTTTCCACCATATCGGAGGTCAGATACCGGCTGTCCGTGCGGGGATAGGTCAGCAGCTTCTTTTCGTAGAGGCTCTGGGCGTAGTCAAGGGTCTGCTTCGCCGTGTATCCGAACAGGCGGTTTGCCTCACGCTGCAAGGTGGTAAGATCATAGAGCTTCGGCGGCTGTTCTTTTTTCTGCTCTTTCGTGACAGAGGTACAGGTGATGGCCGCACCCTTGCACATGGCCGCTGCCTGTTCCGCCTCCGCCGGATCGGTGAACTTCTCCGACACCGCCTCGGCTCCATTCAGCGTCAGGCGCAGCAGATGATATTTCTCTTTGTGGAACAGCGTGATCTTCGTGTCACGCTCTGCCAGCATTGCCAGCGTGGGCGTCTGCACACGGCCCACATTCAGGGTACGGTGATAGAGAACGGAGAAAAGTCGCGTAGCATTGATCCCCACCAGCCAGTCCGCTTTCTGGCGGCAGAGGGCAGATTGATACAGGGCTTCATAATCGGTGCCGGGGCGCAGATCAGAAAAGCCCTCCCGGATAGCGCTGTCCTCCATCGAGGAAATCCAGAGACGGAGGACCGGCTTGCGGCAGCCGGTCATTTCATACACCAGACGGAAGATCAGCTCACCTTCACGCCCGGCGTCACAGGCATTGACGATGGTATCCACGTCGGGTCGGTTCATTAGGGCGCGTAGATTTTCAAAGGCGTCCTCCTTGCCCGGTGCAAGCACATAACGGAACGGCTCCGGCAGAATGGGAAGATCGTCATAGCGCCATTTCTTGAAACGCTCGTCATAGCCGCCCGCATCCATTGGGGATACCAGGTGCCCAACGCACCAGGATACGAGAAGTTCGTTGCCCTCATAAAAGCCATCGGCCCTGGATGAAGCACCCAGGGCCGACGCGATAGATTTTGCCACACTCGGTTTTTCTGCGATAATCAGTTTACTCATTCTTTTCCTCCGTTTCCTCGTCCTCAGTCAGATATTCTTCTTCATCCTCCAGGTCGAAATCATCCAGATCAGCAGGAACTTTCTTTCCCTGCTTCGGTTTCAGCACCAGGAAATAGACTGCCGCGCCGCCTCCGGCTGCAAGGATCAGCAGCACCGCCAGGATCGCCCCGGTATTGCTTTTCTTTTCGGGTTCCGGATTCTCCGGCTCGGTGGGCTCCGCAGCTTTCTGTTCTGTGCCAACACATTCACTAAGATTTTTTACGCAGACCGGGCAAGCGGTGTTGACCGCTCCGGCCTGGCACTTTTCCGTACAGGTGCAGACAATAGGTGTTTCCGCCTTTTCTCCATCCTCCGTGAGTGCCATGAGGTCGGCTTCATCCACCTGGTTCAGAAAATGCACGGTTTCCTCGCCCTCGTCGTCACGGTCGATAATGAGATAGAACACATTGCCGTTCTTCGTTTCTACTGTAATAAACTGCTTGCCACTGGTGGCAGGGCTGCCGATATCGTCAATCAGTGACAGGTTCCCATCCGGCGTCAGGGCGGCACCGCCATTCAAACCGCCGCCCAGCATACCCAGCAGATTTTCCAGAGTTTCCGCATCCAGAGAGAAAGGACCTTCCCCGGAACCAGCCTCGCCGTCACTTACCGTCATGTAGCCGGAATAGACATAGCCGACTTTCTCCGGCAGGATGACCTTCAGCCAGTCTCCGTCCGTGCCGATCACCTTCACGGTCGTTCCGTTTGGAAGCTGGGTGAAGGCGGTGTAGTCCATTCCCGCACCCGTGCGGACATTCAAATTGCCGCCGCCCGTGGTGACAGTACCGGTCTGCCCGGGGTCATTTTCGCCGGAACTGAACTGGATACCATCATCGGTGACGGATACCGTGACCTGGCTGCCTGCCAGAGTGGAAAGCAGATCAGAAACATCACCGGCCGTTTCCTGTTCAGCCATGGACTCCGTGGTTTCCTCACCGCCGCTGGCAAAGGCGGTGACAGAAAAAGCGGCAGTGCTGAGCACCACCGCCAAAAGAGCCGATACCATTTTTGTCATAAAGTTATGCTTCATCCTCGTATCCCTCCGTTTCCTCATTCTCGGTGTTGCCCTCCTGCAGCATACCTTCCGGCAGGGAGATCATACCGCTGGCATAGGCTTTCAGGAAGGCGGTCAGCTCCTTGTTGTCCATCTTCACGGCTTTCACCATGCGGACGATTTCCAGATTTTCTTCCTCCGCAAGCTGGGTCTCCAGCGCACGAAGGCGTTTCTGCTGCTCCGCGATCTTTTCTTTGGTTTTCGCAATGTCATTGCGGATCTTCTGTGTCGTTGCCATAAATCAAATTACCTCCATATCGTTTTTTAGTTGTAGGGTGGTCGCCCGAAAGCGTAAAAGTGGGATTGCCAGTAGCTTGTGTTGATATCTGCATACTGGATGGGGTCGCCGCAGTGCAGCATTTTCCCGCCGCCCACATAGATGCCTACATGGGAAACACCCGGTGTATCATAAGTGCCGACGAAAAAGATCAAGTCGCCGGGCCTTGCGTTGGCAGAGGATACCGGGGTGGAAATATTGTAGAGTCCCTGGGCTCCCAGCCTGCCCGTATTGCAGACGCCGCTTTGCGTCAGCACCCAGGACACGAAGCCGGAGCAATCAAAAGAAGTGTTCGGATTGCTGCCGCCCCAGACATAGGGATAGCCGATATACTTCTCCGCCTCGGTAATGAGCGCTGCAAAGGTTTCATCTTCCAGTGCGGAAGGCGGAATATCATAGGTGGTGGGTGGTTTGGTGTACTTGTCTACATAGCCGGAGCCTGGGAACAAATCTTCCCGGTTTCCCAGCGTTGCCATATAGACCGCATACAAGGAAAGCATTTCCTCGTCCATGATGTAGACCGGCACATGGGAAAGATCGAAGTTTTCCAGCTTCACCTTGCAGATATAGTAGTTGTACGGTACTTCCACGTCATAGTCATTTCCCTCGCTGTCTGTCCGTGTCTCCGTCCGATAGCGCACCTCCACTTCCACGGTCTGCGTCAGGATGTACTGCTTTTCAAAGAGCATTTGCAGTTCCTCCTGAACCTCGTCGATGGTGAACACACCTTCATGGAACGCCGTGAGAATGGAGATCAGCACATAAGGGTCATGTTCGATCTCGTCCAGATCAAAACGGTATTCGTCATATCCGGGGTGCAGAGTCTCATAGTGGTCCAGCTCATATTGAAGCTCCTGCTCCAATTCGCAGTAGGCCGCCTCTGCAGCCAGCATATCCGTGTCCTCGGAGAGATAAGAGGAAGTAAATACACCGCCCACACCGGAACCTGCCATCATGGAACAGGAAGATACCCCGCCAAACAGCAAGGCAATACAGGCACCAATGCCGATCACCAACAGAACCGCCCGGCTATGATGCTTGATGTAGAGGAATGTTTCCTTGAATGCGTCCTTTACTTTCTGTGCCGCACTTTTCGCCGAGGCCGCTGTGTTCTTTGCGGTTTTCTCCGCCTGCCGCAGCTCCTTTGCATAGTTCCGTTTGATCCGCTGTTTCTGCAGAAAGCGGGATACCGGGTTAGAAGCTGCCAATGCAGGATCATCATGCAGTGCCTTTTGATAAAGGTAGTCGGCGTTTGCCTTAAAAGAGGCCTGCTCTGCCTTCGTCGCGTCACGCCAGGGCTTTGTGCGGTGATGGTGGACAGCGGCACGGACTTTGCCTTTTCCGTAGGCAAGCCCGCGTTCCGTCAGCACTTCGCCCTTGTGTCCAGCCTCAACACCCACATTTTCCTGTTCCACCTCATGCACCTTCGCATGGGCGGCGTGGACGATCTCATGGACCGGTCGGGAAAGCGGATTGTGCCGCAGGCGTCCGTTTGGGCGTTTCTCCACTTCTTCAAAGTGAAGCTGCGTTTTGCCTTTTCCGGCTGTCTCGTCAAAAATACGCTCGGTGCGAAGAACTTTCTTTGTGGGGATAGCGGCCTTTGCCGCGTCCAGCCTATCCGCCGCACGGTCGGAACGGTCGATGTACTTCCCAAGTGCGGAATCGGCACGTTCTTCCTCGGTGAATTGCAGACGGGAGGACGGGCGCTGCCTTGCGGCAGAACCATCCCGCACCGACTGGGTGTCAGCCTTTTCCGCCTTTCGTGCGCTTTTCTTCTCATGGTGTTCCGCCGCACGCAGGGCAAGGTCAGCAGCCGCGCCAGCAGATTCTTCCGAAGAAGCGGACAGCTCCGTTTCCGGCTCCCGGCTGCTGATATGTTCCACCTCGCCCGTGGCAAGGTTTTCCGATACCGCACCGTCACGGGTCATTTTCTGCGTGATCTTATCGGTTGCTTTCAGTTCCCTCATAGGCAGTCACCTTCCTTTCCATAGGGGCAGAAGTCACCGCAGGTGCCATTCTCGATCATGGCGATATAGCGAAAAATGGGATAGGCCTGGGGCGGGCAGACCGCATTTCCCAAAGTTTTCAGCCGCAGCGCCCGATCATCCATGCGCTCGGTCATACGGGGGATTCCTTCCGGTTCAGCGGTCCAGAGGATACGTCCGTCCATCCTTTCGGGAAGCCCATGAGCCATTCCACCCAATCCGGGTTCAGCGCCGATGTTTCGGACACCGGCCGTTCCTGGGAGATGATCTGCGCTGAAAGGTTCCCGTCCTTCTTCGCCGGATTGAAGGCCGACGGCTTCAAGGTCGAGCGGAAACCGTCCGACGCCACCGGGGTCAGATAGAATACCGCCGCCGACAGGCTGAGGCTCCAAATCGCCCCGTTTCGGTTCCGCTTGCGGAATATCCCATTGTCCGACAGGAACACATCCAGGCTTGCCGCGTCCCTGGCGGTGTTGTTGTCGGAGGCAAGGGGTGTGGGAAACATCAGCCGCGACGATAAAAGTTCGCTGGCGCTCATGCCATGCGCCGACGCCGCAAGCCGGAAATACGAATGGGAGAACAGCGTATCCCGCTTTTGCCAGGTCAAAGATCGTTTTGTAGAGCCCCATATTGATGAAGCCAGCAACATTTTCCCCAAGCACCCAACGGGGCCGCAGCTCGGTAATAACGCGGCACATTTCCGGCCACAGGTAGCGTTCATCCGAAAAGCCCTTCCGTTTTCCGGCGGTGGAGAAGGGCTGACAGGGAAAGCCGCCTGAGATAACGGTAACTGTTTCAAATCCTGTTTTTTCAAAAAACGCCTCCTTCGTAAAAGTAGTAATATCCCGGAACCTGGGAACATCCGGCCATCGTGCGGAGAGGACGGAGTGCGGAAAATCCGCCCACTCACACTGGCAGACGGTTTCAAACCCGGCAGCCTCCGCCGCCAGGTCCAGACCGCCAATGCCGGAAAACAGGCTCACATGGGTCAGGTTATTCATGGTCTTTCGGCGCACGGAACGGTTCGATCTCACTTTCCAGCTCCGCAAGAACCGCCTCCATATCCGCCGTGACCGCCTTGCTTCTGGCAATCAGCCGATTCATCACATCAAAGAAGGTTTCACCCTCCTGCTTTTCTTCCGTATGCAAATAGCGGGGATCATTCATGTTCGTTTTCTCCTTTCCCGGTTTCACCAAGTTTTGTCGTCATAATGCTGTAAAGTTCATTGTCCTTCGGGAAGTCATCCACAAAAGGCAGGATCACATTGCCGAAGAAGATCAGCCCCTCGCCGGGGCCTGCGTTGCTGATATGTGCCGCCTGCTGGTTGGAGATATTCAGGCGCTCGCAGAGAATTTTTCTGTCTCCGCTGGCCTGGTTCAGAAGGTACACAAAATCGCTGTTTTCAAAGATGTTCTCGATCTCCGGGGAGGAAAGCAGGTCCTTAATGTTCTGCGTAATTCCCGTGGGGATACCGCCCCATTTACGAAAGCGTTTCCAAATCTCCACGCTCCAGGAACCAACCTCGCCCCGCAGCAGAAGGTGGAACTCGTCTACGAAGTACCAGGTGGATTTGCCCTGATCCCGGTTTTGGGAAACACGGTTCCATACCTGGTCCTGGATCACCAGCATACCCAGGCTTTTGAGCTGCTTTCCCAGCTCCTTGATATCGAAGCAGACAATGCGGTTGTTGATATCCACGTTGGTACGGTGGTTAAAAACATTCAGGCTGCCATGCACATACAGTTCCAGTGCAGCCGCGATCCGCTGTGCCTCCGGCTCCGGCTGCCGTTTGATCTCGTCATATAAATCTTCCAGCAGCGGCATATTCTCCGGGTGGGGGTCTGCGATATAGGGGCGGTACACGATCCGCACAGCACGGTCAATGACCGTCTTTTCCACCGGCTCCAGACCGTTCCGGCCGCCTGCCGCCAGTTCACAGAACGACAAGATAAAGTCAGATTTCAACGCCAGCGGGTTATCATCCTCGCTGTAATTGAGGTTGATATCCATAGGGTTCACATACTGCGTGCTGGTAGGCGAGATTTTGATGACCTGACCTTCCAAACGGTTCACCAGCGGAAAATATTCCGCCTCCGGGTCGCAGATCAGGATATCGTCCTTTGTGTTCAGGAATACCCCAACGATGGAACGCTTTGCGGAAAAACTCTTACCACTGCCGGGCGTGCCTAAGATCATGCCGTTGGGCGTTTTCAGCTTTTTACGATCGGCAAGGATCATGTTGCCAGAAGTAGCATTAAGCCCGTAGTAAAGAGCCTCGCCGCCGTGGAAAATCTCCTGTGTGGTGAAGGGAACGAACACCGCCACCGCCGAAGTGGTAAGTCCGCGCTGTATCTTAATGCGGTTGACACCCAGGGGCAGAGCCGACACGAAGCCGTCCTCCTGCTGAAAGTCCAGCCGCACCAGGGAGCAGTTATATTTCTGCGCCACGCTTGCCGCGCGGAGAAGGTCATTCTCCAGCTTTTGCTTGCTGTCCGCAAAGTTCACCACCAGGAAGGTCATCAGGAACATTCGCTCATTCCGGCTTTGCAGATCACGGAGGATGTTCTTTGCTTCACCTGCATAGGTGGCAAGGTCGGTGGGGATGATGTCCATATCGAACCCTTCCCGCGCCGCCCGCTTCTGAGCGTCGATCTTCATACTGTCAATGTCGGTGATCTTCCGCTTGACCGTTTTGATCGCCTCGTTCTGATCCATGCTGCGGATATGGAGGCTGACAAGCAGCCCGTTGTCCGTATCCAGCAGTTCGGTGAGCATACGGTCATCCATTTCCGGTGTGCTGATCTGCAGGAAGGACACGGCGCAGACTTTATCTGCCATTGTGAACTTCCGTGCTTCACCGAAGCGGAAGGAAGATGGTGCGATAAAATCCTGGACCGACAGGCCGGAAGGGGCAAGCCAGCTCCATTCAAAGGCAAACCGCTCCCCGTCCGGGTGCAGGATGCCGTGGAGCATTTCCAGCCACTCCTTGCCGCCAAGTTCCTTCGCCAAAGCACCCATGACCTTGAAATGGTTGAGGGCGTCCATGACGATCCTGGAAAACCGTGCCCGTGCGGTTTTGCTGTCCCGTGCCTCGATGGTGAGAGTCAGATACTTTGTTTTGATAAGACCGTTGTTGCCATGTTCAAGCTGCTTGCGGAGCATCTGCGTGTAAAGTTCACGGATATGGTCGAAGTGATCTCCCTGCGCCGCAATCTCGATACGCTTCACAAAATCCTCCCGGTTCATGCGGCGGCTCACAAGGGAGAGCTGCATCCCGATAGAAGCGTCATGGGCGTTATACATATCGCAGAGGGCTTCAAAGATCGCCGTCTGGTCGTCAGGCTTTGCAAGCTGATAATTCACATCCTCGAACTCGATACACTTCGACCAGGTGTGATCGTCCAGCTTGCACAGGCCGTCCGGGTACATCTGGCGGAACGGTAAGGTATCCTGTGCGGAATGTACCTTGCCGTCGCCTCTGGCAGTTTCCAGAATACGGCTGATCTCACGCTTTTCTGCGGCGGTCAGCTTTACCGCGGGTTTTGCCGCCTGCCGTGCCTGCGGCTCTTGCTTTCGCTTTCTGAACAATGGCTTTCACCTCCTTTTCCGCCTGGGCCTGCCGCTCCAAGGCTGCGTAGAAATTGATTGTCTGGTAAGGCCGCTCCTTCGTCCGCAGGAACATACAGCGGATGACCTGTCCGGCCACCACCTCCAGGGGTTGGCCGTGCCGCTCATACATGGCGAGCAGAAAGAACGGGAGCATGACGATAATCATGCAGAACGCAGCGGCGCTGTTGCTGGCCGTGCGTCTGAGCAAAAAGAAAAGCGGTACTCCGATGAGTGCCGCCGCTCCGAAACATATAAGCTGCCGTTTGGTGAGTCCAAACAACACTTTGGATTTTACTTTCGTCAAATCCTTTGGAATGGTTACATACGCCAATTTATCAAGCCTCCTTAATGCGCTCCGAACAGGCTCTTAGAGAGGCTGCCGGTCTTGAACAGGGCGAAGCACAGCAGGACCGTGTAGCCCATGCAGGCCCATATCGCGCCTGAGATATTTCCGTCCGTGGCGATACTCTGTACCAAAACAGAGTAGATTCCCACGCACACCATGATTAGAAATGCCTGGAACGCCAATGCAAACAGGGATTTCAAGTAGTTCTGTCCTGTATGGCTCCAATCCCGGTTTGTCATAGTGGCAAGCGGAATTGGTCCAACGGAAGTTGTCAAATACACCTCGATCATGCGGCCGTAGATGACAAGCATGATACAGATGGAAAGGGCGTTCATGGTAAGTCCTACGAAAAGGGACTGGAACCACAGCCCGAACAGTTCTCCCGTGCCCAAGGCTTCAAGCTGCGCCTCCATATCCGTGATGACGCTGCCGATATCAATGGAGGTGTTCCCGATGATGACGCCTGCGCTGCTGTTCACAACGCTTTGCCCCACATCGAAGATACCCATGACGATATTCCATGTGTTTGTCACAATGAGGACGGCACAGAAGGTCTTGAAAATCCACTTGAAGAACATCCAGGTGTCTACATCGTGCAGATTATTTTTCTCTGTCACAAGCTGGATCAGCTCATAACACATTACGAATGTCAGGATAACCCCGGCGATTGGAACGATCACCGTTTCAGAGAGGTTTCGGATCATAGAAAAGACGCCGCTGTTCCATGCCAGCGGCGTCTGTCCCACTTCACCGGCAATCTCGCCTACTTTGGTATTGACCGTATCGAACATGCCCGACAGGTTTCCCGTGATTCCCTCGATGAGCAACCCTCGGAGCCATTCATCGAGTTTGTCGAGTATGCCGCCCATAAGCGATCACCGCCGGACGATCAACCGAACAGGCCGGAGAGCAGAGGTACAAGGGTGATGCCGATGAGGGCGACACCGCCGCCGGCCATCAACTGTTTTATACCCAATTAGGTGTAAAACTCTGCTCGATGGCGGGCGGCGGCGTACAAAAAATCTATATGGTGTTTTTAAGAGAACCGTCCCGGCGGGACAGGTCAGGCAGTGACCTGTTCCACCTCTGGGATGGGTTTGAGATTAAAATGAATTTCGATAGAAATGTGTCTTGTTTTATCTTCGTCAATGCGCTCATGCACGACGATTTCTTTGATTAAGCGGTTGAGGGTGGCTGCGTCCAGCTCTGTGATATTGGCGTATTCCTGAATGGCTTCCACCCATTGTTTTGCGTCATTGGCAAGCTGGACTTCATCGGACAGCCGCTTTCTGCCCTCGGACACTTTTGCTTTAAGCTCCGCTTGCTCGGTCTGTGTCTTTTCCAGCATGGTGTTGAAATTCTGTTCACTGATACGCCCTGCAATCATATCCTCATAAAGCCGCATTACCATTTTGTCCAGAACCTCAATCCGTTCCTCGTCCCTTGTGAGGGAGCGTTCCATTGCTTCCCGCTGTTCCCGCTGCTCGGCTTCACAGGTATTGGTCAAGCGGTCGGCAACCGCTTCCCCGTCCATCAGGGCGGCTCTGGCACATTCCCGGATTTTCCGCAGCACATGGCTGTAAAGGGTGTCATAATCAATCCGGTGCTGGGTGCAGTGGTTCTTTCCAAAGGCATTGTAGGTTTTGCAGGAGTAAATCTGCTGGGGATGTTTTGCGTTTGTGTAGCGTATCGTCAGTGACTTCCCACACTCACCGCATTTTATCAGTCCGGCAAACAGGCTGATTTCATTGGTCTGCCCCGGACGCTGGCGGGATTTCAGCTTGTTCTGCACAATGTCAAAGCTCATGCGGTCAATCAGCGGTTCATGCTGTCCCTCCACCACAATCCAGTCCTCCGGCTTCTTTTCCCCAATCGTGCCGATTTTGAAACGGTAGTCCTTTTTCTGGGAAGCAATCGCCCCGGTGTAGACGGGATTCATCAAAAGGTCTTTGATAACGGAGAAGTCCCACATATACCGCCCGTTTTCCGGGTCTTTCTTTTCCCATTTGGTGCGGGTATTGCGAAGCCCCCGTTCCCGGTTCCACCATGTGGGGCAGGGGATTTTTTCTTCCTCCAGCCGTCTGCGGATATAGTTCGGACCATGACCGTTTAGGGCATATCCGAAAATCAGCCGCACAATCGGGGCGGTTTCCTCGTCAATGAGCAGATGGTTTTTGTCCTCCGGGTCTTTCCGATACCCGAACGGGGCAAGACACCCGGTAAACTGTCCTTTCTGCGCTTTCAGAAGATAAGAGGAATGGACTTTCTTGGAAATATCCTTGCTGTACATCTCGTTCAGGATATTCTTGAACGGGGCAATATCGTTGTTATCACGCAGGGTGTCGATACCGTCATTCATGGCGATATAGCGGACACCGTTTCTTGGGAAAAAGTCCTCAATCAAATGCCCGGTTTGCAGATAGTTACGCCCCAGTCGGCTGAGGTCTTTCGTGATGACAAGGTTGATTTGCCTGCGCTCAATGGCTCTCAACATTCTCTGTAAATCAGGACGCTCCATATTAAGACCTGTGAAGCCATCGTCCTGATAGACTGCCACAACCTCCCATCCCTGCTTTTCGCAGTATTTTTCCAGCATATCACGCTGGTTTGCGATACTGGCACTTTCGCCTTGCAGGTCATCGTCCTTTGACAGCCTGCAATAGACTGCTGCACGATACCCTCCGGCAAGTGCCGAACCGATTGTTCTGTATTCCATTTCGTTCATCATAGCCATTTACCCACACAATCCAGACGGTATCTGGCTCTTTTGAACCTCATCTTCATTATAGCTCATATCTTTCCTTTTAGCAAGATATTCTTTCGTATTTGTCTTACCGTATTTCTGGGAAATCAGGCTGACGAACACATCGGTTGCGTCCAGTTCCCCGTCAAATACCGTTGTAACATGAATCTCTGTTTTGTTTTTTGCCATAGGCAGTTATCCTCCATACATGAAAATAGCCAGACAGAGGGTGTCGGCAACGAAGTCCGGCAACGGGCTTCAAAAGACCTTGCAAACAATCTCAATCTGGCGATGGTTACTATTTATACTTTTCTTTTATTTTTCTGTTGTTTTGGTTGTCATAGGGGAGAAAAGCCGATAGTTTCGGGATTTTCCCCGGCAACCGGCTCGGCAACGGGATAGCAACAGGGGGTGCAACGGGCTGCCATTTTCAGAACGGAAGCTCCATCTGTTCTGTGACCTCCACAAAACCGTCCATCGTTTTTTCAGACGGGTTGCCGGAGTCCGTTGCCGGTTTTTCACGCTCCCAGCCCTTTTGTCTGCCATATTCTGAAAACATTCTTGGGTTCGGGAAGTACCGCCAGCCAGAAATGCACTGGTTCATAATCTCGTTGATTTCCCGGATTTCCCATTGCTTCGGCTCGTCAAAGGCATGGTTCAAGGCTTCCTTATAGAGCTGCTTGGAGCAGACCATGCTCCCGGTGTACTTATCAAGATACGCCTGTATCATCCCGGCTTTGGTGTCCTCCGGCATAAAATCCCGCTGGTGTTCTTTGAGATACCGCTGCATGGCAGGGCTGAAAGCCAGCTTGAACCTGCCGCTTCTGTAAATTTCCATCGCTTCTGCCCACATCTGCTCGATATAGGCTCTGGAAGCGGCTTCGTCCTCCAAAATGTGAACCTCGGCTTGCTCCGGGTACACCATGACGGGGATAAAGCGGCGGTTGCCGGAACGGTCAAGGGGCAGGAAGTCAAGGGCATTGGAAGTGCCGCCAAACACGCACTGACGGGGGCGGTCTGCCGGGTGGGTTTCATAGGGTATCTTGTAGACCTCCTTCTGCCGGCTTAAAAATGACTTGATTTCCTCAATGCTCTTGGCGTTGGCGGTTGCCATCATTTCCGACATTTCGATAATCCAGTGACCTTGCAGCTTGCGGTACACATTGTCATCGTCCAGCTTCCGCAAATCATCGGAGAACCACTCGTCCCGGACTGCCAGCAGACGGAAGAAAGTGGACTTGCCAGCCCCCTGACCGCCTACCAGACAGAGCATGATTTCAAATTTGCACCCTGGCTGAAAGGCTCGTGAGATTGCACCCAACAGGAACAGCTTCAATGCTTCATAGGTGTAATCATCTGCGTCAGCCCCCAGAAAGTGCCGCAGGCAGAAACGGATTCGCTCTGTCCCATCCCACACAAGAGTATTGAGATAGTCCCGGATGGGATGGTACTTGTTTTCATTCGCCACAATCCCGATGGCATTATCAATCTTTTTCTCATTGGTAAGCCCATAGGTTTCTTCCAGATAAAGAAGCAGATACTTCATGTCCGTATCGTTCAGGGCGGTGCTTTCTCTGTGGAAGCCGATGGGCTTTATGATGTCCTTGCGGTCGGTCAGGATGTTGTATGCGATAGCCCCGGAAAGCAGAGGGTCACGCTGGAATACGGTCAGGCAGTTCCGTATGCTCTGACGGACACCGCCTTTCTCGGTAGTTTCCAGCCCCGCCTTGATTTCCTCAATGCTCTGGGGCGGCTGCATGGCGTTCATGGTGTTTTTTAGTTCTTGCTGCGTCTGCGGCTGCAAGCTCTGCCATTCGCTGTTCAAGCTGTATCACATCCTTTCCGTAGTCCGTAATCAAAGCTGCTTTTTCCTCCGTTTCCCCGAACAGCAGCACATCCAGCAGATATTCCACTTGGTCTTGCTTCTGTAAGGCTTCCACAAACCGGGGATGAAAGGCTTCCTCCGGGGAGTGCGGGGCGTAGTCCGTTCTCCATGCCCGGAGCAGGTGGAGATAGTCGGCAAGAATACGGAAGCAGCGGCTCTTTGCTTCCTGAAACTGTTCCTCCGTGGATTTTTGCCGGGGCTTGGGCTTTTTTGCCTTTCCCGGCGGCTTCCAGTCCTCATAGGAAAGCCCGAAGTCCTGTGCCAGCTGTACGGCGGCTTCTTTCTTTCCCAGCCCATACAGGGCGGCGGCAAAATCAATCACATCCCCATCCGCACCGCAGCCGAAGCAGTGGTAACGCCGATCCAGCTTCATGCTTGGGGTTTTATCATGATGGAACGGGCAGCAAGCCATCCCGTTCCGACCTACACGGATTCCATAATGCTCCGCTGCCTGTCTTGTTGTGACAGACTGCTTCACAGCTTCAAATACATTCAAATCTATCCCTCCTTGAAAAAAGAAAAAACACCTGACATTCTCTGATTGAAAATGGCAAGTGCCTGTTAAAGTTCCATATCCTGTTGTCTGTGTTTCGCCTGTGCCGGGGCGGTTCTTTGAGCCTTTTTCTCGTCTGCCTTATCCTGCAAGACTTCCTTGATGGGCTGCTTCTTAGGCGGCTCTTTACTTTCCTCTGTGCCAGGTGTGGCTTTCCGTACCCAGTAGCGGATGTCCCGCAGCTTCTTCAAATCCTCCTGTACCTCGGTCAGCGGTACTTTCAGCTCTGCGATTTCGCTGAGAAGGGTTTCCTGCTCCTCTTGCAGCTCCTCTTGGGTGCTGTCCTTATCATCCGGGTGCTTGGCAAGGTAGGCGGCGGCTTTCGCATATCGGGCAACCTCTGGGTGTTCCTGTTTGAATTTCTCCTTTGTTTTCTTAAAAAATATCTTCTGGTACTTCTCATAGACAGGCTTACATTCCTTGCAGTCTGTCCGGCTGGCAAGAATCCCGTCAATCACTTTGCTGCGGGCTTCCTTTGGCTTCATCTGATTGCGGTAATCGGCGGCTGATTTCCCGGAAGATTCCAGAAACGCTTCTAAGTCCTCCACAGTGGAAAGCCCCTTTTGCCGGAGATAGGACAGGGCTTCGCTGACTGCCTTTAAGTCCTGTGAAGTCCCCCGGTTCTGTCCAGCCCTTGTCCAGTCCTTCCGTTCTTCCTTTCGTATCTCCATATACTTCATCAGCAGATTGGGAAGAAGTGTCGCTTCCTCCGCCGCCTTTTGTGCAAGCAGTTCTTTTCGTTTTTCTCCCAGCTCGGTAATCCAGCCTTTGAGGTTTTGAATGAGCTGCCGGATAGACTTCATCAGGCGGTTGGCGGCTCTGATTTCCCGGTTCAGGTTGCCGATGTTCGTCTGGATACCCCGCTTTTCCATCTGCCGGACAGCAGCTCCCTCATGGACAGTAGGGATAATATCAAGCCCCTGTCTGGCATAAGAACGCAAGTCCACACGCTCTGGGCGGTCATTGGCTTCCAGATAGCGGTTCTGGATGACCTCCCATTCATGCCGCCAGATTTCGCAATACTTCTGGTCGTTCCAATCCACCGTATCCTCCTTGTGGCTTTTCCATCTGCCGGACGGAAGTTTTATCCGTTCCCCGTTTTCGTCAAGGTCATAAACCTTGCGGCTCTTGGGAAGCCATTTTCCATGTTCGTCCATTGCCCTCATAGTGAGCATGACATGGGCGTGGGGATTGTGTCCCGGCGGATGGGGGTCATGGATTGCAAAATCAGCAATCATGCCTTTGGAAACAAACTGCTGCTCACAAAATTCCCGGACAAGGACAGCATACTGGTCGGGTGGTATCTCTCTTGGGATGGTAAGCACCCACCGCCTTGCAAGCTGGGAGTTCCATTGCTTTTCCACCGCTTCGGCGGCGTTCCATAAGGTATTGCGGTCTGCATACGACCGTGGGGCGTTTGCCGGGAGCAGAATTTCATTGTGGACAATACCACGCTTTTCCGGGTAGTGCTTCACTTGCTGGTCGTATTCACAGAACAGCTTTTCGCCGCTTTGGTAAGCAGCGGCGGCAACCGCAGACTGTCGCTGGCTGCGCTGAACAATCGTGATTTCGTTGTGTGGGCAGGGCATTTCGTGTCCCTCCTTTCGGTAATTGGTGGATGGGGTGGCGTTTTACCACCTCATTTTGGCAGAAAAAAAGCAGGAGACCTTTTTCAGATTTCCTGCTCGGTGTGCCGCTGTGAGGGCGGCGGATATTTAGTTGTAAAAGTTCGGGACAAGTTGACCCGATGGGTAGATGGTACACTTAAAAATTATGGTTCTCTTGTCATTAGCTCATTAGCATAATGATTAAGAGCTTCACAAGGTTCATATTTGCATTTATAACCAATACCGTCAATTATAATAAATGGATTGTATGCTATAATCTCCACTTGAGAACCATCTGCCAAAGACAGAGTGAAAATAACTGCTTGTCCGTCATATTCTGTATATGAGTTGTCCTTATTGTAAATAACTACCTCATTGAGATATGATACTAATTCCTCTGTTTCTACTATCTGAATTGTTGTATCAGGTGGCGATAACCGAACACTTGCCGAAGTAATATCTGCTGCCTCTAAATCTTTGAATGGTCTATGAGCAGAAAACAAAAGAAAGCTAATACCTATACCGATTAAACATATCAGTGCAATTAACAAAAACTTTTTATGCTTCATTTGATTCTCCTTTACACACTACTATGAAATTTCTTTTTCATCATCTCTTGGTGGTCGGACATAACATAACATTTCTTTTTCACAAGCACCAAATTTTGAGAAATTGGATTTCGCTTCTTTTATCGTTATTCCATGATTAGAGTCACTTGGTTCGTTATCAGAAGCAATGAACGGGTCATTCTCCCAAAAACAAACGGGACAGATATACCCACAATCTTCATTTGCCGGAACATTATAGGTAAAATATCCGCAGCAAGGACATTGGTATTTTTTCATATAAACCTCCCGTTTAAGCCTTGACCTCAAATTCCTGATTTATTTCTGACTTTATTATACTTCATCGATTATCGAAAAGATAGCATATTTTATGAAACTTGTCGGCTGGGAACAGCTTACAGCGCAAGGTGTCCCCAGATGGCAAGTCCACAAAAGGGTAGCTGGCGGCAGCCAACGCAGGGGAAGCGTAGCGTCCCCTGTATGATTTGGAGCAGACCTTGACTGCGGAAAATCACAGCCCTCCGGCGAGGAGCCTTCGGAGAACGCAATGCACCAACCTTTGGGTGGTGTATAATTGCGCCCTTAGTAAACTAAGGGGTTTCCGGCTTCTCCCGTTCCAGCAGTTTTTTCAATAGTTCCTGCGTATCCTGTCTGTGAAAAATGAGTTTCAACAACAGCATGACATCATCATCTGTCAGGCGTTCCGGCTCTTGCAGAAAACTTTCCAGCATACCGCCACGGGTACAGAGCCGGTGCGTCCGTTCCTTTCGGGTAAGCTGCTTTAACTGGTGCTGCAATGCCTTTTCATCATTGATGGCTTTCCGCAGTTTCTTTTCGCTTTTCTCCAGCTCCCGGTTGAGCTTTTCCAGCTTTGAGGTATCAGGCAAGGGCAGCGTCCTCCTTTCCCGGTATCAGCACATAAATCCTGTTTGGTTCTCCAACGCCCTGACGCACCCGCATGATAAGTCCGGCGGTTTCCAGTTCATTCAGAGAACGCTTGACCGTCATAGAGCTGCGGGACAAGACTGCGGCAATGGCTGTAACAGGGAAGCAGACAAACAGGATTCCGTTTTCGTCCTCCTGCCCTTTGGATAGCATAGCGTCCAACATCCGGCAGTACATGACCTTTGCGGTGCTGCTGACTGGAAATCCTGTCAACGCTCTGGGAAAGGGCATACAGGGCGGCAATGGTGTGTCTATCGTCATAAATTCAAAATTCATTCTGTGTGTTCCTCCTTTTTCTTTGCTCGTTTGGATAAATAACGGGGGCAGTCAATCACAACCGCCCGGAAGCTCTGCCTGCACCCATGCTGGCATTTCCGGCATAATTCGTTGTAAGTGACACGCCCCCGGTCATTGAGGTAAAAGGAAAGCTCATGCTTCCTCTTTTTGCTCATTCTCGGCATATTGCGCTTCCTCCCGTTTTCGTGTATGGTTTCGGGGCGATTTTCGGCAAAATTACAGCCATAGAGCCGCTTAAAATCTCCCGAAGTATCAGCGATAGGGTAGACTGTCCCCCTATCAGATTGTCGTGTTTCGGTATCATTTCGGTGTCAGTTCGCCAGTTCTCCCCGGTGTCGTTCCTCCCCTGAATCTCACAGCGGCGTATCGCTCCCTTTGGTATGCTCGTTTTGGTAAGGGTTCCTCCATATCCCTGCCAAAAGTCATGGCACTACATCGCCGGGGAAGCATATCCCACACAGGCTGGTCATTCGATTGGAATAATCCATCGATGAACTACCTGTATCATAGAACATTTTTGTGCCCTGTGCCGTATATCCACAAAGTAGGAATCAGGGGTAAAAATCAGAAATTTCCACGATTGCGGAAAGTGTGATATAATCCAGATAAGCGGCAGCAATCAAACCACCGGAAAGGAGCGTGCGCCCATGAAAGGAGCAACAAGCATACAGGAACGCCTTTGGGAACTCCGCAAGGACAAAGGCTTAAATCTGGAAGAATTATCAAAGCTGACGGGCATTTCCAAATCAGCTCTTGGGAATTATGAAAAAGAGGATTATAAGGAAATCAATCATGGCAACCTTATCCTGCTGGCAGATTTTTATGGGGTGTCCCTCGATTATCTCTTTTGCCGGACAGAGAACCGGGCGGAGATCAACACGCCATTAAGGGAGCTGCATTTGAGTGATAAGATGGTAGTACTTCTGAAAAGCGGTCGGATTAACAACCGTCTGCTGTGCGAACTTGCCACCCATAAGGACTTTATCGAGTTTCTTGCGGATATTGAGATTTATGTGGATGGGATTGCCACCATGCAGATTCAGAACCTCAACGCCCTTGTCGATACCGTCCGGCATGAAATCATTGAACGGTATCGCCCCGGCGAAGATGACCCCCATTTGAAAGTGCTGCAAGCCGCCCATATCAGCGATGATGAGTATTTTAGTCACATGGTTCTGGATGACCTCAACCTCATTATCCGGGATATTCGGGAAGCCCACAAAAAGGACAGTGAGAGTGCACCCCAGACCACCGTTGCCGATGAACTGAAAGAAAATCTGGAAGCGGTCGAAAATTTTAAGGGCAGCCGGGATGAAAAGCTGGTTGTCCTTTACTGCAAGCAACTTGGTATCAACTATAAAAATCTGTCAGATGAAGAATTTCGCTGGCTCATTCGGATTCTCAAAAAATCAAAGAAAATGGGAACGCCTATCAGCCAGAGGAAAAAACGGTAAAAAAAACCGCTGTTGCATGGTTGGGGTGCCTTCCATGTAGCAGCGGTTCTTGCTGTGGTTATTATTTCATTCGTTTTCTTAATATCCGGCGATAATTTGTTTCTCCCTTTGGTGCGTCCTGTATAATTTCCAACACACCATCTTCAAGCATTTTATCAATGCGATTAGAAATCCATACATCACTAATTCCAAGTTGATATTTTCCTAAAACATTACCTATAACAATAGCCATTTTGAATTGCTCTGGCTGTTCCGCAATTTCACGAAGAATGAAACTATCATATATATCTTCTGAAACACTTTGCAATTTACCATTTAGCATTGCACGCAAAGGTGCATTTTCATTTTGAAGTTGATTCCATTTCATAGCACAAGCTGAAAGAAATACAGGCTTAGCTTTTTCTTGTAGAGTTATATATTTTCCCCATTCGCCAGGAGAAACCTCACCCCATGCTATTTTGGATGTCATAGTGTTTTCTTTTCCATATTCCCAGGCAGGTAACTTAACCAAATAAATTGTTGTCTGACAGTTTAATGGTCGAAGTTGTTTCATAAGCCAGTACATACCGCAAAGTTCATCCGGATTATAGCTATACCAAATACGAACTTCTTCCCCAGCTACATATCGTTCAATAACCGAAGACAATGTAGTTTTAATTTTCTGTATTTTTTCTTCAACCTGATAGTCTAAATCCTCTACAAACCAGACAGACAGCATTTTCTTGAGAACATTTTTCCGCTGTTCGCCAATTCCATTATCAGAAATATCTCCCACACTAAGAGCCATATCAAAACAATAAACATCACTGCTCTTGCCTCCCAATGGAATAGCATTCTCCCAAGCAATATGTTCTTGTTCCTGTGCTTGAATTTGTGCTTCTTTCATTTCATCTGAAGATGGAACACTCCCATCTTCGTGCCTCATAAAGACCGAAACTGCACTTCCTCTATACTTTCCCTTACCGTAAGTTTGGGCAATTTTCAAACTTCCACAGGCACTTTCACCAAATACAATTTCAATCATCTTATATACCTCCGATTTAATTACTCCCGTATGAATAAATTATATCATGCAAAACAATTTCTTCTGCTCGGTTGTGAATGTTATTGCAACGCTGCACCCATTCCATTTGACGGGTACGCTTCAATTCCTCGGTCACGCCCTCGGTGGCTTTCATCTGCTCCATGATGGTGTCTAACCGTTCCTGTGCCTGTTCGTTCAGGTCTGCAAGGTATGTCCATAACTCCCCGGTCAAGGTCAATGTGTTCAATCTGGCTGGGTGGACTTCTCTTAAATATTCCCGGTGCATCCGTCCGTACTTTCCGATGGGGCGGTGTTCTTCCGGCAGCTTCAAGTCTGGGATGTAGTAATCTCCAACAAGGATATAATCAATTCCGTTTTCTGTTATTCTTGGTTTCAATTCGCTCATGTTCCTTACCTCCTGTGGAAGCAGGCTCGTCTGGTACTAACTCAATTACATCGGTAATCTCACAATTCAGCGTTTCGCAGATACGGGCTAATGTGTCCATGCTGATGTGCTTTCCCTCTTTGCTCATGTTGGCAATCATATTCGTTGTCATACCAGCAGCAAGCCTTAAATCTTCTTTTCTCATATCACGCTCTAACAGTGTATGCCAGAGTGGTTTATAGCTGATGTGCATATTGCTTTCCCGCCTTCCTATCCATACCACCGGGGCGGCTGCCCCGGCAGGAACTTTTCTCTTATTATAACACCAATCTTGTGTAATCACAATTTATTCTTGTATCCTGCCGCTGATACCGTCTGGATTGGTTTTTCCTTTCTTTTTGTTCCCTTTAATTAGCCATAAACTGCTTCATACCCTGGCTTTTTGCTGATGTGTGATAAAGAAGTAGTAGAAGTGTAAAAAATTTTGCCGTTCCTATCCGGCGTTTGCGCATTGCGCCGGATAGGTCGGGCGGTCATTCGGGCAGGTCTACCTTGCCAACGAAAGAGTAATAAATATCAATGTCCTGTCTGCGTGTGCCGTTCTCGTCATAGCTGCACTCATGCACAACGATTTTCTCCACAAACTCACGCAAAAGGGTAGGGGTAAGTTCTTCAAAGCTGGTGTACTTGCGGACAACATTCATAAACTTTTCTGCGTTTACCGTGGCTTCCTGCGCTTTGGAAAGCTCTGCCCGGATAGCGGCGGCTCTCTCTTTCAGTTCTTTCTGCTCGGCTTCATAGTCTGCCGACAGCTCCGTGAAACGCTCGTCTGAAATGCGCCCGGTCACGCTGTCCTCATACAGCCGCTTGAAGATAGCGGATAACTCGCTGATACGCTTCTCGGCGGCTTCCAGCTCCTTTTTCCTTGCGGCGTTCCTGCGCTTGCCCCCGTCCTCGTTCTGCTCGATCAGCAGCTTCATAAACCGGGCTTCGTGCTTCGCTGCATAGCTGGTGACTTTCCGCAGATTGTCGGTCACTCCGGCGGTCAACAGGTCGGTGCGGATAAAGTGCGCCGTACAGTCACGGGTACGCTTCTTGTAGCTCCCGCAGATATAACAATCCTGCTTGCGGGTGGCGTTCTGGTAACGCTGCTGGTAAAGGACGCTGCCGCAGTCGGCACAAAAGAGTATGCCGGAGAATAAGCCCACTTCATCATAGCGGTTCGGGCGTTTGCGCTGCTTGCGTAACTCCTGCACACGCTCCCACATCTGGGTGTCAATGATAGGCTCATGGTGGTTCTCGAAAATCGCCTGTTTCTCAATGGGGTTCTCTACGCTGTGCTTGGTCTTGTAGGACGGCTTCTCCGTCTTGAAGTTTACCAGACAGCCCGTGTACTCCCTGTTTTCAAGGATATGTACCACGGTATTGGTCGCCCACTTGCACTCATAGCCGGGGTGGTAGCGGCGGGTGCTTCCCGTCCGACGGTATTCCAGCGTTCCCGGCGTGGGGATCTCCTGCTCTGTGAGCATACGGGCTATCTTGGTCGGCCCGTTCCCGGCAAGGCACAAGCTGTAAATCTGCCGCACAACAGGGGCGGCTTCCCCGTCAATGATAAAATTTTCGTCCTCGTCCATAAAGTAGCCGTATACGGGTTTGCTCGTGACGGGCTTCCCGCTCATACCCTTAGACCGTTTTACTGCTTTGATTTTCTTGCTCGTATCTCTCACCAGCCATTCGTTAAAAATGTTCCGCAGAGGGGCAAAATCATTGTCGCCCTGTGCGCTGTCCACTCCGTCATTGATAGCGATAAAGCGGACGCCTTTCTGTGGGAAAATCATTTCCGTATACATTCCCACTTGCAGATAGTTTCGCCCTAACCGTGACATATCCTTGACGATAACGGTGCCGACTTTTCCGGCTTCAATGTCCGCAAGCATGGCTTGAAAACCGGGTCTTTGGAAGTTCGCCCCAGAATAACCGTCATCTGTGTACCATTGCAGATTGGAAAAGCCGTTCTGCTTCGCATAGGTTTCAAGAATACGCTTCTGAGACGAGATTTGTCAAGGGTATTTTTTCCATATTGTAAAGATAAATAAATTTGCTGATGATTCTGTGAAAAACTAAACAAGCCGACTGTATTATACCAGTCGGCTTGCAGGTTACTCAATATTAAAATATCGGCAGCTTACATAATAGCAAACATTTATACGCTCCAACCAAGGCTTTCCTGCTGAATGGTATTAGTTGATATTGATTTTTGTCCATCCAAATGCTATAATGTTTTCGAATATAGCAGACAGGCTCTCACATAGAGTGGCAAACTCTGCGAAAAATATTGACATATTTTTTGAAATCGGCGTATTGATGTGGACTCTCCACCCCGTACATTTACCAGTGCTACAGAGATTTGCCTGCACTTATGACGGATGCGTATCTGAGAGCGGATATGGACGTTGCAAATCTAATGCATGTTGTGCGTAATCTGCATTAACAAACGCAACGAATCGGAAGAAGCGTCGTGGGTAATTTGGAGCCTATACTGGGAATATTTAATGAATGATCCCGACAAAACTATTTTCAGCTGGCGTTATTATTTATCCGGTTACTTTGGAACGGAGGTGCAAGAATTTCGGAAGATGTAATTGGATCGAACGTTTTCTGGCCCTATTTGCGGTGTTTCCTGATTTTTTAAAACTTATCCCAAAAAGGAGAAAATATCATGAGCAAAATGAATAAGAAGCTTCCAGCGCTGTTTCTAGCACTTGTTCTGGTGCTGGGTATGACGGCCTGCGGCGGCAAGGCCACGGATGGCACGACCGGCAGTACGGACAACACTGTGACCGCAGAAGAGGAAGATCACAAGACGCAGAACACCAAGGTTGACCCTAATTCCCCAATCACCGAAGAAATGCTTCGCAACCATGCAGTCGCTCCGGCAGAAGACTTCACCTATGATGTAGAGGATGATGGTATCAAAATCAGAAGCTATACGGGCAGCGATACCGTTGTTGTCATCCCTGAAGAGATTGAGGGCAAGCCGGTTACGGGTTTCTATGATTACGTTTTTGCCAACGATAACCCTGTGCGTGCGGTATTGATCCCGGAAAGCGTAAAAGAATTAGAACAAGTATTTACGAACAATGAATCAGTGGAACTTGTAATCTGTGAGGGTGTAACCATATTCAGAGGACTGACTTTTGGGGATTGCTCTAACCTGCGTCAAGTCATTCTCGGCGAGAATGTGCAGGAATTAGTAGGTATTGGTACATTTACCAACTGCTGCCGGTTAATGGAACTCCACTTTACAGATGCACTAACCAGTATTGATGACGAAGAAAATTTTTACGGTTGCGACAACCTCACCATCTACGGTCCGGCAGACAGCTATATTGAATCCTTTGCCAAGGAGTATGGAATTCCGTTCGTAGTGGAGTAACACATTTAAAAAGCATATTACGTGTATCGTGCAACAAAACAAAGTGAAAATACAGGTTGGAAAGGAGAGCTCTATTGGCGAACAATAGGGCTCTCCTTGCTGATGGAATCCAATGAAAGGTAGCAAGCTGTTCCTCTGGACAATGACTTTACAGTGAGGTGCTGCAATATGCTGTTTTACAATACTGAACAGGAACGGGATTCACCGTTCCTGTTCGTAGTGTTTGGGTTTCCTTTGCCGTTGCGTCTTTGTCTGTTGTTTCTGTCGCAGGTGCTCCCGGACGGAGTGTGCTTCCGCTTCCTCATGGAGCAGATTTGCAACATCTCGCTTGCTGTCAAACATCATCAGCGAATCGTATTTCTCGCCGTAGGCGTTCTGCACACGAGTAACCGCAGAGCGTTCTTTTTCCCCACGGATGGAAAGCCGTGCCTCCATCAGCTCACCGGCGTCAAATTCTGAAGCCTGTTCCTTCAATCCGCTGTATTCCTTCAGTGCGGCATCCAGTTCAGCAGAATACTTTGCCTCCTGCGCTTCCAGTTTTTTCAGCGCACTTTCCATTGCGGCAATATCCTTCTTTACAGAAGAAATACCGGTATCATCGGCGCAGTCCAGAGAACGGAGCAGCATTTCTTTCTCGGTATTCAGTTCCTCCAATTCTTCAGTCAGCTCTGCGATACGGCGGGAAAGGTCATGCAGCTTGGGTATCTGATAAAACGGCGTTTCTTTTTTCTCCGCAAGCAGATTTTTACATTCCTTGCTTTTCGCCTTGATCTGCTGCACCAAGCCCGTATATCGCTCTAACTCTGGCTTGATTGCCTTGACACGCCTACCGATGTTGTGCTTGCCAATGCCGATATGACGAAGCTGATAACTGAAAATCAGCATACTGCCTCGCAACTTTTCCATTGCCTCCGCTATGGCAGGAACGCTGTTCTTCACTGTCTGCATCAGCTTTTTGACCGTCGCTTTCAATTCCCGGAGCAACGCATTGTCAGCCTTGATCTGGCGGTTGATTTCACAGCGGTCAGACATGATACCCTTCTTCTCCAATGCACGGGCAACCACTCCCTCGTGAATGGTAGGCTGCTCGGTCAAACCTCGGTCTGCATGGCTGCGGTGGTCAATGCGCTCCTCGTGCCCGGCGCGTTCCAGACAGCGGTTGGACACATCTGCCCAAACCGCCCGCCATGCCGCAAGCTGCTCCTCACTGTTCCAGCGCTCGGAGATAGGATTCTGTCTGCCGTAGCGGGTGCTTTTGGGGTGCTTATCTGCACGGGCAAGCCCCTGCGCATCGGCCTCGGAAGGAACCATATACACCTTCTTTTTGCCGACCTTGTAGGGATATTGTTTCTCCCATCGCTCGTTCTGTGCCGCCTTAAACTCAGCGGCAGTAAAACCTCGTTCCTCACCGTTTCTCATGCAGAGATATTCCTTCTCGGTCTTGTACTGCCAGTGTCCCTGCTCATCCAACGGGCGCACCGTCAAGAGAATGTGGGCATGAGGGTTGCGACCGTCGGTGTCGTGGATGGCTGCGTCGGCGCACATTCCATCGGCCACAAACTGCTCCCGGATAAATTCTTGCAGCAACTCAATCTGCTCCTCACGGTTCAGCTCTATGGGCAAGGCAACGACAAATTCCCGTGCCAAACGGCTGTCTTTGGCTGTCTCCACTTCCTCCACGGCGTTCCAGAGCTTTTCACGATCTTGCCATTCCTGCGGGGCATATTCCGGCAGAAACACTTCCTGCCAGACAAGTCCCTGTTTTTTTGTGTAGTCATGCTGTATCCCGTCGTAATCGTTATACAAGCGGGAGCAGCTCAGATAAGCGGAGGCGGCCACAGCGGAGCGTCCCGCACCCCGGCTGACCACCTTCGCTTCCAGATGGTAAATTGCCATTGTTCGTTCACCTCGTTTTCTTTTTTCTGTTTCTCTTTTGTAAAAGAGAAAATGGACGGGCTGAACGCCTGTCCATTTCTGCGGCAAAGCTGCCGGTGGCAGGTTTGCGCAGGCGGTTGGAAAATAGCGTCGGTTGAAGCGACGGTATTTGCCCAATCGCGCAGACGATGACAGCAGCATCCGCAAATGCTGTGGCATTGTCTGTCGCTTTCCGCAGAAAGCGAAATCCCCCTCGGAGAGCGCACGATGCCGCAGGCATACCACCGCCTGTTTTACAGGTGGTGAGTAAGTGCGCCCTTCGGGAGAAAAAAGAGGAAGGCCCCCGTTTTTCCGGAGACCTCCCATCTGAAATTTAGATTTGTTTTCCCAGCTTCCGTGAAAGATACCCCTCCAGCACAGACGGTTCCATCGTGCGCACCTCTGGCAGCACCTTTTCCAGAATCGCACCCTCCTGAATGAGCCTGCGTGTTCTGGCTTTGCGCTCCTTGACTCTGTCTCTGGCCTGCGCTTCCTCCAATCGGTGCTGTGCCTGCAACAACTTCTTTTCTGCATCTGTCATGTGAAAAATCCTCCTTATCTTCGTTTCTGCCAGACGATTTCATAGCCCAGCGCATCGGCAAGCTGGACGGCTTCGACATAGCGCAGGGATTCCCGCTGGAGCTTATTAGACAGGTTGGATACACTGTCAGACCAGCCGTGTTCGTCCCGCAGCAGATCAACGATCTCCTGCATGGTCATTCCCTGACGAACGATGTACGACTTGATCTCATTTCTCAGATTGGATTTCATCAACTTTTTACCTCCATATTTTCGTGATATTGGTTTTTGAGTAAGTGAACTGTGTGCGCTTTGCGGTGAAAAATCTGCCGTGCCGCAAATCTGCTCAGATTTCCGTCCGTGATGCCCTGTTCACAACTGCGCCCTATCGGCTTCATCATTCTGCGTGAGGTCATGCGGAACGGTGGGATATACCACATTCCGGTGCAATGGCTTCACACTACGGTAAATCACCGGACGGTGCAGTGCGTTCGACCTGCGGCGAAAATCTTCACGGATTTCACAAGCATTGATTTTGGAACAGCAAAATCGAGCCGTCGGTGTACGGCTTGGTACGGCAAGCCCGCCTTCTGTACGTTGCTGTACGCCTGTTTTGCGTGCCAGCCGCCGATTCGACGGCAGGTTTTACACTCTACCGTGAAATGCTTCACGGTGCGCACAAGCAAAGACGGTTTTTGAGAATGGAATCAAAAACAGCCGTACAGGGTGTACGGCGTGTACGGCAATTTTGAAGTCCATTCCTCATTTTTAATACGGCGGCGGATTGACCACCTCAATGCCCACAAACCCCCGCACCCGCTTACCGCCGACATGGACATTGTTGGTGGCCTCTACATTGTAAAGCCGCTCATTTTGTACAAGCTCGGAGCTGACCCGGTTGGCGGACATGGGCTTCTGCGCGTTGTCGTCGCACCATCTTGTGTAGGCTTCATAGATCGCCTTGGAGCTGGCCTCGCTGTCTGCCCGAAAGCGGATATAGCCCTCGGATTGCAGAAACTCGATCACATTGTTGCTGCTGCGCTTGACCGTCTCCATATTTTCTTTGGCTTTGCCCGAAATGCTGAACTGATAATTGTTCTCGATCAGCCGGTACAGCCCCTCCAGACACCAGAGAAAGATGCCCTCCTTTTCCCGCAGCAGTTTGTCCACCAGAAACGGATCGTCCGCTCTGCCTGCAGGCCGGTCTTTGGTGGTCAGCACGATCTGGCGGCGAAAGAAGCCGTCGGACTTGTCGTGCAGGGCGGTCAGCGCACCGTTGCCAAAGCAGAGGAAGCGAACATAAAGCTGGCTTTGATAGCTCTGAACGCCCTTGCGCTCCATGTCCATTTTGCACTCAGATGTGACGATGGATTTGATATAATTGGTCTTGGGCAAGGCGCTCATGTCCATATCATCGTCCACCATCAGGAGTTTGTTCTCCAAGTCCGCACGGCTGAACCGGTTGCTCTCGACCTTCTGGATGCTGGTGGTATTCATGCTGTCACCCAACAGCGAGCGCATGACCAGCCCGATGCGGCTTTTGCCCTCGCCGCCCTTGCCGATGAGCATGAGCATTTTCTGACCCTTGGTAGTCGGCAGCAGGCAGTAACCAAGGAACTCCTGCAAGGTGGGAATGTCCTCCTGTTGCAGCAGCTCCGATAGGAATTGCAGCCAGCGTTTCGGTGTAGGTGCATCAGGATTGTAAGAGACGGTCAGGCGGTTGTTGCAGTAGCTCTTGTTGGGGGTAAAGCTGCCGTCCATGAAATACGTCCCGTTGGCAACATGGATGCGATCTGTCTCAATGGGCAGCGGCGGCGAATACGCTTGCAGCTTGATGCTGGCAAGCAGATTTGTCACGACTTTGGACAGGCCAGAGGTCAGCACTCCGGAGATTTCCTCCAGAATGAGATTGCCGATCTGCCCCTCGTCCTCAATCAGCCCATCCACCGTGAACAGCCGACCGCGCACACATTTCATGGGGTGCTTGTCCAAAAACTGCTGGCAGAACAGCACCTCATTGATGTGCCTGCCGTCATACCAGTCAGGCCACGCCTGCGCTGTCATATCCATCTTCCAATTCCTCCCTGTGAATTTCCTCTAATCTTTTTCTCAGCCCGTCCAGTTTGCCGTCCGCCATCTGCTGTTGGACCACCTCTGCGCATTCGTGGGAATCCCCGGCGCACAGAATATCCAAGTAATATTCCGTCTGGTCGAGATTGCGGCAGGCTTCTATAAATCGCTCATGAAGCGGCTCGCCCTGTGTGCGTGGCGCATACCGAACCTTCCAGTCTTGCAGCACACGGACATAATCCGACAGAACAAAAAAGCACAGCCGCTCGTTTTCCATGAGCTGCTGTGCTTCCGTGCGGATGCGCTTTGCGTGGAGCGCTGCTGCGCTGGGCGGCTTGTCCGGGCTGAGATGAAAATCTGCCATCAGCTTCCGTGCCGCGTTATACGGTGAAAGCTGAAACAGCCTGCCTACAAAGTCGATCACATCTCCGTGCTCCCCGCAGGCGAAGCAATAATAATGGTCATCGGCCACATACAGGCTGGGGTGCCGGTCGTTGTGAAAGGGGCAGAGGGCTTTGCCATATCTATTCACATCGATCCCATACAGTTCTGCCGCCTCCCGCAGATTGACGTTCTCTTTTATGATTTCAAAAATACGCATGATACCTCCATTTCTGCGCAAAAACGGCGGCCTGCCCAATCTGGGGCAAGCCGCCGTCTGCGTCTTTTCTTATGCTGTTTTCGTTTCTTCCTCGTTCTTAGCTTCTCGCAAGGCTTTCTTCCGTGCGCCCTGCCGCTTAATCTGTGCTGCATACCGACAATCGTCACTGCAATATTTCACATTTAACCTTGTTGTGATAAACTCCTTGCCGCAGTTTTCGCAGGTACACGCCCGACTGCGGCTCTCCGCCGCCTCCTGCCGGTAGAATTTTGCCCGGCAGTTGGGGCCGCAGAACAGGGTATTTGTCCGCTTGGATTCAAACTCCTGCCCGCAGCATTTGCAGGTCAGCGTAACCGGGACACCCACGATGCGTTCCCCGGATTTCAGCTTCTGATAGCGCTCCCGGCTGCGGATGCGCTCTTTTTTCAAGAACTCCTGCCGCTTGATTTCTTCCTCGGTCAGCTCCGGTGCGGGAAGCTCAAACTGCCCGATAAAGCGAAGGTGGATCTCCACCTCCTGCACCCGGTCGCCGTCAATACGCTCCGGGGCGTGGACGATGATCTTCTCAATAAACTCGTTGATCATGGGCGTGGTCAGCTCGGAGAAATCCGTGTACTTCCTTGCCAGCTCCAGAAACTGCTCCACACGGGCACTGTCCTCTGCGAAAGCGGACAGCCTTTCTTCCGCTTCTGTGACAGAGGCTTGCAGCGTTTTTTGCTCGGCTTCGTAATCCGCCAGCAGACTGTCAAAGCGTTCATCGGTGATGCGCCCGACAGCAAAGGATTCATAGAGCTTTTTGATGATGGTGTCCAACTCGGTAATACGCTTTTTGTCTTTGCTCAGCTTTCGCTTGGCATCCTTGGCCGCCTCTGCCTGTCGAAGCTGGGAGGCGGAGCGTACCTTCTCCAGAAAAGCGTCTCGGTCGGAGATGGCAAAGGTGCTGGCAGCCCGGATGGTTTCCAGAATCAGCTCCCGCAGCGCTTTGGTGCTGATATGATGTCCACAGCAAGCGGCGGAGCGCTTTTGACCTGCCAACTTGTATGTGGAGCATTCAAACGCATCGTAGGGATAAGGTTTGCTTTCTGTCCCTCGTGACCGATGGTTATACATCTTTGCTCCACAGTCAGCACAGAACACAAGCCCTGTCAGGGGATTCGCCTCACCCAGCGTGTCATGCCGCCGTGGCGTTTTCCGCAGCTTCTGTGCCAGCTCCCATGTTTCTGCATCCACGATGGCTTCATGGGTGTTCTCGAAAATCAGCCAATCCTCCGGGGGATTCATCACCGCATTCTTGTCCTTATAGGACTGCTTGTGGGAACGGAAATTCACAGTATGCCCCATATACTCCGGCTTGGAGAGAATCTGCCCAACGATGTAGCCGCTCCAGTTATACGGGTTGGGGAACTCCTCCTTGCTTTTCCAGACACCCTTGTTCTGTTTGCCAAAGTAGACCGCAGGCGTGTCGATCTTGTCATCAAACAGGATGCGGGCGATGTCGTAGGGGCCTTTGCCCTCAATGGTCAGCTGGAAGATACGCCGCACCACGGCAGCCGCTTCCTCGTCGATCAGCCAGTGGTATTTGTTCTCCGGGTCTTTCTTATAGCCGTAGATGGCACAGTTGGTGGTTGGCTTGCCGGATTCCCCCTTGACCCGAATGGCGGTTTTCTGCTTGCGGCTCAGGTCACGAAGATACCATTCGTTCATGATGTTGAGGAAGGGCGCAAACTCGTTGCTGTTCTGGTCATCACTGTCCACGCCGTTGGCAATGGCAACAAAGTGGACGCCATGCTGCCGGAAGAATACCTCTGTGTAAAAGCCGGTTTGCAGATAGTCACGCCCCGCCCGGCTCATATCCTTGACAATGACATGGGCCACCTTGCCTGCT
This sequence comes from Neglectibacter sp. CSJ-5, assembly GCF_032490475.1. NCBI lineage: Bacteria > Bacillati > Bacillota > Clostridia > Eubacteriales > Oscillospiraceae > Neglectibacter > Neglectibacter sp. CSJ-5. The sequence goes on along the minus strand of NZ_JAVYJC010000004.1, from coordinate 80,772 downwards.
TCAATGTCCGCCACCAGCTGTTTCCATGCCGGACGCTCGAAATTGCCGCCGCTCCATCCATCATCGGTATAGTGGCGGCAGTTGGTGTAGCCTCTCTGCTGGGCATAGCTTTCGAGGTATTTTTTCTGATTCACGATGGAGTTGCTATCCCCGGCATTGTCATCGTCGCGGGACAGCCGCTCATAGAGAGCGGTAATTTTGCTTTCAGTCTGTTTCACGCTCATGATGCGCTCCTTTCAGACTGTCGGCTCATTTGTGGTGTCTCCATTATACCATAGGTTCCGTCGTTTGTAACCATATCATTGCGTACAATCCGCAAAATTTTATCCTCCAAGGTCTCGCCGCCACTTTCGTTGAACACGACTCTGACCTTGTAGGTGGTGCCGCCGATCCGGCGGATGATAAACTGTTCTCGTTTGTTCTGCTCCATAGGCATCCTCCTTGCGTGATTGGTTGGATTTTGATATAATATGTTTGGTTCCGTTGGCTGTAAGCTAACCCTGGCTTTCTGTTGGTTTTCCATGCTCCATATCCTCCTTTTCTTCGCTGATGGCTCGGAAAGTAATCCGTGTAACTTGTGCTAAGATTACTTCCTCTACTAATAGGAGAAATACGGGGTGTAAATCGGAACCGTTTTTGAAAAAAAGAAAAATATTTTTTCGGGGAGGTGAAGCTGTCATGGAATCATGGGAGGATGAACTGCTGCTGGATGATGATTTTTCCGATGAGGAAGAAGATGCCGAGGAGCAAATAGAGGAAACCGGCCTTGAAATGGATGCGGACGGCTTTGCCGATTGGGAGGATTCGCCTGACACTGCGCCGGTGGATGAGACGCTGGAGGAAGCACTTGCAGAGGAGCGCGCTTTGGAGCTGGAAAGCGAGCTGGAGCAAGACGAGCACCCCAGAGACTACAACGCCGAGCTGGAGGACGAGGAAGAGGAATCCGCGCCCACCAGCGAAAAACGACTCAAGCGGGAAATTCGTGCAGAGGCGTTGAAGCGTTTAGAGGAAGCGGCACAGACGGAATCCGATTTTCTGACTGTGGTAGACGAGTGGAACATGCTGGACAGAAATCGGGAGCGCCGAGAGCGTGACCACGAAAACCTGCGTGGGGATGTGCCGTTGGAGTTTCAGGCGGTACCTGATCCGAGGATCGCCCCGCTGTGGATGAATCTGCCGAGGTTCCGTCAGCTCTGTCAGGGAAATTTTCTTGACATCATCTTCTCCTGCCCTTACGAGCTGCACGAGCTGACTTCCAACCGTTTTCTCTCCAAGCTCTTTTTCACCCTCAGTGATGAGCAGAAGGAGGTGCTGTACTACCTGTTCGTCAAGCAATACAGCACCGCACGGCTTGCTGCCATCCGTGGACAGTCCGACCGAAACATCCGAAAGCTGCGGATGACCATTCAGAAAAAGCTGCAAAAGCGGATGTATGAGCATCTGAGTGAAAAGCTGGAAAACGATCATGGCCTTACCCTGCGGGAGCGCAAGTTCGTAGAGGAATATGAAGCGCTGCTGCAAACCATGGGCAAGGATGCCGTGATCCGCCGAGAGAACAAAACAAAGCCGAGAAAAAAGAAAGCCGTCCTTGACGATGCCGAGGACGGTTGATACAATGGTAATATGGTTAATATATAGATAGATTACGATTCGAGAGGAACAGCGTCATGAACAATCTGTTTGCACAGTCCCGTTCCCATTGGGTGCGGTATGACCGCTATGAGATCAAGACCGGCAAGGACGGAAAACGCTATATTACGCCGGAGAAGGCGGCAAAGCCCGACATCTATAACCCGCTGAAGGAGTCCTCCGAGATGGTGCTGGAAGCACTGAATGTGGGGATGTTGATGATGAACCGCAGGTCGGAGGATGTGGTGGAAAAGGCAATTCTGGCCTTTGTGACCCACTACGGTCTGTTGGGGCTGATGACGGCACTGCCCACCACGCCGTCATTTATGGACTATGAGGCAGTCTATCTGCCAAAGAATCACTTCATCAAGGAAGAAAGCATGGCGACAGAGGATTATCTTGCTCTGTTCTATCCCTTCGACAAATTGGATGTGGTGAAAAAGGGTGTGGAATCCAGTTGGAATGTTTCCGGGGATAATATGATGATTGCTCTGACGATGACCTTCATGGAGGAACCAATGGCGAAGAACATGAGCTTCCAGCGGGAGTATGCCGAACCTTATGACTGGGTAGCGCAGCAGTTCAAGGATTGGGCGTTCACGCTGACCACCTCCGTTTTGTACTATAACGACTACGACAGCATTGACGAGGATACAAGAAATCTTTACCGCAAGGCCATGGCTGCCTTCGGCGGCATTGCGCCTACCTATCATATCGAACTGCTGGAGAAACCGACCATCTATTGGGACTTTCATTCGCTGCTGCTGGGCATCCAGATGATGTTCAGTTTCATGCTGGTGGACGATGCAAAGCCCCTGCGGCTGTGCAAGCACTGCCAGAAGGTATTCCTCGGCAGCCGGGCCAATTCCGCATTTTGCAGCGCCCGGTGCAAGAATCAGTATAATGTCTATAAGAGCAGAGGAAAAAATAAGGGACAGGACGGTGAGAATGATGATTGACCGCTGGATCGCAGAAGCGACCGAATGTGATTTCAAGGTCGCGCTGGAGGTAAAGAAGCCGAAAAGCTGGCTCAAAAGCGTTAGCGCCTTTGCAAATGGCATTGGCGGCACACTGTTTTTTGGTATTGATAATGACAGAAATGTTGTCGGCTTAGCTGACGCACAGACTGATGCGGAGACAATCAGCCGGTTGATCAAAGAGCGTATCACGCCTTATCCGAGTTTTATCCTCACACCAGAACGGGAGGACGGCAAGGATATTCTTGTGCTGTCTGTGTCCGCAGGGCGCTCCACACCGTATTACTACAAAGCAGACGGCATTATGGAGGCATATATCCGCATCGGCAATGAAAGCGTGATCGCCCCGTCCTATGTGCTGAACCAGCTTATTCTCAAGGGAATGCACCGCACCTATGACGAACTGGTTTCTGAGTATGATTTCAAGGATTACGCTTTTTCCAAGCTGCGCGAACGGTATAAGGCTTGGACGGGCAACAGCATGGAAGAAAAGCTGTTCGATTCTTTCGATATGCGGGACGAACACGGCAAGCTGACCAATGCAGGCGCTTTGCTTGCGGATGATTCTCCCATCCGGCATTCCCGCCTGTTCTGCACACGCTGGAACGGCCTTGATAAAAGCGGCGGCATGGTAGATGCACTTGACAGTGCGGAATTCTCCGGCAGCCTGATCATTCTGCTCAATGAGGGCGTCAGCTTTGTCAAGCGGAATATGAAAACGCGCTGGAAGAAAACCGCCGATTCCCGTGTTGAGATGCCAGACTACTGCGAACGAAGCGTTTTTGAGGCGCTTGTCAATGCGCTGATCCATCGGGATTATCTGATTTTGGGCAGCGAAGTCCACATCGACATTTACGATGACCGCCTTACCATATATTCTCCCGGCGGTATGGCAGACGGCACACGGATACAGGAGCGTGATCTGTCCAGCATTTCCTCCACGCGCCGCAACCCTGTCCTTGCAGATATTTTCGGACGGCTGGGCTATATGGAGCGGCAAGGCAGCGGCTTTAAGAAAATCACGGAAACCTACCGCGCCGCTCACAATTACCGTGACGAACTGGAGCCTAAATTCTATTCAGATGCCAGTTCTTTTCAAGTTACGCTCTATAATCTAAATTATGGAACAGTGGCAACTGCAAGCAAGGTTACGATTGAGGACGAAAATATTGCGATTGAGGTTGCGATTGACCGGCTGAACGCAAGCCAAGGTACGATTGCAAAGGCAAAAGCGGTATTTGCAAATATGGGCGTTGATGGTGTCTTTGGTCGCTCCGATATCGCTACTATCACAAAGGATTCTGTTACTGCCGCAGGCAATCTCATTACAAAACTGAAAAATGCGGATTTGATCGAGCCTGTCAGCGGCTCTGGAAAGGGCAAATACAAGTTTGTAGCACCAAAAGAATAAAGATAATGCCCGTTATCGGCCATACAACCAATAACGGGCATTTGTCATTCATATACAAGCTCGGTTAAAACGATTTCCTCCGCACGGTTGCGGATGCTGTTCATGCGGCGCACCCATTCCATTTGGTCGGCGGCTTTCAAAGTTTCTGTCACGCCTTCCTGCTTCGCCATTGCAGGAACGATGATTTCCATACGCTCATTGCAGGCTTGGTCGATCTCGGCAAGATGCCGATGCAGCGTTCCGCTTGTGAGCAGGCTTGCATAGAGAACCGGACGATGTTCTTTCAGATAGCTGCGGCGCACACGCCCGTACTTGCCGATCTGGTATTCTGGTTCGTCCGGCAGCACAAGGTTCGGGATAAGATAATCACCCTCCTGACGGTAAGTGCCGCCCATTTCCTCAAATAGAGATTTCATAAAGTTCAGCTCCTTTTTGTGTTGATTTGCAGCGGTTATAAGGCTTTTTGGGGCTCCTTTCCTACAACTGCCGTTCCATTCACCACAAATGAGCCGCAGTCATATGTATTAGGTGGGAGAAACCACCCTCTACATAGTAACTCTTGGTTTGAAATAGAATTGCTCTCACCTTGCAGCTCGTCCTCGTGGGATAATCTCGGATAAAGGGCGGTAATAAGGTTTCGGGTGGTCTGTCTTAACATAGTGTCCTCCATTTCCGACAGCCAGCCCCACTATTCCGTATGACTATCATACCACACGCCGGGGCTGGCTGTACAGTCCTTTCTGCTTCTTTACGTCCCGTCAAATTGCCGATTTTTGTGTAGCAGCTTCCGCTTCCAGCACTTTCAGCATTTTATCGGCGGCGGTGGCGGTGGTGTCCTGCTTGAAATAGCCGGAAACGACAAGGACAGAATTACCTATGCGGATTTCCGTCACGCAATCCGGGCGGCGGGTGCTGCGGTCATTCTTTGGGGTGTTGGTCATAGGCGGCTCTCCTTTCTGTTCATCAGCTTTTTCAGTTGTCCCATTTTCTCCTGCGCCGTGGCTTTTCGGAAGTTGCTCCCGGTAAAGCGGACAGGAGAACACATTTCAATCAGACGGTCATAAATGCGGGCGTGGGCGGTGTCCTCCGGGTGCTGCAAGTCCTCCAGCGTGAGATTAGTCGTGACGATCAGCGGCCTGCCGCTGCGGTAACGGCTGTCAATCACGTTGTAGACCTGCTCTAAGCCGTATTCCGTTCCCCGTTCCATTCCAAAATCGTCAAGGATAAGCAGCGGGAAGCTGCAAAGTCGGGAGATATATTCATTCCTGCCCTCAAAGCTGGCGGCAAGGTCACCCAATATCAATGCAAAGTTTGTCATGCACACGGGGATTTCACGCTCCATAAGGGCATTTGCGATACAGCCCGCAAAATAGCTCTTGCCTGTGCCAACGCCGCCCCATAGCAGATAGCCAATGTTGCGCTCTTTCATGGTTTCCCAGTTCTCCACATAGAAATGGGCGTGTTCCATTTGCGGGCACTTGCCGTTGTCGTTCTCAAACGTCCAGCCCTGCATAGCCGGGTCTGTAAAGCCCCGCCGCTTCAACCGCTCGACAGTTTCAAGGTGACTGCGCTGTTTCTCTGCGGCTTCCCGTTCCTCACGCTCTGCCCGCTGGCAGTCACATTCTGCCGGGTGGCGGTCACGCCCCAGCCATGCGGCGGTTTCTTTGGGGAAATAGCCCTCTTTGGGCTTGTGGCACTTCCCGCAGTATAAAAGCCCGTCCTCGCCGGTGTAGTCCTCCGGCTCCGGCGTGGTGTCGGTCATATTCAAAATCATTTCATCAAATCCATTCGTCATAAGCTCTCGCCCTCCTTACAGGTATAATCGGGTATGCCCTTTTTCGGGGCTTTCTTGGCTGCGTCCTCCTGCGCCCACTTGAAAATCGTGGCTGCATGGCTCTTGTATTTCCTCCCGCTGGAAGCGATATGGCAGGATAGGCGGTCAATGTAATACTCCCACTTGCCGGGAAGCTCTGTTTTCAGCCCGTCAAGCTCCGTATCGGAAAGAATGACATTGTGGTATCTGCCATAGGCGGCGGGGGCGGGGTGTCCCGTTTCTAACTCTCTCTCTTTTTCTATTTCTATATCTATCTCTTTCTCTATCTCTATCTCTGGTGGACAAATGTCCGCTCGATATGGTGGACATTTGTCCGCCCCTGTCTGCGGCAGGGCTTTTTGTTCCTGCAAAGCCAGCCGCGCCCTGCGCTTGCGCTCCCCCTCGGTAGAGGACTGGCCGATTAAAAGCTCAATGTTGCTCATGTAGAGTGCGCCGCTTGGCAAAGGCTCCACAAGCCCCAGCTTCATAAAGATTTTCAAAGCTCTCTCTACGGTACCTACCTGCTGGCGGGTAATGGTCGCAATCATCTGGGCGGTGTAGGGGATATTCTCGTCAAGCTGCAATTTCCCGCCGTTTTTCAGCGATTTCAAGTACAGCTTCAAGAGAATGTTGGAATAGATAACGCCGTCCTGCATACTTTCCAGCAGAACGATTGCATCATCGTCAAAATAGCTCTCTTTCAGCTTGAGGTAGTAATATTTGCGGTTATCTGCCATAGGCTGCGTCCTCCTTTTTCCAGCGTTTGGAATAATAGCGAGGGCATAGTATGATAACCGCCCGGAAGCTCTGTTTGCAGTCACGGGTGCAGCCCCGGCATAGGTCGTTGTAAGTGATACGGTTGCGGTGGTTGAGGAAGAAAGACCATTCCAGCCGCCGCTTCTTGCTCATTCTCGGCAATGGTAAGCTCCTTTCTGCCGTTCCTATCGGTGTAGCGGGATAGGGGGCATTTTCTGTATGTTCTCGGTATCATTTTCGGGCTTTTTCTGCCCTGTAAGCCCCGTTTGGAAGTCGGGGAGTATTGCGGTAAGGGTTCATATCATACCTGTATTTTTGTAGGGTTTCGGTATCATTTCGGGGCGGTCTTTAACGCTCCTGTTCACGCTTTTTCTGCTGGCTCGGTGCGCCCCTTAAAATCTGGTCGATATTGCGTCTGACTGTCTGAAGCTCCTGCGCCCGCTGGCGTTTCTCCCGGTAGTCGTTATATCCGGCGTTCTTCTGGACGGTAAGCTGCTCAATCTCCCTTTGCAGGGCTTTGCTGGCTGGCAGCTTGGTTATTCCATGCTCCCGGAAATAACGGGCGGCTGTGTCCGCTATGATAAAATCGCTTTCGTGCTGTTCCCGGTAGGCTCTCCGGGCTTTCTCCGATTTCTGCGCTTTCAGACCGTCACGGGCGGGCTTCGTGCCGATATAGCCCAAAAGGTTGCGCTGCAATTCCTTTTTCTCCCGGATAGCGGCTTCCAGCCCTTTCAGTCCGGCAAGGCTCTCCTGCGTGGCGGTGTTGGCTGCGGAAATGGCAGCGTCCAGCTCGTCCGGGGAAGAAAAGCCATACTGCTGGTAGAGCATGAGGGTAGCCGACATCTGTTTGAGGTTGTGCATGGTCGCCCACTTCTCATAGCCCCGTCCTTTCCCCTCGGCTCGCTTGGCGGCTATGTCTACCATGCGCTGTACAGCGTCATTGTTCGGGGCGTTTTTCGCTTCTTTTTTCGTCCGTAAGCGGTCTTTGATACTGCCGGGGTATTCCGCTATGGCTGCGGGTTTTTCGGCGGCTCTGGCGGCGTTCTGCTCCAAAACGGAGAGGACAGCAGCCCGGTCAAAATCGTCCCCCAGCTTCCGGGCGGTAATTGGCTTCGTCCTGTCCGGCGTGAGGTAACTTAGCCGCCCCCGGCTCTCCTTGACGGTCACACCATGCCGGAGAAGCAGGGCGGCAAACTCATCAAAGCCGGAAGCAGCGGCAAGGGCTTCCCGGATAGTCCGGCGCAGCTTCGCCTTATCCGTTTCAAACTTGGTCTGCCGGGGCGCGATACCGTCCGCAGCAATAGGGGCGTTGGCTCTGTCAAGGGCAGCCTGTCCTTTCTTCTGCGCCCAATACTCACGCTCGGTAATGCGTTCTTTGCTGCCGTTCAAAAGGTCTATCTGGTAAAGCCCCTCGCTGTGGCACATCTCCATGACTTCGGCTTTCAGATAGTTCATAGCTGCGTCCGTACAGCGGTGCTTGCAGCCTGCTTTCCTGTCCGCTGGCCTGTCCATGTGGGGCAGCATGGGAACCTCCGCAATCCGCAGACTGTTAATGACGATATGCACATGGATATTTTCGGTGTGGCTGTGTCCGTCCGGGTGGGTGCAGACAAGGGCCTGGTGTCCGGGGAAATGCTCGGCGCAGAACTTCTCGCCCAGCTCCTGCGCCCGATCAACGGTCAAGCCGTTGTCCGGGCCGTCCCGTGGGTCAAAGCTGATGATGTAGTGGTGGCTCTTTACGTCCTCCCGTTTCTGGTTCTTGCCGTAGCGGAGATTGGAGCGCATACAGGCAACGGCAAAATCCTCCCCGCCACAATTCAGAGAGGATATGCGGTAGTCTACCCTCGGTATGAGCCGCCCGTCTGCGTCAAGGGTGGGCTTCATGGTAAACTCGTCATGCTCGAATGTGAGGTATTTTTCAGCGTCCCCGTAGTTGGCATTTTTAGAGCTGATATGTTTGAGTATCGCCAACGGCTTCACCTACTTTCTGCAAGACTTCAAACTTCAAGGCGGCAAGGTCGGCGGCGGCTCCCCGCACTTCCTTTTCCAGCCCCCGGTAGGGGCTTCCGTATTCGTTCAGGCTCCGGGCAATCTGGTTTAAGTTGCCGCCGATTTTCCCGTACTCTGCCGTGAGCTTGGAGAGGGCGGCAAGCAGCCCGTCATTGACCGGGGAAACGGTGACAATGGGGCGTATGGTCGCTTTCCGTATGGCTTGCCGGATAAACTCGGACTGGCTGATTTCATAAGCCGCCAGCCGCCCGGTGAAGTCGGCGTATTCTTCATCGGTCATGCGGGTCTTTACCACATGACGGCGGTGGGGCGTATTGTATTTCTTTCGCATGGTCTGTGACCTCCTTTCTCGCCCGACAGGGCGCATAGCAGGGTTTGGGGAAGGCACTCCCCAACAAGATTCCCGCAGGGGCAAAAATAAGCGGAGAGCGAATTTTGGCACCTCGGTAGAATCTTGCTCTGAAAAACTCCGGCGTTCCCCGGCTCCCGTCCTTTCCGCTAACAAAACGTTTCAAAAGGGCTTTGCTACCCGCTATTCCGGCTTATCTTGAAAATTTTCCTTTCACTACCTACAACACCACGCAAAGCAAAATGGACGGAGATTTTTAGAATTTCCCCTCTATTCCCTACAACACCACGCAAGCCGGAATAGGCGGACAATGGCAGTATTTTTTTCTTTGATACCCTCTACGGATAAGTAAGGGATTTTGCCAACTGCGGCGGCTATTTTCCCTTTTGTTTTTTCATACTGGGGATTTTCAAAAATGCCAAACAGGAACGAAAAAAAGCAGCAAATCTGTTGAATAGATTTACTGCTTTCTGGTTGCCGGCGAAGCGGCGGTTATTCAGTTGTAGGCGGTAGGGCTATCTCCCAAAGCGGAACTTGAAAATAGCTGTGAGAAGCGTCTGGGTGATGTAGTCCTCTGTATCTTGGTCTACCCGTCCATTCACACGGGCGGCACATTGTATGCGGCGGCGGTAATACTGCAATACAGTTCCCACCGCTTCCGGCTCCCCGCTGGCGGCTTGGACGATTGTTTCATAGGGGAGAAGCCTATTATTTCTCATATGCCATTCCCTCCATTTCCGCTTGGAGCTGCCGTAGGGCTTTTCGGATATGGTAGCCCGCTGTGCTGCGGCTGCGCCCGTACTGTCTGCCAATTTCGTGCTGTGGAATACGCTTGAAAAAGGACAGGTAAATCATTTCCCGCTCCCGTTCGTCCAGCCGTGACAGGGCTTCCGCAAGTAAACCGCTGCTGAAAATGACCGTATCGCCGCAAAGGGTAAGTATGTATTCCTCGTCCGGCTCCGGGGCTTGGAAATATTCATCTGTCGTGCCTAAAGGGTAGTGCTTTTCGTCTGTGAGGTATTCAAGGGATATTTCTCTTTTGTGCTTCCTGCTCCGTGTCCTCGCTGCGTTGATCGTTGCATTTCGGATAACGACTTTGCAAAAGGCATGGAAAGTGTACTCGATATGTTCCCGATATTCTTCTGTACAGGTCATGGAAAATCCCCCTTTCCTCCCAAAAGGGCTGTGGCTGGTTAGTAGTTGCTTTTTATGATAGTAAGGGGCGGCAGCACTTTAGGCTGTCGCTCCTTGACTGCCTAACTGCAAAACCGGGCGGGGCTGTCAACGGCTGCGCATATGCGCCGTTCATCTTGACCGTTGACTGGCTCGGCTGGGTTTGCTATTTACCCGACAAACTTGAATTTATTTTAAGCTATCACGTTTTACCTTCTTAAGCCTTACTATCATTACCATAGGAATTTCTTTGTTGGTTTTAAAACATTCTTCATAAAATCCATCAATGACAAATCCAGCTCTAAAACAAAGGTTAAAAATATCTTGTATGGAACGATGATAATAAATCTGCTCTTTCGGTTGCCCTTCAATCGCTATATCATAGTAACTGTGCGGTGTCATATATTTTTCAGTCAACGTGACAAAACAAGGGTGTTGCGTTGCAAAGACAAAAATTCCGCTTTCCTGCAACAGTTCATAAACAGCCATAAGAAGTGGTTCAATATCCGTAATATCCATAATTGCCATATTAGAAACTGCTTTCGTAAAGGCTCGATTTCTTTTTAATTCTAATATACTTTTTCTATCGGTCGCATCCGCCACACAAAATTCAATTTGTTTTGCATATTGTGATTGCCGTCTTTTAGCCAATTCTATCATTTTTTTGCTGTAATCAAAAGCGACAACCGAAGCGCCTCTTTGTGCAAGATACGAAGAATAATTTCCATTGCCACACGCAATATCCAAAATGTAATCCGCAGGATTAGGAGATAGAAGTTCCGTTACTTTGGGACGCACTACCTCTCTGTGAAATTCATTAGATTCGTCACCCATTGCATTATCCCAAAATTGTGCGTTCTCCTCCCAGATTTTTTTACTTTCCTCTGTTCCCATGTTCTCTCCCACTCCCCAAATTTGCTTTTTTGCTTCCATTAAATCTTCCTTACTATATTCCATTGTTACCCTCCATAACTTCTGATTGTTGCCGTCTTGACGATTATGTATCTTTACATTACCTTCTGAAACATATGGCGCACCTTGTCCAGGCGGCTGTTTGGACGGCGGGGCTGGATGACCGGCTGACCGACAGCGGCCTGATATCCTTTCAGCTCTGTAAGGCATACGCTCCGCCCGTTGGTGTAAAAGGCCAGATCAGTACGGTATGCCTGTATACAGCGGGCGGGAATCTCGCCAGTAAAGACAACTTCATCCTTTTTTACCTGGGCCGTTTCGATGGTGGCACAGTATTTCGGTGCATCATGATAAGCCCTGGAAAGGTATTCCTGGGGCGCATAGAGGATGAAGGAGAGATAAGGTTCCAGCAGCTGCGTCCCCGATTCCTTCAATGCCTGTTCCAATACAATCGGGGCCAATGAGCGGAAGTCCGCCGGCGTGCTGACCGGACTGTAATAAAGCCCGTATTCAAAGCAAATCTTACAGTCCGTTACGTTCCAGCCGAACAAGCCCTGCTCCAGCCCGTAACGGATACCATCCCTGACAGCGTTTTGAAAACTCTGGTTCAAGTATCCCAGCGAAACCCGGCTCTCGTATTGTACACCGGAGCCAAGCGAGAGTGGTGTAACAGACAGTCCTATGGATGCCCAAAACGGGTTGGGCGGCACCTCGATATGGATGGTGTGGCTGGCTGCTTTGAGCGGCCGCTCCATATAAATGACGGAGGGTTCCTTTACCACTGTTTCAAGCTTGTATTTTTCCGACAGCAAAGCGGAAACAACCTCCAACTGCACCCGGCCCAAAAAAGAAAGAATGATCTCATGGGTGATGGAATCCACTTCGCAACGCAAAAGCGGGTCAGTATCCGCAAGTTGCGTAAGAGCGTCCAGCAGCCGTTCTCTTTGCGCTGCCGTTTTCGGCGCAATCGTCGTCCGCAGCATGGGGAGGGGGTCCTCGCGCCACCTTTTACGAGGGAGCCGGGTTTGGTCCCCTAATACATCGTTTAACCTCACGCTGTCGCTGGGAAGGATAACAATTTCACCCTGATAAGCGGTGTCTGTCCGAACAATTTCCCCTTTGGATGGAATACGCATCTCTGTGATTTTCAGCTTTTCTCTCCCGGCCAGGGCCACCGTATCCCGCAGGCGCAGCGTTCCGCTGTATAACCGTAGATAGACACGCCGCTGGCCGCAATCGGTGTACTCAACCTTGAAAACGCTGCCGCATAGGGCGGCGCCCCCCTGTTCCCCAATCGGTTGGAACAGCCCTGTCACCGCATCCATCAACGGTTGAATGCCAAGGCCATTTTTGGCGCTGCCATGATAGACTGGGAACAGGGAGGCGTCTTGAACCCGCTGCTGTTCCTCCCGCGCAAGTTTTTCCCGGCTGATTGGTTCTCCTGCGATATACTTTTCCAATAATTCATCGTTATTTTCGATGACCGCATCCCATGCTTCTATGTCGGTATTTTCCTCCAGGACTATTTCCGGGGACAGCGACACCGTCTGCTTGATGATAATATCGGCGGAGAGCTTATCCCGAACAGACTGAACCACGCTCTGCAAATCAACGCCAGCCTGGTCGATCTTGTTGATAAAGATAACGGTGGGAATGTTCATTTTCCGCAGGGCATGGAACAGAATACGGGTCTGGGCCTGCACGCCATCTTTAGCGGAGATCACCAAGATGGCCCCATCTAAAACAGCCAAAGAGCGGTACACCTCCGCCAAAAAATCCATGTGGCCGGGCGTATCCACAATGTTAACTTTACATCTGTGCCACTGGAAGGAAGTGACTGCCGCTTGAATGGTAATTCCGCGCTGCCGTTCCAAAATCATAGTGTCTGTTCTTGTAGTTCCTTTATCCACGTTTCCTTGTTCCGCAATCGCTCCACTGGTGTACAGCAGGCTTTCCGTCAATGTTGTTTTTCCTGCGTCTACATGGGCGAGAATTCCAATATTGATTATTTTCATGTGATTGTCCTCCTTTTACAGCCCCAAAAGGGCATAAAAATCCCCAGCAGTAAAATACTTTTACCACTGGGGATTATAATTTGCGGACATACACATATACAGCATACACCTGTTTGTGATTGCTGTTTTTCGGATATGTCAAAATTGATAAGGCAAAAGTATTCTTAAATTGGGTACAAAAAACCAAGCCCCCACAAAAGGGACTATCATAATCCTTTGTTCCCACTATTTGATTATAGTTTTATTTAAGAATACCTTGCCGCATATTTTTTACTCCTTTTTTGGAATGATGCTATTATATCACATTAGTTTTAGGAAAGCAAGTACCTAAAAGAAATTTTTCTTCCCCTTATATGTAACAATCATACCGACTTTCTGGCGTTCAGAATGGTTTCTGCTGTCTGCTGTGGTGTTTGGTTGGAATTGTCCAGCCAAAAGCCGATCCGTGGTGTTGTCTGCATAAATGTATCGTATAAGGTTTCAACCGTAAAGCCGGAATAGCCTGTTTTCTCCCTGTATCGTTCCCTTCCTTTTATTGTTTCCACATCTGGACAAAGAACGACAACCTCAACAGGGTATTTATGCGGCACAAAAAATATGTACATGTAACTAATTCAACACATTTATAATTTGAATAGGGACATTATAGCATTTACTAAATACAAATTCAATGTATACGGAAATAAAGATATAAGGAGTGGGAAGGATTCCGCCGTAGTCGGCATTGTAGGAAAATCCAAAAGTTTAGATTTTCCCACAATGCTTATCTTTTGGTCTTTGGTTCGGAATAGTGTAGTGCTGGCGGTCTATCTCTTGTTTTCGGTTGCTTGCTTCCTTACCGTACATGAGCATTGGAAGCAGGGTTGTCCTGGCCATAACCTTCCAGAAGGTTGATAACGCCCCAGATACCAAGACCTGCGCCCAGGGCCACTACGAGAGTCTGCAAAACACCAACTGCACTGTTGAAAAATGCCATAAAATAATCCTCCTAAAAAATGTTTTTGATTTGGGTTTAAGTAGTTGCGTCAATCTCGTACACATCGAAGGTATCCGTGGGCTTTACCACGGTACGCTGCTTCTTCATGTACCGTTCCATGTCAAAGATATTTTTAGGGTCGGCGTCGGCCGTGTATCTGTAATTCGGGTGCCGGGTGAGGTCGTACTTGTCCGAAAGGAACGGACGTACGCCTCGCAGCATGAAGATACACTTGCCGCCGTCCATCACTGCCAATTCGTCCTGGGTCATCAACTCCTTTCCTAATTTCTGATAACTGAGGCCATGGGAAACCTGGCTGCCCCGGTTTTCGGACTGGTTATAGAGATCAATCGTCTCTTTCCCCAGCAGTTCCGAAATTTCCTTGAGCGTGGATTTCTCCTTGCCTCCCAAAAACAAGGTGCTGTCACAGTTACCGACAATGGTATCTGCCGCATCCTTGTAGATGGTCTTTAACTGACTCTGCGACTGCAAAATAATAGAAGCCGATATTTCACGGCTTCGGATGGTGGCAATCAGCTTATCGAAGTTCGGTATCTGGCCGATGTTGGCAAACTCGTCCAGGATCAAACGGACATGGACAGGCAGCCGCCCGCCGTAGAAGTCATCCGCCTTGTCGCAGAGCAGATTGAAAAGCTGACTATACATGAGGGCGGCCACGAAATTGAAAGTGCTGTCCGTATCTGACAGGATCACAAACAGCGCCGTCTTTTGGTCGCCCAGGGTATCCAGTTCCAGTTCGTCATATTCCATCAGGTCCCTCAGCTCCTTGATATCGAAGGGAGCAAGCCGGGCGCCACAGGAAATGAGGATGGATTTTAAGGTTTTGCCAGAGACAAATTGTCAAGGACTTTTTCATCAAATTCACAAAAAAACCACAAAAAAGGTGCCAGAAGCACCGTATGGCTCCTGACACCTCGTTTGATAGATTACATTTTTCCGTTCAGCAGGTCTTTGCAGAGATACGCATAGTCTGGCAGCTGGTTGATATATGGCTCCCAGCGCCGCTTGATTTCGGCCAATTCCAGCGGATCGGCTGCTTCCAGTGCATGATCGTTGCCTGTCATATATAAAACATCCGTAGCAACATCATCCAAACACCTGCCGCAGAGATCGGCGGCTGATTCGATTCTGATACCGGTATCCACATAGACTGGATTGACGCCAATCGTCAGCCAGACATAGCCTACCTTGTCCGACCAGAGCAGTTCAAAATCAGGGCTTTGCCGCAGATGTTCCGCAAAGACCTCCTTTACTCGCTCAATTTCATGTTTTTCTTTTTCTGTGTAAAGCATTTTCGTATCCTCCTTGACAAAAATTTTGGTGCGTACCATCATCAGTTTAGCACAAGGCAGCTTCGTTTATCAGTCTGTCACATCTGCTGAATTTCATTTTTGAGCATACGCTTGATTTTATCGCTCATGGTTTCTGTGCTGGTATTGCTGAAATGGACATGAACCTTGTAGGTTGTCTTGCCGATTTTCTTTACCATCGCTGGCGTGTTTTCCGGCGCTCTGGACACAGTAGCGGCGTCTGCCGCCTGCATAGTACGGGGTTCTCTGTTCATGGCGCTCCTTTCTCCGAACGGGTCTGTGCCGCCCGGTAAAAAATCAGTCGTGCTTACTGCTTACAATGTCTTTTGCTGCCTGTCGGGTAGCACCGGCATTTTCTTCCCGGAAATTCTTCCCGTCAAAGAGAATCGGCGCACACCGTTCCAAAATACGGTCATAGATACGGGCGTGGGCCAGATCAGGTGGGTTTTTCAGCTCGGACAGTTTCAAGTTTGTTGTAATAATCATGGGCCTGCGGCTGCGGTAGCGGCTGTCAATGACGAAAAACATCTGCTCCATCGCATACTCGGTACTGCGCTCCACACCCAAATCGTCAATGATGAGCAGGTCGTACTCGTCAAAGCTGGCGATAAAGTCGGCCCTGTCCTCGGAGAACATCCCTGTCAGGCGGTTCAGAATGGTGGGAAAGTTCGTCATCAGCACCGGCACATCCCGGTCAAGCAGGGCGTTGGCAATACAACCGGCGAAAAAAGACTTGCCGGTTCCCACATCCCCGAACAACAGCAGGCCGGTGTTGTTTTTATATGCCTCCTTCCAGTTTTCCACATAGGCGCGGGCCTTGTCCATCAATGGGTTTTGCCCGTTATCATTGGAAAATGTGTAGTCGTACAGATAACGGTCTTGCAGGCCCTGTGCCTTTCGGCGTTTGATACGCTCCATGCGGCGCTGCCGTTCCTCGGCGGCCTTGCGCTGCTCCTCAGCCTCCCGCTGGCACTGGCAGATGCAGCGCGGCATAAAGTAGCCGGGTTTCCCAAAGCATGGCACAACGGTCTGCCTCTGGCCGCCGCACTTCTTGCAGTGAATGAGGCCGTCTGCCGGGTCTATGTACTCGTCCCCGGCCAGCTCCACACCGGCGGCTGCCTTGTCGATCAGCGCCCGGATTTCTGCGGTAATCTCAATCATACGGTTTCATCCTCCTTTACGCTGTAATCCCGGTTGCGAGAGGGCGGGGCTGCTTTCTTCGCGTCCTCACCGGCCCAGCGCCGGATGGTCGCGGCATGGCTCTGATACCGCTTGCCGGTAGAGGCCATGTACTCGGACAGCTTTTCGATGTACTGGCCCCATATGGTGGGAAAGCTGGCCTGCAAGTCTGCCATTTCCTCGTCCGTCAGGAAAACATTCTGGTAACGGCCATAGGCGCGGGCGGAGTGTCCCTTCTCTATCTCTCTCTTTATCTCTATCTCTTTCTCTAACTCTATCTCTATCTCTGGTGGACGAATGTCGGACAAATGTCCGCCACTTGTCCGGAGCGCAGAAAGCGCCTTATTTTGGAGCCTCGCAGCCCGCTTTCGCTCAGCCTCGGTAGAGGACTGGCCGATTAAAAGTTCGATGTTGCTCATGTAGAATGTGCCGCTGTCCAGCACCTCCACAAGACCCAGCTTCAAAAAGATCTGCAAGGCTCTCTCCACAGTGCCGATCTGCTGACGGGTGATGGTGGCGATCATCTGTGCCGTGTAAGGGATGTCCTCGTCAAGCTGGAGCCGCCCGCCATGTTTCAGCGATTTCAGATACAGCTTGAGCAGAATGTTGGAATACAGCACACCATCCTGCATACTTTCCAGCAGCACGATGGAATCATCGTCAAAATAGTTTTCTTTAAGTTTCAGGTAATAATATTTTCGGTTGTCTGACATAGGGTTCCTCCTTGGGGGGGTCTCTTGGGATTCTGTACGCATTTTAAGGCCGTTTTAGGGGGCAGAGGATAAATCTATCAGGCCCCCAGCGACACCCTCGAAAAAAGCCTTGATTTACAAGGGGTTTTCAGCCCCTAAAGCGTGACATTTCGCCCTTTGTTTCCGCTTGCGCTGGGCGGCCTTGATACGCTTCATGCGTCCGGCACATTCCGTGCAGTATTTGGCCCGGTTGGAGCCGGGGGTGAACAGCGCCCCGCAGACGGCGCACCGTTTGGCGTCCAGGCGGTGGAACAGGGCCGTTTCCAGTTCTCTGTCCAGCGGCAGCACCGCCGCCCGGAACCACCGGCACAACAGGGAGTAGGAAATGGACTGGACGCAGACACATTCCTCCCCATCATCCAGCGCGATACAGTGGCCGCCGTCATAGTTGCAGCACTCATGTACCAGCCGCCGCGCTCTGCGGTACTGACGGTAGTCCATGACGGGGACGGGTTCAGGCTTGCTTTTTTTCATGCTGGCACTTCCCACACCCGCCGCAGTTGCCGCAGCCCTGGCAGGCATGGGCCTCCGGCTCCGGGCCGGTGGGCGCGTCTGCCGATTCCGGCTGCAAGAGGGCAAGGGGCAGTCGGATATTCAGGTGGATAGTGACGGGCAAAATAATTTGCTTCATACAGTGACCTCCTTCAATGAATTTACTGTTAAATATTCGTGCAAAGTATTGTTTTCTTCGTGCAAATGGCATATACTAAAAGTACCAGCAGAAAGGGGTTGATCGTATGGCTGGAAATACCACAAACATCAGTATCCGCATGGATGCAGATTTGAAAGCGCAGGCGGACGCACTGTTTACTGAACTTGGCATGAACCTGACTACGGCGTTTAACATCTTTGTGCGCCAGTCGCTTCGTGAAGGCGGCATTCCCTTTGAAGTAAGGCTGGAACAGCCGAACAAAGAAACGGTTGCTGCCATGCTGGAAGCGGAAAGGATTGCAAAAGACCCGTCTGTAAAGGGCTACAATGACCTTGACGAGTTGTTTGCTGACCTGAAAAGATGAAAGAAACCAAATATACCGTCAAGTACACGACCAGTTTCAAAAAAGACTACAAACGAGCCATCAAGCGTGGCTTGAAGATTGAGCTGCTGGAGCAGGTCGTAGCGTTGCTGGCAATGGGCGAACCGCTGCCGGATAAGAACCGCGACCATGACCTGTCCGGCGATTGGGCAGGCCATCGGGAATGTCATATTCTCCCGGACTGGCTGCTTGTCTATCGCATAGAAGATGATGTTCTGGTGCTGACGCTGGCCCGCACCGGCACACACAGCGACTTGTTCGGCAAATAAACAGTCTGCCGCCGTATGGGGAAACCTGTACGGCGGTTTTTCTGTATGCAAAGGTATGTCGTGAAGCGCGACGCACTTGACAGGGGTACGCCAAAACGCGGTATCCTTTACCGATTCGGCTCCCGGTTGTGAGACTTGTCCCTTTCCTGTCGGGACAGCTGCTCGGCGGTTTTGCGGAGCCGTTCCACTGCTTTCAAATCCTCCCGCATGGCTTTCATGGCAAGCGTGTCCGTCTGCTTTCCAGCGGCCAGCTGGTCAATTTCCAGCTGCCATGCCTTTGGGGTGATTGCCTCGCCGCTGTCTTTCAGTTCTTTCAGATACCGGGCCGCTGCGTCATACAGAATCAGTTCCCGGCTGTGGCGCTGTTCAAACTGTTCCCGTTTTTCCGGCTTTACTTTGGCAAGCTGCTTGTGGATGGACTTGTGCTGGTTGTACTGTTCCCACATCTCCCCGCGTTCGGTAATGGTGGCGATCCGGCGCTCGGCCTTGACGATCTTTCCCCGCAGGTCATAGTAACAGCTGTTCATATCAGCGATTTTTTCATGAAGCTGCTGCATAGACTGGATGCCGTTTGCCTGCAAAAAGCTGAATAGTGCAGCGCTTTCCTGCAAAGCCCGGATTTTGCCGGTGCGGGTGTGGGGAGCGTTCAACTGCTGCTGGGCCTCCCACAAGTCAATCATGCTGAGCTGCTGGCCCTCCGGCTTTTTGGCTTCGGCCTTAGACCAGTTGTAAAGGCGGGTAATGCGGGCCTTGATTTCTTTCAGCAGCTTGTTGTCGGCGGCGATCTGCCGGTTTACTTCGCCCTTGTCGGTGCGGATGCCGCGCTTTTCCATTTGGCTGGCGGCTGGCCCCAGATGGACGGAGGGAATCTTATCAATGCCCTGCCGCCTGTAGCTGCGATGGTCAATGCGCTCCGGTCTGCCGGCAGATTCCAGCGTCCGGTTGGTGTAGGCCGCCCACGCTGCCCTCCAAATCTCCACATTTCCTTTATCGTTCCAGTTGGTCGTATCCTCTCGATGATTTTTCCAGCCGCCTTTCCCATCCGGGATACGCTGTCCGTTCTCGTCCAGATCGTATGCCTTGCGGCACTTTGCGCCCCACTGTCCATTTTCTTTCAGAGGCCGGAGCGTCAGCATGATATGGACATGAGGGTTGCCGGTTCCCTTGTCATGGATAGCAAAGTCAGCACACATTCCTCTGTCTACAAAGTTGTCCTTCACATAGGCGCGCACAAGGGCAAGCTGCTGTTCGCCGGACAGTTCACGGGGCAGGGCTGCTTCAATCTCGCGGGCAAGCTGGCTGTCCCTTGCTTTCTCGATTTGCTCCACGCTGTTCCAGAGGATAGATCGGTCTGCAAATTCCGGCGGCGCGTTGGCAGGCAGCATGATCTCCGCATGGACAATGCCGCCTTTCCGGGTGTAGTCGTGGGTCATTCCGTCCCATTCATTTGTCAGCTTGGTTCCGCTGCGGTAAGCAGCTGCGGCAACAGCAGAACGGCCTGCGCTGCGCTTGATGATACTGACGGGGATATGACAGAAATCTATGGGGAACACCTCCTTTCAGTGAGGGGATAACAGGCTCTGTGGAGCCGGGCATACGCAAAGCGGGTGTCTGGCTGCGCGGGGCGCACAAGGGGTTTGGGGAGTGTAGCGCCCCATCGCGCTCGGAGAGCGCAACAGCCCCCGGCAGGGCGCACGACACCGGTAACGGTGTATAAGTGCGCCCTTGTAAACAAGGGACTTATGGCGTGTCCCCGGATTTTGGCAGGTTTGCAATCAATTCCACAGCCCCCGGAAGATGGGACAGGGCAATTAGAAATGCTTTGACCTCTGCGCCGGAAAGGTTGGAAGCCAGCGGGAAAATCCCCTCCAAAACGGCTCCGCGCTCAATCAGGCGGCGGGTGCGAACCCTGCGTTCCTCGTTCCGCTGCTTGTTCTCCAAAATCTTCTTTCGGTTTTCAAGCTGCCGAATCTCCTTCAGGACTTTCTCCCGTTCTTCTTTTTGGGGGTGGGCTGTAATTTTTTCGTTCATGTCAGGCACCTCTTTTCTTTGGAAATACTCATAGATTGACCGTCCATTTCTGTCGAGCAAAGTACCGGCGCAGCCTCCGCAGTGCGGCATGGATGGATTTTCCCGCCTGTGCTGGCGTGATACCCTCCATTGCGGCAATATCTTTCACTTTCATACCCAGCATATAGCGGGCGTGAACACGGCGAGCCTGCATAGGCGGCAGGGAGGAAATGGCTTCATACAATCGCCGTATCAGTTCTTCGTATTCGGCTAATTCTTCTTTTTCTATCAGGTAGTCCTCCGGCGATGGCTGCGCCCAGCCGATGGCGGCATTTTCGATTCCATCGTTACAATCGAGGGAATAAAACGCCTTATACCGGAACATCTTGCGATCTCTGGCGGCCTCGGCTCTCTTGTCCAGAAGAAACGCTTCGACGATCTCATCGGACACCTCCACAAAAATGTCCTCTTTGCAAAATGGATAATATTGTTTGAGATTGATGGTCTGCATAGGCACGCCCTCACTCTGCTTGAAAAAGGTCATCATAGCAGCGGCGCATATTCCGCAGACCTCGACGGATGGCAACGCTGACCTTGCTGCTGTGGATGCCCTCTCTCCGGGCGATTTCCGGCTGCTTGATACCGGCAATGTAGTAGGCGTGAACACGGCGGGCCTGTGTCGGAGTGGCATGAGCCAGAGCCACCGGCAGAGCTGCAATCAGGTGCAGGCGGGTGGTCATTTCTTCTCGTTCCAGCAAAATATCTTCCGGCGATCTGCTGTGTTCCAGTGCGTAATTTTCCAGCCAGCTGTATGCGTCCAGAGAGTAGTAGGCGCGGTGGTAGACTTTCCGACGCTCATAGTTCTCCATCTCCCGCTGGGCCTGATACATCGCTGCCCATACCTCGTCCGTAACATCCACAAACTCGTCATGCCGGTAGTGGGGATACATCCACCGCAGATTGATTGTTTTCATAGGCTTACCTCCTGAAAATCGGAGAGGCGGGCAGCTCGTCCGCTGTCCGCCCCTCGCTGAGATAAGGGAAATGATCCCTTTCACTTGGTAGCCAGAAAACAGGTCATTCGTTAAGCCTGTTCTCAAAGAAATTTATAAATTTTTTTCTGACCGCCTCCACACTTTGATAAACAGCCACTTTGGAGCAGCCGCACAGCACACCGATCTCTGCAAGGCTCAGCCCGTCAAGCGCATAGAGCAGGAACCGGCGGCGCTGGGCCTCGGTACAGGTGTCCAGAACAGCCATCAGCTCATGCAGTGTTTCCATGCGGCAAAGGTATTCCTCCGGCGTTTCGCCGTAGACCCCTACACCCTCGGTGGTAATGATGTACTCGTCAAACTCCCGACCATCCCAATGCCGCCGCTGTTCATGGAACAGGTTCTCCGTTTTATGATCGGCCCGATCAAGAAATTCATAGACTTCCAGCGTAACCTCCACGGCCACAGCTTGTCCGTTATAATTGATGGTAACTTCCATCTGCCTTTCCTCCATTCAGATTTTTTTGGTAAATCTGAATGAGGCGGCGGGGCGCGGCTCCGGGGATAAAGTTCGGGCCATGCTGACCCGATGTTCCGGCTCCATAGGGACAAAAAAGCGCCCGGACAGCATAAAGCCATACGAGCGTAATAGAGTATATTTTGCTGTTTAGTTACATGGTATAGTGCATACTTCTGACCGCATTGCTCCGCTGCTGGGAACAGGCTTTTTTTAGCTGGTGCAGGTCATGGGGACTGTGAAAAAAGGCAAAAATAGACACGGCGGCAATCCTCCTATGTGCCGCCGTGGATTTACACGGTGTTAGGTCGTCGTTGGTTTAGCGTAGACGAAAAGAAACGGCGGCTCTGATTTCTCAAAACCGCCGCCAGAGTATGTAGAGTAAGCGCACAAAATCAACCTGCCCAGCTACGGTTTTTTTCTTTCCCCATTGGGCGGGGCAGGCTCTCATCGTATATTGAAATAAAAAAGAACCGATAATCACAAGTGAATTTACCTTGCGTATTATCGGCTCTGCGTCTGTGCGTCTGGCTCTTTGATAACAGATATATTCAGTTGTCGTGCGGAGATCAATGTTTCATGCTTGCATTTGGGACAGTACAATGGGAAGTTTTCAAGAACTGTATCTTCTCGTATTCGTACCCTTGTTTTAGAGCCGCAGACTGGACACAATATCCATTTCTGTATCATTACTTTGCACCTTTTTGCAATGAATAAATAGCGTTCTATAATTCTTGGTATAAGTGCTGACCTTTTTTGTCCACCCACGCCACCATTGTTAAAAGCAGCAATAGAATAATTGCACAGGCAAGCCAACTCCCCATAAACAAGGCGCTTGGGAAAAATCTCAACAGCAGATATGCCGTTCCACAGGTAACTACAACTCCGATCAAGGCCGTCAAAATTGCTGGTAGACTTTGCTTGATAATATGGGTGACATTCTCCCATTCAAAATTTGGGAAAATGAGATTTAAGATGTAGCCTATCATTCCGATCAGCACCGAACATAGCAAAGGAAAAGCATACCCCAGCATAGCTTTAGGGAAAGACCATTGCAAATACAATGCCATAATGGTATTCAAAACAAAAATGGTCGGTACAGACATTGAGAGATGGTGTAGCAGCTTTACTCGAAAGAGGCACTTTGCCGCAATGGGTAAGGATTTCAGTATTTCAATCTGTTTTCCCTCGATGGAAATGCTGACATAGGTTGTGCAGGATATTGTTGTCAAGATAGAAAAAGCATATATGAACAGCACATCATAATCAGCAAAAGGCACCTGAAAATATTCGGCCAACTGATAAATGTATGGCGTGATCTTATCCGACATTAAAACAACCAGCAGAACAAAGACCGCAGCAAAAAGCAATCCGCAGGCAGTATTGGTTAGATATACTGGAAGCGAAAAATAACGTGTGCGCTCTCTTTCTAAAAGAGCAGATACCGGGCTGTGCTGTTTCGTGGTTTGTTTGTTCCAATCGACGGGCTGACTTTTTGAGCCTTGTATCGCGTCATTGCTATACCAGTTACGAAATATTTTGATTAGACCATAGAGCAGAGTAACGCCTATCAGGAATACCCCACCGAAGTATATGCCTATCAACAGATAGTCCCCGTTAAGCAATCGGTGAATATACTGGCCTGCATAAAGTGTAAAAGTCGAGGTAGAAATAACATCCCCAAAATTTCCGGCAGCTATATCTGGGAATTTGCAGAACATGAAGATCATAAACGCAAACAAAATCAGGATAGCCGCCGCTGCCTTTAGTCGGGCAATACGAGCAGAGGAATTTTTCAAGATGCGGTAAATCTGTGTTCCGAACATTGTTCCCAAAAGGACGGGAATGACAGGAAAGAGAATTGTTATTCCAAGCACAATTAGATAAAACGGAAATCCCATACCTGCGGTTAGGCCAAACAGCACCATCATAGGAAGCAGCAGCGCCACAGTAAGAGCGACTTCTACCATAAACAGGACAGTCAATTTGGAGAGTATCAATGTACGCAGCGGAATTGGAAGTGCAAGCACACTGTCAATATTAGTATCACTAAGGAGCAGACCACTTCCCCAAAAAATACTAATCGCAATATTAAGGATCACGCAGATCAGAACCATAGGAACAACAAGTTCTGTCACTACTTCCTCCAACGACCACGCAATAGAATAAATGATTTTCAAGGAGTAAATCAGGTATGCAAGCAATCCCATTAGGATCATGGCTATAAGCATATACAAAGTGATCGTTTTTGTGCGGTTCTTTGTATCTGCATATCGAAGCTGATTGGCATGAGATAGCTGCAAAAGATTATTCCTTAGTAGGGGTAACAGAAATTTCATCGCCATTCATCTCCATAAATACTTCTTCCAAACCCTTTGTCCCAACGATTTCTGTCGTCCTGCCGGAATACAGTAATTGTCCATGCTTAATAACGGACACTTTATTGCACACCTTTTCTACCACATCAAGAATATGGCTTGAAAACAGAACGGAATTTCCACTTGCACAGAGTTCTTTCATCTGCTCTTTCAGGATCACAAATGCTTCCGGGTCTAATCCAACGAAAGGTTCATCCAATATCAGCAGTTTAGGCGTGTGCGAAAAGGCGGCAATCAGCGCAAGTTTCTGTTTCATGCCGTGGGAGTAAGAGGAAATCAAGTTATTCAAATGCGGCCCCATCTGAAAAGCTGAGGCCAATTTCTCGAAGTTTTGTTTCCGCATCTTGGACGGTACTTCGTAAATATCACAGATAAAGTTGAGATACTGCAATCCAGTCATATACTCGTCAAGCTGGGGATTATCTGGCACATACGCCATCTTCCGCTTACAAGCCATCGGTTCTTTGAGGACAGAAGTTCCATCCAAAAGGATTTCTCCCTCGTCGATGCCGATGATACCTAAACAGGCTTTCAATGTTGTGGTTTTGCCAGCTCCATTCTTTCCGATGAAGCCCATTATGTCGCCATCTTCCACGACAAAACTAAGGTTGCTTATAGCCTTTTTCGCACCGTAGCTTTTGGATAAGTTCTTGATTTGTAACATAGCATTCCTTGCCTTTATTTAGAAAAATTTCAAAATGACATTCAAAAAAATAACCGTTCCGCCACCAAAGTTCTTGTTGGGGCAATTCACTTCATCCCCAAATAGATCATGATGCCCGTTGCTACGAATGCAACAATAGCCATGATATAGTACATATACGGCTTTGCATTCTCTTTCTGGCTGACGGTAAAGCCAGAAATGAGGTTCAGCAGGACACAGGCCACGGGAACGCCGAACACTACAACATTGCGGGGCCAGAAAGAATTTGCTACTCCGGCAGAATCAAAATGGATGGGGATAGACTCCGGCAGGCGATTATAGAAAGCGAGAAAGACTACCAGCGTCAACGCACACAAAACGGTGCTGATAACAATATGCTTCGTTGCAGATTTCATAAGTATTACCTCCTTTAGTTGCTTTGTTTCCTCTTAAAAAAGAGGACAAGTGAATAGACCAACGGGACAACGCCAACCAGAAAAATGATTAGCGGAACGGTTACAAAAATAAGATTGTGCAGCGGATGCAGAATGCTGACAATACCAGCCAGTATCCATGTATAACTGCCCAGCCGATGCGTCTTGTACCAGCCTTCTTCATCATTGAATAGCCACGGAAACTTTAGTCCGACATAGGGATTGATGTGGTTTTTGGGAAAATAATTGCCACTGACAATAAACAAAATACCAATAAAAACATACCAATAAGTATCTTGCATGGTCTTGGCAGGAAACAGTACGGAATATACCTGCGGGATCAAATATACAACTCCCGCAATCGGCATAATCCATTTGCCCAAAGACACTAACGCCTTGGCTCCGTTTGTCGAAGCAATTTTGATATTAAGCGCAAGGTTCAGAACAATATTCAGCAAAACGGCAATCACATAGAGCAGAATAGAGTTTTCGTTACTGGCCCCGCCCATGTGGGACAGAGCGAATGCTACGATGGACAAAATAATGCAAATTGTACTTGTCAGAAACAAGGTTCGTTTATTTTTGGGGTTCATCTTTATCCTCCTGAAATTGCATAAGCCACATAACAACACTTTCAAATACCGATGTATTGATTTCATAATAGATGTATTTCTGATAGCGCGTTTCAAAAATCAAATCAGCCTTTTTTAGAGTAGAAAGGTGGTATGAAATAGTGGCATTAGTCAAGTCAAATTCTGCGGCAATTTCACCGGCTGACATCTTCCGTTTTTGTTTTAGTTTCAGCAATATCTCCCGTCGGACGGGATCGCTTAATGCTTTGAAAATATTAGGTAAACTCACAGTGCTTTCACCTTTGCCTCTGTTATTTTGAAAAATCTCTAAATGATATTTTCATTGTAGCACAATAGGAAAAAAAGTCAACATTCATTTTGAAAATTCTCTAAATGGCTTTTGGGGATCATAGATAGCCCTGTAAGCAAGGATGATGTATTAGGGCTTTTTTAGAATATAGCAGTGCCACAAACGATGTGCTGAATGCGAGAGCTGAAAAGCCTCTTATGTATTGCCATAATCAAATAGATATGAATTATAAAGTTTAATCTAACTGCATATAACAACATTCCACGGGCAGAGTATGAATTATACAATGTAAATGGGTGATGTTATATGGCTAAAGTTGAAGATTGCCCCGGCTTTGAAACCTTCGGCGCAGATGTCAAAGCTGCACGAGAGGCAAAGCGTCTGGCACGAAAAACATTGGCGGAAATGGTTGGGATTGAATGGCGGTATCTTGCCAACATTGAGAATCAAGGTGCAATTCCGAGCCTGCCTGTGATGATCCAATTGATTAAGATCTGCGGACTTCCCGTGGAACGGTATTTTAACCCGGAGATCATGCGGGAAGAAAGCGAACAGCGGCAACGGGTCAGCCACAAGCTGAAACTCTGCCCTGAAGAATACCTGCCGATTATCGAAGGTGCCATAGACGGGGCGCTCAAAATGGAACAGACTGCGAAGCAGAAGGAGGACGCATAATCGCGGCCTCCTTCTGGCATTTCTATATCAAGGTTCCCGGCACTTTTCCAAAAGTTCCCGACACCTCTGCTGGATTTCTCCGGTTTCTGTCACAGTCAGGTCACGGTCATTTCCGGTAATCTTATCTTCCAGAAAGTTGGCGTATGTACCCAACAAAGCGTTCCGTAAATCCTCCGGGGTTTTCTGTATATCAGCGCTGTACCAGTCATTCCGGTGGGGTTCCCATGCCATCAATGTATAACCGTGGCTGGTCTGAACCACCTCATACAGTGGATCATCATCCAGATATACCTGAAACACTTTCAAAATCTTTTCAAAGGTCAGCATTTCCCGCACCTCCCATTCAGCTGCAAATCAGTTCCCTGATTAAAATTTCCTCAATCTGTGCCGTTAATGTGTTCATCAGCCCCACCCAGCGCATAGGGTCACAGGCTTTCAGTTCCTCGGTGACGCCCGCTGCCTCCATCATGTGAGGCAACAAGGTGTCCACACGCTCCTGCGCTGTCCGGTCAATCTCTATCAGGTGCGGATACAGCTTCTCGCTCATCAGTAGTTGGTTGTAGAGAATGGGGCGATGTTCCTTTAGGTAGGATTTTCGCATTCTGCCGTACTTGCCAATAGAAGTTTCCGGCTGTTCAGAAAGTTTTAGGTTGGGTATATCATAATCTCCACAACGAATGTAAGTCAACTTACTCATATTCATTCTCCTTTGCTTCGTGATGATTAGACTGCTGCGCTGGCTGCCATGCTGCCTTTGCGCGGTTCTTCTTTCGGCAGCTGTCCGACAGTAGAAAAAACACCTTTTTTCATATCCTCAGCCCGGATCAGGGCTTTCTTAGCGTCCATTTCCGCTTTTTTCTGCGCCTTGATTTTGTCCTCATACCGTTTCTGTGCGCCGCTGGATTTTCGTTCCAAATAGTTCTGATGGAGCCTGTCCTTGCGTTCTTCTTTTTTTCGCAATTCTTCCTGTTCCTCCGGTGTTAAAGGAACCGGCTGTAAGGATGGTGGGATATAGCGCCCTAAAAAATTGAAGTAGATTTCAATTTCCTGCGTGGTGTCCTGACTACCTTTTCGGGCGCGTTCATGGACAAGGATTTTCTCTACAAACTCGTTGAGCATGGTGTTTGTCATAGTGTCAAAATTCTCGTACTTATCAATCAGGGCTATAAATTTCTCCGCTGATTTCTGGCTTTGCTCGTAGCCGGTAACAGCCTTTTCCAGCTCCGCAATTTCAATCTCAAGTGCGCCCTGCTCTTTGGCATACTGTGCATCAAGCGCCCTATATCGTGCATCCGGCAGCTTGCCGAGAGCATTGTCCTCATAGATTTTGCAAATCAGTTTTTCCAGTTCTCCGGCTCTCTTTTGGGCAGCAGCCAGACGCCTGCGCTTTTTCGATATATCGGCACTCTGTTGAGCAACCTGCGTCTCCTGAACAGTGTGAATAAATTCCGTCCGGTCATTTCTCGAATATTCAGCGATAGCCCGGAGCGTGTCGGAAACCAATGTCAGAACAGCACTCTCATTGATACGGTGTTGTGTAGGGCATAGTGTCCCACACGGAACTTTGGTATAATTGGAACAGGTATATTGAGAAATCCTCTTGCCATTGTTGGTGCGGTGGACATACATCTTGCCGCCGCAATCGGCACAATAGAGCAATCCTGTGAGGGGAGCCGCTTCGCCCCAGCCGTTTGGATAACGCCGTACATTGCTACGGATTTTCTGCACCAGATCAAAGGTCTGCTGGTCGATAATGGCTTCATGGGTATTCTCAAAGATCGTCCATTCGTCCTCAGAAACATAGTGGCTTTTCTTGTCCTTAAAGTGCTTGCGGGTCTTGAAATTGATGGTATGCCCTAAATACTCTCGTTTTTTCAAAATGTTCACGATGGTAGATGATCCCCATCCATAGGGGTCTTTGACCGGCTTTGAACGGTTCACACCCTCGTTGAAGCGGGCAAGGTGTACGACAGGAATTTCAATCCGGTCTGTGGATAATTTGCAGGCGATCTGGTAAGGCCCATATCCCTCCAGCGTGAGGGAGAATATACGGCGTACCACTTCGGCAGCTTCCTCATCTACCAGCCAATGCTCCCGTTTTTCGTCCCATAAGTAGCCGTAAATCACAGTGCCGGTCAGGTGCTTGCCACTCATGCCTTTTGACTTAAACACAGAGCGGATTTTCCGGCTGGTATCACGGGCGTAAAATTCATTCATAATGTTGCGGAACGGGGTAAAATCGTCATCACCTTTCAGACTGTCCACACCGTCGTTGATGGCAATCAGCCGAACTCCGCGCTGCCGCAAAACCTCCATGACCTGACCGACCTTTAGATAGTCGCGCCCCAACCGGCTCATGTCCTTGATGACGATTGCCTCTACACGCCCTGCCTCCACTTCCTCCATCATCGCCAAAAATCCGGGGCGGTCAAAACGAGTGCCTGAGATACCATCATCGGTAAAGTGCGTAGGGTTGGGCAGCCCGTTCCGGAGGGCAAAATCCTCTAACATCTGCTTTTGGTTGGATATGGAATTGCTCTCGCCCTGTAACTCATCGTCCCGGCTCAGGCGCTCGTACAGTGGGGTAATTTTTTCATTTCTCATGGCTGTACCTCCTGAAACAAAAATGCTCTAAGTGATTGTTTCACTAACCATGACAAAATCATGATTAAGAAGTCACTTAGAGCATATATCACCCGCCGCCATCTTGAATTTGCGGTACTGCTTGACGGCGAAGTGGTCCGGCTCCCGTTCCTCCAACTGAGAAAAGAGAAGGTCCACCGGGCTTTGATAGGTCTCGTCGTCCTCTCTGGCTTCACTGGCATTGATAAGGTCCAGAAGCGTGATGAAGTTCTTTTCTTCCTCCGTGGCCTCGTACCAGATGTAGCCGATCAGTGCGGAATAATAGAGGCGTTCCGCTTTGACCCAGAAATCTTCCGAAGATTTTTCGCCTTCGCCCTTCGTGTTCATAATCAGGGCGTTCACCAGCTTTAAGATATCCTTCTCTGACCGAATGTAGGCCAGCGGGTTGTATTTCATGGATTTTCGGAAGTTTATCAGGTTGAGGCACTTAATACGGTATTTCTTCCGTTCCAGGAAAGTGCCGATCTCCGGCAGCAAGGTCCCTTTCGGATCGGTGCAGACATAGGACGAATGAGCTTGCAGCAGCGACGGCTTACAGAAGAACCTCGTCTTGCCGCTGCCGGAACCGCCGATCACCAGAATGTTTTTGTTTCTGGCATACTTCGGCTGCTTTGGGCGGCTCGCCATCGTGATCCGCTCCGTCTGCGTCATGGGGATATTCTGGAAAAAGTCCTTGTCCATGTAGGGAGCGATATCTGCCGCCGTACCCCAGCGAGCAGAACCATACTCGATTCCGTGGCGGTATTTCTTTGCGTTCTTGCCTTTCAGGTAGACCGCCATACGAAGGACAACCGCACCGGCTATGCCGATCAGCAGGTCCGTGGGATGGAAACTGAGCCACGGGTAGGAAAGTGCTGCCGTGAAGCCGTCCCCGATAGAAAGCAGCTTGCCGGAGAGGTCAGCGCCGGGCGCAAGCCGGAAAGCCTGTGCCAGCTTATCGAAGGGATACACAAACAGAAGATACGGAAGGTTCAGCAAAAACATTTTTTTCATATTCATCTCTGCACGCTCCGATCTTTGACCTTTACTTTCTCCCGGTCAATGGTGCGGTGTTCCGCTTTCTCTGCCGCCTGTTCCTTCGCCTGGGTCAGCCGCTCCCGGATGGAGGGCTTTTCCTCACGGCTCATTTTCCGGCTGGCAAACTCCTGAAATGCCGCTGTGATGGCATCCGCGTCCCGGCTTTTGAAAAAGACCAGGTAACGGGGCTGCTCTGCAACGGTGTCCTTCTTCAAGGCAAAATCCACATGGTATTTCTTCGCCACACGGGAGAAAGCCTTGATATTCTTGTCACTGATCTCGATATTGGCAAGACCGGCGTTCTGGCTGGCAAGCTGTTTAAGGCTCTGCCTGCCGCGGTAGATTTTGGGCTTCTGGCTTTTCTGGATTTCCTCCAGGAACTTTTTGACGGCCTTTTCAAAGACCTGCTCACTTAGCTTGGCTCCGTCAACAATGAGCGTTACGGCGCCCCGCGTTACTTCCTCCTGCATTTAGCCTCGCCCCCTTTGCCCGTCCCCGTACATATCGTGCTGCACCAGGGAAGAATAATAGCTGTTGATGGTGGTCGGGGCGTTATACAGCGCCGCCAGAAGATATTTCTTGATATTGCGGACATAGGTGGTGTTGTCCTTCATGCAGTCCATGACATACTGAACATGAGAACTGTCCAGCTTCATAAACCGGGACTTTACCACCTCCGCCGGATAATCATCTCCGGCAATGCGGATCACTTTGCGGGCAGAACATACGGTATC
This sequence comes from Neglectibacter sp. CSJ-5, assembly GCF_032490475.1. Classification (NCBI taxonomy): domain Bacteria; kingdom Bacillati; phylum Bacillota; class Clostridia; order Eubacteriales; family Oscillospiraceae; genus Neglectibacter; species Neglectibacter sp. CSJ-5. Next base: position 49,261 of record NZ_JAVYJC010000004.1, on the reverse strand, counting down.
CACGATCAGGTCAACGATCTCGTCAAGCTGCTCACGGTCGATATGGCTGTCCTGCACCAGATAGCTGTACTCGATGTTGTCCAAAATCACTTCACGATAACATTCTCTGGCTCCCATCCGATCCATTCCCATCCTTGCCCCTGCGGGGGTAGGGGGATTTGATTGGATAGGATTTGATATCTCCGTACTTGATAAATCAGTCTTTGTTTGATTAGTATTTAATTGTGCGTGGTTTTCCGTACACGGTTCCGCCGTATCCGGGATACCCATATCCGGGTTTTCCGTATATGGCTTTGCCGTACCCGGTAAAGGCGTACCTGGGCTTGACGGCGGCTCGCACTGAGGCATTTCGTAAATGACATACTCAGTATCCGTGATCTTGCCTTTTTCGTCCCGAAGCTGGGTGCGCCGGATATACCCGTGGTTTTCCAGCTCCTTCAATGCCGCACCAATGCTGTCCACACCTTCCCGGCAGATCGCCGCAAGACCTCTGGTGGTGTAATTCCACTCGTCAGGGAGCGACAACATCATGGACAGCAGCCCTTTGGATTTCAGGGTCAGCGTTCGATCTTTCAAGTGATGGTTCGACATGACCGTATAATCACGGGTCTTTTCAATACGAAAAACAGCCATCTTCGCACCTCCTTCCTGTGAAAATAAAAAGTGTTGATTTTGAGCGGTTTACCCGTCTGTATGCCTCCGTTACCTTCCGCATGGGAAAACATCCACGCCCTGTTCAGAACGCAAGCCACAGAGGAAGAAACAGAAGATATCCCACTGATTTTGATACATTTTGGGGGTGGCTACCTCTCACGGTCTTTATGGTCATAGTGGAGTTCGCCGGAAAGCACCTTCGCATGGTTACGGATTTTGATGTGCCCCTTTTCCTGATTTTCCAAAGCCTTGTTGTATCCGGCATCCGTCAGGAACAGGCGCATTTTCTCACCCTTCCAGCCAACAGGCGAGTCATGGGTAAGAACATCAAAGACGATCATGTGTCTGGTCGCCGGGTCGAAACGCTCCAAAGCCATAATGTCATGGCCGGATAACTTCTGCGCCCCGGATCGCTGCCTGGCCTCTGCCAGCATCTCCCCGATGGTGCGGGCTTTCTCCGGCAGACGGTATTCGGCCTGCACCTTGCGGATCAAATCCATGCACTCCTGATCCGACAGTGGGCGGAGCTTGTCCAGAAGGCTTTCCGCCGTTTCTTTTACTGCCTGGTTCGGCGCATAGCGCCATGTCATGTAAATCTCATTCAGAGCAGCGTTCTGATTGGTACTTTCAATCTGAAACACCATCCTCATTTCTGCTTCTGTCAGTTTCATTGCCAGCCTCCTTCAAAATGGGTATAAAAAAACGCCATAGGTTTTTTGAGCCTACGGCGTTTCTTGCGATATTCACAGTTCTAAACTTTCCAGCCACTCGTCAAAAGATTTCTTGGAAACGCGGATCGCATTGCCTATGCGGACGATCCTGAACTCCTCCTGCTTGACGAGCTGATATGCGGTTGTGCGGCCAATGTTGAGCATGGCCGCAATCTGTTCCACGGTATATGTGCGCGGTTCCGGCAGTGACTTTTTCTCTTTCTTGTCCATAGTAACCTCCATGTATTTGCCTTGTCATTTTGACTAAGGGAGTGAAGAATGGCAGTAGCAATCAGCTTTGGCGGGATATCCTCTTGCTAAGAATTTGCTAATAGGACCACCCAACGGACACATAAAACTGCGTCAGAATAGGTGTTTTGCACCATAAAGTTCGTTTACTACAAGTCATTCTGCGTAAGGGATGATATTGGAAGTTACATCCGAACCGTGTATCACATGGTAAGCCATACTCCTAAGGGTTAGTTGTGAGTTCGATTCTCGCAGGGGGTGCCAAAAGCACAGCCGAAAAGCCTAGTAAAATCGGGCTTTTCGGCTTTTTTTTATTTTAGTTCAAAGACAATGAAACTGAAAAATGCAGAAAACCTCATTAGCAAATTCTCCGTCAGCTAATGGAAATTAGGACTAATGTCGTCCGCCTTTCAGGTGGACTGCTTGCTAATAAAAATCAGCAGGGTTTTCGCAATTTTGCTAATGAAAATACCCTCTCTGCTCCGATGAAGAATACAGGAGAGTGTTGCAATCACTTATCCGTTTGAAGAACGGTCTGACAGCACAAGGCAGACACACCGATGGGGTTGATGATGTTCTCTGCAAGGTGATTTCAGCCAAGAAAAGAAAGCTCAAAATCAAATATATCTAAACACGAAAAAAGACCGCCTATCGATGTAAGCGGCCTTTGATTGTTTAGATGTATTCGACAAACGGTGAATTATCCGTCATTTATTCGTAGTCAATTCTCTCGATTTTGAAAATCACAGGTCTTGTACCGTCCGAACAGCAGGTAATCATTTCATTTTCGTTTTTCATCCAGCCCTTCATAATAGAACCACCCTGTAAACCGGTATATATGTATCGAGAAACGGCATCCCACGCTTCGGAACAAAACGGCATTTTCGGTCCTCCGGCTACAGCATCTGCATCTCCATCTGTTTTTGTCAGAGTATTCAGTCCCATATGCCAGAAGTCATCACGCTCATCATCACGATAGAAAATGAACTCATCGCCAACATTGTAGCAAGGACAGGCACCTGAATCCGGAGCGGCACAATATTTCTGCTGTAATTCCGGATACAACTTCTTGTCCAAAACAGTCACTTTTACTTTATGTTTCATTTTATATACCCCCAAAAAATCTTTTTTATATTATACACCCAAAATATGAATAATTCTACCGCCGTCTGTTGACCTCAAGATGAGGAAAATAGGCGGTATTTTCTATTTCTAAAAACACCCCCAAAAACGCCCTCCCGGTTCAAACAAGTGAAGGGGTTAATTCCGAACCACGAAAATGGAAGCCTTTCATTTGTATTTTGTGTATTTTGAAAACTGAATACAGATATCTCTATTGCTTATTTAAGTTAAATTTTATTTATACTAATATAAAAAGAACAAAAAATTCAACTGTGAATTAGCACTCGTAACGAGTATCCTATTAACTTAATGATGTTCCCAAAAAATCTTTGCGTTTGCTAATACCTTGCTAAAACGAATGGAAAAACGGCATAATATTAGCAGATTTCAAAAAAGAAATGATTAACACTATAATTTCGGAAAAGCCTAGTAAAATCAGGTTTTTCGGCTTTTTTCATTTCCTGCTGTGTTTGGCTGCTTGCTAATTGCTAATCACAGGTTTGGCATTTTGTGTTCAAGACCAATCACTTTTTCTGTATTTTCACAGTTAGCACTTTGCTAATACGCACTGCATTATCGACGTATTTTCATTCGGTTTTCAGTCCGTTTGCTAATTTGCGCTTCACTAATAAAATCAGGTGTTATTGCAAGCAGGACAGACTCCAAAGCTTTTTCGAGCAATACGGGATTGCTGGCAAGCAGGCTCGCAAGTGCTTTTGCGTCAAGCGCGGGTGTGGTGCCGAAAGCCCTTTGCGTGCGCCGTTTCGCGCTCTACCGTTTCGCCTGTGGGGATCCCGTTCTCATCTACAATATCTAAATATTCCGCCATACTATGTCTCCGTTTTTTCCGCTTTGATTTGTCTTTGTTTTCAGTATAGCACGCTGCATGGCTTTTTTTCACGCGTGTACAAAAGAAACTGCAAGACAAATTCGGTTCCGTATGCTATAATAAGACACACAAAAAATTCTCAAAGGAGGAAGCACGGCTGCGCAATTTTTTTCGTCGGCAGCCGTGCAGAAAAGACATGAACAATATCGAATGGTTTCGCGAAGCGAAATACGGCATGATGGTCCACTTCGGACTCTATTCCATGCTCGCCGGTGAGTACAGAGGGCGCCGTACGCCCTACGACTACGGTGAATGGATCCAGTCCGCCTTTGCCATCCCGAACCGCGAAATGGAACAGCTTGCGGGTGCGTTCAACCCTGTTTATTTTAATGCAGAGGAGTGGGTAAAGCTTGCAAAAGAATGCGGCATGACCTACTTTGTGGTTACCTCTAAGCACCACGAGGGCTTTGCGCTGTTTGATTCCGACTGCGATGCATACAACATCAAAAAAGCAACGCCGTTTGGCAGAGACCTCATCGCAGAGTTGGCGGAAGCCTGCTACAAGCACGGTTTAAAGCTGGGACTTTACTATTCGCAGGAGCTTGACTGGCATCACCCGCACGGCGGCGGCTACGACAAAACCACCGGCTGCGCAGGCACGGCGTGGTATAACAACTGGGATTTCCCCGGTGCAGACAACAAAGACTACTCCATCTGCTTTAACGAGAAGATCAAGCCGCAGGTGAAGGAGATCATGACAAAATACGGCGACATCTGCCTGATCTGGTTCGATACCCCGGGCGTGATGACAAAGGCGCAGAGTCAGGAGCTTTACGACCTTGTGAAGCAGTATCAGCCGGACTGCCTTGTGAACTCTCGCCTCGGCAACGGCGTGTATGATTACGTTTCTCTCGGCGATAACGAGATTCCGGCAGAGCGTCCGGCAGAAATCTCGAAAGAACGCGCAGGGGACATGCAGTCCATGAACGATCTGTTCGGCTTCAAGTATTCGCCGTATAACCTGTATGAGACCGCGGCCACGCTGAACGACACATGGGGCTTCAAATACTACGACCATAACTGGAAAACACCCGAGCAGATCCTTGCAAACAAGCAGAAGCTCAACGGTATGGGTGTAAACTACCTTTTGAACGTCGGTCCCGATGCGCTCGGCCGTATTCCGTCCTATTCCGTCGATATTCTTCGCCGCGTTCGCGAGCTGGAAACTCAACTGTTACGGTGAGTATCTGACGTATAAGACTTCTGCGAAAACAGCACGGAGCTGCTGGTCGGCGCAGGTGAGAGCGGCGTTTGTCTGCCGTTCATGTCGCACAAAGCACAACGGCATGTGTGCTGACACAGGCTGCAGGATAGAAAGCGTGCAGGAAGCAAACTGCTTTGAGGTTTGCATTCACAAATTCTGTTTGGTAGCAATCTGGCAAAAGTGCAACAATTTATCCCTTGCAAATTCAAATGCAAGAGATTTGCGTTGCACTTTTTCTCTACCTGCTGTCTACAAATTATTCTTCGCTCAAGTCCGCTTTGGGGCTTGGCTTTTTATTTGCAGCCTTATGAAACCGTGTGAGCAACAGAACGCCGATCAAAATAAGTGCCGGGAAAACCGCGGAAAACAGCATGCCGCTCTTTAAACCGAGTTGGTCCGCAGTGAGATTCGGGAAAGATGCGGCGATTTTTGCATTGCCGGAAACCGCGCCGCTCACTGCGCCCATCAATGCCGGACCCACAGAGCAGCCCACGTCGCCCAACACCGCCAAAATGCCGAACATCGCCGTACCGCCCTTCGGGTACGCAGCGGAGGTCAGCGAGAACGTGCCCGGCCACATGAGGCTTACGGAAAAGCCGCACAGCGCGCACGAAAGCAGAGAAAGCCACGGGTTTTCAAATAAAGCCGTACCGAGATAGCACAAAATACACAGTGCGGCGCAGAATACCATCGCGCCCGTTAAATGGATTTTCTCGCCCCACACGCCGTAGATTGTTCTGCCGATGCCCATAAACACCGCAAACAGGCACGGCCCTAAAAGATCGCCGATGACCTTCGTCACGCCGAGCGCACGCTCCGCAAACAGCGAGCTCCACTGGCTCATGGCAAGCTCGCTCGCGCCCGCGCAAAGCATCAAAAGCAGTGCCACGAGGAAAATTTTCGAGGTAAACAGCGTTTTGAGCGGTGTTTTCTCTTCCTCCGGCACGGTGGGCATCAGCGGCACCTTGAGGAAACGGAATAAATTATAAAGCGGCAGCAAAGACCACAAAATCGGGATGATAAACCACAAATTCTCGCCGATCAAGCGCAGCAAAAGCGTCGTGATGAGCACCACGCCCACCTGTCCCCAGCAGTAAAACGAATGTAAAAGGCTCATTGCGGCGGCCTTCGCGTCTCCCGGGCAGGAATCGACAATCGGACTGATGATAACTTCAATCAGGCCGCCGCCTACGCCGTTCACAATCGTCGCAAGGACAAGGCCCACATACGGCGCAGGCAGCACATTCGGCAGCGTGCCCTGCATCACAAGGCCTAAAAACGCCAGCGCGTGTGCGATGACCGCTGATTTTCGGTAGCCGATGCGGTCTACGTATTTAACGGAAAGCATATCCGTGATGACCTGCGTCACAAAGTTGCACAGAATAAGTGCCGAAATCAGCGAATACGAAATGCCGAATTTGTTTTGGAACAGCACGAAAAACAGGGGAGAGAGATTGTTCACAATGCCCTGCGTGATATACCCGCGGTAGCAGGCAAACACGGTGTTTTTAAAGTTTTGGGTCTTCTCCATTCAACTATACCGCCTTTAATAAAATGCTAACTTTCATTATAGAGGAAGGCCCGGCGAAATTCTACCGTGAATTTGACGGAAAACCACAAAAATTCAATACATCTGCCGAAAGGCATTCCAAAAAAATGCGGCGTAAAAGCCAAATCCATGTTGATTTTACCAAGGAAATATAGTACAATAAAACCAAACAGGGTTTTCTCTTTCAGAAAAAGCCCCAATTCAACCTGTTATTCTTTTGATTTATTCAATTAGAAGGAGTGTTTTAACATGAAGTTAGGCGTACTTACCAATGTTGTAGGAAACATGCCTCTTGAGGACGCACTGAAGTATTTCAAGTCCATGGGCATCCAGATGGTCGAAATCGGCTGCGGCGGCTATCCGGGCAAAGATCACTGCGATCCGGAAGTTCTGCTCCACGATGAAGCAAAGTATCAGGAGTTCTGCGATACCATCAAGAAGTATGATATGGAAGTCAGCGCATTCTCCTGCCACGGCAACCCGATTCACCCGAATAAGGAGCTGGCTGCGGCTTATGATAAGGACATGCGCAACGCAGTTCTGATGGCTGAAAAATACGGCCTGCATCAGATCAACTGCTTCTCCGGCTGCCCGGGCGATTGCGAGACCTCTCAGTATCCGAACTGGGTTGTATGCGCATGGCCGGACGATTTCGGTAAGATCCTCGAGTATCAGTGGAAGATTCTTGTCGATTACTGGAAGGATTTTGTAGCATTCGCAAGAGAGCACGGCGTCAACAAGATCGCTCTTGAAATGCACCAGGGCTTCTGTGTTTACAACACCGAGACGCTCCTCAAGCTCCGTGAGGCTGTAGGCCCGGAGATCGGCGCAAACTTTGACCCGTCCCACCTCATTTGGCAGGGCATGGATCCGGTTGCTGTTATCCGCGAGCTCGGCGGCGACGCAATCTTCCACGTACACGCAAAGGATACCCGTCTCGATAAGTACAACATGGCAAAGAACGGCGCGCTCGACACGAAGAGCTATGCAGACGAAGCACATCGCTCCTGGATCTTCCGCAGCGTCGGCTACGGCAACGATCTGCTCTATTGGAAGGACATCATCAGCGCTCTGCGCCTTGTCGGCTATGACTATGCCATCAGCATTGAACATGAGGATAGCCTCATGAGCCAGAACGAGGGCCTTATGAAGGCTGTTGAGACACTGAAGTCCGCTATCATCTTCGAGCCGAAGATGACCGAGACCCGTTGGATCTGATTTCTTTCTGACAACACGTAAATAAAACCACGGCGCTTCGGCAGGGCAACCTGTCGGAGCGCCGCTTTTATGTTTTAACGGTTTGCTTTTTGTCCGTATGATACGCGCACAGCTTTAAAAACGGGAACAGCAAAGCGGCATAAAACCCTGCACAAACCGCCGTTTGCAGCAAAACAAGGGGAATACCCGAAAGCAAAATGCTTTTCAATAAAAACTGTGTTGCATTCGCGGCAAGCAGTGCAAAAAACGCCGGCATCACTGCACTTTTCAATAGCCCGATATGCACATCGGCGACTTTTAATAATCTTCGTACACTCAGCATCGCGTTGAAGATGGACGAGAAAAACAAAATTGCAATGTACGCCTGCATACCGGCAAACCGCATAAAAAGCAAAATCAAAAGCACACGCAGAAACGAATCCGAAAAGTTGTATTTCATGGAGTTCAGCTGCTCGTCAAGTCCCTTTAAAAGACTGTCCACCACGACATCCAGATATAAAAGCGGTACGAGCGGCGCCAAAATTTTGAGGTATGCCCCGGCTTCCCGGCTCTTATAAAACGCCTCGCCCCAGTCACTGCCGAAAACGAAGAAGATCCCCGCGCAGAAAATGCCGAACTGCAGGGCTGCGTGCACCGCGCGCTGCGTGATGTGCCGCACGGCCCTGCGGTGCGAAAGCTCAAATTCCCGTGCCGTTTTCGGGATGAGCAAAGACGCGAACGACGTCAAAAACGAAGACGGAAAGTACAGCATCGGCATTGCCATGCCCTGCAATAAACCGTAGGCGGACATGGAAGCCGCACGACTGAGCCCGTAACGCCCGAGCTCGCGCGGGATGAGCAGATTTTCCGCCGTTGAAAGCAAGCTGCGCGCCGCGCTCGAAAGCGTGCACGGCACCGCAATGTGGAACATCCCGTGCAGAACGCCCGTCGCCTGCTCTTTTTCTTTCGGCGTGTTGCGCTTTAAGCTGCGGCGGTAAATGAGAAACCCCGCCAAAAACGAGACAGCTTCTCCGAATGTTGAAGCAATCATCGCCGCAAAGCACGCGGCTTCTATGCTCTGCGGCGCAAAATACCAGAACAGCACAACGGCGGAGAAAATCGTCAGCACCTGTTCCACCGCGTCACTCCATGAGGTGGAAAGCGATTCGTCCACTGCTAAAAAATATCCCTTCATGCACGTGCACTGCGACATAAACGGCAGCCCCAGCGCCAAAATGCGCAGTGACGGCGCCGCGCCGGCGTTGCCCAAAATATGCGCGGCGGCAAAATCCGAAAAGCACAGCAGCAAAACCGCAATGGTACAGCTCACCGTCAGGCAGAACAAAAAGCACTGCGTCACCACGCTGCGCACCGTGCAGCGGCGGTTCGCCGCAATGGCTGCCGTCACCATGCGCGTCACGGCCAAGCTGATGCCGGAAGTGGAAAGCGTGATGGCGAGCAGGAACACGGAGAAGATGAGCTGGTAAAGCCCCATGCCCTCCGCACCGATTTTGCCCGATAAATACGCACGGTAGCCGATGTTCGTAATGCGGAAAAACAGTGAAAATGCCGTTAAAGCGATGCCTTGCAGCAGAAATTTGCGTTTTGTCATGATTGTCGCAGGGCCTCCTATTGCAAGTTTTCCGGGCGCGTTGTATAATCAGCTTATATGAGAATGTATAGATAATTTTCTACATTTTATAAAAAGAGAACAGGAGTTAAAAAGTATGACAGATCAGGTAAACGCAGACTGGACCGAATTACAGGTCACCATTCCCGCGGCGGATACGGACCGCGCGGGCGACATTGCGCAGATGGTCGTGCCCTACGGCATTTATATTGAAGACTATTCGCATTTAGAAGAGGAAGCGATGGAAATCGCGCATATCGACCTCATTGACGAAGACCTTCTCAAAAAAGACCGCACCAAAAGCATCATCCATGTGTATATCAGCCCGGAGGAAAACCCGGCGGAAGCCATTTCTTTCCTCAAAGAGCGCTTTGAGGCCGTCGGCATTGAGAACACCATCACCGCCGCCAACTGCGCGGAGGAGGATTGGATCAACAACTGGAAAAAGTATTTTAAGCCCATCCCCGTCGGCAACCGCTTGCTTGTGCGCCCCATGTGGGAGGACGAGTACGAAGCAGGTGACCGCGTCGTGCTGCATCTGGAGCCGGGCCTCGCGTTCGGTACCGGCACGCATGAAACGACCCGCCTTTGCATGGAGCTGCTCGAAAAGTATGTAAAGCCGGGCGATACCATGCTCGATATGGGCTGCGGCAGCGGTATTTTGTCCGTCGCCGGTCTGCTGCTCGGCGCAGGCAGTGCCGTTGGCGTCGATATTGATGCTCTCGCCGTCAAGACCGCCGTCGCAAACGCAGAGATCAACCACGTCGGCGATAAGTTCACCGGCATCTGCGGCAATCTGGCAGATAAGGTTACCGGCACATTCGATGTCGTTGTCGCGAATATCGTCGCGGACGTCGTGATTTTGCTCACAAAAGATGCCCCGCGCTTCATGAAACCCGATACCGTCTATATCATGAGCGGCATCATCGATACAAGGGAAGACGACGTTTTGGCGTGCCTCGCGGATAAATTCGAGATCATCGACCGCAAAGAGGAAAAAGGCTGGGTCGCACTTGCAGCAAAGCTGAAGTAAACATAGCGAAGCGACAAACAAAGTCTTTGGTCAAGTTTTCTTCAGAAAACTTGCGGGTTATCAGGGCAGAGCCCTGATTCGTCGTCCGCAGACGACGAAATTCTTTTGCCTACATTAGGACTAGGAAGGTAGGCTAAACAGTCCGGTGGACTGTTTAGCCGCAGGAAACCCAGTCAATGGGGTTTCTGAACGACTCGTAGAAATGAGTCGTTAGAAAATATAAATAAGCACTAAAAAGATTCGGAGGGATTATCATGACAGCAGAATTCCACAAGGCAAACCGTCAGCGCCTGTACGCCGAAATGAAAGACGGCAGCGTAGCCGTGTTCTTCTCCGGCAGCGCACCGCGTCAGAGCGCCGATGCGTACTATACATTCTTCACAAACCGCAATTTCCTGTATTTAACGGGTATTAAATTCGCGGGGTTCGTGTTGGTCGCCACAAAAATCGGCGGCAATGTGCAGGAATCCATCTATATCCTCCCACCGGATCTCATGAAAGAGCGCTGGACGGGCCGCAGACCGAAAGCCGATGAAGTTATGGCGCAGTCCGGAATCACGGATATCCGCTTCGTTGAGAACTTTGAAAACGACATCCACCGTGTTTTGAACAGCGGCAACGTGCTGCGCGTCTACCTCGACCTCTACCGCCATACGCCGGACGAGGGCTTAGATGAAGCCCACCGCTTCGCGCAGACCATTAAGACCGGCTACCCGTTCCTCACGGTTGAAAATATCCTGCCTATCTTAAAGCGCCTGCGTACCCTGAAGGCTCCGTGCGAGATTGACGCCATGCGTCGTGCCATGACCGTTACGCGCGAAGGCATTCTGCGCATGATGCGCGCTTCGCACCCCGGCATGTATGAGTACGAGTATAAAGCCGAGTTCGACTACGCCCTCACCAGCGCCGGCGTGCTTGAGCCCGCGTTCCACTCCATCATTTCTGCCGGCGAAAACAACTTCTGCATCCATTACGACGGCTATATGGGACAGGCCAAAGACGGCGATATGATCTTGAATGACGTCGGTGCGCAGTGGGACGGCGAGTGCAACGATGTCTCCCGCGGCTGGCCGTGCAACGGCAAATACTCGAAAGAGCAGCGCATGCTGTATGAGTGTGCCCTCAATACGTCGAACTACATGTTCTCCATCATCAAGCCCGGTATGCTCATGGACGATGTGGATAAGACCGCACGCCGCTATTGCTGTGAGCAGCTGAAAAAGATCGGTCTGCTGTCCTCTTACGATGAGATTGGCAAATACATGTGGCACGGCGGTGCGCACCATGTCGGATACGACGTGCACGATGTTGTCGATGCACTCGGCAAGCCTATCGCGCCGAACATGGTCTTCTGCGTTGATATCGGCATTTACGCCGAAGATCTCGGCATCGGCTTCCGCGTGGAGGATAACTGCCTTGTCACGCCGACCGGCGCAGAGAACCTCTCTGCGTCCGTGCCGCGCACCATCGAAGACATCGAGGCCGTCATGGCAAAATAACGGGAGAAATTGCAATGAAGCTCATTTTGCCCGAGCAGATTACGGAAGCGCAGTATAAAGCGTATCTTGCGGATTGGGGTGCAGAGCGCATCGTGCCGAGCGAGCGCCGCAGGGGCTACGCCAAAATGCAGTTTGCACTCGCGTTGCCTATCGCACATGCCGTGGGTAGAAGGCGCTCATCACCTGCGCAGACGATTTTGAAAGAAAGAAGTGAAAAACATGACAAATTTTAGCAAGCTCGTTTTGAAAATGACGGAGTACGAGGGCGGCTGTGTCGAGCGCGTCAACCACTTTTTGAAGGTATTCGCGTTCGCAAAGACCATCGCGGAGGGCGAAGACGTGGACGATGCGACAAAAGAAATTTTGGAAGCCGCCGCCATTACGCATGATATCGGCATCCGTGTGTGCTTTGAAAAATACGGCAACTGCAACGGCCCTCACCAGGAGGTGGAAGGCCCGCCCATCGCACTCGAAATGCTGCCCGCGTGCGGTTATACCCATGGGCAGACAGAGCGCATCTGCTATCTCATCGGCCACCACCACACGTACACGAACATCAACGGCAACGATTATCAGATTTTGGTCGAAGCCGATTTCCTCGTAAACATTTTCGAGGGCGGCATGACCCATGAAGCCGCCGAAAAGGTGTACGAGAACATCTTCCGAACAAAGACCGGCAAGCAGCTTTTAAAAGACCTGTTCTTGTAAATTGCACATAAAATCAAAAATCAGAATATTGACATTTATGAGAAATAACCTTACAATTAACATTGCAAGGTTATTTTTTACTTGTCAAATTTTTAAGGAGTTGTGATATATGGCAAGAAATTTCATGTGCACCAAAACAGACCCGGTCGTCGAGACCAAAGCCGGTAAGCTGCGCGGTTTTCAGCTTGACGGCACATATGCGTTCCACGGCGTAAAATACGCCGATGCAAAGCGTTTTCACCAGCCGACCCCGGTAGAGCCGTGGGAGGGAATCAAAAATGCGCTGGCTTACGGCTACGTGTGCCCCATGCTGCAGCAGGATCAGCCCAGCAACGAGCTGATGGTGCCGCACCGCTATTGGCCGCTCGATGAGAATTGCCAGTACCTCAATATCTGGACGCAACATCTTGACCCGAACGCCAAAAAGCCCGTGCTCGTTTGGCTGCACGGCGGCGGATTCGCGGCGGGCTCCTCCATTGAGCACATCGCCTACGAGGGCGAAAACATGAGCAAATACGGCGATGTCGTCGTCATTTCACTCAACCACCGTCTCAATATCCTCGGCTATCTCGACCTTTCCCCGTTCGGCGAGGAATATAAGAATTCCGGCAACGCCGGTAACGCCGACATGGTCGCAGCTTTGCAGTGGATTCACGAAAATATCGCAAACTTCGGCGGCGACCCGGAAAACGTCACACTGTTCGGCCAGTCCGGCGGCGGTATGAAGGTCTGGACGCTGATGCAGACCCCTGCGGCGGACGGCCTGTTCCATAAGGGCATCGTGCAGAGCGGCTGCATCGATCACTTCGTCTCCGGCAATTCCACGGAGCAGAACGGCAAAGCCATCGTCACGGCGCTTCTGGCAGAATTGAAGCTCGATGATGTCAAAGCACTGGAGACCATCCCGTACGCACAGCTCGCGGCGGCGTACAACAAGGTCGCGCCGGAGGTCGCAAAGACGGGCGCATACGTCGGCGGCAACCCGCTCGCAAACGATTGGTACCTCGGTGATCCGCTCGAGGTCGGTTTCACGGAGCACGCAAAGACCATCCCGGTCATGGTTGGCACCGTGCTCGGCGAGTTCTCGTTCATGCCGGCATTAAGCGAAGAGGAAAAGGCCGATGCTGCGCTCATCGATTCTATGATCGAAAAACGCTACGGCGCAGAGGGCAAAAAGCTCAAGGAGATGTTCGCCGAGGTTTACCCGGATAAGGACGTCAGCGACGTGCTGTTCATGGATTCCATCTTCCGTGCGCCGTCTACCGATTTCATCTTGAAAAAAGCACAGCACCCGGAAAGCGGCACGTATTCGTATATGATGACCTACACCTTCCCGTATGACGGTGGGCATATCGCATGGCATTGCAGCGAGATCCCGTTTGTGTTCCATAACACGAGCCTCGTCGCCGCGTATAACGAGCCCGGCGTGACCGACTTGCTCGAAAAGCAGATGTGCGACGCGTGGCTCAACTTCGCGCGTGACGGCAAACCGTCCAGCGAAGACCTGCCGGAGTGGCCGGCTTGCACCGCAGGCGATGAAGCGACCATGATTTTCGACAAAAAGTGTGAGGTCAGACATAACTACGACCACGAGCTTGTTGCGCTGCATAAAAAATTGGCCCCCTCGCCGTGGAGCCATAACGATGACGAGGAAGAGCAGCAGATCCAGCACTAAGCGCTTCGCATTTGCCTGTGAAAGCGAACGAATAAAGACTTTGATTTAAACTTTCTTCGAGAAAACTTGAGGGGACTTGGGGCACTGCCTCAAGTCCCCTCTGCCTTTGAAAAAGCTTGAGCAAAATTTTTAGTGTCGCTACGCTATGTTCCCCGCAAGCTTCTTTTTTTGCGCAACAAAAAAGCCGAACACAACTTCTGTGCTCGGCTCATTTTGCATTAAATTAAATTACAGGTTAGCCTTCAGCCATGCAATGTCTTCAGCAAGGCAAGCTACGCGATCCTGCGGGTCGTTGTAGCTGGCTTCACGCTCAACAACGTAAATGACGTTGTCGCACTGTGCGTCGGCAGCTGCCTTAACAGCCTTCCAGTCCACAATGCCCTGGCCCTGCGGCACGTTCAGCTTGTCGTGCTCTTCCTTCATCTTGAGGAACTCCGGCGGGAAGATCGGCTTGCCGTCAGCGTCTTTCTCAAACTTGAAGCGCGGGGTGGTGTCGTGGCGGGACTGCGGCTTGTTTGCGCCGATAACGCCGCCGTTTTCCTTAATGTGGATACTTGCAATGCGGCCTGCGTGGCTGTTGATGAAGTCTACCGGGTTTACGCCTGCTGCGCTGCACCAGCCGCAGTCAAGCTGGAAAGCCGTAACTTCCGGGTCACATGCATCGATGAGCCAGTCATAAAGATACTTGCCCTCGTCTACATAGAACTCATCGGTGTGGTTGTGGTAGCCGATCTTGATGCCGTACTGCTTCGCAATGTTGCCGAGGCGATTGAGTTCTGCTGCAACTTCTTCAGCTTCTGCCTTGTTGCAGAAATTTGTCATCGGGCAGATGACGAGCTTTGCGCCCAGCTCTGCAAAGTAGGGGAGAACGCCTTCAATCTGATCCAGACCGACGTGAGCGGAATCGACCTTCAAATTGTTCTCTGCAAGAACCTTCTTCATTTCTTCAACCGGCACTTCCGTGAAGTCCGCGGTGAACTCTGCGCCTGCAAAACCAAGCTTTGCAATGGTCTTCAGCTTCTCAATCGGGCTAATCGGCTCGGAAATCAGGGAATAAACCTGAACATTGATATTTTCCATGGGAAAAACCACCTTTCTGAAAATTATAACGTTTGCGGAAACTCCGCCTTAAAAAATGTGCGGCGACACGAAATGCCGCCGCACACAAAATGTACTGATTAAAATTAGTCGAAGTAAACAGGCTTGCCGGTTCTGTTGGACTCATAGATCGCATCGAGGATTCTCGTGACGACATAAGCCTGATCAGCCGTAACAAACAGCTCGCCTTCGCCCTTCAGAGCCTTGACCCAGATCTCAGCTTCCTTGGACTTCGGTGCCGGACCCTGAGAGAAGCCCGGGATGTAACCTCTGACCTTGTCGCCAACCCAAGAAATGGTCGGGTACTCAGCAACAACGTGGTTCAGACGGACACGGCCTTCCTTCGTATCGAGGCCGCCCTCGGTACCAGCCAGCATCGTGTAAGCTGCGCCGTTTGCAGCGTAGTCTTCAGCCATGTTGATAGCCCAAGCAGCGCGCAGAACGATCGTAGCACCGTTCTTCATCTTGATGAAGCCAACAGCGGAGTCTTCAACGTCGTAGGTCTCGTTGTTCCAGGTGTCGAACTCACCGCGGTAGTTGACCTGACCCTGATGCTTAGCATCGAGCGTGTGGCCGAGCTTCTCGAAGGAAGTGCCGCAAACATAGTCAACATCGTAGTTGTTCATGAGGAACAGCGTGAGGTCAAGAGCATGCGTACCGATGTCGATCAGCGGACCGCCGCCCTGCTTTGCCTTATCCGTGAATACGCCCCAGGTCGGAACGCCACGGCGGCGGAGGTATGTAGCCTCTGCATAGTAAACATCGCCAAGAACGCCGGAATCGACAACCTTCTTAGCAACCTGGTTCTCCGGGAAGTGACGATACTGATAGCCGATCGTCAGCATCTTGCCGGTTCTGTCTCTTGCTTCAAGCATCTTCTTAGCGTCAGCCGGGGTAGCAGCCATCGGCTTCTCGCACAGAACGTGCTTGCCAGCCTCAAGAGCAGCAACGGTGATCTCGCAGTGTGCAACGTTCGGGGTCAGAACGTGAACAGCGTCGATCGTCGGGTCTGCCAGAAGCTCATGATAATCGGTGTAAACCTTAGCGTCCGGGGTGCCGTACTCTTTAGCAGCCTTTTCTGCTCTCTCAAGAATGAGGTCGCAGAATGCACACATATCTACGCCTTCCTGCTGGGCCATGCCCGGGAAGTGCTTGCCGTTTGCGATACCGCCGCAGCCGATAAAGCCAACTCTTACATTTGCCATTGGAATTCTCCTCCTAAATTTACGCCGAAGTCCATACGGACTCCTAACGATTTATTTCTGCTTGTATTTTAGACCATTCCAAAGCAAATGTAAAGCCCTTTTTGTGAAAAAAGCGGATTTGCACAAGCTTTTTCTATTTTGCTTGTATCATTTGCATAAAAACTTTTGCTTTGTTGCCTGCGCGTCCAAAAATCAGCCGTGCATTTCATAAAAAAGAGCAAAAAAAGAGGCACACCGCAAAAAATACGGTGTACCCTAAAGTATTCTTACAACATTCTGCTTATAAAAACACAGTTAAAACCGTGTAAAACACGTATGCCGATTTGATATAGCGCTACGCAAAGCAGAAAAATCAGTACTGTCTGCCCCAGTAGACCATGTGCTTTGCCGGCTTGCCGCAGCAAACGCAAACATCAGAGAGGTGCTCTTCCTTAAACGGAATGCAGCGGGACTTCACGCCACCGGTCGCGTCCTTCAGCTTGTCCTCGCACGCGCTGTCGCCGCACCACATGGCCTTGATGAAGCCGGGCTTGTTCTCCGCAATGTCGAGGAACTCCTCATACGTTGTCGCCGTGAAGGTCTTTTCTTTAAGGTTCTTCAGCGCACGCTCATAAAGACCGTCATGCACAGCCTGCAAGGCTTTTTCAATCTCGCCCTCAAGGTTATCGAGTGAAACGAAAATCTTCTCTCTCGTGTCGCGGCGGACGAGCACGCACTGGTTCTGCTCAATGTCCTTCGGACCGATCTCCAAACGCAGCGGCACGCCCTGCATCTCATACTGGCTGAACTTCCAACCGGGGGAGTTGTCGGTGTCGTCCAGCTTCACGCGGAACTTCGTCTTCAGGGATTCATACAGCGCGTTTGCCTTGTCGAGCACGCCGGGCTTATGCTGTGCAATCGGGATGATTGCCAGCTGGATCGGCGCGACCTTCGGCGGCAGTACAAGACCGTTGTCGTCGCCGTGTACCATGATGATGGCGCCGATCATGCGGGTGGAAACGCCCCAGGAGGTCTGGTGCGGGTGCTGCAGGGTATTGTCGCGTCCCGTGAACGTAATGCCGAAGTTCTTTGCCCAACCGTCGCCGAAGTAGTGGCTTGTGCCGCCCTGCAAAGCAACGCCGTTGTGCATCATCGGCTCAATGGTGTAGGTCGCTACAGCGCCCGCAAACTTTTCTTTCTCGGTCTTCTGGCCGGTCACAGCCGGAATGGCGAGCACGTTCTTGTAGAACTCCTCGTAGGTGTGCAGCATGCGCATGGTCTCTTCCATGGCCTCTTCTGCGGTTTCGTGCATGGTGTGGCCTTCCTGCCACAGGAACTCGGAGGAGCGCAGGAACGGACGCGTCGTTTTTTCCCAGCGCACAACGGAGCACCACTGGTTGTAGAGCTTCGGCAGGTCGCGATAAGAGTTGATGATCTTCTGATAATGCTCGCAGAAGAGAATCTCACTCGTCGGGCGTACGCACAGGCGCTCACTCAGCTTCTCGCTGCCGCCTTCCGTTACCCAGGCCACTTCAGGCGCAAAGCCCTTTACGTGGTCTTTTTCCTTCTGCAGGAGGGATTCCGGGATGAACAGCGGCATGTAAACGTTCTGGTGACCCGTCGCCTTAAAGCGATCGTCCAGTTCATGCTGAATGTTTTCCCAGATCGCGTAGCCGTACGGCTCGATGATCATGCAGCCTTTTACGCTGGAGTAATCCATCAGCTCGGCTTTTTTAACAATATCGGTGTACCATTTGGAAAAGTCAACGTCCATGGAAGTGATGTCGTTGACCATCTTCTTCTGATTCGCCAAGAAATTCAGTCCTTTCACGATTCGTGCGGCAAACGCTGTGCCGCCGGGCCCAAAGCGGGCATATTGTTTCTTATTATACAGGGAATTTTCCTGAAAAGCAAGAGCGGCAGCCATCTTTGTGCGGGCCGCCTAAGATTTTATTTAAAAAAACAGAAAAGAAGGTTCGTTTCTTCTTTCCTTGTACTATTCGGTGCAATTTGTACCAAAGATACTTATACATAAATAATAATTTACAGAAACAGAGCACCAACAAAACAGCTGTCCATCGGAATAAATTAAATCAGCGAAAAAAACACCGGGAACAGCCAGAAAGCCGCTCCCGGTGTTTTCATATCGTTTTGCACAAGGCGAAAAATTTCACGCAGAGCGCAAAAATTACTGACCCTGATGTTCTTCGATGAACTGAACGATTTCGCCAACCGTCTTGAGGTTTTCAACTTCCGTATCCGGAATTTCTACGTTGAAAGCATCTTCGATGGACATGACAAGATCAACAACAGCAAGGGAATCTGCGTCCAGATCCTCAACTAGGTTGGAATCCTCGGTGATCTCGGAGGGATCTACGCTGAGCTCCTCAGCAATAATATCGATAACTTTCTCCAGAACCATTTAATTTTCCTCCTATCGTGTAGTATTTGTCAAGTACTGCACCGTCTGCCGTATGGACAAAACGCCGCAGGCATGATACAATCGGGGTGTACTTCACATACATTGTATGGATGCACGGCTTATTTGTCAATAGCAATTCCGCATTCCGTGCTAAATTTTTCTGTTTTTAAAGGAGAGCCTTAAAATGCAGCTTCGCCGTTTTGCCGTCATCGGGCACCCCATCGGGCACACGATGTCGCCGTTTATCCATGATCGCCTCTTCTCCCTCACAGGCCATAAGCCGGAATATTCCGTGCTGGATGTACCGTCCCTTACACAGGCGCTGCCCGCATTGCGCACGCTCGACGGCTTCAATATCACCATCCCCCACAAAAGCGACATCATTCCCCTGCTCGACGGTATCGACGAAAAAGCGAAGCTTTTCGGATCCGTCAACACCGTGCGTGTCGAAGACGGCAAAATGACCGGCTACACAACGGACGGTGTCGGCTGCAAAAAGGCCCTTGCGCGCTATGGGCTCGATTTTAATGGCGAGCTTCTTCTGCTCGGCCGCGGCGGTGCGGCGCGTGCCATCGCATTTGAAGCCGTGCTCACGGCCGATGCACCGCATCTTGATATCGTCTGCCGCGAAAGCTCGCTCGAAAAAGCACAGGTGCTCAGCGATGAACTCGCGGAGCTCTGCCGCACGCGCAGCAAAACCGGCGTGTTCCGCGTGCTGTCTTATGACGAGCTCGCAAAGGAAACCGAGCACTACGATCTCGTGCTCAACACCACAAGCCTCGGTATGTACCCCAAAACCGGTGTCAGTGCTGTCGGGGAAGACGTGCTCTTCCGCTGCAAAGCCGCGTTCGACGCCGTCTATAACCCCGGCAAAACGAAATTTTTAAAGCTTGCCGCAAGCTGTGGACTCAAAACTGTCGGCGGCATGGGCATGCTCGTCTGTCAGGCGGTCGCCGCGCACGAGCTCTGGTACGGCGCGTCGTTTAAGGACAGCGATATCGAACAGCTCATCTGCGATGCGGAAGCGGAAACGGCACGGCTTTTCCGCGCATAACGAACCGAAAGAAACGGGGAACGGGAAATGGACAAAAAAGTAAAAGGTGAAATCATAAAATCGGGCAATATCGTTTTAAGCGGCTTCATGGGCAGCGGCAAGACCACGGTCGGCCGTCGCTTGGCCGCCGCGCTCGATATGCAGTTTGTCGATATGGACTTGTACATAGAAAAGAAGACCGGCATGACGGTCAAGGAGATTTTCGCAGAATACGGCGAGCTGCATTTTCGCGTGCTCGAGACCGAGACCGTAAAGGAGCTTGCGCAAAGTAATCATTTCGTCATCGCCACGGGCGGCGGCACGCTGATGCAGCCGCAGAACGTAGAGGGCTTCCATCAAGGCGGCGGTACCATCTATTATCTCGACGTACCGCTGGCCGCCTTGCAGGAGCGCCTCAAAAACGATAAACGCCGCCCGCTTCTGCAGACGCCGGACCGCCGCGCGGTGATTGAGCGCCTTTTAAACGAGCGCCGCCCGAAATACCTCGCAAGCGCGGACGTCGTCGTCGACGCCGGCGCGCCCACGGTTGTCGTTGTAGAGCGCATTTGCGCCCTGCGCGGCGAGCCCATTGAAAAAGCGAAGCGCAAAAAGCCGGGAAATACCTCCGAAAAGGAGCAGCCTCAAAAGAAGCGCTTCCGCAGAAGAAGACGCAAAAAAGGAACTTCTCCCGGAACACCGCAAGAAAACTCTTGACAAAGTGCCCGCGCGGCGGTATGATTTTAACACGGCGATGCAGGATAGATAAAGCAAACCTGCAAATCGCAAAGCAAGAGTCACATATAGGATGGTTCAAACTATGCAGTCCGTTTTATTCACAAGACGATTTACAAAGTATTTTAGCGCACGATTTTATACCGTGTGCTTTTCGTCGTATGTGAATATACCGGGCAACGCTTGAAAACGCGCGGAAAATTTCTGCGCGGAGGAATTTGAAGTATTCTGAGCAGTATAAAACCAAGCGGAGCCAATGGGCTTCGCTTTTTTTGTGCCGAGAGCGGCAGCGGGGCACGGCTCCTATAAAAGAAAGGTAAGGGAAAAAACATGATCATCGTACTCAAAGCCAACCGCAGTGAAGAACAGGTCAAAAACTTCATTTCGAATCTCACCGACCGTTATGACGTCAGTGTTAACACATGGGTCGGCACACATTCCACCGTGCTCGGCCTTATCGGCGATACCGCTGCGGTAGACAGCGAGTACATCGCCGCACAGGATATTGTAGAAAGCGTCAAGCGCGTGCAGGAGCCGTATAAAAAAGCAAACCGTAAGTTCCATCCGGAAGATACGGTCATCAAGCTTCCTACCGGTCAGGTGATCGGCGACGGTTCCCTTGCGCTCATCGCGGGTCCGTGCTCCGTCGAAAGCGAAGCGCAGATCTGCTGTGTCGCAGAGCGCGTCAAGGCCGCAGGCGCTACGTTCCTGCGCGGCGGCGCATTCAAGCCCCGCACCTCGCCGTATGCGTTCCAGGGCCTTAAGGCAGAGGGTCTCGAGCTCCTCAAAAAAGCCAAGGAAAGAACCGGCCTGCCCATCGTCACCGAGATTATGAGCATCGGCCACCTCGACCTCTTTGAGGACGTCGATGTCATTCAGGTCGGCGCAAGAAACATGCAGAACTTCGAGCTTTTAAAGGAGCTGGGTCACGTGCATAAGCCGATTCTTTTAAAGCGCGGCCTTGCCAACACCATCGAAGAACTTCTCATGAGCGCCGAGTATATCATGGCGGGCGGCAACGAGCAGGTCATCCTGTGCGAGCGCGGCATCCGCACGTATGAGACATTCACCCGCAATACGCTCGATATTTCCGCCGTACCGATCTTAAAGCGCCTTTCCCACCTGCCCGTCATCGTAGACCCCAGCCACGCCAGCGGCATCAACTGGCTTGTCGAGCCGCTTGCCATGGCAGCGGCAGCCGTCGGCGCAGACGGCCTCATCATTGAGGTGCATAATGACCCCAGCCGCGCCCTGTGCGACGGCGCACAGTCCCTCACGCCGGATCAGTTCGACGTGCTCGCAAAGAAAGTGCAGAAGGTCACCGAAACGGTGAAGAGCCTGTAAAAATTTACCCGAAAGGGAGAACGATATGCAAATCGCAATCATTGGTCTGGGTCTCATCGGCGGTTCGCTCGCAAAGGCCCTCAAAGAAAATACAGAGCACACCGTCATCGGCTTTGATCGTGACGAAAATACCCTGCTCGACGCACTTTCCCTAGGCGCCATCGATTCCGTCGGCAGCACGTCATTGCTCGAAAACGCGGACGTCGTGTACGTCTGTCTGTATCCCGCAGATGTCGTGCGTTTCGTCGAGGAAAACGCACCGCATTTTAAAGAAGGCTGCATTGTCACGGATGTGTGCGGCATCAAAAATCAGGTCTGCGGCAAATTAACGGAGATCGCCAAAAACTACCCGTTCGTTTACGTCGGCGGCCACCCCATGGCGGGCAAGGAGCGCAGCGGGTTCGACGCCAGCGAGGCAAGCCTCTTTTATAACGCTTCCTATATTCTCGTGCCCGGCGAAGCTCCGCAAAGCGCCACAGATACCCTTGTATCGCTCGCAAAAAGCATGGGCTTTGGCACTATCAAATACTGCACGCAGCAAAAGCACGACCGTATGATCGCCTATACGTCCCAGATTCCGCACGTTTTGGCGTGCGCTTATGTCATGAGCCCGCGCTGCGATGAGCACAGCGGTTTTTCCGCCGGCAGCTACCGCGACGTTTCGCGCGTGGCGCGCATCAATGCGGAGCTGTGGGCAGACCTTTTCCTTGCAAACCGTGAGGAATTAGCGGACGAGACGGAAGAACTCGTGCGCAATATAGAACGTATACGCGCTGCGGTGGCGAAAAACGATCGGGCAGAGCTCGTGGCGCTGCTTTCCTCCGCACGTGAAAAAAAGGAGAAATTCGGATAATGGTGATTGAGATTAAAACAGATAAACCGTATGAAGTTATTGTGGAAGACGGCGTTTTGGACCGCGCGGGCGAAAAAATCGCCCCGCTCGTCCGCCCCGGCAGCCGCGCCATGATTGTCAGCGAGACAAACGTCTTCCCGATATACGGCGAGCGTCTAAAAGCTTCGCTTGAAAAAGCGGGTATCCACACGGCGGAGTTCGTCTTTGAAGCCGGCGAGCCGCAAAAGCAGCTTTCCACCGTCATGCAGATTTACGAAGCGCTTGCGGAAAACGATTTCACGCGCAGCGACATCATTGTCACGCTCGGCGGCGGCGTAGCGGGCGATATGGGTGGCTTCGCGGCGGCAACGTTCCTGCGCGGCATTGATTTCGTGCAGGTGCCCACGTCCCTTTTGGCGCAGGTAGATGCCAGTGTCGGCGGCAAAACGGGTGTCGATTTGCCGTTCGGTAAAAACCTCGTCGGCGCGTTCCACCAGCCGCGCCTCGTCCTCGCCGATCCCAAAACGCTCTCCACGCTGCCCGATGCCTATTTCACGGACGGCATGGGCGAGGTCATCAAATACGGCTGCATCGCAGACGCCGCGCTGTTTGATAAATTGGAGCAGGGACAAGTCATCGATCATTTGGAGGAAACCATCTGCCGCTGCGTGCTGTGCAAAAAGCACTTTGTCGAGGAAGACACGAACGACAAAGGCCGGCGTATGATTTTAAACTTCGGCCACACATTCGGCCACGCGCTCGAAAAGCTTACGGGCTTCTCGTCGCTTTCGCACGGCCTTGCCGTCGGTATCGGTATGGTCATGGCGAGCGAAGTGGGGGAAAGTCTCGGCGTCACGGAAAAAGGCACCGCTGCGCGTATTCGCCGCGTGCTGGAAAGCTACGGCATGCCCACCGAGTCCGCGTTTGATTTCGCCAAAGTTGTGGAAGCAACCGCGCTCGATAAAAAAAGCTTTGGCAAAACGCTCAACCTGATCCTCTTAAAGCAGATCGGCGAAAGCGTTATTCACCCGGTGGACAGAAACTACCTCGTACTGCGCTATAAACTCGCCGCCGAGCAGAACCGCCGCAGAAAATTGAATTGATTTTTAGGAAGGCAGCATCATTCTCATCGTGCTGCCTTATGTCAAATATAGAGAGATAAATTTATGTAGAAACAAGGTGATACTATGGCAGAGGTGACCTACCGCCCCGCCCACGTTAAGGGCGAAGTGCGCATTCCCCCAAGCAAAAGTGCCGCGCACCGCGCATTGCTTTCGGCGGCGCTGTGCAAAACGCCGTGCCGTGTCGGGCCCATTGACCACAGCGCGGATATGGAAGCTACATTAAACGGCGTGTGCGCCATGGGCGGCACGGTGAAAGCGGAAGAAAACGGCGTGCTGTGCATCGCGCCGGGCACGGCACCCCAAAGCGTCACGGTCGATTGCGGTGAATCCGGTTCCACGCTGCGCTTCCTCATCCCCGTTTTCGCCGCCCTCGGCATCGAAGCGACGTTTGTCGGTCACGGCAGACTTCCCGAGCGCCCTATCGGCGTTTACACAGACCTTCTGCCGCAGCACGGCGTAACGGTCGAGACTGCCGGCGGTCTGCCGTTTCATATCACGGGCAAGCTTCAAAGCGGCGATTTCCGCGTGCCGGGCAACATCAGTTCTCAGTTTATAACCGGTTTATTATTCGCTTTGCCGCTGCTCAAAAATGATTCCACCGTCACGCTGACCACCCCGCTCGAATCCAAAGGCTATATCGATTTGACGATAGAGGTGCTCGCGGGCTTCGGTGTTAAAATTGAGGAGACCGAGACCGGCTGGCACATCTCCGGCGGGCAGACGTATCGCGCAGAGCACTATACCGTCGAGGGTGATTGGTCGCAGGCCGCGTTTTTTCTCTCGGAAGCCGCTGTCTCCGGCGGCCCTATCCGCCTGCTCGGCCTTTCCGAAACCTCTCTGCAAGGCGATAAAGCCTGCGTCCGTCTCTGGCGGCAGTTCGGGCTTTCTGTCACCGAAGAAAACGGCGTTTATGTTGCCGAAAACAAAAATACAGATAAGCCCTACCGCGGCCTGCACGGCATCGCGATTAACGCCGCGCAAATTCCCGATATGGTGCCTGCGCTCGCCGTCACGGCTGCGTTCGCGGAGGGCGAGACCGTCATTTCCCATGCGGAGCGATTGCACTTAAAGGAGTGTGACCGTCTGCTTGCCATGGAAGCGGCACTCAAAAACCTCGGTGCAGACATTAAAGCCGTACCGGACGGCCTTATCATTCACGGCAAGCCCGCGCTTACGGGCGGCAAAGCCGAGGGCATGAACGACCACCGCGTCGTCATGGCGCTCGCTGCCGCCGGTTGTGCGTGCATAGTCACCGTCACGGACGCGGAAAGCATCAAAAAATCCTACCCCGGATTTTTCCGGGATCATAAACATTTAGGAGGGATCGCCGATGGCATCGACCTGGGGTGAAAACATCAAGCTGTCCATTTTCGGCGGCAGCCATACGGAAGCAATCGGCGTGGTGCTCGATAATCTCCCGCCGAACGAAAAAATAGACATGGAAAAAACTCGCGTGCAGATGGCACGCCGTGCACCGGGCAAGGACAAGACCGCCACCACGCGCCTTGAGGCCGATGAGCCGCAGGTGCTCTCGGGTCTCTTCAACGGTGTCACAACAGGCGCGCCGCTCGCGGCTATCATCGCGAACACCAATACGCGTTCGAAGGATTATTCCGATTTAAAAATTCACCCGCGTCCCGGCCATGCCGATTACACCGCGTCTGTCCGCTACAACGGCGCAAACGACATTCGCGGCGGCGGGCATTTTTCGGGTCGTCTCACCGCATGCCTCGTGTTCGCAGGCGCCGTCTGCCGCCAGATATTAGAGCGCCGCGGCATCACGATCGGCGCGCACGCTTATGCGGTCGGCAGCGCAAAAGATACCCCGTTCGATCCCGTAAACGTCTCAAAAGACGACTTAAACGCCTTAAATACCCGCTTTTTTGCGGTCAATTCCCCCGAGGCCGAAGAAAAAATGCGCGCCGAGATCGAAGCCGCGCGATTAGACGCAGACAGCATCGGCGGCGTCATCGAGTGCGCCGCAGTCGGTGTCCCGGCAGGCATCGGCAGTCCTATGTTCGGCGGCATCGAAAACGTCTTTGCATCGATTTTATACGGCATCCCCGCCGTCAAAGGTGTGGAGTTCGGCGCGGGATTTGATGTTGCCTGTATGCGTGGCAGCGAAAATAACGACGCGTTTTACTACGACGAAAATGGTCTCGTCCGCACGAAAACGAACAACGCGGGCGGCATTTTGGGCGGCATCACAACGGGCATGCCGATTCTATTCCGCATCGCCGTCAAGCCCACGCCGTCCATCGGCCGTGAACAGCACACGGTCGATCTCACCACGAAAACAAACGCCGATTTAACCATCCACGGCCGCCACGACCCGTGTATCGTCCCGCGCGCCATCCCTGTGGCGGAAGCTGCGGCAGCCTTGGCGCTGATGGACTTGCTGCGTTAAAGAGAATAGAAAGGAGCGAGCAAAATGAGTGAAAATAAGTCCTTTGATGAACTGCTTTTGCCGGTTCGCAACGATATAGACCGCATCGATAAAGAGCTTTTAAAGCTTTTCACGGAGCGCATGCAGTGCGCGGAGCGCGTCGCGGAGATCAAGCGCAAGGCGGGCATTCCCGTCTTAAATGCCGCCCGCGAGCAGGTCATTTTAGACCGCGTTAAAAAAGAAGCCGGTGAGTACGGCGACAGCGCCGTCGCGCTTTACAGCGCCATCATGAGCATCAGCCGCGCCCGCCAGCACAATATGCTGAAAAGCGGCGGGGTATTGCGCGACCTCGAGCAAAATTCCCCAAAGACATTAAAAGCTGACCCGCGTGTCATTTGTCAGGGCGCGGCGGGCGCGTTTTCCCACAGCGCCGCCCTGCGCCTGTTTCCGGGGCAGAAGCCGATCTTTTTGCCCGGCTTCCGCGATGTTTTTGAAGCTGTCCATAACGGCGCGGGCGATTACGGCGTGGTGCCGGTCGAAAATTCCGATGCCGGCAGTGTCTCTGAGGTCTATGACCTCATCATGAAGCACCGCATGTTCATCGTCGGTGCGGCGGATATTCCCGTGCGCCACTGCCTGTGCCGCGCAAAGGGGACGGGTGCGGTCAAAAAGGTGCTCTCGAAGCACGAGGCCCTCGTGCAGTGCAGTGCGTATCTCGCGGCACACGGCATCGAAACCGAAGCCTATTCCAACACGGCGGCCGCCGCAAAGTTCATCGCCGAAACCCGTCCCGAGGGCGTCGGCGCAGTCTGCTCCGCGCAGGCGGCGGCGGAATACGGCCTCGAAGTCATCGCCGCCGATATCCAGAATACCGATAACAACTGCACGCGCTTCATCGTCATTTCGCGTGAAGCCGTTTTGCCCGAAGACGCGGAAAAAATCAGCCTGTGCTTCTCTCTGCCGCACACCCCGGGCTCGCTGTGCCATACGCTGGAGCGTTTCGCTCTGCTCGGCCTGAACCTCACAAAAATCGAATCCCGCCCCATCCCGGAGCGCAATTTCGAGTATGACTTCTACCTCGATTTCACCGGGAATGTTCACGATGTGCAGACACTTGCGCTCATCTGCGCCCTCTCCGACGAGATGCCCCGCTTCTCGTTCCTCGGAAACTACAAAGAAAGCTGAGTTAAAAATGGCAGTTACCTTTATCAAAGTCACGGAAGAAGAACAGATTGAAAAAATAGCCGAGATCGCCGCACCCATCTGGCACGAGACCTACGACTGCATCAACGGCGTTGCGTCCACAGATTACATGATCGAAAAATTCCAGTCCGTCCCGGCCATCCACCGCCAGATGGAAAGCGAGGGCTACGTCTATTATATGATGCTCGACGACGGCGTGCCCGCGGGCTTCATCGGCCTTGTGCCGCACAAAGAGGGCAAAATGTTCCTGAGCAAGCTCTACGTTTCCGCCGCTCATCGCAGCCGCGGCCTGCCGCGCGCCGCGTTCGATTTCATCGAAACGCTCTGTCAGGCGGAAAAGCTCCCCGCAATCTATCTCACCGTCAACAAAAAGAATTTTCACGCTATCGAAGTCTACAAATACTTCGGTTTTCATCAAACGGACGCCGTCGTCACCGACATCGGCAGCGGCTTCGTGATGAACGACTATATCATGCAGAAAGACCTGTGATCCGAAACAAAATGCAAACCGAGTCCGACTGAAAAAGCACGGCTCGGTTTGCATTTTTACGCTTTCGTGTTTTTGCGGCTGCTGCGGTACGCTTTCGGCGTGCAGCCATAGATTTTTTTGAAGCACCCGGTAAAATAGCTCGCGCCCGAGAATCCGCAGTCCAACGCGATCTGCGCCACGGGCGTTTCCGTTTTGCACAGGCGCTCCGCCGCCTTTTGCAGGCGAAACCGCTGAAGATATTCGACCGGCGTGCAGTGCAGATACGTGTGAAACAGCTTTTCGCACGCGCTTTTGCATACATGCCCCGCGCCCGCAATCTCTTCCAGCGTCAGCTTTTCCGCATAGCCGCTGTGTATGGCGTGCATCATGTTTTTTACGGCCGAAAGCCGGCTGCTTTCGGAAACCGTGTTTTCGGGCTTCGGTGCCAGCCGGTAGATCTCGTCCCACACCGCGTAGGAAAGGCTTTGCAGGCGCAGCAGATTGTGTTTGTCCGCTTCGTCGAAAAGCGCCCCGATCAGCGCCAAAGCGCCGCCGCTTTTTCCTTTTTCCGGCTTTAAGATGCAGCAGGGGAAAGCGGCGTTTTTTGTCACGGGCGTAATGTACGTCTCCTCCAAATACGTGTTGGCGCATAGCATCATGGGGTGCAGCAGCACGCATCGGTAGGTGCAACGGCTCTCTTCAAAAAAATGCAGCTGCCGCGTGTTGATAAAAATCCCCTCGCCCTCGTGCACCGTGCAGCGTGTGCCGTTCACATTGTACACCATGCTGCCTTCCGTTACATATAATAATTCGATTTCGTCGTGCCAGTGGCCGATGGCATCGCCCTCGCGCGCTGCGTCGAAGCACAAAGTGCGTCCGCCCGCAAAAAAGAAAAGCTCCGGCACCGTATACGGCACAAGCTCTGCGCCGTCGCCGTGTATTCTGAATTTCGGAATCATGCTGTCCTCCGCATTTTGTCAAGATATACGATATATTTGTATTTTTTAAACCGATTTTGCTATGAAACATCGTTAAAATACGTTATATTAGTATTCAGTATAGCAAAGCCGATGTGCTTTTGCAATTCTTATCCGAAGATTTAAAGACAAAAAATTAAGGGGAATCGATATGTTTTCTTTGTTGCTTGCGGTCATCTACGCCGCATTTATCAGTCTCGGTCTGCCGGATGCCCTGCTCGGCTCGGCGTGGCCGACGATGTACCGGGTCATGAATGTTCCGGTGTCCTATGCGGGCATTGTCAGCATGATTATTTCCTGCGGCACGGTCATCTCCAGCCTGATGAGCGACCGCGCCGTGCGCAGGCTCGGCACGCATCTCGTCACGGTCATCAGCGTCGGCCTGACGGCGCTGGGACTATTCGGCTTTTCTTCGGCCGGCGCGTTCTGGCAGCTTTGTGTTTGGGCGGTGCCGTACGGGCTCGGCGCGGGCAGTGTAGATGCCGCTCTGAATAATTACATCGCCCTGTATTACCGCTCCGGCCACATGAATTGGCTGCATTGCTTCTGGGGTCTCGGCGCCATGGCCGGGCCGTATATCATGGGTGCGTGCCTCACGGGCGGCTATTCCTTCGGCGCCGGCTACCGCGTGGTGTTCTTCATTCAGCTCGCGCTGACGATCGTGCTTGTTCTCTCGCGCCCGCTGTGGAAGAAAACGCCCGCAGGCGAGGCGGAGAAAACAGGCGGGAAATCCTTCCTGCGCCGTGTGCTGAAAATGACCGGCGCACCCGTCACCATGCTCGCGTTCTTCTTATATTGCGCTTTGGAGGGCACCACAGGGCTTTGGGCCAGCAGCTTCCTCGTCCTGCGGCACAATATTGCGGCGGAAAGCGCCGCCTCCATGGCTTCGCTGTTTTACATCGGCATCACGGCGGGGCGTTTCCTCAGCGGCTTTATCTCCGATAAGCTTGGCGACCGCCGCATGGTATCGATCGGCATCGTCTGCGTGCTGTTTGGTACGGTTTTATTGTTCGTGCCGGTCGAGTTCTCGGCGGTGGCGGGCCTTGTTTTCATCGGGCTCGGCTGTGCGCCCGTTTACCCTGGGCTTCTGCATCAAACGCCCGTGCGCTTCGGCGCCGAAAACGCGCAGGCGGTCATGGGTATGCAGATGGCGTGCGCCTATGTCGGCAGCATGACGATGCCCGCGTTTTTCGGCAAGCTCAGCGACCTGCTCGGTATGC
Source organism: Neglectibacter sp. CSJ-5 (assembly GCF_032490475.1). Lineage (NCBI taxonomy): Bacteria > Bacillati > Bacillota > Clostridia > Eubacteriales > Oscillospiraceae > Neglectibacter > Neglectibacter sp. CSJ-5. The sequence goes on along the minus strand of NZ_JAVYJC010000004.1, from coordinate 19,118 downwards.
AGATTTATCCCGTTATCCTCATGGCGTTTGCCGCGCTGCTCGCCTTTGCCGTGTGGAACGCAAACCGTCTGACGCTCGACCGCAAATAACACGGCGCCTTGACAAAAATCAAAAATCGACAATCTTGCGAACGGTGTGTGAAAATTTCCCTCGACCGTTCGCTTTTTCTTTCTTTTTCGGAAAATCTGTGCTATACTAAAAACAACATTTTACCTTGAGTGGGGTATACGCATGAGCGAGAGAAAAGAAGTCTATGTTTTAGGCCACCGCAATCCCGACACCGATTCCATTTGTTCGGCGATCGCCTACGCGGACGTTAAAAATAAAGAAAATGACGGAAATCACTATGTCGCCGCTCGCGCCGGGCAGATCAGCTCCGAGACAAGCTACGTCCTCCAGCGCTTCGGCATGCGCCAGCCGACCTACGTCAACAATATCGGCACCCGTGTGCGCGATATGGAGATCCGCAAAATTCCCGGCATCAACGAGGGCATTTCCATGAAAAAAGCATGGAGCATGATGGCGGAAATGAACGCCGTCACGCTGCCCATCGTCGATGCAAACAACGTGTTAGACGGCCTCATCACCATCAACGACATTGCCACGTCCTACATGGAAAATCAGGACAGCACCATGATTGCAAAAGCCAAAACGCCGTACTGCAACATTTTGGAAACGCTGGAAGCCAAAATGCTCGTCGGCGACCCCGATGCCGTTTTCGAGCACGGCAACGTCGTCATTGCCGTCGCAAACCCGGACGTCATGGAAAACTACATCGAAAAGGACGACATGGTCATCACCGGCAACCGTTACGAATCGCAGCTTTCCGCCATTGAGTCCGGCGCGGGCTGTATCCTCGTCTGCCTCGGCGCAGAGGTCTCCCGCAGCATCCAGAAGCTCGCGCGCGACAATAACTGCGCCGTGCTCACTACGCCGCTTGATACGTACACCGTTGCGCACCGCATCAGCCAGTGCATGCCGGTTAAGGCGTTCATGCGTACGAAAGATCTCGTCACGTTCACCCCGAGCGATTACACCGATGCCATTAAAGATACCATGCAGAACACCCGCATTCGCGATTTCCCGGTTATCGATAAAAACGGCAAGTACGTCGGCATGATCTCCCGCCGTAACTTGCTTGGCATCCGCAAGCGCTCCGTCATCTTAGTCGATCACAATGAGCGCAGTCAGGCGGTTGAAAACATCGAAAACGCAGAAATTTTGGAAATCATCGATCACCACCGCATCGGCTCCCTCGAGACGATGGCGCCTGTGTATTTCCGCAACGAGCCCGTCGGCTGCACGGCGACCATCATCTATTCCATTTATAAAGAAAAGGGCTTCGAGGTTCCGCCGCAGATTGCGGGTCTTCTGTGCAGCGCCATTTTGTCCGATACGCTCATGTTCCGTTCGCCTACCTGTACCATGCTGGATCGCGCCGCAGCGGAAGCGCTCAGTGCCATTGCGGGCATCGATTGCCAGAGCTTCGGTATCGAAATGTTTACCGCAGGCAGCAACCTCAAGGATAAGACTCCGGAAGAAATTTTCTATCAGGATTACAAGAAGTTCGAGTTCGGCGACGTCACGTTCGGTGTCGGCCAGATCAACAGCATGAGCGGCTCCGAGCTCGATGAGCTGGAGCGCCGCCTGCGCCCGTACCTCGAAAAGTCCTGCCGTGAGCATGGCCTCTCCATGATGTTCTTCATGCTGACGAATATCATCGAGGAGTCCACGCGCCTCATGTGCTACGGCGAGTCTGCCGATATGCTCGTTGAAGATGCCTTCGGCCGTGCGCCGAAAGCGGGCACCATCTGGCTTAAAGGTGTTGTCTCCCGCAAAAAGCAGCTCATCCCTGCCTTCATCGATGCCATCAGCAAAGAAGCCGGCGGCGGTGTGTGATTTTCTCTCGCGTGTCCTCTCCGATTTCGGCTATATGGCCGATTGGACCATCCCGCGGCACGATCGACTGCGTTTCGATATCATGATCGGCAAAATAAACGAATAATTCATGAGAAAAGGGTCGGCCCAAAGCGGTCGGCTCTTTTTGCATACAGAAAATTGCGAAAAATAAAAAATAGGACTGGATTTTTTTGAAAGACTGTGTTATAATGTTTGCTGTTGAACAGAATATGGGCCCGTAGCTCAGCTGGGAGAGCGCTGCGTTCGCAACGCAGAGGTCAAGGGTTCGAATCCCTCCGGGTCCACCATGATTGGGTGACAAAAAAGATGTCACCCAATTTTTCTCAGTATTTATGCGGGTTTTCGGGATTTTTAGGGCAAAATCCGGTAAACGTTTTTACCGTAGATGTCCAAACAGTAAACCGCGGTTGAATCCGCCACAGCGGGGCTTCCGCCTGATTTTTCAGGTTGGAAGCCTCGCTTTTTTGCGTTTTCCCACCTTTTTCCCGTTGTCGGAGCTGTAGAAGTTTCCGGCAGTTTCATAGATAGATTGACGAACCCACAAAATGGGCGAATTCTAAGCCCTCAAGATCCAAGGGGGTGGTGCGCCCTTTTTTAGAGCGTCCCGGCTGGCTGGTTGGGGCGCTCTCTTGTTTCCCCCTCTCCCAGACCCTCACCCCCGGATTACTTACCAGCTGGGAAAGAACAAGAGATGCTCTCCAGCAAGCTTACTCAAAATCAATCGACTTTCCAAGTTTTCAACAACCACCAAGAAAGGATGCGAAAAAACATGAACATCGGCATAGACCACGGCTACTACGCCATCAAAACCCGGCATTTTTCTTTCCCAGCCGGTATCTCGGAATATTCCCATGAGCCTTACACCTTGCAGAACACGCTGGAGTATGGCGGGAAGTTTTTCGTGTGCGGAACCGGCAGACAGCCCATCCTACGCAACAAGATGGAGAACGACAATTACTACCTGCTTACCCTTGCCGCCATTGCCAGGGAGATCAAACAGCGCGGCGGAAAAACAGAGTGTTCCGTAAACATTGCCGCCGGACTGCCTCTGGCCGGATTTGGCCGCGAGAAAAAGTCCTTTCGGGAATACCTGCTGCGTTCTCCCCAGCCGGTCGGTTACCAATTCGAAGGAATCCCCTACAAAGTAACCATCGAGGATGTGAAGCTGTTCCCACAGGGGTACTCCGCCATCGTTCTCCACCCCGAACTCATCCAGAACGAGCCGTCTGTCCTCCTGATGGACATCGGCGGCTGGACGGTGGATCTCATGCGGCTGGACAACGGCATTCCCAACGCTTCCACATGTCGCAGTCTGGAACTCGGCATGATCCGCTGCATGGATGAAACAAAAGAGCAAATCCGCCGGGACATTGGACTGTCCGTCACCGATGCGCAGGTAGAGCGTGTTCTGGCCGGAAAGCCCTGCAGCATGGACGAGGATGCACGGAGCATCATCCGGAAGCAGGGGCGAATCTACACGGAGCGCCTTCTTTCCGCAGCCATGGAATCGGGATTTGACCTCAAGGCCATCCCGGTCGTGATGCTGGGCGGCGGCGCGGCGGTGGTCAAAAGCAACGTGAGCCCCCAGGACGGCCTGTGTCGGGTTTTTGCCCTCCCGGACGACAAGGTAAACGCCGAAGGATTCGAGCGCATTTTGGGGCAGTTTGCGGGCCGTTTGGGCAACGGATGAGCAGGCCCTTATTCGGCTTCCGCCCCAACCTCCGGAACAAGGCGCACCGCAAAGCATGGGAAATTCTGCAGGCTGTGCCGGAAGGGCGGAAAAACGCCTTTCTGGTGCAGGCAATTCTGGAACATGAAGAAAAGGAAGCTTTGGAATCTACTCTGCGGCGGGTGCTGCGGGAAGAACTTCAATCTGTTCCTGCCCAGCCCGTACAGCAGCCGGAAGAAGCGATCCCACCGGAGATGATGGGCTTTCTCGGTTCCCTGCTTGGAGAAGACTGACTGCAAACGCGGCCTTTATTGGTTGTAACGTTTGTCGGCCCTGCTTTGGCTGAAAGGTTGTTGGTCCTGATGATAGCTTTGTCCGGGCCTTTCCGGTATGCTTGTGTTGCCCGAAAGAGAGCGAAAACGAAAGGAGCGGCGGCGTATGGAAACCAAGGGCCTCACCTGCAAAATCCCGCTGGATCTGCACAATCAGATCAGCGAGGAAATCCGGGAGACGGAAAGCACCATGAGCAAATTCATCGAAATGGTCATTCGAGAGCACTATCAGAAAGGAGAAGTCAACATGACGGAAAAAGGAAAAACACTGGCATTTCAGGTAAGCGGGGAATTGTTCCAGAGGATAAAGGAATACCTTGTCCTGTACGAGAAAACCTATCACCGCCGCCTGACACAAAAGGAATTCGTGATCAGCCTGATCGAGCAGGCGCTGGAGGAAGCCGAAGAAGAATTCGAGGCCGCCAGAGCCGCTGCGCATGAGAGTCAGCAGGAGCAGGCTGAAAGCGGCCCGGAAGCCGCAGAATGCCGCGATCCCGATGCGGATGGCAACGCGCAGAATAGCGAAGTTCCGTCCACAGAGGATGACGCCGAAGGAGAGCTCGCGTAGAAGCAACAGCAGCCCCGCAGGACTGAGGTTCAGCCTCAGCATCCTGCGGGGCTGTTTTCATATAATAGATCTTTTACCATTTGAAAGGAGGGATGCCGGTTGATTGTGTAGCAGCATGCATCGAAAACAGAAATAAGGAGCGTGATGCCCAAAGCTATAACGTATATCGACCTGTTCTCCGGCATCGGCGGGTTCCGGGAAGGGCTCAGCCGCGCCGGAGGTTTTACCTGTATGGGCCATTGTGAAATCGACAAATATGCCGATCAAAGCTATCGGGCGCTGTTCGATACAGAGGGAGAGTGGTTCTGTGAAGATATCCGAAAAGCCGATCCCAAAGAAATGCCGGACTTCGACCTGCTGTGCGGCGGATTTCCATGCCAGTCTTTTTCAATTTCTGGAAGGCGGGGCGGATTCAAAGACCCGAGAGGTACGCTGTTCTTTGAAATTGCCCGGCTGGCTGCAGAAAAAAGGCCTGCATATCTGCTGCTTGAAAATGTTCTCGGACTGCTTAACCATGACGGGGGCCGGACGTTTGCGGCCATCCTCCATACGCTGGACGGACTGGGGTATGGTTTGGAATGGCAGGTGCTTAACAGCAAGGATTTCCATGTCCCCCAGTCTCGCCGCAGGGTGTACCTTATCGGATATCTTGACGAGCGATGCCGGGGAAAAGTATTTCCTTTCACCGGAGCAGCAGAAACATCTCTTGTGCAAGTCCTTCCCGGAGCTCAGGGCGAGAGAGTCTACGCCCCGGAAGGCGTAAGCTGCACCCTTTCGGCGCAGCCGGGCGGCTTCGGCGGGAAAACCGGTCTGTATGCTGTCGGCCCATCCGCAGAGAGCGGCCTCGGAAACAAACATAAAGCGACATATGCCGGAGCCAATGTCCGGTTGGCTGATTTCAAGCAAAATTCACTTCCCATAAGCTGCGAGCCTGGCGTTCCATGCTTTGTGGATCTGAATGAAGATCCGAAATTCACGGCGTATTCCCGCTGTCTCACAGCAAAGCAGGACAGCGGCCTGCACAGGCACAAACGGGAAGCATCCGGCGTTTGGGACGGCCGGCGCATCCGCCGACTGACGCCGAGGGAATGCCTGCGGCTGCAGGGCTGGCGGGATGAGCGCATCGAAAAGGTGCTGCCCCTCCACGCCGACACGCAGCTGTACAAACAGGCGGGAAACGGCGTCACCGTCACGGTTGTGGAAGCGATCGGGAAACGGCTGGCCGCCGCCCACCGGGAGGTGACAGCCGCCGATTGACTTAAAAGACCAATACTTCGGTTGTGAGATCGAGATGACCGGCATAACCCGCCGGCAGGCAGCGGAAGCCGCAGCCGCTTTGTTCGGCGCCACTGCCCGCCAGACGCACGAGTCCCGCACCTACGACCCATGGGAAGTGATGGACCGCGAAGGCAAGGCATGGCGGTTTGTCTACGACGCCAGCATCCGCGGCTCTCGCAGGCTCGGCCTGCAGCAGGTCCCCACCGGCGACGGCGTCTACAAAGTGGAAATGAATTCCCCCAAGCTGGAGTACAGTGAACTCGGGAAGCTTCAGGAAGTTGTCCGCGCACTCCGCCGCGCCGGCGCGGTGGTCAATGAGAGCTGCGGAATGCATGTCCATGTGGACGCATCCCGGCATACGCCGCGGAGCCTGAAAAACGCCCTTTCCATCATGTATTCCAAAGAGGACATCCTGTTCAAGGCCCTCAATGTCAATGAACGCCGGGTAGAGCGCTGGTGTCAGAAAGTGCGGGAACCCATGCTCGAGAAAATCCGCAAGCTGCCCGCGAACACGACCATGGAGCGTTTAAAGCGGGAATGGTATGAGGGCTCAGACGAAAGCGATGAGCATTACAACTGGACCCGGTATTACGCCCTGAACCTCCATTCCGTGTTTTATCGCGGCACATTGGAATGGCGCTGCTTCGAGAGCACGCTTCATGCAGGCAAGGTACGGGCAAATATCACGCTGGCGCTGGCGATCTCCGCACAGGCGATCAACCAGAGCCGGACAGTGATGCGAAAAACCGAGATCAGCGAAAACCCGGCCTTTACCTTCCGCACCTTTCTTTTGCGGCTGGGCCTCATCGGGCCGGAGTACAAGAATGTGCGGGAACACCTGCTCTCGAATCTGCCGGGCGACCGAGCATGGCGGTATGACAAAACGCAGTACCCCAGCCTGCAGAACCGCCGCAATCAGGAACGATAGGAAGTGATCAAAATCGGAAATTTCAAAAAGCCAACCGAACAGCCGGATTTTCAGTGCGGGCAAAAAGAACGCCATGATGCGCGAAGCGGGCACAGCGGCACGCTGCTGTATTTTGCTTATGGTAGCAATATGAACCGGAACCAGATGGCGTTCCGCTGCCCTGATGCGGAAGTGGCAGGCAGCGTCCGGCTGGAAGGATACCGCCTTGCTTTCCGTGAAAACGGCGGCGGGGTCGGCGTTGCCACCGTCCTGCCGGAACCGGACAGCTTCGTGGACGGCGTCCTCTGGCGCATCTCCGAACGGGATGAACGGCGTCTGGACCATTACGAGGGTTTTCCATATCTGTACGGTAAGGCGCCTGTCACCGTGACCGGTCGAAACGGTCAGAAGCTGGAGGTTATGGCCTACTCCATGAACAGCCCGTATAAGGAAACGCCTGCCATGCCCTCCAAAGCCTATCTGGAAGGCATCCTCGATGGCTGCCGGCAAAACGGGATCAAAATCGCTTCTATTCTGGAAGCGATCTGGATCACCCAGCGGGAACTGCCTCAAAAAGCAGATCCCCATAGAAATCAACGCCGCCAAAAAAACGGCGAAGAACGATAATTTCAGCATCGGCCCCCGTGGGACAGAGATTTTCTCTCCATCCCGCGGGGGCCTTTTTTTATTTACAGTAAAGGAGAATCGTGTGAAAAATACTTTTTCACACACGATTTGTGCCTTTGCCGCAACGAACAAAGCGGCAATCGGCTTCGCCGACCGGCACAAAAAATAAGGAATGGTGATTATTATGAAAAAGACAAGGCGATTGCTGTCTCTGCTGCTGGCTGCGCTGATGCTGACCTGCTGCATCCCGCTGAGCGCATGGGCAGCTGAAGGAACTGCGGATCCTTCACAGTTGAACGCTCCCTACGCATGGCCGCTGCCCAGCAGCGGGGCCATAACCCAGGGGTATTCTTCGGACGAACACCAGGCACTGGATATCGCTATAGAAGAAGGAACCCCGGTCCTTGCCGCAGAAAGCGGGACGGTCGTCCACACACAGGTATGGGACGGCGTCACCATGGACGGCGACCAGAGCTACGGCAATATGGTCATGCTTTCCCACGCGGACGGGAACTCAACCCTGTATGCGCATTTGAGCGAGATTTCCGTTTCCCCCGGAGACGCGGTGGAAAAAGGCTCTGAGATCGGCAAATCCGGCACAACGGGCAATTCTACCGGCCCGCACCTGCATCTGGAAGTGCGGACGGCAGACGGGTGCGTCGATCCCATGAAGTTCCTACAGGGTTCGCAGGAACCCCTTTCTCCGGAGGAATCCGAAACAGTTTCCGGTGAATCCGCACCGGAAACGCAGGACGCGCCGCTGAAAAAGAAAACCGCTGAGGCAGAATATACACTTCTTCCGGAAAACGGCGTCTCCCTGCAGGCCGCGCATCAGACAAAAGGAACGTTGATTTCCACCGGCGACATCAATGTGTTCACCGACGCGCCGGCCACCGATACCTTCGGAGAAATCGGGACTCTCATGAACAAAATGATGGAATATCCGGACGGCAGCCGGGATACCGCCTATTGCATTGAGCTCGGCGTAGAGGTGAACTATCCGGAAGATTACGAAAACGTAGAGGATTTGCTTCCGGATTCCCAGCATTTGCGTCTGGTCGGCGATGCGCTGACTTTTGGATTCAAGGCTGAAGACGGAAGAATTGATTCCGCAGAGGAAAACGCCCGGTATGCCGCGACACAGATCCTGATCTGGGAGATTCTCGAAGGCGGTTTCGGATCCCCTCAGGCGGCAAAGGACGTCCTGACCTGTCTGGAGTACACGGCTGATCCGGCAGAAGCCAAATCGTTTTACCGATCTCTGGTTGAAGCCGTGGAGAGCAAGTATGTTCTTCCGAGCTTTGCCGCCGAGAATGCAGAAAGCGCCGTTCCCATCGAATTGAAATGGGATGGGACAAAGTATACCGCTGCAGTCACGGACTCGAACGGCGCGCTCTCCAGATACCGGTGGTCCGGCGACGGCCTGACTTTTGACCAGAGCGGGAACACGCTGACCATTTCCGCAGACGCCTCTCTGTCGGAAACCATCCGCCTGCGGGCAAACTGTGAAACCGAGGGCGGCCCCGGCGCGGTTATCTGCTGGCAAAACAAAGATCCCAGCCGCCAGAATATCGCGACGGGCTGGAATGCTTCCGATACAGTCAGCGCATACATCGCGGTATCCTGCGAGTCCGCCGGATATCTGAAAATCGTGAAAACCTCCGAAGACGGGCAGGTTTCGGGAATCCCCTTTCATATCTCCGGCAACGGCATAGATCGGGACGTTGTGACCGGTCCGGACGGCATAATCGAGGTGGACGGCCTCCAGGCGGGAACATACACCGTGACCGAGCAAACGCCGGACAAATACGTACAACCCGCGTCTCAGCAGGTTGAGGTTTTCCCCGGCCGGGTCTCGAGCGTGAGCTTTTCCAATATTCTGAAAAAGTTTACCGTAGAGGTGAAGAAAGTGGACGCTGCGACCGGAGAAGCCCAGGGCGAAGCCTCGTTGGACGGCGCGGTTTACGGCCTGTATAAAGGTGAAACCCTGCTGGATACCTACACTACGGAAAACGGAGGCAGGTTTACGACGAAAATGTATCCATGCGGCACGGATTTCAGTCTCCGCGAAATCACCCCCAGCGAAGGGTATCTGCTGGATAAAACTGTCTATCCCGTAGGCGCCGAACCGGGGAATTTCACGCTGGAGAACAACAGCATCCCGATAACCGTCACGGAAGACGTTGTTCTCGGCAGCATCGCCATCACCAAACACACAGACCGGCCTGCAGACGATGGGAACTCCGATCAGATTGAGCAGCCGGAAGAAGGCGCGGAATTCCAGGTCTATCTCGCAAGCGCCGGCAGCTATGAGAACGCCGGAGAATCCGAACGGGATATCCTTCGCACAGATTCCAACGGTTTCGCACGGTCCAAAGATCTCCCGCACGGCCTGTATGTGGTGCATCAGTCCAAGGGCGAGGACGGACAGAAATTCGTCCCGGACTTCACGGTGTTCATCTCCGAGCACGGCAAGACCTACTACTATATCCTAAACAACCCCTCTTTTACCTCCCTCATCCTAATTGAAAAGCGGGATATTGAAAGTGGAAAGATCATTCCGCTTGCAGGCGCCGCATTTAAAATCCGCAATACCGATACCGATGAATGGGTGGTGCAGCACGTCAATTATCCCACGCCAATGGACATCGACACCTTCGTAACAGACGCGACGGGAACGCTTATGCTGCCTGAATCCATGTCTTCCGGCAATTTTGAGCTGGTCGAGCAGCAGAGTCCGTGGGGATATGTGCTGAGCGACAGGCCGGTACCTTTTGTGGTAGACGGCACGCAGGACATCATTACAGTTTGTAAATACAACGCCGCACAGAAAGGCACCATCACGGTTTCCAAAAAAGGCGAAGTATTCAGCCATGCAGCGGAATCCGACGGGATGTATCAGCCCCAGTACGAAGTGCAGGGTCAGCCGGACGCTGTGTATGACATTATCGTACTGGAAGATATCGTCACCCCGGATGGCGCCGTTCACCTGAAAGCCGGCGAACTGGCCGGCACCCTGACCACAGGGCCTGACGGGACCGCCACCTCGGCGCCGTTGTATCTGGGGCCATATCAGGTGCTGGAACGCACTGCGCCGGACGGTCTGATAAAAGATCCGGAACCCAAGAATGTGGTTTTGTCCTATGCAGGGCAGGAAGTGAAGATCACCTCCGCGAGCGTGGAGTTTGTCAACGACCGGCAGAAAGTGGAAATCCGTCTCAAAAAGTTGCTTGAGCAGGATGAAGTCTTTTCCATCGGCATGCATGAGGAATGGAAATCCGTCACTTTCGGTCTGTTTGCCGCCGAGGCGCTGACCGCATCGGACGGCACCTCCATTCCAGCGGACGGGCTTATCGAAACGATCGGCGTCGATGAAAACGGAAACGCCGCGTTTACAACCGACGTGCCCTGCGGCGCTTCCCTGTATGTAAAGGAGATCGCCACCGACGATCACTACATTTTGAGCGACGAGAAATATCCAGTCGTGTTTGAATATGCCGGTCAGGATGTGGCTGTCGTTGAAATTGACGTCAACGACGGCGAAGCCATTGAAAACAAGCTGAAGCGCGGCAAAATATCCGGCTGGAAGGTGGATCAGGACGGCTTCGAGCTGGACGGGGCTGTAATCGGCCTGTTCCGGCCCGACGAAACCGAATTCACCGAAAAAACCGCCCTCATGGTTGCCGAGAGCAACGAAATCGGATATTTCGAATTCAACAATGTACCGGTAGGTAACTGGTCGGTTCGCGAGATCGCACCGCCCGCAGCTTTCGTATTGAGCGAGGAGCGCTTCCCGGTGGAGATTACCGAGGACGGGCAGACGATTGAGATCACCATCGAAAACCAGATCATCCGGGGCATTGTCGAAACCACAAAGGTGGACGCCGACTACCCGGACCACAAACTGTCCGGCGCTGTTTTTGAGATTTATGCCGACGTGGACAACAACGGAAAGTTCGATGCGGACGTTGATCGACTCGTGGGCGAAATGGCCGAAACCGAGCCGGGCCTCTACCAGCTGAAGGATCTTGCGTGCGGAAACTATCTTCTGCACGAAAAAGAAGGCCCGGAATTCTTTGAACAGGACGACGCGTACCACCCCTTCTCCATTGTTGAAAACGGCGTCGTCGTGCGGGTTGAAACCGAAGCCGGCGTTGGATTCCTCAACAGGGCGCAGACCGGCTCCCTGAAAGTGATAAAGACCGCCGACGACGGCAGCATCGAGGGCCGCACCTTCAAAATTACCGGCGCAGACTTCATGGGCAATCCCTATGCGCAGAAATTTCAGACGGATGAGAACGGCGAAATCCACGTTGAACTTCGGGTCGGCAAATACACCGTATCCGAAATGGCCGGCGAGGACGCTGAAAAATACATCCTGCCGGACGACCGGACTGTAGAAGTCCGAGCTGGAGAAACCGTAACGGTTGAGATGCACAACCGGCTTGTGCCGGAGACGCCCGACATGCCGCAGACCGGCGATCATTCGTCCGCGGCCGTGCCTTTGGGCTTAACCGCTTTGTCGACCGGATGCATCGTGACAATACTCATGATCAGAAAACACCGCAGCAAACGGTGTAAGTAATCGGGAGGAAATTTGTCTATGGAGCCAAAAGCCATTATTTTAGTCTGCTTATGCGCCGTCATTATAGGCGGTCTTGTTTTCCTGCACGTGCGAAACCGCAGGAACAAATAGCAGCACATAAGAGCGGGCGGGGTAAATACCCCGCTTTCATTTTACGTGGAATCGGAGGGATTCATTGAGAGAAATCGAACTTTTAACACGAGTGGCCAAACAGCACCGCACCTTTGTCTCCAACCTGACCCAGCAGCCGGATCTCAAGTGGACGGCTCTCGGGGATCTGTATCGTATGGAAGACAAGACGCGTTTTTCCCTAAAGGACTGGGAGGAAGCCGTCTCCTATCTGCTTGGATGCGCAGTGCACTTTCAGGACTACGAAGAAATCGGAAAAAGCCTCAAGCCTTTTTCCCTGCAGGTGAGGTGAGCAGATGAACCAACACTATACCGCCGAATCGGTGACGGAAGGGCATCCGGATAAGCTGTGCGACATCATCGCGGACCGTGTGCTGGATGAATGCCTCGCCCACGACGCCCTCTCCCGTGTGGCCTGCGAGGTGCTGGCCACCAAGGGACAGGTTATCGTCGCCGGGGAGATCACCAGTTTGTACGAGCCGGATATCCCTTCCATTGTGCAGTCGGTTTTTAGAAAGGCGGGATATGATCCTACCTCTTTTTCCATCCAATGCCTCCTCCACCGGCAAAGCTCGGACATCGCCGCAGGAGTGGGCTGTTCGTTAGAGCGCAGGAGAAATCTCTCCAAAGATCAGCCCGCCCTGCAACTCGGGGCCGGAGATCAGGGCGTCATGGTGGGATATGCCTGTTCGGAAACGCCGCAGATGATGCCTCTGCCGGTGGTGCTGGCGCACCGTCTTACCAGCGCCCTCTCTGCCGCCCGGAAAACCGGGATGATACGGGGCCTGCGCCCGGATGGAAAAGCGCAGGTCACTGTAGAATACGGCGAGGATGGAAAACCTCTGCGGCTAGACGCTGTCGTCCTTTCGGCCCAGCACAGCCCGGAAAAACCCGAGGATGAACTTAGCTGGGAACTCACCGACAAGGTGCTCGCCCCGGCGCTGCAGGCTTTACCTCCGGACAAGGACACAAAAATCCTTCTGACCCCTTCGGGGCGGTTCGTTTTGGGCGGCCCGGAAGCCGATACCGGCCTCACCGGTCGAAAGCTCATGGTGGACAGCTACGGCGTGTTCGCCCCGCACGGCGGAGGCGCATTTTCCGGTAAAGATCCCACCAAGGTGGACCGTTCCGGCGCATATATGGCGCGGTACATCGCCAAAAACCTTGTGGCGGCAGGGCTGTGCGAAAAGTGTCAGGTCGCGCTGGCCTATGCCATCGGCAAAGCCGAGCCGGTCATGGTGGAGGTGGATACCTTCGGCACCGGCACGGTTTGCGCCGACGATTGTCTGGCGGAGGCGGTGCGCTTCGTATTTGGATTAACGCCTGCAGAAATCATCTCCCAGCTTGACCTTTTAACGCCAAGATACACACAGACAGCCGCCTATGGACATTTCGGAAAGCCGGAATTTCCGTGGGAACGCACCGATCAGGCGAAAATCCTGCGGGCGGCTGTTATTTAACAGGAAAGGAGCAGCCCTATGCCCGGAGTAACGGAAGAACAAATCATCGCCGCCAGACAGATGACCGCCATTGAGTTTTTGCGGCGGTACCGGCCCGGAGAACTGGTCAAAACCGATAGCCGGGGAGAATTTGAACTCCGGGAACACGACAGCTTCAAGATCAATGAAGAAACCAGCTTCTGGCATTGGAAAAGCCGGGACGTCGGCGGCAAATCCGCCCTTGATTATCTTGTCAAGGTGGAAGGGGTAAAGTTTGTGGACGCGGTGCTGGCTCTCTGTGAAAAAAGCCCCAGCTACATCCCGCCTCCTTCCCAGCCGGAACAGAAAAAAGAATTCGCCCTGTCTCCGGCAGCGGCAAACAATCGCAGGGTGTTCGCCTACCTCATGAAACGGGGGATCAGCCGTGAGGTAATAGAAGCCTGCGTCCGGGCGGGGATTCTCTATGAAAGCGCAGACTACCACAACGCCGTGTTCGTGGGAAAGGACGAAACCGGTACTGCCCGGTACGCCTTCCTGCGGGGTACCTATACCAAGGGAAAGCCTTTCAAGGCGGAGGTATCCGGCAGCGAAAAGCAATATTGCTTCTGCCTTCCGCCCAAGGGAAAAACCAACCGGCTGGCTGTGTATGAAGCCGCCATCGAAACCCTCGCGCACCTGACGCTGGAAGGGTCTGCGGATAAATGGCGGCTGTCCCTTGGCGGGATCAGCGCACCGAAAGACGGAGAACCGTCACGTTCCTTTTCTTTCAAAAAGCCGCTTGCATTGGAATCTTTTCTGGGGCGTCACCCAGAAATTGAAGAACTCGAAATCTGCACAAACAACGACTTCGCCGGAAGATGGGCCGCTACGTGTTTGGAGAAAGCCTATCAGGGCAGATACCGCATTGTGAAAAACCTGCCGGAAAAAGAAGGCTGCGATTATGCCGACCTGACAAAAGAGCGATACGAGAAGCAGGCCGCCCGTCAGAGGGCGACCTGCTCCCGTTAGAAAGGAGATCAGAATATCGAAGAAAAAGAGAGCACACTGAAACTCTATTCCCCGCTGACCGGGGATTTTTACAAAAACGACGTGGACGAATACGGCTGGAACAACGGAGTGGCCGATTATCCTACGCTGTTTTCAGGCGTTGATATGGTCTACTACGAAGATCGCATTCGGGATGCCATCGACCAGCGCAACAGCGCGGACGGCGGGAACCTGATGCTCTATTTTGACGAGCGCCGAAACCACGAAGTCAAAGCGAAGGTACTCAGCGCCATCCCGTCGGTGGAAATACGAAACGGAGAACTCACGGGATGCACTACGGTTCGGCTGGAAGCGCCTCTCACTGAAACAGAAATGGAAGACTTGCAGGATTACCTGAAAGGACAGTTTTCCGACGGCTGGGGCGAGGGTTTCGAGCAACAGGAAATCCGAACCGGCGACGGCGTGCTGTACGTTCACTTTTGGGAAGAACCCTTCGAATTTGAGGTTGAAGCGGTACATCCCGCAGAGCCTCCCCAAGAGCAGCCCGTCTCCAGACGTCCGAAAATGGCGCTGGCGGGCATGGACAAAAATATTTTCTGCATTCTCAGCAAAGCCTCCGACCTGCTCAAAAGGAACGGGCAGGCGGAGCAGGCCGGACAGATGCGCCGCCGCGTCTTCCAATCCGGCGACTATTGCAGAGCGCTGGGCATTATCAGCGAATACGTGGAAACAGAATTGTCGGAGAAAAATCTGACAAAACAGAAAAAGCGCTCCGACAGGGAGCGATAACCAAACAATGAAAGGAAGATGCCTCTGAACGAAACGAAAGAGCTCGCACAAGTCATGGACGAATCTGTTTTACCGCTTACACACAGCGGCGGAGACGGCTGGACTATCCTGCACGGGGATACCCTGCAGATCATCCGTGCATTCAAGCCGCAGGTGTTTGATGCCCTTATCACCGACCCGCCCTATGCTTCGGGCGGCTGGAAGCCCTCGGAGAAAAACCGCACCACCAACCAAAAATACAGCAGCATGGATCCAAAAAACGCCCTGCCGGATTTCGACGGGGATAACCGGGACCAGAGAAGCTGGACAAGATGGATGGCCGAATGGTTGTCCGACGCGCGCAAAGCCTGCAAACCGGGAGCGCCCATCTGTCTGTTTATCGACTGGCGGCAGTATCCGTCCATCACCGACGCTCTGCAGTGGGCCGGATGGATCTGGCGCGGCTCGGTGGTTTGGGATAAGATGACCAGCCGCCCGCAAAAGGGACGTTTCCGCCAGCAGAGCGAATATGTCGTGTGGGGATCCAACGGCCCCATGCCGGTGAACCGCCCGGTGGGCTGCCTGCCGGGCGTATTCCGCTACGCCAATCCGCAGAACCGCATCCACGTCACGGAGAAACCTCTGCAGCTTATGCGGGATCTGGTCAAAATCTGCGTGCCGGGCGGGCGCATTCTCGATCCTTTTTGCGGAGCCGGAACCACCGTCCTCGCCGCCAGACTGGAAGGATACGAAGCCGTAGGCGTCGAAGTTACCGACGCCTATTACAAACTGGGTTCCGACCGGGTTCGTTTTGCTTTGGACTCCCATACCGAAACGGAAGAAATCACCAGATAATCCTGTGGTTGTCCACGTGGATGACCAACAGGAAACCAAGCGGCAGACTGGAAGTCCATGTGGACGTCCAGCCCTGCCGCTTACAATATTCATAGGAAGGAAAAGCATCATGGAAAAAGCATTTGCCTATATCTGCGCTGATGCCGAAGCTGCGCCTCATCTGCTCCGACGCTACTGCCGCAAGGTTTACGAACTCGGATACGTCCCCATCTGCCCGAAGCTGAGTGAAGCGCAGTACCTCCAGCCGGATGACGCCGACGAAAAGAGGGATTTTCACAGCATAGCCCGCCAGAAGCTGGACCGATGCCGCATGCTGGTGGTGTGCGGGAATGAGATCAGCCATAGTATGTCCGCAGAAATTGGAGCCGCTGAAAAGCGAAATCTCATCTGCACTACTCTCGACGGTCTGATTAAGATCAAGGAAGCCCACGGCGTTTAGTCTTTTGTAGTTACAATGTGTTGACAAAACTGTATTTTGGGGATATACTACACTTGAAAGGAGTGGATCGCCATGCAGGAACATATGAATGTTTCATCTATGCCTAAAACCAGTTCATTTCAAATGCGGATTAATCCAGAAGTCAAGAAACGCGCAGAGGAGATCTACGCAAACTGCGGCATGACATTGACCGACGCTGTTAATATTTTTATCCAGCAGTCGATCAACGTGGAAGGTCTGCCTTTTCTTGTGACGCAGAGCAGCAAAGAAGCTCTGCGGGAACAGGTCGTCACGCTTCTGATGGCTGAATTGAAAAAAGGTGAAGATTCCGTCCACATTGATGCGGATTGGGTTTCAGAGGAAGAAATGCTGGCTGAATTTGGAGAAACCCGATGAAGCTGAGATATACACCGGAAGCGCGGGCCGATGTCCGGAAAATGCAGGAATACATCCGTGAAACGCTGAAAAATCCCCTTGCAGCAAATCGGATAGCTGCAAGGATCCTGGAGAGTTGCTCCCGCTTAAAAGATCTGCCTCAAATGGGCGCAACACTTGCGGAAAAAGTAGGCCGTGAAACGGATTTGCGGTATCTGATATCCGGAAAGTATATCGTCTTTTATCGAGTCGAAGACGACGCCGTTTCGGTAATCCGTATTCTGGACGGCCGAACCAATTATATGCGGGCTCTATTTCATGAACAGGATTGAACCGAAATCCTATATCAAAAAGTCGAAGCAGAAATGCTCCGGCTTTTTTCTTTGCCAGCCGGTGACTGGTTTTGCAAGCATAGCGTTTGGATATCCAAACGCATCTCGGGGAGCTCCCCCTCCCCCCGATGAGCAGCACCGGCCGATTTTGTTCAAAAAGTAAGAGGTGAAATAACTGCGAGAAAAGCAATACGCCGCGTTCGCGGCAAACGCCAAAACACTGAACAGCCTACGCCGGAACGAGGTAAACTACGTCCCCGGCGTTTTTGAGGTGACGAAAGTCATCGTCCTGAACAAAGAGAATTTTGAAAAGCTCTCGGAGAATGTCTCTCCGGAATATCCCTTCCTCAAAGATAATCGGGAACTTATGAACGCCGATCCGGGCGGCCTGTTCCGCTGCCTCATGGTACGGGCCGAGGGGAAAACAGAAAATATGTTGATCGCACAGAGGAAAGACACCCTGTACCTTGGCTACGGCAGGGATTATCGCAATGTAGATCTGCGGGGTGTACCTGAGGAACGCATTGCCTTGGAAGAACCGAAAATTTATCAGGAGCACGCTGCTTTTTACCATCGGCCTGTCCATATTGACGATCTGAATGGGAAGAATCTACTGCGGCCTGTACCGGAGCGAAAGAACAGTTTTCAGGTGGAACAAGTCGTCGTTCTTTCCGATGAGCAGTTCCAGCAGTTTGAGCAAAGCGGGTTCATGGATGACCAGAGCTTTCCGTTTGATTGCAGCGACAAGATGCGTTTCGATCCGGTCAGCCTCTGCTGGCACTGCACGCTGGTTAAGGGGCAGAACAGCACGGACGGTATCCTTATGGGATCGGACGGAGGCGATCAAGCCAAACACGCCGCGTTTATCCCTGACTGCGGCAGATTGAAGCTGCAGGGCGTTCCTGTCCATTATGAACCCCCGGCAAAAGCGCCGAGCCAGAAGAGAAAACGCAAAAGGAATGCGCCCGAACGTTAGGAGGAGTCCATATGAGAAAACGAAACCACATTATCCCTCTCCACCTGAATAAAAAGGAGCTGGCGCATCTGGAGGCGCAGGTGAAAACGAGCGGCCTGCCGCGCGAGGAATTTCTGCGTTCCCTCATCATGGGCGCAGAACTGCGTGCAAGGCCCTGCGACCACCACGCAGATCTGCTCCACAAGGTGGCCGGGCTCTGCAACAACGCAAACCAGCTCGCCAGGGTAGCCAACACCTATGGGGAGGCCGGTCCGCAGAGCATTGAGGAAATGACGAAGCTTGTCCGTAAGGTTTGGGAAGAAGTAAAGGAGAACTGGTAGCCAACCTGCGGTTGGATGCAATTCGCGCACATAGCCAGGACATGAACCCGTCCAAGGTGCCCGCGCTTAAAACGCAGAAAGGAGAAAAGCGCCATAGCATATACCAGTGTTATCCCCGTCCACCGCCTGGATAATGCCATCAATTATACGCTCGATAAGAACAAGACCTCCCGTTCGCAAAATGCAGACTCCCTGCAAGGTGCGGTGGACTATGCTCTCAACCGGGATAAGACGGAGCAGGATCTGCTCGAATCGGCTCTTGGTTGCACCTGTGAAGACGCCTTTGAAGATATGTGCCGAGTCAAAGAAATGTGGCATAAGGAGCAAGGTGTGCAGGGATTCCACCTGGTGCAGAGCTTCGCCGCCAGTGAAGTGACGCCGGAGCTGGCGCATCAAATCGGGCTGGAATTTGCAGATCGGCTTCTACATGGGAATTTTCAGGCGGTGATCAGCACGCATTTGAACACCAAATGCATACACAATCACATTGTGTGTGCGCCCATAAGGGGCAGAGTAAATCCGCTTAGCAAGCGGCAGGTGTGAGGTTTCAGGCCTGTGGTCAACGGCTAACCTGGCGGGGAAACCCAAAGGGGACAGCAGCATGACCGTAAA